>NZ_BSSY01000004.1:542179-664889 GCF_030269225.1 Actinoplanes sp. NBRC 101535 | reverse complement strand
TCAGCTCACCGAGGTGACCCGGCGCGAACGGCCCGGCAGCTACCGAGACGGTACGGGTTATGGCAATCTGATCAGTCAAGCGGAGTTCCTGGTTCTGGGTTGTCTTGGAGTGACAAACCTTGATACCTGAACTCCGCTTCTTACTCCCCGATCAACACACCCCTTGACCAGCCACACCAACGCCTAACTGAACGGCGTTGCGACTAGCGGCAGTAACAACAATGGCGGCGGTCACAGTGGTGGCGGCAATTCCGGCGGCGGAGGTAGCTCCAGCGGTGGTGGTGGCACCGTTAGTTCCCCGCCGGCCAAGAAGCCTGCTTGGTGGCAACGAGCCTCCGACTGGGTCAGTGAGAACAAAAATGCACTGATCGGTGCAGGTGTCGGCATCGTCGCATACGTTGGTTGTACCGGGCTTACGGGTGCTGTAGGCGCTGTTCCCTGCATGGGTGTTGCAGGTGCCGCAAGCCAGCTGACCACCGACTACCTCGATGGCAACCTTCACAGTGCCAGCGACGTCATGACATCAGCCAACAACGGTGTGGCTTCAGGGCTCTTTGCGGTTCCTCTTGCCGCGGCTGATCTCCCCGACCAGGTGAGTGCCGCTGTTAGTAGCGCAAAGGAGGGTGATAAAGCTGGCGCTATCGGCTACGGGGCGCTCGCGGCACTCGATGTCGCATCCGTCGTCGGAGGGGTGGGTGCTGCTAAGAGGTTGGGGCAAAAGTGTCATAGTTTCGCTGCTTCGACGCCTGTCCTGATGGCCGACGGGGCTGTCAAGGAAATCAGCGATATCGAAATTGGGGAGAAGGTTGTAAGTACTGATCCGATGACGGGTCTGACTACTTATGAAACCGTTGAAGTTCTCCACGAAAACTTGGATCTTGAATTTGTTGATTTGTCAGTCAGGATTGAGGGCGGCGCCATTGTCGTCCTTGACGTGACAGCGAATCATCCGTTCTGGGACGAAGGTAATGGTAGGTGGACCGAGGCTGAAGATCTCGTTGGTGGATCGGTTTTACATGTAGCAGAGGGCAGTGGTGGCGCTGCCTTCGTTGAAGGTGTTGCTGCGTATAGCGCCAAGCGACACATGTATGACCTCACCGTAGCTAACGTCCATACGTACTATGTGCTCGCCGGCACAACCCCGGTCCTCGTCCACAACTGTGGCGACACTCCTCCGGGCGTTGGTTGTAATTGTTTCCCGGCGACGGGTGCGGGTCCGAATGTGCTGCCGATTCGTATCGAGGGTCCGTGGACTCTGGGCGATATTGGCCGCGGGGCACACGGACTGCGTCCGAGGCATCTGGGCGATCGTCCCGAAATTCACCACGCCGACCAAATGCCTGGGTCGCCGATTCACGAACTAGACCAGGTTACGCACAGAGGGCCAGGCTCCCAGCTCCACCCGAATGCAAATAATCAAGGTGTTAGCGGAGCAATGCGATCTGAAGACACGCAGTTACACTGGTGGTATCGCTCTCAGGAGCAAGGTTGGGGCCACTACGGATCTGACCTGTGGTACGACTAACCTAGCTGGAACATCGAAGAGGTGAGTGATGGAGTTCGAAGAGCTTGAAGCTCAGGTTGAATCCTTCCGCGCGGAAAGAGCAGGTAGACAGTACCCGCCAGGGTTTCAACTCTTCGACTCCATGACCGCGACAGATGCGGAGCTTGCTGCCGCGGAGGCGGCCTTAGGGACGCGGCTGCCGTCGAAATATAGACGCTTCATGCAGGCATTCGGTGGTGGGGTATTCTCGTTCGTTGAACTATTGCCCGTCAGGTCGCCAGATAGTCGTGATGAGGATTTACTTTCAGTCAATTTGGGCGCATATGCTGTCCCGAACTTTGTGGCGGTTGCGCCGGTTGGCACTGGCGACTGGTGGGGATTCGTGTCTAATGATGGGGTGTGTAGTGAGCAGGTAAGTTTCGTCGATCACGAGGATGGCGCCGCTCAAGTTCAATTCGGCGACTTCTACGAATTTGTGCTGACAAAAGGGCTTCGCGTAGCGCGTTGACGGGCGCCATCCATTGGGTCCCCTCCCCGGTCGAGCTTTCTCCGGTGCGCCCGCGAAATATTCAGCCCGGCTTCGCCGATCTTCCATGATGGTGCATCATGTAGGGTATGGACCCATCTGCTGATGGTAAGTTTCTTGCTCGCGTCGACGTCGACCATTATGTTTCGACTGGCCATGATGGTCCTGATGGGCCGAGGTATATCAACTTGCCTGCCGGCATCCTTTCTCCAGGCGCAACCCGCAACAGTAATTCATTCCTTCGTGACCTCCTGCGCGATGCGCGGCTGATTACGGATCCGGAGGTCGACTTTTTGTTGCAGCCTGGTCGGAAATTTGGGCCTTGGCGAGATCGACTCGTCGCTTCGTATCTTGTTGCAATAGATCGCAGGGTGAAATATCGAGAGAGCATAGGGGAACTGTTACTGTCAAATGAAGTCGGGTATGTTGCGCAGGGTTATTGCTTCGCGCTCGCCGCATTTGGTGAGGATCGAGATGCTGACATCCTGACCGCCTATCTCGACAGGAATTTGGTGAGAACCGAGCTGCGAATTGACCAGTCCTGGGCTCTCGCTGCATTGAAGTACATGGACCGAGGTGTCGAGGGTGGGCGTGCTGATCGGTTCCTGAAAGATGGATCGTGGGATCGCTGGAAGCGCGCCGTTTATGGGGAAGCGGATCTTGCACTCCATGTGGAGGCTATTGCGAAGCTATGCAGCCTTTCATGCTCTGACGTCGAGTAGGTCGGTTTCGGGGAGATGGCTGAGGTGGGGAATGTTCTCTTACGGGGCCCAATGCCGAACTTTTGATCGTCCTGCTTTTGATGGTCCTGGTGTGGAGAATTCAGCGCCGCGTCATCTTCTTTCCGGACCGGGTGGCGCCGTCGTTGCCCTCTGGGGTTCGCGCGATGAGGTTGCATACCTCGGACGGGCTGGAGTTGGCTTAGTGGCTGGTGGTGGTGCCCGTCCGGTATGGAGAGCCGGCGGATCGCCGTTTTGGTAGTGCGCGGCAACGGGGCGGACGGATGCTGCTGGCCACTGCTCTCACCGAAATGGGGCTCACCGTTTTGCTTCTGGACTATCGAGTTCACGGCGGCGACGCGCCTTCGGAAACCTCCGAGCGGCGACCAGCCGCCCCGCAATGCCACTTAGCTTAAGTTGACCAAGGATCTGAGCAGGAACTATGCGATCCGCTTCGCCGCGGCGACCCTTGCGGCCGTTGCGGTGGGCAGCCGCATCGGCGCAGCTCAGTCGTTTGTCGCGTCATCGGGCCCGCCTCAAGATCAACTTAAGCTAAGTGGAATTGAGTCGTCCCGCGCGAGCACCGAAACCCACCCGGCCAGCCCTCGGGTGACCGTCCGGCAGCCATAACCATCACCGCGCGCTCCGCCACAACGTCGGTAAAACCATCCACCGTGCCCGCACTCAAGCTGAACTGCAGAAACCTGAAGTTTAATCGACAAGCCCAGCCAGTTGCCGGACGGCTTCACCGTCTACGAGCCGGAGATCGACCTGCCCGCCCCGGACGACTACCAACCGTGGTGACCCTCGGTGCCGAGCAGTGCGCCAAGGCCGCCCAGGAGTATGAGGCCGCGCTTCCCACTCTGGCCGTCGAGCCCCGGCTGCGGGCGGCCGCCCAAGACCTGATCGTCTGGTTCCGCACCGCCCGCGACGCCGACCGAGACCTGATCATCTTCTTCGGCTGAAACGGGAACTGGTCACTGGAGGCGGCGGGCCAGGTCGTCCAGGCCGGTCACAGTCAGGTCGGCGGCGACGCCCCGGACTCCGACTGTCTGGGCTCCAGCGGCTCGGCCTGCCTGCACGCCGACCTCGGCGTCCTCGACGACCAGGCAGCGGGCCGGGTCGACGCCGAGTTTGGATGCGGCCAGCAGGTAGCCCTCGGGGGACGGTTTGCCCTCGCTGATGTCCTCGATCGTCACCGTCAGCGGGGGAGTGATGCCGGCCGCCCCCAGTCGCGCCTTCGCCAACCGCACGTCGGCGCTGGTCACCACCGCCCACGGGATGCCGCGCGATTCCAGCACAGCCAGCAGCTCGTGGGCTCCGGGGATTGCCGTCACGTCGGACAGGTCGTCGTACTGCAGGTCCAGTTGGCGGGCCGCCGCCGCTGCCACCTCGGCGTCGGTCGCCGACGGGAGGAAGCGGCGGGCGGTCGGCAGCGACGGCGAACCGTGTGCGACGGCCAGCACCGCCTCCGGGTCCACGCCGTACTCGGCGGCCCACGTGCGCCACGCCCGCTCCACGGCTGGATGTGACTCGACCAGCGTCCCGTCCATGTCCAGGAGCACCGCCGCCGGTTCAAGCCCCGTCATGAAAGCCTCCACCCTAATTAAGCTCGATACCGAAGCATAATAGAAGGTCGGGCCTTCCTTCGCCTGTAGAAGAAGGCGGAAAGCAGCGCGCCGCGGCGCCCCCGCTTCTGTGATCCGGGTCAGAAGCTGCGCGTCGGCAGGCTGGGGTCGGCAACACGTGGGTAGTTAGGTTAGCCTGTCCTTTCTTTTACGAGGGGCGATGAAGTGCGGTGGATCGGAAGAGGCGCACGCCGCCCACCCGATCACCGATCCTGCCGCCGGCCACAAAAGTCCGAGGGCGGCGCGGCCCGGGTCCGTACCCAGCGTCTGGCCCGCGCCGAGGTGGCTGACCCCAACCCACGAAAGGTGACGAACATGGACACCGTGCTGACCACGCTGGGCACCGCATGAGCCTGGACGCCGGCGGCGTGCTCCGGCGTACCATCCGCGACCAGCGTGGCCGGGTCGCGGCCGGTGTCGCGTTCCTCTGCCTGCACCAGGCCTCCGAGGCGATGGTGCCGGTGGCGATCGGCCTGACCATCGACCGGGCGGTGGCCACCTCGGACATCGGCGCGCTGCTGATCGCGCTGGCCGGGCTGGCGCTGCTCTTCACGGTTCTGGCGTTCGCCTGGCGGATCGGTGCCCGGTTCGGTGTCGTCGCGGTCGAACATGAGACACACCGGATGCGGCTGGAGATCGCCGGGCGGGCGCTCGATCCGCGTGGCCAGCGGTCCGGCATGCGGGACGGGGAGCTGCTGTCGGTCACCGCGTCGGACACCGAGCATGCCGCGCTGGTGGTGCAGGCGTCCAGCATGATCCTCGCCGCCTGCACCGCACTGATCGTTTCCGCCATTGCTCTGCTGGTCGTCGATCCGGTGCTCGGCGGGGGCGTGCTTCTCGGCGTACCCCTGGTGCTTCTCGGTCTGCAACGGCTCGGACCACTGATCACCCGGCGTGGGGAAGCCCAGCAGGAGGCTCTCGCCTCGGCCACCGCGACGGCGGTCGATCTGGTCGCCGGCCTGCGTGTGCTGCGTGGTCTGGGTGCGCAGGACCACGCGGCCCGGCGCTACGCGACGGCCAGTAGCGCGGCGCTGGCCGGAACCCTGCACGCGGCCCGGGCCAAGGGCATGCAGCAGGGCGTGACCACCGCGATCAACGGCCTGCTGCTCGCGGTGATCGCCGGGGTGGCCGGCTGGTTCGCGATCCAGGGCCGGATCACGATCGGCGAGCTGGTGGCCGTTGTCGGTCTGGCGCAGTTCGTCGCCGAGCCGGTGCAGGCGCTGGGCTGGTGCCTGCAGTTGCTGGCGACCGCGAAGGCCTCGGCCGCCCGGGTGGCCCGGGTGCTGGGCGCGGCGCCGCTCGTCGGTTCCGGCTCGGCGGCGGCGCCACCCGTGGCACCGGATCGGCTGGTGCTGACCGGGATCGGTCACGGCGGTCTCGATGGTCTCTCTCTGCGGGTCGCCGCCGGGGAGGTGGTCGGCATCATGGTGTACGAACCGAAGCACGCGGAGTCCCTCGTGGCGGTGCTGGCCGGAACCGTGCCCCGCGAGGACTACCGCGGTGAGATCCGGGTCGACGGCGTGCCCGTCGAGGAGCTGGACCTGGCCGCCGCCCGCGGTGTGGTGCTCGTCGAACCGCACGACGTCACCCTGTTCGAGGGCACCCTGCGCGACAACATCGCCGCCGGTGTCCCCGACGAGCGTATCGACGCGGCGGTCCGGGCGGCCGCCGCCGACGACATCGTCGCCTCCCAGCCCGACGGCCTGGACCAGGTGCTGACCGAACGCGGCGCCAACCTGTCCGGCGGGCAACGGCAACGTGTCGCGCTGGCCCGGGCGCTGGCCGCCGCGTCGCCGGTGCTGGTGCTGCACGACCCGGCGACCGCGGTGGACGCCGTCACCGAGTCGCTGATCGCCGAACGGCTGGTCGCCGCCCGTGCCGGGGAGTCCCGGGCCACGGTCGTGGTGACCAGCAGCCCGGCGCTGCTCGGCGTGGCCGACCGGGTCGCCGTGCTCGACGACGGCCGGATCGTCGCCGAGGGCGCCCACGAGGAACTGGCCGCGTCCGACCCCCGATACCGCGAGGCGGTGCTCCGATGAGCCGTGTCCTGCTCCCGGTCGCTTCGGCCCGGGACACCTGGCGGGCCACCCGCGCCGAGTTCGCCAAGCTGCCCGGCCTCAGTGCCACGGCCGCGGTGCTGCTGATCGCCGCCGCGGCGAGTGGCCTGGTCGCGCCCTGGGTGCTGGGCCGGCTGGTCGACGACGTGATCGGCGGCGCCGACACCGGACGGGTCATGGTCCGGGTCGCGGTGATCGCCGCGGCGGCTCTGGTCGGTGGGGTGCTGACCGCGGTGGCTGCGACGGTGTCCGCCCGGCTCGGCGAGACCGTCCTGGCCCGGCTGCGCGAACGCGTGATGGACCGGGCCCTGCACCTGCCGTCCGCCACCCTGGAACGCTCCGGCACCGGTGACCTGGTCGCCCGGGCCGGTGACGATGTGGCGCAGGTGGCGAACGTGCTGACCACGGCCGGGCCGCTGCTGGCCGGGGCGGCGACGACCGTGCTGCTCACCGCGGGCGGACTGTTCGCCCTGGACTGGCGACTCGGCCTGGCCGGGCTCGCCGCAGCACCCGGATACGCCCTCGCGCTGCGCTGGTATCTGCCGCGGGCGCAGCCGTACTACGCGCGGGAGCGGATCGCCGCCGGGGAACGCTCGCAGGCGATGGCCGGGGCGCTGCAGGGCGTGGCGACGGTTCGGGCGTATCGCACCGAGCGGGAGCACCTGGACCGGATCGGTGACCGGTCGGCGGCCGGACGGGACCTGTCCATCGAGGTCTTCCGGCTTTACACCCGTTTCACGGTACGCGGAAACCGCGCCGAGTACTTCGGCCTGGCAGCGGTGCTCGTCGCCGGGTTCGTGCTGGTGCGCACCGGACAGGGAACGGTCGGGGCGGCCACCGCGGCGGCGCTCTACTTCCACCGGCTGTTCAACCCGATCGGTCTGCTGATCATGCAGGCGGACACCCTGCTGCAGGCGAATGCGGCCCTGTCCCGGCTGGTCGGGGTGGCGTCGCTGCCGCCGGTGCCGGAAGCCGCCGCGGACGTGCCGGAACCGGACGGGACGCTGGAGGTGCTGGTCGCCGAACACCGGTACGAGGACGGGCCGGTGGTGCTCGCCGAGGTCACACTCCGCATCGAACCGGGGGAGCGGGTCGCGCTGGTCGGGGCCTCCGGGGCGGGCAAGAGCACCCTGGCGCTCATCGCGGCGGGAGTGATCATGCCTAGCGACGGCAAAGTGGCGCTTGGCGGCGTACCCCTGAACGATCTTGGCGAGGCACGGACCCGGCGGCGCATCGCCCTGATCAGCCAAGAGGTGCATGTTTTTGCGGGTCCGCTGGCGGAGGATCTGCGGCTGGCGCGGCCCGGGGCGACCGAGCGGGAGCTGCATCTGGCGCTGGACCGGGCCGGGGCGACGGGGTGGTTGCGGGCGCTGCCGGACGGCCTGGACACGCATGTCGGCGAGGGTGGTCACCGGTTGACGGCGGCGCAGGCTCAGCAGTTGGCTCTGGCCCGGCTGATTCTGGCTGATCCGGATGTCGCTGTTCTGGACGAGGCGACGGCGGAGGCGGGCAGTGCGGGGGCCCGTGACCTGGACCGGGCTGCGACTGCGGCGTTGGAGGGGCGGACCGCGCTGATCGTCGCGCATCGGTTGAGTCAGGCGGCCGGGGCCGACCGGATTCTGGTGCTCGAGCAGGGGCGGGTCGCCGAGGAGGGCAGCCACGAGGAGTTGCTCCGATCCGGCGGTCGGTATCGGCACCTGTGGGATGTGTGGAATGTCGGATAAATCGAATATTTAGGAAATAGCGTGGCTAATTTTAAGATCCGTAAAGCGGTGGATCCGCATGTGCTGCTGCTGGACGTGGTCCGCAGTGCGCGGGTGTCACCGAACGTGATGCGGGTGACGCTCGGTGGCGAAGGGCTGTCGCGGTTCACGCCGCTCGGCTTCGACCAATGGTTCCGGCTGTTCCTGCCGCGGCCCGGCCAGGACGCGTTGAAGCTGCCGACCCGTACGTCCGGACTCTGGTACGCGCAGTACCTGGCCACGGCGAAGCCGAAACGACCGTTCGTGCGCAACTACACGGTCCGGTCCCATCGCCCGGGGGAATTGGACGTGGACTTCATCGTGCACCTGGAGGAGGACGGCAGCTGCGGGCCGGCGACGTCGTTCGCGCTGAACGCCGCCGCGGGCGACCAGGTCGGACTGCTGGACCAGGGCATCGGCTACAACCCCCGGCACGACCATGCGTGGACCTTGCTGGTCGCCGACGAGACGGGGCTGCCGGCCGTGGCGGGGATCTGCGAGTCGCTGCCGGACGACGCGCAGGGCGTGGCGGTCGTGGAGATCCCGGCCGACGAGGACCGGCAGGACTTCCGCATCCCGGCGGGCGTCCGCATCCTGTGGGTGCCGCGGGGCGACAAGGGTGGCGTACCCGGAGAATTGGCGTTGGCGGCGTTGCGGGAGCTGTCGTTCCCGGACGGTCCCGTCTACGCCTACCTGGTGGGGGAGTCTGCCCTGGTCACCGGCGGCCGGCGGCACCTGGTCACCGACCGCGCCGTCCCGAAGACGAACGTCGACTTCATCGGCTACTGGCGCCACGGCCACGCCGCCATGTGATCCCTCCAGACCGGATCTCGCCGGGCCGTCGTCGGGGGTCAGACCCCAGCCGTCGTCCATGGTTCTCCCGCGCAGCCAGTCGGCCACCAGCGACGGCTCGGGTTGCCCGGCCGTCGTCCACGGTCGTTATCGGCTCATCGAGGGACCGTGGCCGACGGCCCGAGTGGCCGAGCCGTCGGCCACGGTTCATTTTTGGCTGCTGAGGAGCCGTGGCGGACGGCTGGGCGCTCCGAGCCGTCGTCCAGGGTTGGGTTGCGGTGTCGAGGGAGCCGTGAGTGACGGCTGGGTTGCTCGGGCCGTGGTCCAGGGTTCGCATCGGCTGGTCGAGGAGCCATGTGCGACGGCTGCCAGCTCCGAGCCGTCGTTCACGGCTGCCGCACGGAAACCGAGCCGCTGACGGTCGCCACCCACCACTCTCCCCGGGCTTGCCGGTCGACCACCAACGACGGCTCGGGAGCACCAGCCGTCGTCCGTGGTCGCCTTTTCGCTCACGACGGGATCCTGTTGAGGAACGCGGTGGTTTCGATGTCGGCCGCCTCCGACCTGGCGGCGACGACGTTCACCACGGCGGTCGTCGCGAGCACCAACACCGGAACACTCAGAAGAGCGCCGACGATTTTCAGCATTCTGCGCATGATGCCCGTTCCCCGCGACGGCCCGTCCTCCGCGGCCGTTCCAGTGCATCAGGAGCGCCGTTCTGCGCCCATTCGCCGATGTCACCGGTCCGTCATGACACCTGTCCTGACGTGGGGCGGGGCAGGTGCAGGTGGAAGGCGGCGCCGCCGCCGGGGGCGTCCGTGATGCCGATGCTGCCGTGATGGCCGCGCATGATCCGCTGACACGTCGACAGGCCGATGCCGTGGCCCTTGCCCGCGGCCGGATCCACCTGGGCGAACATCGCGAACACCCGGTCGCGGTGTTCCGCCGGGATGCCGACGCCGTTGTCGGCGACCGTGACCGTCCAGCCGTCGGCGTCGAACGCGCAGGTCACCTCGACCTGTGGCATACGGTTCGGGTGGTGGTACTTCACCGCGTTGTCGATCAGGTTCTGCAGCAGCTGGCGCAGCATCGTCGGGTCGCCGGTGACCTCCGGCAGCCGGTCGCGGACCAGGATCGTCGCGCCGGCGTCGGAGATCGCCGTCCGCAGGTCGGTGGTGACGCTGGACATGATGTCGTTCAGGTCGACCGGCACCATCTCGTAGGTGGCGTGCCCGGCCCGGGCGTAGTCCAGCAGCGAGGTGACCAGTTGTTGCATGCGGTCCAGGGACCGGACCGCGCCGTCGATCCACCGGACGGCCTGCGGGTCGAGGTCGTCGCCGTACCGGTCGGTGATCATGTCGAGGTAGCCGTGGGCGCCGGACAGTGGGCGTACCAGATCGTGGCTCGCCGCGGCGGCGAAGCCTTCCAGTTCGTCGTTGCTGCGCCGTAGGTCCGCCACGACGGTGGCCAGCTGGGCCTGACGCTGGGTGAGCTCGCCGTGGATGATCTCCAGGCGGAGGCGCTGGCGTTCGGTCTCGGCGGCCAGGGCGGCGTTGAGGCGGGCCTGGCGGCGGCGTTCGAAGAGGCCGATCAGGACGACGGCGAGGTCTTCGAGGCGGTGCTGCTGGCCGGGGGTGAGGGTCCGGACCGCGGTGTCGAACAGGCAGAGGGTGCCGAGGGCGAATCCGGCCGGGGTGACCAGCGGCGCGGAGGTGTAGAAGCGGACCTGGGCGCGCCGGCCGTCGACCCACGGGCTGGTGGCGTAGTCGGGGTGCAGCCGCGCGTCCGGCACGTGCACCAGCAGGCCGTCGCGGAAGTGCAGGTCGCACATCGACTCGCTGCGGTCGATGTCGCGTCCGGGGAAGCCGACCGTGGTGAGCTGGCACTGCCGGGTGGCGTCGATGAGGTTGAGGGAGGCGGTCGGGACGCCGGCGAGTTCGGCGGCGATCCGGACCACGGCGGTGAGCTCGTCGTCGGCGGGGGTGTCCAGCAGGGCGTACTCGTGCAGGGCGGCGAGCCGTTCCTGCTCGAGGTCGGGAAGGTCGACCAGGAGGGAGGTCACGGACCCTACATCGGTAACCGGCGCCGTCGGCTTAGAGCACCTTGGCGAGCTGCAGCACCGCCGGCCCGATGATCACCACGAAGATCGCCGGGAACATGCAGGCGAGCACCGGGAAGAGCAGCTTCACCGGGATCTTCTGGGCGGTCTCCTCGGCCCGCTGGCGGCGCCGGGTGCGCTGGTCGTTGGCGTGCTCGCGCAGGATGGTGGCCACCGAGATGCCCAGCTCGCCGGCCTGGACCAGGGCGGTGACCAGGCGTTTGAGGTCGCGGACCGTGGTGCGTTCGGTGAGGTCGCGCAGCGCGTCGGCGCGGGAGACGCCGAGCCGCATCTCCTGCAGGACCCGGCGCAGTTCGTCGGACATCGGGCCTTTCATGGCCCGGGTGACCTGGTCCATCGCCGAGTCCAGGCCGAGGCCGGCCTCCACCCCGATGACCAGGGCGTCCATCGTGTCGGGCAGGGCGCGTAGCAGTGCCTCCTGCCGTTTCACCCCGGCGTTGTAGATGAGGATCTGGGGCAGGAAGTATCCGATGGCGACGCCGGCCACCAGGCCGAGAAGGATGCGGAAGCCGCCGCCCAGGTTGTTGCCGAGGACCAGGCCGAAGACGCCGAGGGCGAGGACCGCGACCGGACGGGTCCGGATCACCCGGGCGATCGGCCAGTCCGCCGGGTTGCCGGCGATGTCCAGGCCGTGGCTGAGCCGTTCCCTGTCGCCGGGCAGGGTGATCAGCTCGCCGATCCGGTCCAGCGCTCCGGCCGCGGAGGCCTCCGGCGCGGTGGTGATCACGGCGATGTCCGCGCCACCGTTGCTGCGGCTGGTGTAGAGCGCGAGGGACTTGAGCAGTTGTTCCCAGCGGGGCGGGGGCAGGGACACCGCGACCGCGGCCAGCATGATCGAGGCGAACACTCCGACGACCCCGACGGCGAGGAGTATCACGCTGTCACACCTCCACCCGGACGATGGCCCGCAGCCAGAAGGAGCCGACGATCATCATGAAGATGGCGACGGCGAGCATCACGATGCCGAGCGGCTCGGTGAACAGCGGTTTCAGATACCCCGGGTTGCTCACGTAGATCATGACGGCGGCGAAGACCGGAAGAGCGGTCAGCACGTACGCCGAGATGCGCCCCTCGCCGGAGAGCGCCCGCACCTGGCGGAACAGGTAGGCGCGTTCCTTCATGGTGTCGGCGGTGGTCTCCATGACCTCGACGACGCTGCCGCCCACCTCCTTCTGCAGGCGCAGCGCCATCACCAGCCAGGTCATCTCGGTGCTGTTCATCCGCTCGCCGATGCGTTCCAGGGCGTCCTCGAAGTCGCCGCTGATCCGGGTCTCGGCCAGCGCCCGGCGCAGTTCGACCGCGACCGGCCCGTCGTCGTCGCGGACCGCGGCCTCGACCGACTGCTGGAGGGTGAAGCCGGAGCGCAGCGAACTCATCAGCAGTTGCAGGGCGCCGGGCAGTTCGTCGTTGAAGGTACGTTCCCGGCGGGTGATCTTGGAACGCAGCGCGAGCCGGGCGCCGAGGAAACCGGCCAGGAACCCGATCAGGAAACCGGCCGGGCGCATCAGGAACGGCAGCGGGAGGAAGAACGCCAGCACGGCGCCGAGGATCGCCCCGACGATGGCCCGCACGACCAGCCATTCGCCGGGGCGCAGCACGCCGCCGAGGCGGTCCAGCATCGGGATGTCCTGCTCGGCGATCTTCAGCAGGGCCGGCTGGTCCTCCACCCAGCGCCCGGCGCGGGCCAGTTCCCGGCGTATCAGCGGGGGTTCGGCGTCGTCGCGGCGTACCGAGAACTGGCGCAGCACGGCGAGGCGCCGCTGCATCGGCGTCTTGCCGAAGAACTGCATCAGGATCACGTACGCGATCATGAAAGAGGCCGAGAATCCGGCGAGCAGGCCGATCAGCATCGGGTCTCACCTCCGCCGGGAGGAGAACATCGTCTGGGGGATGTTCACGCCGTACATCGCGAGGGCGTCGGTGAAGAACGGCCGGATCCCGGTCGGCCGCAGGCCGCCGACCCCGCCGGGCATGTCGCTGCCGGACTCGAACAGGAACAGGTCCTGCAGGGTGATCACGTCGGACTCCATGCCGACCACCTCGGTGATGTACGTGATCCGGCGGCTGCCGTCCTTCATCCGGCTCACCTGGATGACCAGGTCGACGGCGGAGGCGATCTGGTCGCGGATGGCCCGGGCCGGCAGGTCCATGCCGGCCATCAGCACCATCGTCTCCAACCGGGCCAGCGCGTCCCGCGGCGTGTTGGCGTGCAGCGTGGTCAGCGAGCCGTCGTGGCCGGTGTTCATCGCCTGCAGCATGTCCAGGGCGGCGCTGTCACGGACCTCACCGACCACGATCCGGTCCGGGCGCATCCGCAGCGAGTTCTTCACCAGGTCGCGGGTGGTGATGGTGCCGCGGCCCTCGGAGTTGGCCGGCCGGGACTCCAGGCGTACCACGTGATCCTGGGCGAGTTGCAGCTCGGCGGCGTCCTCGATGGTCACGATGCGCTCGTCCGACGGCACGAAACTGGACAGGATGTTCAGCAGGGTGGTCTTGCCGGAGCCGGTACCGCCACTGACCACCACGTTGCGGCGCCCGCGCACACAGGCGTCCAGGAACTCGGCGGCCGGGCGGGTCAACGTCCCGTACGAGATGAGGTCCCCGACGGTCAGCGGGACCGACGAGAACTTGCGGATCGTCAGGGTCGAGCCGTCCAGGGCGATCGGCGGCACGATGGCGTTGACACGGCTGCCGTCCGGGAGGCGGGCGTCCACCATCGGGCTGGCCTCGTCGACGCGCCGGCCGACCCGGGAGCAGATCCGGTCGATGATGCGCCGCAGGTGCGACTCGTCGTCGAACTCGGCGGCGACCCGTTCGATCCGGCCGAACCGCTCGATGAAGATCAGGTGGGGGCCGTTGACCATGACCTCGGTGACCGACTGGTCGCGCAGCAGCGACTCGATCGGACCGTGGCCGAGCACCTCGTCGATCACCTCACGGGTGATCCGGGCCCGGTCGGCGCCGGACAGCGGGGTCTCCTCGCGGGCCAGCAGGCTGTTGAGCACCTCGCGGACCTGTATGTCCAGGTCCTCGGCCTGGGGGCGGTCGCCGGCGTACAACGTGGGCCCGAGTTCGTCGGCGAGCCGGCGCTGGATGCGCAACCGGACCTCGTTGATGTGGTCCGGCGCCTGATGCGGCCCGCCGCGCGCACCCGGTGCGGCCCGTCTCTCACCGACGTGGGTGGCCCGGTCGACCAGCGAACCCGCCGGCTGCTGTTGCTGTTGTTGCTGCTGGGGCTGCGCGGTGTTCTGGGCGGCGGCGAGGCGTTCGAAGAGACTCATGCTTTGGTCTTCCTGCCGAAGAACCGCCGTTGCTTGACCGGGGGCGACTGGACCCCGGTGCACCGGTCGGCGAGGTCGCTCATCGCGCGACTGACCGGGTGCAACGGGTCGGTGATGGTGATCGGCTCGCCCTGGTTGACCGAGACGATCACGTCGCGGCTGGACGGGACGAGCACGGCGAACGGCATGCCGACCGCCTCCTCCACCTCGGCCGGGCTCAGGCCGACCTGGGTGTTGGCCCGGTTGAAGACGAGCAGGCGGCGGTCCTGCGGATAGTCCAGGAGGTCGAACATCTCCTTGGTGAGGCGGACCGACTTGAGGGTGGGCAGGTCGGGGGTGACGATCGGGACGAAGAAGTCGGACATGTCCAGGGCGGCCAGGACCTGGTCGGTGACCACGGCCGGGGTGTCCACCACGATGAAGTCGTAGAGCGGGCGGGCCACGTCGAGCAACTCCACCACGAACTCCCGGCGCACCTGCTCGCCCTCGGCCGGGCTGGACGGGGCGAGCAGCGTGTCCAGGCCGGGCCGGTACGGCGTGACCAGCGACCGCAGACCCTGTTCGTCGAGCCGGCCGGCCATCGCGAGGCCACCGGCGATGCTGCGTTCCGGGGACAACTTCATCATGATCGCGACGTCGCCGAACTGCAGGTCGAGGTCGATCACCAGGACACGGCGGCCGGCGCTGGCCAGGGCCACCGCCAGGTTCACCGCGATCATCGTGCGGCCGCAGCCGCCCTTGCCCGCGAAGACGGTGACCACCCGGGCATACGGGGCGGCCTCGGTCACGCTGCGCATCGTGGTGCCCAGGGCGCGGGAGAGGTCGACGGAGCGTACGGTCGCCGCCCGCAGGCCTTCGCTGTCCGCCTCCTCGACGACCTCACGGACACCCGAGCGCAGGCACTGCACCACCACGCCGGGATCGAGGGTGTAGCGGATCAGCACCACACCGATCAGCGGCCGTTGCAGCCGCTGGTACGCCGTGAACATCAGCGCCTCGTCCAGGTCCACCTGCGCGCCGAGGATCACCAGCAGCGTCTCGGGGTAGCGCGGCAGGTGCGCCTCGAGCTCCGCCATCGTGGTGAGCATCGTGCAGCCCACCTCACGGAACGCGGGTCCCAGCTCCTCGCGGCGGCGCTGATCAGGCTCGACGTACACGTACAGCGTCATTTGAAGAGGTCCTTGAGGTTGACCTGGGGGCCGGGTGTGACGGTGGCGGAGGGACCGAGGAGCGCCAGGTAGAGCAGGCAGGTGCGAGCGGCCATGATCAGCCGCGGCGCGTCCTTCTGGTCGGCGGCGAGGGTGACGACGTACCGGTCGCCGCTGGCGGCGGTGGTCGCCTCGGCCGTGGGCTGCGCCGATCCGGTAGCGGACGGGGTCGTCGGGGCGACCAGCGAGGCCTCGCCGATGGTGATCACCTGGACGCTGGGCATCAGCATCTGGGTGTACTGGTCGTCCAGGGAGGCGGCCGCGGCCGGGCAGGTGCCGTAGACGGTGACCCGGTCGCCGGGCTCGACGTTGCCGGCGACCTGCGGGGCGACGGCCAGCGAGACGGTGACCGCGAGCTGCCCGGCCGGGATGTCGATGCGGCTGGTCTTGGCGGTGGTGTCGGCGGCCGCGAAGAAGGGGCGGAGCAGGAGTTGCTTGGGCTCGACCGCCGCGATCAGGCTCATCGCGTCGAGGGCGGTGTCGAGTTCGGTGAGCGCGCCCTCCGGGACGGTCTCGGCCGGGACCAGGATCCGGTCGCTGAGGTTGCGTGACCGGATGTCCGCGCCGGTGGTGCCGTCCGGGATGCGTTCCTTGGCCACCACCACCCAGATGCCGGCCTTGCCGCTGAGAGCTCGTTTGTCCGCCGAGCGGGCGTAGGAGAGGACAGCGCCTCCGCTGATCACAGCCAGCAGGAAGGCGGCGGCCAGGATAACGATGCGCCGTCGCATGCCACTACTTTCTCAGCTCAGACTCACCCTGTACGGCCGATCACCATTGCTCCGAAATTCTGACTTGTACCGAAAGCCGTGGGCATATGTTCCGGCACCAGCGATTTCGTGAAATATCCATAAATGCACGTTTGCAAGCCGCACAGCAGCGTGGCCACCGCCGGTACCAGGTTGCCGAGTGTGGACAACGCTCCCACCAGCCCGCTGAGCAGCCCGGTGTACCCGGTGACCACGAACGGCGCGAAGCCCACCACGTGATAACGGGCGGGCAGTAGGGCCAGCGCCCCGACCACCTTGTCGAAGATCGGCACCAGGACGGGCTGTTTGCTGGCCCGCGCGACGGCCAGCGCGTTCTGGCAGTTGATCGCGGCGGCGAGATTGAAGGCGTTCAGATCCATCCAGACGCCGGCGGCGGGCGGCGCGATGGTGATCTTGCAGTTGGCGTCCACGCCGTCCAGGAAGGCGTAGCCCGCCGACGACGTCTTGTCCCAGGAGTTCTTGCAGAACGTCAGGATCGGCTGGTTGACCACGACCGCGTTGTCGATCGGCGGTTGCAGGCCCAGCAGGCTGTAGAGGCCGGTCTGCTGCAGCAGCGGATCCAGGCCCGGCAGTGCGTAGAACGTGCTGCCGTTGCCGGTGATCCGTTCCCAGTCGCACTTCGAGATGGCCAGTCCCAGCACGTTCGCGGAGGCGGGCACGCCCCAGGCGACGCGGGAGCAGGCGCCGATCTTCGAACCCTTGTAGCTGCTGTTCCCGGCCAGGCCCTTGGCGAAGACCGGCGGCATCAGCGTGGTGTTGTCCGCGTTGCGGGTCGAGGTCCGGACCTCGGCGTAGTCGTAGTTGCCCGTGGTGACCGGAGCCGGGGGACAGGCCGACGTGGTGTTCCAGGTGGGGCATGCCGTTCCGTTGATGCAGACCTGCGCATCCGCGTAGGTGTCCGCGGCGTTCTTCTGCGCGTACGCCGTGGCGTTGGCACTCTGCAGGGCGTTGCTGCACTTGGTGGTGTCCGCGACGCAGGCCTGGCCGACTTTCCACACCGCGGTGTCGGCGCCGCTCTGCAGCTGTTCCTTCTCGTTGTAGAGCAGCCCGATGTCGATGACGACCGCGCCCATGCCGAGCAGGATGCCGGTGGTCGCGAAGAGGGCCACCATGACCGAGATGGCGCCGTGTTCGCCGTCGGTGCCGGGGCGCCGCCACCGGATCAGGCGCTGGAGTCGGGTCAGCCGACGCACGACATCACCCCCGTGGCCTTGAGCGTGACCGTGCCGGGCGAGCTGGAGCCGCCGTACATCTGCATCATCTTCCACAGCGGTGTCACCGGTGCGAAGGTGCGGGTCACCACCACTGTCGAATCCTGGCCGACGATCGATGCGGCCAGGCAGACCGCGGGCTGCCCGGTGGGGTAGGTGAGGGTGACGTCGGTGCCGACGATGCCGGAGACCTTCGTCTTGACCTGCGCGGCGCTGCCGTTCAGGGCGCCGAGGCGGGCACCCTCACGGGCCGCCTCGGTGAGCTGGATCTGTTGTTGCATGAGACGTCCCATGTCGATGATCCCGAACAGGATCAGCAACAGGAGCGGCAGAACGATGGCCATCTCGACGGCGGCAGCGCCCTCGTCGCTCCGGGCCGGCTCGCGGGCCGGCCCGGGGGCGAGGACGATGCGGTGGCGCGTGTGCATGTCAGCTGATGGCCGTCACCAGGTTGTTGAACATGGTGGTGATCCGCCCGCCGAGTGCGGTGACGGCGACGACGATCACGCCGGCGATGAGTGCGGCGAGCAGTGAGTACTCCACGGCGGTGGCGCCCTCGTCGTTGTCGTGGCGCGCGCGCAGGTAGGTGGCGAGGAACGTGAAGATGTTCATGGGGTGGTCCTCCCTCTCGGCGACGGTGTTCTGCCTCAGTGGTGCCGGCAAGATCACGGTGTGCCGCCCAGCGCGGTGATCAGGGTGTTGAACAGGGTGCGGATGCGTCCGCCGAGTGCGGTGACGGCGACGACGATCACGCCGGCGATGAGTGCCGCGAGCAGTGAGTACTCGACGGCGGTGGCGCCCTCGTCGTTCTTGGCGTTCTCGTTGCAGGTGCGCAGGAACGCGATGACGAGCTTGAACGGGTCCAGCGCGCCTTTGAGCTGCTCCACGGTGATGCCTCCCTCTCGGCGATTACCTTCAGTGCTTACCTGGTTGCTATCCGTATCGGCCGAGGCGCGCAGCGCTTGAGTGCGGCGCGGGAAGCCGTCCGGAGCGGTTCGGGTGCGGACCGGTTAGACCGCTGAGCCGCCCATGGCGACGATGATGGCGTTGATCATGGTGCGGATGCGTCCGCCGAGTGCGGTGACGGCCAGGACGATGACGCCGGCGATGAGTGCGGCGAGCAGTGAGTACTCGACGGCGGTGGCGCCCTCGTCGTTCTTGACCTTCTCGTTGCAGGAGCGGATGAAGGCGATGACGAGCTGGAACTGCTCCACGGGTTGTCCTCCCCTGTTGTCGGTCGTCGCGGTCGGCGGCCGTTGCCCTACCTATCGGGCGCCCGTGGGAGGGGCCTGAGTTGCGCTCGGGTGCACTGCGGTGGCAGAAAGTGACGACCCGATTACCGACGGGAGCCGGAGTTCTGGGCCAGCACCGAGCGCAGCATCCCGGCCAGCACATCCGCCGAGTACGGCTTCGCGATGAACGACGACCCCGCCTTGATCAGGCCCCGCTTGATCGCGATGTCCTCCGGCACGCCGGACACGTACACGACCTTCATCGTGGGCCGCAGTGCGGCCGCCGAGCGGGACAGCTCACCGCCGGAGACCCCCGGCAGTGCCAGGTCGGTCAGCAGCACGTCGATCGGCCCGTCGTGCACCCGGCACGTCATCATCGCGCTCACCGGGTCGCGCGCCGAGAGGACCACGAACCCCCGCGACTCGAGCATCTGGGCGGTGAGCTCGCGCAGGTCCTCGTCGTCCTCCACGAGGAGGATCACCGGCCCTTGTCCTTGCCGGTCTGTGGCCTTCCACATCGTTCCTCTCCCGCCCCGCGGTAAACGGCAGTACCCACGCTATCCAGGCATTTCGCCGCGCGGCCCGGAATCGCCGAATCGCGGCAGGGCCACGTTGAACCGGGTGCCGCCCGCCGGCCCCGGCTCGGCCGTGATCGTCCCGCCGTGGGCCTCGACGATCGCCTTGGTGACCGCCAGCCCCAGACCGGTGCCCTTGATCTTGCGACTGGTCGCCGTGCTGGCCCGGAAGAACCGGGTGAACAACTGGGCGTACTGCTCGGCCGGGATCCCGATGCCGGTGTCCGCCACGCTGATCACCACCGCCTCGCCGGTCGCGTACGCCGACGCCGTCACCGCCCCACCCGGCGGCGTGTACTTGATCGCGTTGGACAGCAGGTTGTCCAGCACCTGACGCAACCGGGCCGCATCCCCGGGCACCATCGGCAGCGCGCCCATCTCCACGGTCAACGTGACCGGCCGCGCCTCCGCGTGCCGCCGGTGATCCTCCACCGCCTGCCGGATCAGCCGCAGCGGGCGCAGGTCGACCGCGGTCCGCCCGTTGTCGAACCGCGCCAGGTCCAGCAGGTCCTCCACCAGGTGCACCAGATGCGCGCTGGTCCGGGCGATCACGGCCAGCTCCTCGCGGCCGCCCAGCTCCGGCTCCTCCATCAGCTCCGCCGTGTACGCCTCGATGATCGCGATCGGATTGCGCAGCTCGTGGCTGACCACGGCGACCAGCTCGTCCTTCATCCGGTCCAGTTCGCGCAGGCGGCGTACCTGCTGCTGCTCTTGGGCCAGCAACTCCTCCCGCTTGTCCGCCAACTCCCGGCGCTCGGTCACGTTCGTGGTGATCCCGTCGAAGAACAGCCGGCCGTCCTCCCGCCGCGGCGCGGCCCGCGTCCACACCCAGCGCACCACCTGGTCGTACCCGAGGACCCGGCACTCGAACTGGGCCGGCTGCCCGGACCGGGCCGTCTCGTGGAAGCGCTGGAACTGTTCCCGGTCCTCCGGCAGGATCCGCTCGGCCAGCAGCGAGCCCATGTCCGTGTCGGTCGGCAGCGTCCCGCCGAAGACACCGCCGCCGCCGGGGCTCGCGTACACCGACCGCACCGACCCGTCCGGGCAGATCTCCACACTCCAGAAACAGTCGTTGACCTGCTCGATCACCCGGTCGAAGTCGCGTCGCGCGGCGGCCAGCGCCCGGGTCAGCTCCTCCACCCGGCGGCGTTCCAGGAGCCGGCCGATCTGCCCCGCCGTGTCGTGCAGCATCGCCAGCACGTCGTCGTCGCGGTCCGCCGTGCCGTCGGCGAACAGGGCCAGCACCCCGGCCACCCGGTCCTCGTCGTGCACCGGCGTCCCGACCGCGGTCCGCAGCCCCAGTGTGTGCCCGTGCCGCAGCCGTCCCGGATCGATCAGGTCCCGCAGCAGGTCCGTGCACCAGACGTCGCTGCCGCGTTGCCACACCGCACCGGGGATGCCCTGCCCGCGCCCGAAGCTCATCGGTTCGGCCCCGGTGAACGACGCCAGCGGCGTTCCGGCCCGCGTCCACGAGCTCACCCGGCTGATCCGCACCCCGTCCGGGTCCACCTCCCAGTACTCCGCGCACGCCCAGCCCAGCGCGGAGGCCAGCGCCTCCGTCGCCCGGACCGCCGCCTCCCGCGCCGACGACGCCCCCGACACCGCGTCCGTCACCGCGTGCCGGCACTGCCGTAACAGCTCCGACCCGTACGCCACAGAGATTTCATCGACTGCCCCGAGGCGTCGCTGAGCGGGGTGACCACCGTCTCATTCCATGGGGAATGACCGATGCCTCGGCGAGGTTGTGCGGGTCAGAACTTACAAATTTGAAAGAACGGCGAAAGGGTGAGTGTCATGACGAAGACCATCGCGGTTGTCGGGGCCACCGGAGCGCAGGGCGGCGGACTGGTCCGGGCGATCCTCGCCGACCCGGCCGGCGGCTACGCGGTCCGCGCGATCACCCGCGACGCCACCTCGGAACGCGCCCAGGAACTCGTCAAACTAGGCGCCGATGTCGTCGAGGCCGACAACTACGACGAGGAGAGCCTGGTCCGCGCCTTCCAGGGCGCGTACGGAGCCTTCCTGGTCACCAACTTCTGGGCGCACATGTCCGCCGACAAGGAGTTGGAGGAGGCCGCCAACCTCGCCAATGCCGCCAAGCGGGCCGGCCTGGAACACGTGGTCTGGTCCACCCTGGAGGACACCCGCGACCACATCCCGGTGACCGACGACCGGATGCCGACCCTCCAGGGCCGGTACAAGGTCCCGCACTTCGACGCCAAGGCCGAAGCGGACCGGCTGTTCACCGAGGCGGGCGTGCCCACCACGTTCCTGCGGACCACCTTCTACTGGGAGAACCTCGCCACCGGCTGGGGCGCCACCCGCGACGCCTCCTCGGGGACGCTGACCCTGTCCCTGCCGATGGGGGAGTCCAGGCTGGCCGGCATCGCGGTCGGTGACATCGGCAAGGTGGCGTACTCGCTTTTGAAAGACCGGGCTCAGATCGGCCGGACCGTCCACATCGCCGGCGACCACCTGACCGGCGAACAGATCGCCGCCGCCCTCACCCGGGCACTCGGCGAGCCCGTCGTCTACCGCCCGCTGACCCACGACGCCTACCGTGAGCTGGGCTTCCCCGGCGCCGACGAGGCGGGCAACATGCTCCAGTACTACACGGAGTTCGAGGACTACTTCACCGGTGTCCGCGACCTGAACGAGGTCCGTAAGCTCAACCCCGAGCTGCAGACCCTCGAGGCCTGGCTCGACGCCAACGGACACACCCTGCCGCGCGACTAGTCCACCGCCGGGGTCGTCATCGGTGGGATGACGACCCCGCAGGGTCGCGGTATGTCATAGGATGTGGCCATTTGCGGGGAAATGGCCAAGGAGACATGCCGCTCATGCTCGTTCGGAAGATCGCCGATCACTGCCTGGTGGTGGTGGGCGCGCCGTGGTTCAACATCACCGGCTTCCTGGTCATCGTCATCAACGCCATGGCCCTCGGCCTGGAGACCTACGACCGCGTCGAGCAGTCCGTCGGCCCCGCCCTCAAAGCCGTCGAAGCCGCCTGCGTCGCCTACTTCGTGATGGAACTCCTCATCCGCTTCGGCGCCAACCTGCACCACCCCAGCGGCTTCTTCCGCGACAAGTGGAACCTCTTCGACATCGCCGTGGTGGCCGCACCCCTGATCCCCGGCATCCGCGAGAACGTCACCCTCCTACGCCTGTTCCGCCTGGCCCGGATCGTCCGCGCGTTCCGCCTCTTCCCCAGCCTGCGCATCATCGTCGTCGGCATCAAACGCAGCCTCCCCGGCCTGGGCAGCTTCCTGCTCATCACCGGCCTGCTCATCTACGGCTACGCCATGCTCGGCTGGATGATGTTCGGCGAGGCCTACCCCGAGAAATACGGCACCGTCGGCCAGGCCATGCTGACGCTCTTCCTGCTGCTCTCACTGGACGGCATCACCGACACCCTGGAAGCCGGCCGCGACGTCACCGGCTGGGCCATCCTCTACTACATCTCCTACATGGTCGGCGCCTGCCTGCTCCTGACCAACATGCTCATCGGCGTCGTCCTCACCGCCCTCCAAGAGGCCGCCGACGCCGAACACGAGGCCAACCAGGGCAAGAAATCCGGCCCGCCCACCCCGATCGAACTCTCACCCGAGGTGCAGATCGCCCGCCTGCGCGCGGCCCTCGACGTCCTCGAGGCCTACGTGGTCCAGCCCGCCACCAAACCCGCTGCTCCTGCCGAGATCGAGGCGACCCGCGAGGCCTCACACCATTGAGGCCCGGGGGTACGCCCACACCTCCAGGCCTTCCGCTACCCGTCCCCACCGGACCCAGGCTTCCACGCGCTCACCACCTGTTCCCGCGAAGCCGCCCACCCGCCGAAAGTTGCTCCCCTTCCGACCCGTCCCACCTCCAGCCCGTGACGGCCCACATCCCGTCGCGGTCCCCGCACAGGGCCCCGCCCCGGCCACGTCGTCGCGCAGTTCCAGGTCCCGATGGAGCCCCGCCTGTCGCCCGTGCAGCCCGTCGCCCGTGGCCTGTCCAGCCCGTGGCCTGTCCGGCCCGTCGCCCGTCGCCTGTCCGGCCCGTCGCCCGTGCAGCCCGTCGCCCGTGCAGCCCGTCGCCCGTGCAGCCCGTCGCCCGTGCAGCCCGTCGCCCGTGCAGCCCGTCGTCCGTTCGGCCCCGGCCGTCGTAGGCGGTCACTTTCGGATCCTGACCAAGCCTCGTATGACGGCTGGCTGGCTCCGGCCGTTGTTGGTGGTTGGTGTCAGGGTTGGGTTGAGCCTTGTTGGACGGCTGGCGGGGTCGGGCCGTTGTTGGTGGTTCGTTTCGGGGTTGAGTTGAGCCTTGTTCGACGGCTGGCGGACCCCGGCCGTCGTTGGGGGTTCGTTTGAGGGATCAGCTCCGCTCTCACGGACGGCTGGCGAACTCGAGCCGTCGTCCAAGGCTTGCCTCGGGGGCCACGGGACGCCGATGGCTGTTCTCGACGGGCTGATCGGCCGGCCAACTGACCGACCGGCCAACTGACCGGCCGGCCAACTGACCGACCGGCCAACTGACCGACCGGCCGGCTGACCGTGGTCGGCTGGCAGCGACTGTGACCGACTGCCAGCCGACCGTCCTAGGTGCTCACTCGCTTGGCCTAGCCTCCTAGGACGACCAGTGCGCTGTGACTGGCATCCTGCGCAGAACGTCACGCCCCACGGGAGGCGGCGACCGATGCCAGTTCCCGTGTTGGATGTGGCGGAAGCTTCGGGGAGTGGGGGGTACGGACATGGTGTGGGACGTCGAGTACAAGCCGACGATCAAGGCCAGCTCGCCGAGGTCGCTCGGGCAGAAGCGGGAAAGCTGGAACCGGCGGAAGCGATCAGAAGCGGATCAGCGGGCGACAGTCAGCGTCGCTCCCAGCGTATTCCGGCCGGTGGTCGGGTTCCATACCCCGGGGTTCGCGAGCTGAACCGCATATGCCGGAGTGGACGCAAGCTTCACCGACGGGTCGGGCAGGATTAGCGACAACCCCCACGCCCCGGTCTGTGACGGCGCCTTGAACGTCACGCTCAGAGTCACCGGCTTGCCCGGCGCCCACGTGCGGACGTCACTCTTCACCGTCGTGACGATGCGACGGTTCCCGCTGGTCAGCACGAGTTGTACGGGCCGGTTGCGGGCCGGCGGAGCGTACCCCTCATTGAGGAGCGTGAGCGACGCGGTGACCGTGCCCGACGGTTTGCTCCTGGTGGGCAGGGTCGCGCGGACCAGGCGGATGCGGTACCCGAGCTTCCGTGCCGCGACGGCTCTCCCGGCGGTGCCCCAGGAGTCGAGGACGTCCTGGTTGAAGGTCGGGTTGAGGTAGGTCCAGTGGTAGGCGGCCATCTCCTTGCTCGCGGTGGCCCAGCCGGATCGGGTCGACACCTGGCACGTCTCGCCGCCTAACAGGGCTGATGCCGGCTGGGCGGCGAGCCAGGTGCGGTCGTCCGGTGCGGTGTAGGTGCCGAAGTCGTCGTCGGAGGCGAGGAAGCAGTCGTTGTGGATGCCGATGCGGGCGTCGTTCGGGAAGATCTTTCGCTTGTACGCCGGAGTCCGCACCTGGATCGGCACCGAGGCGGGTGCGGCTGCCAGGAGGGCGGCGACGACCTGTTTGCGGTCGGACCAGTCGGTGGCGGTGAAGTTCTGCGTGTAGTACCACTCGCCCCACCGTCCGATGAAGCCTGCCTGCAGGGCCGTGATCACGTCCGCGTTGGCGACCAGGATCGGCTTGAGCTGCGCGATGTGCTTGAGGACGCGGCTCAGCGGAGCGTCGGCGTCCGATGCCGAGGTGTAGGCGAAGCGCATCACGAGGGTGACGCCGGCGGTGCGGGCGGCCGCAAGATCGGCGGAGATCAGACCCAGGTCTGACGCGGTGATGGTGTCCCGCCCGGAATACTCATCCAGGTAGAAGTTCCGGAAAACGAGGCTGTGACTCTCCTTCACCCGGGCGTCGGAGAGCTCGGCCGCTGACAGTGGTTCGTGCTGGGAGAGGTATGTCTCGGTGTATGTGAAGAAGCCCCGCCCCGGGTTGGCGAAGATCGCGTCGGACGCGGCATAGACCTTCGTGACCTTGGTGGGTGCTGTGACCGCGGCTGTGGCCGTGCCCGGCATGAGCAGGGCGAGGGCGGTGGCTGCGGCGACGGCTTTGGCGGGGTACGGGACCACATGCCGATTATCGGCACGGGGACCGGCCGTCTGAGACGACCGGCCCCGTGCGTCGACAACCGAGAAACGATCATCGAAAGCTGATCACCGAGGACTGATCAACGAAGTTGGTCAGCCAAGGCGGGTCACCCAAAATTTGATCATTGAATAGTGACGAGTTCCTTCTCCGCGGGCTGCGGGGGAGCGGCCGGCGCCGGGCCGGACGAGCGGGTGAACATCGTGTAGAGGACCGGGATCAGCACGAGGGTGAGGACCGTCGAGCTGAGCAGTCCGCCGATCACGACGACCGCGAGCGGCTGGGAGATGAACCCGCCCGCTCCGGTGATGCCGAGCGCCATCGGCAGCAGGGCGAAGATGGTGGCCAGTGCGGTCATCAGGATGGGTCGGAGCCGGCGCAGGCCGCCTTCGACGACGGCTTCGGTGACGGTCATGCCGCGGTCGCGGTACTGGTTGATCAGGTCGACGAGCACGATGGCGTTGGTGACCACGATGCCGATCAGCATGAGGATGCCGATCAGGGCGGCGACGCCCATCGGGGTGCCGGTGACCAGGAGCAGGAAGACCGCTCCGACGAAGGCGAACGGGATCGACACCAGCAGGATCAGGGTCTGCCGGATGCTGCGGAACACCGCGACGAGGATCAGGAAGACCAGGGCGATCGCCACCGCGATGGCGAGGAAGAGCTGGGAGAACGCTTCGTCCTGCTGCGAGGCGACGCCGCCCATCTCCCACGAGGCGCCGGCCGGGAGGGTGACGCCGTCGAGGGCGGCCTGCACGGCGGTGCTGGCTGCTCCGGTGTCGTCGCCGACCGGGGTGGCGGTGACGGTGTTGGTGCGGTCGCCGTCGCTGCGGGTGCGCTGGACCGGGCCGTCCGTCTCGGTGACGGTGGCGACCTCGCTGAGTTCGACCGGGCCGGCGGCGGTGGTGATGGTGGTCGCCTTGAGGTCGGCGACACTGTCCGGGGCGGTGGCGCCGGTGGTGACGACGACGTCGTGCTGGGTGCCGTCGAGGGTGACGCGGGTGGCGGTGGCGCCCTGGACGGCCTGGCGGAGGGCGCCGACGATCTGCTGGTCGGTGAGGCCGTACCGGGCGGCGGCCTCGCCCTTGGTGACGATGCTGATCTGCGGGGCGCTCTCGGACAGGTCGCTGGTGACGTCGGTGACCTCGGTGACGCCGGCCAGGGCGGTGGTGATCTGGGTGGTGGCGGCGGTCAGGGCGGCGTCGTCGTCGGCGCTGACCGAGACCTCGATGCCGCTGCTGGAGAAGCCGCCGCCGCTGCCGAAGGCGAGTTCCCCGGCGCCGGTGAGCGTGTCGAGGCGGGTGCGCAGGTCGTCCTGCACGGTGGTGGCGTCGGCGTCCTCGGCCAGGTTGATCGTGTAGTTGACGGTGTTGCCGCCGCCTCCGCCGCCGAGGAAGTTGCCGGACGAGCCGATAACCACCTGGTAGGAGTCGACCCCGTCGAGGGCGGCCACCTCCTTCTCGACCTTCTGGGCGGCCGTGTCGGTGGTGGTCAGGTCGGTGCCGGCCGGCAGGGTCTGGGTGACGCTGAGGCTGGTCTGGGCGCCTTCGTCGATGAAGCTGGTCTTGAGTCCGGTGGCCATCGCGACGGTGGCGACGAGCAGCAGGGCGGCGGCGCCGAGGACGGTCTTGCGGCGGCGGACCGCGAAGGCGATCACCGGGAGGTAGAGCCGTTGCAGCAGGCCCTGGCGTTCCTCGGCTTCGACCCGTTCCCGGTAGACGTCGGCCGGGACCCCGGCGGCGTCCTGAGGGGTCTTGAGGAACCAGTAGGCGAGGACCGGGATCACGGTCAGCGAGACGAGCAGCGAGGCGAGCATCGCGGCGGTGACGGTGATCGAGAAGCTGCCGAACAGTTCGCCGACCATGCCGCTGACGAAGGCGATCGGCAGGAACACCGCGACGGTGGTCAGGGTGGAGGAGATGACCGCGGAGGACACCTCCCGGACGGCCGTGGTGATCGCGGTACGGCGCTCTTCGCCGTACCCGAGATGGCGTTTGATGTTCTCCAGGACGACGATGGAGTCGTCAACGACCCGGCCGACCGCGATGGTGAGGCCGCCCAGGGTGAGGATGTTCAGGGAGTAGTCCTGGATCCACAGGACGATCAGCGCGATGAGCAGTGACAGCGGGATCGAGACCGCGGTGACCAGGGTGGAGCGGGCGGACCGCAGGAACAGGACGATCACCGCGACGGCCATCAGCAGGCCGAGGGCGCCTTCTTCGAGCAGGCCGTTGACGGATTCCCGCACGGACGGCCCGTTGTCCGCGACGACGGTCAGGGTCGCGCCGGCGCCGAGGGCGGTCTCCAGGTCGGGGAGTTGGTCGCGGACGGCGTCGGAGATCGTCGAGGAGCTGCCGCCGTGGTCCATGGTGAGGGAGACGCCGAGGCTGGGTTTGCCGTCGGTGCGGGTGATCGAGGTGGCCGGTGCGTCGGTGAGGGTGACGTCGGCGAGGTCGCCGAGCTGGGCGGGTTTGCCGCTGCCGGTGCTGACCCACAGGTCCTTGACCTGGTCGAGGGAGGTGACCGAGGTGCCGACGGCGAGGCTGAGGTCCTTGCCGTTGTTGGTGATCGCCCCGGCGGAGGAGGTGCCGCCGAGGTTGCCGAGGGCGGCGACGATCGCCTGGGTGGTGGCCGGGGATTCCGGGGTGACGCTGACGATCTTGTCGCGGGTGCCGGAGACGGACACGTCGTTGACGCCGTCGACGCCGCGCAGCGCGGGCACGACCTTGTCGTTGAGGGCGGTGGCGAGCGCGGGAAGGGAGCCGTCGGAGGTGGCGGCCAGCACCATGGTGGGCATGTCGCCGGTGCTGCCGGTGAGCACCTGGGGTTCGGCGTCCTGCGGCAGGCGGGCGCTGAGTTTGGACACGGCCTGTTCGACCTCGCCGGCGGCGTCGTCGATGTCGGTGTCGTAGTCGAACATGAGCAGGACGGTGGCGCTGCCCTGGGCGGAGGTGGAGGTCATGCTCTCCACGCCGGACAGGTTCGCCACGGCGTCCTCGATCGGCATGGTGACCTGCTGTTCGACGACCTCGGGGCCGGCGCCGGGATAGCTGGTGACCACGGTGACGGCCGGGAACGACAGGTCGGGCAGCAGTTGCTGCTTCAGCGAGGTCGCGGCGTACCAGCCGAGCCCGGCGATCAGGACGGCGATGAGGGCCACGAGTTTGCGGTTGGCGATA
The DNA here is from genome assembly GCF_030269225.1 of Actinoplanes sp. NBRC 101535. Taxonomy (NCBI): domain Bacteria; kingdom Bacillati; phylum Actinomycetota; class Actinomycetes; order Micromonosporales; family Micromonosporaceae; genus Actinoplanes; species Actinoplanes sp. NBRC 101535. The sequence goes on along the minus strand of NZ_BSSY01000004.1, from coordinate 636,189 downwards.
CTGATCCTTGACAGCACGCCAGAAGTGTCGGCCGCCCGGTGGGGGTGGCGCGTCGTCCAGCGGCGGTCCGCGGGGCTACTACGGATGGGGTAGTCAGCCGCGGTGGCTACTCCCGCCGCGGACCAGGCCGCTCTGGTAGGCGACCACGACGAGTTGGGCGCGGTCGCGGACGCCGAGTTTGCCCATCGCCCGGTTGATGTGGGTCTTGGCGGTCAGCGGGGAGAGGAACAGTTTCTCGCCGATCTCCTCGTTGGTGTACCCGTGGGCGACCAGGATCAGCACTTCGCGTTCCCGGTGGGTGAGGTCGTCGAGGGGCACGGCGGTGACGGCCGGGCCGGGTCCGGGCTGGCTGTGCAGGTGGTCGAGCAGGCCGCGGGTGGCCCGGGGTGAGAGCAGGGCGTCGCCGGCGGCCACCACTCGCACGGCGTGGATGAGTTCGTCGGCGCCGACGCCCTTGCCGAGGAAGCCGCTGGCGCCGGCGCGGACGGCGAGCATCACGTTGTCGTCGTTCTCGAACGTGGTGAGGACCAGGATGCGGACTCCGGCGAGGTCGTCGTCGGCGGCGATCCGGCGGGTGGCCTCGATGCCGTCCATGGCGGGCATCCGGATGTCCATCAGGATGACGTCGGCGCGCAGGGTGCGGGCCATCTCGACGGCTTCGCGCCCGTCGATGGCCTCGCCGACGATCTCGATGTCCGGTTCGGAGTCGAGGATGAGCCGGTATCCGGCCCGGATGAGGGCCTGGTCGTCGGCGAGCAGTACACGGATCACGGGCTGTCCTCGGCTGGTAGTTCGGCGGTCACGGTGAAGTTGTCCGCGTCGTGGCGGGTGTCGAGGCGCCCGCCGGCGGCGGCCGCTCGTTCCCGCATGCCCACGATGCCGTATCCGGATCCGGTTCTGCCGCCGGTTGCGACAGTGTTGGTCACGTCGATGCCGAGCCGGTGGGAACCCCAGGTCAGGGTGAGGGTGGCGGTGCCGGTGCCGTACTTGTGGGCGTTGGTGAGGGCTTCCTGGACGATCCGGAAGGCGGCCAGGTCGGCGAGGGCGGGCAGTGGGCGTTCCTCGCCGGTGGTGTGCAGGGTGACGTCGAGTCCGGCCATGGTCAGCAGTTCGGGCAGGCGGGCCAGTCCGGGGGTGGGTTCGGTGCTGGTGTCCGGGTCGTCGGACTGGCGCAGTACGCCGACGATCGAGCCGAGTTCCTTGAGGACCGCGTCGCCGGCCAGCCGGATGTGGTCGAGGGCCGGCCGGACGTGTTCGGGGCGGCGGTCCAGCAGGTGGCTGGCGGCGGCCGCCTGCACGTTGATCACCGCGATGTGGTGGGCGACGACGTCGTGCAGTTCGCGGGCGATGCGCAGCCGTTCCTGGATGACGCGGCGCTGGGCTTCTTCTTCGCGGGTCTGTTCGGCGCGGCGGGCGCGTTCCTCGACCGCGGCCAGGTAGGCGCGGCGGCTGCGGGTGGCGTCGCCGAATGCCGTGGCCATGCCCATCCAGAGCAGCAGCGGGAGGGATTCGGGCGCCCACAGGTGGGTGTGGATCGCCACGTTGCCGACGTAGATGGTGATGCCGCAGCCCAGGGCCAGTTGCAGGGTGGTCCGCCGGTCGGTGCCGGCGGCGACGGTGTAGGCGACGATCGCCGCCGCCATCACCAGCAGCGGATGCCCGTGGCCGGTGATGGTGTGGTACCAGACGAGGGTGGCGGTGACCCCGATCAGCAGGGCGCGGGGCCAGCGGCGGCGCCCGGCGACGGCGAGGAACGCCAGGACTCCGGCGCCGTAGTCGATCGCGGTCAGGGCCGGTGCGGCGAATCTGTTGGCGTTCTCGACGTACCCGGCGGCGGTGAGCCCGGTCAGGACGGCCGCCAGGATGGTGTCGACCACGGTGGGATATCGGGTGAGCAGCGCCCGGAAACGGCGATAAAGAATGACCATGGCGTGATCCACGGTAGTGCCGGGTGCGTGGGTGGGGAGTCGTCCGTTCGCGGTAGGGCGGACTACGACGGCAGGAGTACCGTTGACGCGTACATCTGGAGTTCATTCGGCGTTTTGATCTGATTCACAGGAAGCGCCGAGCTTGCATCGATCTGGACCCCTTCTGATGGGGACCCATGATGCGACTGCCTTTCCTGCGCCGCCGTGATGAACCGCCAGAGCCCGCCGCGACGCCTGCGGTCCCGGAGCATCTCAGTGACGACCAGGCGGGGCATGCCCTGCGGGCGCCGAGCAAGCTGCACTCCTTCAACCGGTACGAGATCAAGTATCTGCTTCCGAGTGACCAGGTCACGGTGTTGCGTGAGCACCTGGTGCGCCGCCTCGACTTCGACAGTCACGGCGCGAACGGCGGGTACGGCGTGTGGAGCACCTACTACGACACGCGTGACCTGCGGTTCTACTGGGAGAAGATCGAGGGGCTGAAGTTCCGGCGCAAGCTGCGGGTGCGTCACTACGGCGACCGGTTCAACGTCGGCGACGACACCACCGTGCACATCGAGATCAAGCAGCGGGTCAACCGGGTCACCCAGAAACGGCGGGTCGCCCTGCCGTATCACCTGGCCCGCCAGTTGTGCGACGGGCGGCAGATGGTGGAACACGACCGGTCGCAGCGGGTGTTCCTCGAGGAGGTCCTCGAGCTGATCCACACGCTTGATCTGCGGCCGGTGGCGATGACCGGCTATCAGCGGGAGGCGTTCGTCGGCCGGGCCGAGGACGTCGGGCTGCGGGTCACCATGGACCACCGCATCCGCGGCCGGGACCGGGACTTCGACTTCGCCGCGGACGCCGACAACCGGCTGATCGTGCCCGCCCGGATGTCGGTCATCGAGTTCAAGGCCAATGAGCGGGTTCCGTACTGGCTCACCGACCTGGCGGCCGAACTGAACATGTCGGTCGTCCGGGTCTCCAAGTACTGCCAGAGCGTCGAGGCGTTCGGTCGCGTCCCGCGTTCGATCTTCCACATTCCCGATCACGAAATCAGTGAGGCCTGAGGCATGCCCTTCGAAGTCCAAGACCTGTCCGGCACGTTCAGCGTCGGCGACATCGCCATCGCGTTGTCGTTGTCCTTCCTGCTCAGCGCGTTCATCGCCTGGGTGTACCGGTTCACGCACCGCAACGTGTCCTACAGTCAGTCGTACGTGCAGACGCTGGTCATCCTCGGCATGCTGATCGCCCTGATCATGTTGGTCGTCGGTTCCAACATCGCCCGGGCGTTCGCCCTGGTCGGCGCGCTGAGCGTGGTCCGCTTCCGGAACGCGATCAAGGAGACCCGTGACGTCGGGTTCATCTTCCTGGTGATGGGCGTCGGCATGGCCGCCGGTACCCGCTTCTACACCCTGGCGATCGTGGCCGCCGTGTCGATCAGCCTGATCATCCTGGTGATGTACCGGTTCAACTGGTTCGCCGCGAACGTCCAGCGTCAGGTCGTGAAGGTGCAGGTCCCGCCGGACGGCAACTACACGCAGAACATCCAGGACGTGCTGATCGCGCACACCAGCGAGTTCGAGCTGGTCAGCATCGAGAGCATCCGGGGTGGGGCGCTGACCGAGCTGATGTACACGGTCCGGTTGAAGAAGGGCACCGAACCCGGTCAGCTGATCGCCGCGCTCGGCGAGCGTACCGGCGGCCAGCGGGTGACGGTCCTGACCGGGTACGACCAGACGGACCTGTAGATGCTGCCCCGCTCGATCGCGCACCGCATCCCGGTCCGGGTGCGGCACTACTGGAAGTTGCTCGCCACCTGCGCCGCCACGCTGCTGGCGTTCGCGGTGGTGTTCAGCACGGTCCGTGTCGCCCCGCTGGTGACCAGCACCAGTGACGAGAACGGCGACGAGGTGACCGTCGACATCGCCGGCACCACCGACCTGTTCGACGCCACGCAGGCGCACACCATTCAGTTGACGTTCCGTGACGAGAACTATCAGGAGATCCTGGACGCGTTCTTCGACGACAACGAGAAGGAGTACCTGGAGGCGGATCTGACGGTCGACGGGACGACGATCCCGAGCGTGGGGATCCGGCTCAAGGGCAACTCGACGTTGCAGAGCCTGAGCCGCAACGGCGAGACCCGTCAGGGCGGCAACCGCGGTGGTGGCGGCGGCCCGGGCGGTGGCGGCTTCCCCGGCGGCGGTCAGGGCCGGCCGGGCGGGCAGCAGGCCCCGCAGGCCCAGGCCAGCGGTGCCCCGTCGACGCAGGCCAGTGGTGCCCCGTCCGCCGAGGCCAGTGGTGCCCCGTCGACACAGGCCAGTGGTGCCCCCTCGGCTCAGGCCGGCGGTGCTCCGGCACAGGGTGGTGCTGAGCAGCAGGGTGGTCAGCAGGGCGGCCGGATGGGTGGCGGCATGGGCGGTTCCAGCCTCAAGGCCGAGGAACCCGAGGACCTGCCCTGGCTGATCCGTTTCGACGAGTTCGTCGAGGGCCGCCGCTACCAGGGGCACCGGGAGATCTCGGTGCGGGTCGGCGGCAACATGGGCGGCGGCGCGAACGTCCTCAACGAGGCGGTCACGCTCAACGTCCTGGCCGCCGCCGGCCAGGTGGCCCAGCGGTACGCGTACACCAGTTTCACGGTGAACGACCGTCCCGCCGCCGCCCGCCTCATCGTCGAGCACCCCGACGAGAACTTCGCCGACACGATCGGCACGAACGGTGTGCTCTACAAGAGCATGGCGAGCAGCCAGTTCACCGATCAGGGCGACGACCAGACGGAGTACGCCGACGACTTCAAACAGATCAACAAGAAGGGCAGTCAGGATCTTCAGCCGGTCATCGAACTGATCCGGTGGGTGAACAGCGCCTCCGACGCCGAGTTCGACGCGGGCCTGGCCGATCACGTCGACGTCGAGTCGTTCGCGCGGTACGTCGCCACCCAGAACCTGCTGGTCAACTTCGACGACATGGCCGGCCCGGGCCGCAACTACTACCTCTGGTACGACCTGACCACCAAGAAGTTCTCGGTGGTCGGCTGGGACTACAACCTGACCCTGTCCGGCAGCGCCACCCAGGACCCGAAGGAATCGGTCAGCATGGGCGGCGGTATGCGGGGCGGCCAGCAGGGTCAGCAGGGTGGTGGCTTCCAGCTGCCGGAGGGCATGGAACTCCCCGAGGGCATGGAACTCCCCGAGGGTTTCGAGATGCCCGAAGGCGGCCAGATGCCCGGCGGCGGCGCGGGTCCCGGCGGCGGTGGCGGCGGCTTCGGCAGCGGCCACAAGCTGAAGGAGCGTTTCCTGGCCAGTGCGGCGTTCGCCGACGTCTACCAGAAGGCGTACCAGGAGCTGTACAGCAAGATCTACGGCAACGCGTCCGCGCTGAACATCCTGAACGCCATCACCGAGGTGGTCGCCACGGTCGACGGCGCCGACAAGGACGCCCTGGCCACCGAGGCCGAAACGCTGCGCACCTTCCTGCGTGAACGCACCCAGTTCCTCGCCACCAACGAGTTCATCACCGGCTGAGCGCAGGCAGCGGCCGGCTCCGGAGTCCGGGGCCGGCCGTCCCGCTCAGCGCGGTGGGCGCAGGCCGAGCAGGCGGTCGAACAGGCGCAGGCGGAAGACGACGGTCAGTGTCGCGTACCAGAGGACCAGCGCCGGCAGCACGATCGTGAAGACCGGCCGGGACGGGCCGACCAGGCCGAAATAGTCCCAGAGCGCCGGCACGCACACCACCGCGCAGAACGTCACCGTCAAGGCCAGGACCAGGATCGACGGCCGGCGGTCACCGGTCGGTTTCGTCCACGCGGCGAAGAAACGGGACCGCGGGGCCAAAAACAGGATCAGCATGAACGACGCGAAGCAGAAGAACGTCGACAGGCCGGTCTGGGCCAGGATCGTCGCCGACGCCGTGGTGAAGTCGGCGTCCACCCCGTACTGCAGGCCGGTGTACTGCTCGAAGTCGTCGATCACCTCCGCCGGAGTGCGCCGGCCCGACGTCAGGCCGCGGACCAGCATCTCGTACAGCGCGGTGTAGATCGCCGTGCCGAACGTGGCCGTCACCACCGCGGCGGGCACCACGAACCGCACCAGGTTGCGCAGCAGGTGCGGGTCCGGGCGGGTCGGCTGCGCCCAGAACGTCAGGAACACCGTCGGCAGCCCGACCGTGAACATGGTCAGGCCCACCTGCGTCGGCGAGTACGGGAAGTTCAGCCCGAGCATCGTCACCGCCAGGATGACCAGGCCCTGGCTCGCCACCCGGGCCAGGAAGACGTACAGCGAGATCGCGATCCCGTTGATGATCCGCCGGCCTTCGTGCTGGGCCGGGGGCAGTGCGGCGAAACTGTCGTCGACGAGCACGATGTCGGCCACGTCGCGGGTGACCGCGCTGCCCGAGCGCATCGCCACCCCGACCTGCGCCTGTTTGAGCGCGCGGGCGTCGTTCACCCCGTCGCCGATCATCGCCACGTAGTGGCCCTGCCGGCGTAGCGAGGCGACGATGCGTTCCTTGTGTTCCGGCGCGACCCGGCCGAACACCGCGGTGCGGGCGACCAGCCGGTCGAGCGCCGGATCGTCCAGGTCGTCCAGGTCGGCCCCCGGGACCGCCGTGGCCGCGTCCAGCCCGGCCCGGACGGCGATCGCGGCCACCGTCCGCGGGTCGTCGCCGGACAGGACTTTGACGCGTACCCCCTCGTCGCGCAGGCGCACGACGGTCCGGACCACCTCGTCGCGCAGCTCGTCGGCGAGCGCGACCAGGCCGACCGGTTCGAGCATCGGCAGGTCCGGCCGCCCGGACGGATCCCGCAGGCGCGCGTCGCGGCCCGGCGTGTGCGCGAGCAGCAGCACCCGCAGTCCCTGACCGGTCCGTTCGCTGATCTCCGCGGCCGGCGGGTCCCGCAGCAGGCGCGGGCCGAGCACGTCGGGTGCCCCCAGCACCCACACACCCTGCTCGGTCGCCAGCCCGGACCAGCGCAGCGACGACGAGAACGGCACCTCGTCGTGCACCTCCCACGGCTCGCCGGGCAGGGCCGCGGCCAGCGCCAGCGCGGTCAGGTTCGGCGTGGACACGTGGTGGGCGACACTGCCGAGCGCCGCCGCCACCTCGGCGTATTCATACGCGCCGAGCGGGACGATCGCGTCGACGGTCAGCCGGCCGGTGGTCAGCGTGCCGGTCTTGTCGGTGCACACCACGTCCACGTTGCTGACCGATTCGACGGCGTTGACCTGCTGCACGAGCGCGCCGTGCCGGGCGATCCGGACCGCCCCCGCGGTGTAGGCGAGCGCGATCAGGAAGAACAGCCCGTAGGGCACCAGACCGGACAGCACCGCGGTGATCTGCACGACCCGCAGCAGGGTGAACCCCTCCAGGAACGCCTGCCCGAGGATGGCACTGCTCATCAGCACCGTCAGCGCCATCACCAGCCGCACGATGAAATCGATGCTGCGCTGCAGCGGCGTGCGGTCGGTGCTGTCGCGGCGGGCCTCCGCGGTCAGCCGGCCCGCGTAGCTGCGCGCCCCGACGTCGCGGGCCAGCTGGTGTCCGTCGCCGGCCACGCACACGCTGCCCGAGCGCAGGTCGTCGCCGGGATGTTTGACCACCGGGTCGCTCTCCCCGGTCAGCAACGACTCGTCGGCCTCCAGCCGGCCGCCGTCCAGCAGCGGGCCGTCCACCACGATCTGGTCGCCGGGCCGGACCCGCAGCACGTCGCCGCGCACCACCAGCGCCGGCGCGACCTCGGCCTCCCGGCCGTCCCGGACCACCAGCACGTTCGTCTTCTCCAGCAGCTGCAGCCGGTCCAGTTTGCGTTTGGCCCGGATCTCCTGCGCCGCGCTGATCACCGCGTTGATCAGGCCCAGTCCGACACTGATCAGCGCGTCGCTGTAGCGCCCGAGGATCAGCAGCGCCGCCCCGATCGCGAACAGGATCAGGTTGAAGAACGAGAAGACGTTGGTCCGCAGGATCTCCGCGTAGCTGCGCGACCCGCCCTGCACGGCGGTGTTGGCCTCCCCGCGCCGCCGGCGGGCGTCGGCCTCAGCCCCGGTCAAACCGTCGGCCGGAGCGAGCATCAGGCATTCCGTTCCGTAGAACCCGTCAAGACCTCCATTTCACACGGCCCGGGCGTCCGGTTACGCGTTTTTCTGGTACGCGTGACCGGGAGTCCCGGGGCTACCACCGCGAGGCGCTGCCCGCGCACGGCCGCAGCGCGGGCGCCGGGGCATGCGCGCGCGGGGAGATGCCTACCGGCTGGCCGCCCACCGGTCGCCCGGCATTAACGGGGCGTCCGCCCGGTCCCTTTATCGTCGGGTCTCGATCGCGCCCGGCCCGCCTCCTCCCGCGAAGAAGAGCGACCATGTCTGCAGAACCGGACGTCAGCGTCATCATCCCGACCCGTGACCGCCCGCACCTCGCCCTGCGTGCCGTGCGCAGCGTGCTGGCGCAGACCCACGCCGCGCTGGAGTGCATCGTGGTGGTCGACGGCCCCGACGCGGCGACCGTCGCCGCCCTCGCCGCGGTCGGGGACCCGCGGCTGCGGGTGGTCGAGCTGCCGCAGCGGGGCAAGGCGCCGCACGCCCGTAACGTCGGCGCCCACGAGGCGCGGGCCCGGTGGACCGCGCTGCTCGACGACGACGACGAGTGGCTGCCCACGAAGATCGCCGCCCAGCTGGAGTTGGCGCTGGCCTCGTCGAAGCCGTCGCCGGTGGTGGCCTGCCGGCTGATCAACCGGACGCCGCGGGCCGACTCGGTGATGCCCCGCCGGCTGCCGTCGCCGGGGGAGCCGCTGAGCGAATACCTGACCGTGCGCCGCGGACTGTTCTACGGCGACGGCTTCATCCAGACGTCGGCGATCCTGGCGCCGACCGAACTGCTGCGCCGGGTGCCGTTCACCGTCGGGCTGCGCCGCCAGCAGGAACTCGACTGGACCCTGCGGGCCGTGCGGGAGGACGACGTCGAGTTGATCTACGCCCCGGAGCCTCTCGTGCTCTGGCACCAGGACGAGAACCGGCACCGGATCAGCCTGGAGATGCCGTACGAGCAGCAGCTCACCTGGCTGCGCAACAGCCGGGAACTGTTCACGCCCCGCGCGTACGCGGCCTTCACCCTCAGCGTGATCAGCTCGATGGCCGCGCCGACCCGCCGGGGCCGGCACTTCCGGGAACTGCTCGCCGAGGCCCGGACGCACGGCCGTCCGGGGCTGCTCGACTACCTGACCCACGTGCAGATCTGGGCGCTGCCCGCCGGGGTCCGCAAACGCCTGCGCGACCTGATCGTCGGCCGTCGCGCCGCGCCCGCGCCGTCCGGTCCCGTCCCGTCTCCGGGGGCCGTCCCCTCAGCCCCCGGCTCGCCGGTTCCGCGCCCGCCCACCCCCGCCGCCGTGCCACGCGATGCCGGCTGAGCGCCGCGTCGCGATCTGGCGCAGCGCGATGCTGCCCGGATCGGAGACGTTCGTCCGCGCCCAGGGCGACGCGCTGCGCCGCTGGCAGCCGGTCTACGTCGGCGCCACCCGGATCGACTCCGCCCTGTCGCGCCCGGACGACGTGATCACCTTCCCGGACGGCGGCGCCGACCTCCTGCGGCTGCGCCTGACCGGCACGTCACCGCGGCTGCGCGACACCCTCACCGGGCTGCGGCCCGGCCTGGTGCACGCCCACTTCGGCGGCGACGGCTGGCTGGTCAGCGCCGCCGCCCGGCAGGCCGGCATTCCGCTGGTCGTGACGGTCCACGGCCACGACGTGACCCGCCAGCCGTCGGCGCCCGGACTGCACGGCATCCGGTACCGCCGCAACCTGCGGACCGTCTTCCAGCGCGCGGCCCTGGTCCTCGCCGTCTCCGGCGTGATCCGCGACCGGGCCCTGGCCTGCGGCGTCGGCCCGGACACCGTCCGCGTGCACCACACCGGCGTGCCCGTCCCGGCCGTCCCGCCGGTCCTGCCGAAACGCTGGGACGTCGTCTTCGTCGGCCGTCTCGTCGCCAAGAAGGGCGTCGACGACCTGCTCACCGCCCTGGCCGGCCTGCACACCCCGCGCCCGCGCACGGTCGTGATCGGCGACGGCCCGCTGCTCGCCGAGATGCGCGCCCGCGCCGAGACCCTGCGCCTGGACGTCACGTTCGTCGGCGCCCAGCCACCCGACGTGGTCCAGCGGTACCTGGCCGAGTCGCGGATGCTGGCCGCCCCGTCGAAGACCGCCCCCGACGGCGACACCGAGGGCCTGCCGACCACGATCCTGGAGGCCGGCGCGCTGGCCCTGCCGGTGGTGGCGACCCACCACAGCGGCATCCCCGAAGCGGTCGTCGACGGCGACACCGGCCTGCTCGGACCGGAGTCCGACCCGGTGGCCCTGGCCGCGAGCATCGCCCGCCTGCTGGGCGACGCGGACCTGCGCCGCCGGATGGGCACCCGGGCGCACGCCCACGTGGCCGCCCACTTCGACCTGCACACCCAGACCGGACGTCTCGAGCAGCTCTACGACGAGCTGGCGGGGGCCTCCGCGCCCGTTCCCACCTGACCCATCCCGCCGGTTCTCGACCTGTCCCACTCCAGCCCACCTTGATTTCGTCAGCAGTGTGGGGAGGCCGCGAGTGACGGAACGGTGCTGCCGCGCGAAGAGACCGGAAGTGCCGCTCGGCAAGCGCGATGTCAGTCGGTACAAGCCCCGGTCAGACTCTTGATCAACTCGTGCCGAGTGGTATCGGGACCGGCCCAGCCGTCGTTTGCGGTTGTCCTGCAGAGATCGGCAGCCGAGCAGGTCGTAGTTGATCGATCGCCCGCCGCGTATCTGCTGTTTCCGGCGCCCGAAACCTCGGAAACACGGCGGGCGATTGATCAACACCGCGCCGTGGGCGACAAGTCAGCATGGGGGCTGCCCCGTAGAGCGGCCAGCCGTCGTTCATGGCTGGCGCGCGGAAGCCGAGCCGTGGCCGGCCGTCACCCACAGCTCTCCCTGCGACGCCGGCCGACCGTCGACGACGGCTCGGAACCCGCCGGCCGTCGCCAGCGGTCGTTTTCGGCTGGTGAACGGACCGCAGTCGACGGCAGAGCCGGTCGGGCCGTTGTCCACGGTCGTTGTCGGCTCATCGATGGACCACGGCTGACGGCTCGGTCGGCTGAGCCGTCGTCCACGGTTCGTTTCGGCTGGTGAGGAGCCGTGGAGGACGGCTGAGTGTTCCGAGCCGTTGTCCACGGCTGGGTTGCGGCCTCGAAGGGGACCACGGGCGACGGCTGGGTTGCTCGGGCCGTGGTCCACGGTTCGCGGCGGCTGGTCGAAGAACCGTGCGCGATGGCGGGGTGACTGCAGCCGTGCGCGGCGGCTGGGTGACGGCGGCTGGTGCGAGGGCTGGGCCGGCCACGACGCGGCGGGGTCAGGGCTGGCGGATCCGGCGCAGGGCGGCCCGGGCGAACGACGTGCCGGTGCGCAGGCCGCCCCGTACGGCGGTCGCGGCCCGGCCGGGCACCGTGCCCTTGAGCAGGGCGATGATCCGGTACGCGCGGGCCAGCTCGGCATCGCGGGACGCGGCCTGTCGCTCGTACCAGATGGTCTGGGTGATCGCCTCGCGCAGCTCCCGCGCCAGACGGTCCCGTTCCGCGGTGAGCTCGCGCAGGGCCGCACCGCCGGGGCGGATCCGCCGGCCGGTCATCACCCCGAAGATCTCGGCGATCTCGGCGGGCAGGCCCTCGTCGCGCACCGCGTCGGCGAACCGGCGCAGCGCCTCCGCCGGTTCGCCCGGGGCGGCCAGTGGCTGGTAGCGGCCGTCCGGGGCGACCAGCACCGCGTCGGCGGGCACCCCGGCGGCCGGGCCGTCCCGCCAGCCGGTCACCAGCGACCGCAGGGCGGGCAGGTCGTGGCCGCGCCCGGCGACCATCAGCAGGTCGTGCAGGCATTCGCCGGCCGGCAGTTCCCGCGGCACCGGCAGCAGGTCCTCGGCCAGGTCCTCGTGCACCCAGCCGCGGCCGGGCGCGGGGGAGAGGCGCCGCAGCACCGGCCCGTCGGCGATCAGCGTCTCCGGCAGGCCGGCGACGGCGACGGCGCTGGCGACGGAGCTGGCGGCGGTGCCGCCACCGGTGGTGGCGTTCGACGGCCGCGCGGGCGGGAGCGGGGAGTCGCCGGTCTTGGTGGCGACGACGACCCACCCGGGGGCCATCGCCCCGGCCAGGCCGTGGCGCAGCAGGCGGGCGGCGACCGGCCGCGGATCGGCCAGCAGCGGGCCGGGCGGCGGGGCGGTGCGGCGCAGCGCCGACGACAGGAAACCGGTCAGAGCCGGATCGGCCAGTGCGGCCGTCCCCAGCAGCACGGTCGGGTGGCGGGGGGACGGGAAGACCGCGTACTCCCGCAACGGGTCGAGACCCACCGACCGCAACCGTTCCCGCAGCGCGGCCGCCCCCACCGGCCTGGTCGGATCGTCGCCGGGCGGGCCGGACCACTGCGCGTCGCCGGGGTCCGCCGCCCCGGCCAGCAGGTCGTGGACACCGACCGGGTTGGCCAGCCCGAGCAGCAGCCGCCCGCCGGGGCGCAGCACCGCGAGCAGCTGGGCGAGCCCGTCCGCCCAGCTCGGGCCGGGACTCTCGGTGCTGCCGGTACGCTCCAGCCCGTCCAGTGCCACGACGGTGTCGTAGGCGGGGACCGCCGCCAGCTTCTCCAGGCTTCCGCAGCAGACCTCGAGCCCGGGGCGCCCGGGCAGCGCCTCACCGTCCGGGACGCCGCGCAGCAGCACCGTCACGTGCCGGGCGGTGATCGCCGCGATCAGTTCCGGGCTGTGCGGGCCGACCACCAGGGTGTCGCCGTGTGCGCCCGCGGCCAGGGCCCGCAGCACCGCGCCGCCGGCCGGTTCCGGGTCGGACCAGTGTGGCATCTCGCCGCCGAGCAGCAGGGGGGTCACGACCATCGGAACAGCTCCCGCATCTCGGCGGCCGGCATCAGCCGGTCCGCGCCCAGTTCGGCCACCGCGATCTGCCGCGCCACCCGGTTGTCGACCGACGCCCCGTGCAGTTCCGGCCATTGGCGGCGGATCCGGGACCGCCCGCCGAACAGGTCCTTCTCGTCGCGCAGCTGCATCGGGTCGCCGTAGACGGCAGGCTCGCACCCGGCGAGGATGCCGTAGAGCAGGGCGCTGCACAGCCGGTTGGACGCCACCCGGGCGTGCCGGCGCTGCTCGGCGAGCTGCCGGTCGAGGAACCCCGGGTCCAGGTCCCGCCACCGGCCGCCGCGGTACCCGTGGCAGATCACCCGGAAACCGGCCCGCTGGTAACGGCGGCGCAGCCGCACCGACCGGTACTCCTGCCAGTACAGGCAGACGGTGACCGGGCCGGGTTCGGTGGCGCGGATCTCGGCGATCAGGCGGTCGTGGTCACCGTGAACGTGCTGGCCCTCCCAGCCGTGGAAGGGATACCAGATGGTGCCTTCCCTCGGCTGATCAAGATCGGGCGCCGCCGCGACCAGATAGGCCCACGGCGCGCCGGTCACGTACACCCCACGATGCCCCATCGACCAGGCGCGGCGGCGGGTCGTCTCGCTCCACACGAACGACGGGATGCCGGGCACGTACTCGTGGTCGGGGGCGAGGCCGTCACCGATGTTCCAGCCGTGCTGCAGGTACCCGCGGATCCGCGGCGGGCCGGCGCCGTCGAATCCGGCGTACCGGGCCAGCACATGCGAGTGGCCGTAGTAGTGGTTGGCGTGGTGCACGGCCCATCGAAGCGCGCCGAGACGTCCACCACGCGAACACGAGACGTCGCTCAGACGTCGGGTGGGTCAGCCGGTGACCTTCGCGAGGGCGTCGGCGTACGCCTGGTAGCCCTTCGTGTCGGGGTGGAACGACTCGGACACGTTGTCGGCGAGCGCGTTGATCCACGGCTCGTCCGCGCACGCCTCGTGCCCCTCGAACGCCTTCCGCACGTCCACGAAGGTGAACCCGTCGTGTTTGCCGGTCTGTGTCTCGATCGCCTCGTCGAGAGTGTCCGCGGCCGCGTTGAGCACCTCCCGCCGGGTCGCCGACAGCGCGTCACACCTGGTCTCGGCGCCGACCACCAGGTGGGGGTAGCCCAGCACGTACACCTTCGCGTTCGGCGCCCTGTCCCGGATCGTGGTGAACAGGTCACCCAGTTCGTCCGGCATCGTCGCCAGCCCGGTGACCGCCTTCTTCACCGACGACGTGCAGGTCTTCTCGTCGCCGAGCAGGCACTGCTGCAGGGTGGTGGTGAACCCGGCGTCGTTGCCGCCGACGGTCACCGTCACCCAGCCGGTCTTCTTGTCCAGGGCGGACAGCTGTTTCTCGGCCACGTCCGCGATCCGGGCGCCGCTGCACGCGTTGTTGACGACCTCGCCGACCGTGTCGCCGGTGCGCCCGGCCGCCCACAACGCCGGGTACGACCCCGCCGTGCTCACCAGGCAGGAACCCGGGGCGTACCCGCCGCCGCCCAGGCCCGCCGCGTACGAGTCACCGAGCGCGACATAGTCCGTCGCGGCCGGCACCGCCGTCTTCTCGGCGGCGGCGGGGGCGTCGGCGGTCGTGGACGAGCAGGCGGCGGTGAGCAGAACCGCCGTGACGGCCAGGATCGGGTGCGGTTTCAACGAGAACAACTCCTGACGACGGGTGGCGACTGCCCCGATGGTTGCACGCGGCATACTCGTCGGCGTGACCACTGCGCGCACCCCACGTCTCGAGATCGAGTACTGCACCCAGTGCCGCTGGCTGCTGCGGGCCGGCTGGACCGCGCAGGAGCTGCTCACCACGTTCGCCACCGACCTCGGCGAGGTGGCCCTGGTGCCCGGCGTCGGCGGTGTCTTCGAGGTCCGCCTCGACGGCGAGCTGCTCTGGTCGCGCAAGGCCGAGGGCGGCTTCCCGGAGCTGCCGCACCTCAAACGCCTGGTCCGGGACCGGATCGCCCCGGACCGCGACCTGGGCCATTCGGACCGGAAGACCGGCACCTGAGCGCGCCCTTTGGCAGAGTCGGACGGGTGACGGTCAAGAGCGCCCTGTCGAACTGGACGGCGTACACCCCGGTCCTGGCGATCGTGGCGCTGCTCCTCAGCTACGGACGCGTCCTGCCACCGGCCGCGGTGGTGGTCATCTCGCTGTTCCTGGCCGCCGCGGTGCTGGCCGCCGTGCACCACGCCGAGGTGGTCGCCCACAAGGTCGGCGAACCGTACGGCTCGCTGATCCTGGCGGTGGCGGTCACCGTGATCGAGGTGGCCCTGATCGTCACCCTCATGATCAGCGGCGGGGAGAGTTCGCAGTCGCTGGCCCGGGACACCGTCTTCGCCGCCGTCATGATCACCTGCAACGGCATTCTCGGCATCTCGCTGCTGGTCGGAGCGCTGCGCCGCCGGATAGCCGTGTTCAACCCGGAGGGCACGGGCGCGGCCTTCGCCACCGTCACCGCGATCGCCACCCTCAGCCTGGTGCTGCCCGCCTTCACCACCAGCAGCCCCGGCCCGCAGTTCACCCCCGCCCAGCTGGGCTTCGCCGCGGTCGTCTCGCTCGGCCTGTACCTGCTCTTCGTCGGTGTCCAGACCCGCCGCCACCGCTACTACTTCCTGCCGATCACCACCTCCGGCGAGGTGATTGACGCCGAGGAGCACCTCGACGCGCCGTCGCGCCGGACCGCCCTGACCAGTCTCGGACTGCTGCTGGTGGCGCTGATCGCGGTGGTGGGCCTGGCCAAGGGCGTCTCCCCGGCGGTCGAGTCCGGCGTCCAGAACGCCGGCCTGCCCCAGTCGGTGGTCGGCGTGGTGATCGCCCTGCTGGTCCTGCTCCCGGAGACCATCGCCGCGGTCCGGGCCGCGTCCCGGGACCGCATGCAGACCAGCATCAACCTGGCGCTGGGTTCGGCGATGGCCAGCATCGGCCTGACCATTCCGGCGATCGCCGCCGCGATGATCTGGCTGCCCGGGCCGCTGCTGCTGGGACTGGGCGGCACCCAGATGGTGCTGCTCGGCCTCACCGTCGTGATCGGCACGCTGACCGTGGTCCCCGGTCGCGCCAACATCCTTCAGGGCGGCCTGCACCTGAGCCTGCTGGCCGTCTTCCTCTTCCTCGCCGCGAGCCCCTGACCCCCGCGTCGGTCCGGCCGGGTCCGCCACGCACTCTTTCCACACATCGGGTACGCCCGGACGGCGCCCGTCTGCGTCCTCGTCCTTATGCTCCGCGGGTCAGGTGCGGCGGCAGGCCAGGGCGGCATGGCGGCCGTCGCGCCACAGCAGGCCGGACTCGGCGAAACCGGCGGCGCGGGCGGCCTGCGCGTGCCAGGCCGGGCCGCCCGCGAACTCGGCGGTCGGACGGTCCCGGAACACCTCGGACCGGGCCGCCAGCAGCGGCGCGAACTCGGCTGCCGCGGTCAGCTCGCCCCACCACTGGGTCCAGGCCAGTTCGGCGGTGGCCTCGCCCGGGACCGGGTCCAGCGCGCGCATCACCGTCGGGGCGTGGTCGTCGGGCATCAGGTCGGCGACCACCAGCAGGCCGCCGGGGGCCAGGATGCGGCGGATCGCGCGGTACAGGGTGCGGATCGGCGCCGGATCCAGGTAGTGGACCGTCATCACCGCCGTGACCAGGTCGTACCCGCCGCCCGCCGCGGCGGTCCAGGCCGGCGCGGTCAGGTCGGCGTCGATCACGTCCACCGCGCCGGGCAGGGCGGTCCGGGCCAGGGCCAGCAGCACCGGGTCGATGTCGACGAGACCGACCCGGGCGCCCGGCCAGCGGGCGGCCATCCGTTCGGCGAGCAGGCCGGGGCCGCCGCCGAGGTCGAGCACGCGGGTGGGCGGCCCCCCGTGCAGGCCTTCGGTGACCGTGCCGATGACGCGTTCCAGGGCGGGCAGGCCGGGGACGAAACCGGTCATGACGGTGTCCCAGGCGGCGCGGCGGCCGGCCACGCCGACGGGGTCGAGAGCGGTGGACGGCATGGGCCTACCTCGGTGCGAAAAGACTAGAAACGACAATCGTTTCTAACCGGGCGCCCTAACCGGAGGACACGCGGGGTGGGTGATCGTCGCGACGGCCGCGCGCGAACCGGCCCGCGGACCCGTGCGGTGCCGGCCGGGCGAGCATGCGGGCGACGGTCACCGGTCGAGGGCGGCCAGCGCGTCCAGGAGACGGTCGATCTCCTCCCGCGTGGTGTAGACGTGCACGCTCACGCGTACCGAAGCGGTCTTCTCGCCCTGGGCGCCCTGGCAGTGACCGTCGGCACGGACCAGCAGCCCGTCCGCGGCCAGGATGAACCCCAGGTCGTTGGAGCCGATCGCCCGGTGCCGGAAGGCCACGATCCCGTGCCGCTGCTGGACCGCCGAGTCCGCTGTCAGGCTGCGCTGGCAGCCCAGGATCTCGTAGGCGGCCATCTTGCTCAGCCCCTCGGTCAGCCGTACGCCGAGCGCCTGGTTCCACTGGGCGATCCGCTCCAGGCCCGCCTCGTCGAGCCAGTCCATCGCGGCGGCGAGGCTGATGATGCCGCTGGTGTTGGGGGAGCCGTTCCAGCCGGCCGGCTGGAAGACCGGGCCGCGCCGGTTGCGGGCCCAGACGGCGCCGGTACCGGGCAGCGCCATCGCCTTGTGGCCGGAGAAGACGACGAAGTCCACGTCGAGGGCGCCGACCGAGATCGGGAGATGGCCGAAGCTCTGCGCGGCGTCGAGGCAGATCGGGATGTCGGGGCCGGCGAGGGCGCGCAGGCGGTGCACGTTCATGTCGTTGCCGTAGACGTGGTGCACGTGGGTGGCGGCGATCATCCGGGTCCGCGGGGTGATCATCTCGGCGACGCGACCGGTGGCGTAGTCGTGCGCCGCGTCGTAGGGGATCGCCCGCACGGTGGCGCCGGTCAGGGCGGCGGCCTCCTGCCAGGGCAGGATGTTCGCGCTGTGGTCGGCGAACGGGACCAGGATCTCGTCGCCGGGGTGCAGTTGCGGGGCGAGCCAGTCGCGGGCGACGGTACGCAGACCCTCGGTGGTGCCGCTGACGAAGTGCACACCGGATTCGCCGGGTGCCGGGTCGGCGAGGAAACGGCGGAGCCGGTCGCGGGCGTGTTCGATGCGGGCGGTGGTGCGGTTCGCCCACGGGTACGTGCCCCGGGCGGCGTTGGCGTTGCCACTGGTCAGGTAGGTCATGACGGCGTCCAGGACGGGTTGCGGCTTCTGCGAGGTGGCCGCGCTGTCCAGATACGCCGTCTCCGGGTTCGATGTGATCTGGGGGAACTGTCCGCGCAGGGTGGACTGCCAGGTCATCTCAGTCACGCACCAGGGGGAGATCGGCGTCCCGCCAGGCGATGACGCCACCGGCGAGCGAATGAACCGCCGGATGTCCCATCTTCTGCAACAAGGCGGCGTAGGAGGCCGATTTCTCTCCCACCGGGCATACCAGGAGGACCGGCTGTCGGCGGCTGAACGGTAACCCCGCCGCCAGCATCTCCCCGAACGCCTCATCCACGATGTTGATCGACCCGTCGATGTGCAGCGCCTGGTAGGCGTAGGGACTCCGCAAGTCGATCACCAGCGCGTCCCGGGCATAGGCCTCGGCGGCCTCGACCGCCACCACCGGGGCCGCGGCGACCTCCGCCGGCGACAGCGACCCCACCGAGTGCGGCCGCGCCGGCTGCCCGAACAGGGCCGGGCGGCGTTCCCGCAGGTAACTCAGGTACGACTCGACGCGGTCGCAGATGATGAAGACCGCGGACCGTCGCTCGGTCAAGGACGCGTCCACCGTACGCAGAAACCGCACCGCCCCCTGATAGGCGCCCCCGCCGGTGGGCCCGGCCAGCATCCCGCACCGCCGGACCAGGGTGAGCAGCCCGTCGATGGCCTCGTCCGCACTGACCGGCTCCACGGTGTCGTAGACGCCCGGGTCGAACAGGCCCACCTCGTGCACCTCGTCGATGGTCCGGATCCCCGGGATGAAGTCGTTCTTCGCCGAGACCAGCCCGATCACCCGGGTGTCCGGGTCGTGCTGCCGCAGCGCCCGGGCCACCCCGGTCGACGACCCCGCCGTGCCCACACACGCGATGAAGTAGTCCGGGGCGTTGCCGTCCAGATCCTTGACGATCTCCGGCCCGGTGCCGTTGAGGTGCGCCTCCACGTTGAGCTCGTTGAAGTACTGGTCGGTGTGCACGAAACCACCGCCGGACTCGGTGAGCCGCCGGTACATCCGGGTCAGCGGGTCGTCGGTGTCCGTCGGGTCGAGGCACTCGGACTGGCCGGGCAACTCGTCGATCTCCGCGCCGAGCAGCAGCAGCAGGTCCTTGATCTCGGGGACCTTCATCCGGTTGGTGACGCTGCGGAACGGCAGGCCGTGCATCCCGGCGATCAGCGCGAGAGCCTTGGCGGTGTTGCCGCTGGACAGCTCGACCACCGTGTCACCGCGTTCCGCCGCGCCCGCCAGCATCGGGCGGACCATGCTCCAGGCGGCCCGGTCCTTCACCGACCCGAACGGGTTGAGCAACTCCATCTTGGCGTACAGGTCGATGTTGCGCAGGCCGTGCACGGCCGGGTCGATGCGCACCAGGGGCGTGTTGCCGATCGCCTCGGTGATGTCGTCGAATCTCATGGAGCCCCCTCGGGCCAGTAGTTCTCGTCGAGGCACCAGCGCCATCGACCGTCCCGCCGGTACAGCGCGACCATGGGCGTGACCGGCCGGCGCACCGCGGTGGTGGCGACGAAGTCCATGAAGTAACCGGCCGTGTTGACGAACACCAGCAGGTCGCCGGTCCGGGGCGTGCGGGGCAGCCGGACCTGCCGGCGGGTGATCAGGTCCGACTCGAGGCAGAGGTTGCCGAGCAGGTACGCCCCTCTTTCCTCGCCTTCGCCGTCGTTGTCGCCTTCGCCTTCGTCTTTGCCGAGGAGCACCGGATCCATCAGCACGCCGTGCTCCTCGGTGCTCACGTCCCGGGCGTTGGCGTCGACGCGCACCAGCAGGTCGCCGTCCTGCCGGCGGACCTCGACGACCCGGGTCAGGACCAGGCCGCACTGGTCGAGCAGGGCGCGGCCGGGTTCGACGTCCAGGTCGTACATGTGGTCCAGCAGCAGGTCGCCGAGGGGCCGCCGCTGTCCGGGCGCGGGCGTGTCCAGCAACTGGTCGAGGTAGTCGGCGCCGGCCGCCCCGCGGTGCGCCGGATAGACGGTGAGGCTGCCGCGCAGGGTGCCGTTCTCGGCGCGCAGGCCGTACCCGTGACCGTTCCAGGTCATCGGCGGCCGGTTGCCGAGGACCGCCTGCGCGAGGGCCGAGGTGTAGCGCTCCCACTGCGCGCCGTCGGCCAGGTAGTTGACGCCGTAGCCGCCGCCGATGTCGAGCGTCCACGGGCGCAGTCCCCGGGCCCGGCACTTGTCCAGGGCGGCCAGGGCGCCTTCGAACGCCACCGCCTTCTCGGCGACCGCGACGGTGTCCAGGTGGTAGGCGAGGCCGACGAGTTCGGCGCGGCCGTCGATCAGGTCGAGGGCGGTGTCGAGGTCACCGACCGGGATGCCGAACCGGCTGCGCCGGCTGACCATCTGCACGCCGTGCGACACGAATCCGGAGAGCCGGATCATGATCTTGGCGTTCCGGCCGGGGATGTCGGAGATCTCGGCCAGGGAGTCCACGGCCACCGTCACCCCGGTCTGGGCGGCCAGCCAGAGGAACGCCCGGTCCTTGGGGCCGGTGGCGAGGATCCGGTCCGGCGGGAAGCCCGACGACAGTGCGTGCTGCAACTCCTCCAGCGACGACACGTCCACCCCGGCGTCGGTCGTGCTCAGCTGCCGCAGCAGCGCACTGGACCGGTTGGCCTTGTGGGCGAAGTGGATCCGCCCGCGCAGCCGCCGCCGGCGGTAGACGTCGAGGAACCGGGCCACGTTGGCCCCGGCGCTCTGTGGCAGGACCACGTTGACCGGTGATCCGAACCCCTCTACCAGCTGTTCGAGGAGTTCCCCCTCATCCAGGACGGATCGAGTGATCGGCGCGATGCGAGGTGTCAAGGGCAGCATGGTGTCGACTCCCGGCGGGTCTCCGGCGCGCCCCCAACGTAACCGACCCCACCACCCTCCGCAAAGGAGTGATTACCGTGAGGAGTGACTCAAGCGGTCCGCAGATCCAGCGTGTGCCAGATCGCCGTCTCCTGATCCCCGGTCGACCACCAGAGCATCCCGTCCCTGGTCGCCGCCAGATCCGCCGCCGCCGACAACGCCACCGTCCGGCCGGTGTCGAGATCGTGCACGATCAACCCGGCCACCCCGGTCAGGTCCGCGTTCGGCCCCGGCTCGGAGAGGATCTCGAACCGGTCCAGCACCGCCACGTCGGTCACCGCGGCCTGCGCCTGCGGACCGGCCACCCGCCGCCGGTCCGAGCCGTCCGGGCGCATCGCGTCGATCCGGACCGGCCCGGACGAGTCCATCACCATCACCCGGCACCACGACGGGCTGCACATGCTCCACTCGGACGCGGCCACCGGCACGGCGACCCGGGAACCGGTCTCCAGGTTGCGCATCGTGATCGCCCCGGTCTGCCCACCGGCCGCGTCGTCGGTCAGCCACGGCCAGGCGGTCAGCGCCCACTGGCCGGCCTCGGTCCGCACCTGCACCGCACCGCCGGTCAGCGCCACCGACCGGATCTGGGTGCTGCCACTGCCTTCGCCGGCCGTCCAGTGCACCCGGCCGTCCGCGACGACCAGGTCGTACTGCGTGCCGTAGAACAGCACGTTGCCGGTGTCCGCGGTGATCATCCGGGGCGACTCGTCGGCGTGCGCCCGCGCGGTCCAGATCTCGGTCGGCCGGTCACCGGTCGACTCCGTCCACAACAGATCCTCGCCGGACGCGGTCACCGTGTCGAACCGGGCGTCGCCGCCGGCCGGCAGACGCCGCAACTCGCGCTGCCGCCCGTCCGCCACGATCACCAGCCGCAGCGCATCCCGGTCGCTGACCGTGCCGACCGCGGTGGTCGCGTCCAGGAACAGCAGCGGCTCGATCCCCAGATCCGGCAGGTCGGCCCGGGACGCCGACGGCCACGCCTGCGCGGCGGTGAGCCGCTCATCACCGGCCGCGACCGGTGCCGGCTCCCGGTCCGGGACCGTCCCGGCGAGCAGCGCCCCGGCCGCCAGCAGCGCGGTGGCCAGGCTGATCCGGTTGCGGAGGGTCATTCGTACTGCTGCTTCGGTGGGGTGACCGGCTGCCACTGCTCGACCTTCAGATACGCGATATCGGCCTGATTGACCGGGTCCTTGCCCGATGTCGTGCTGTACACGCCGGTGATCTGCACCCAGGCGCCGGCCGGTGCGTCGATCACCGGACCGCCCTCCAGCCCCACCTTGATCGGCCGGCCGTCGGCGGCGCAACAGCTCACCACGATCCGGGCGATCATCGGGGCGCCGTTCTCGGCGGTGGTGACGAAACCGGTCAGCTTGAGCCGGCGCCCGGCCAGGCTGCGGCCCTCGTCGTAGACCACCCGCGACGCGTAGTCGAGCAGCCCCACCGCGACCGGGTCGCCCTCGGGCAGCGGCGGGTAATCCGACCCGGCGTCGCTGATCGGCAGCGTGCCGGACCGGTCCGCGGTGTACGACCCCAGCGCCGGTGGGGCGACCAGCAACAATCCGAGCACCGGCAGGATGAGCAGCCAGCCCACCCGGGGTTCGTGGTGATGGTCGTCGGAGTTCCGCCAGGAGTACCACAGGGTCATCACGGCGGCGGCCACCAGCACCGCACCCGCCACGATCAGCAACGGGCGCAGGCCCTCCTTGACGTACCGCAGATAGAGATCGGTCAGCGACACCTTGAGGATCGCCCCACCGAAGAGAAGCAGCACCACCGCCTGCGCCTGCCGGTTCACAGCAGCACCACCCCGAAGATCGTGCCGACCAGGACCGCCAGCAGGAACGTGGCCGGGGCGAACCGGACCGCGAACCGGCGACCGAACACCCCCGCCTGCATGGAGATCAGTTTCAGGTCGACCATCGGCCCGACCACCAGGAACACCAGCCGCGAGGTCAGCGAGAACTGGGACAGCGACGCGGCCACGAACGCGTCCGCCTCACTGCAGATCGACAGCAGCACCGCCAGCACCGCCAGCGCCAGCACGGAGAGCACCGGCTGGGCCGCCACACTCTGCAGCCAGGCCTCCGGCACCAGCACGTTGATCGTCGCGGCGGCCGCGGCACCCAGCACCAGGAAACCACCGGCGTGCGCCACGTCGTGCCGGACCGCCGACCAGAACGCCTGGCCGCGCGGCATGCCGTCGAGGTCGGGCCGGTGCGGCAGCCGGATCCAGTCGGCCTTGCCGAGACGCAGCCACAGCCAGCCCATCACCACCGCGACGATCAGGCCGGCCAGGAACCGGGCCAGCACCATCTCCGGATCTCCCGGGAACGCCACCGCGGTCGCGGTCAGCACGATCGGGTTGATCGCCGGCGCGGCCAGCAGGAAGGCCAGCGCGGCGGCCGGTGTCACCCCGCGGCGGATCAGCGAACCGGCGATCGGCACGCTGCCGCACTCGCAGCCGGGCAGCACCACCCCGGCCAGCCCGGCGGCCGGCACCGCCAGCGCCGGACGTCTCGGCAGCGCCCGTGCCCAGAAGTCACGCGGCACGAACACCGCGATCACCGCCGACAGCAGCACCCCGAACACCAGGAACGGCACCGCCTGCACCAGCACCGACACGAAGACCGTCGTCCAGGTCTGCATCCGCGCCCCGGACACCAGCCCGGACAGCGGCCCCCGGAAGATCACCAGCAGGACGAGCAGCCCGGCCAGAACCTCGACCGATCCGATGCCTCCGACACCGCGGCGGTCCAGCGCGCGAGCCTCCGTCGTCACCCCTTCACTCCCCAAGCCGTCCGTAGTCCCGTCGTCGCAGGCTAGGAATCTACCGGCTGACCCCCGCCGGACAAGCTCTCCGGATGCGCCCGTCCGGGTGACAGATTTTTCGGCGTACGCGGGAAAAGGTCCCCAGTGGAGCGACGACCGTCACGACTTCTCCGGAATTCCGGGGAACTCCCGAGCGCCCCGTGGCGACTAACGGGCGTTCCCCGAAGACGAGGAACCGAAGCAAAGGAAGATGATGCAGACAGTCGCGTTCGCCCGCCGTACCCGTCTCGTGGCAGTCCCGGCCCTCTGTGCCGCGCTCGCCCTCACCGGCTGCGGCGGTACCGAGGCCGCGTCCCCGACCGCCGGTGAGCCCGCCGCGAGCGCGAGCGCCGTGACCGCCACCGCCCTGACCGTGCGCGACCCCTGGGTGAAGGCCGCCGACAGCGGCATGACCGCGGCGTTCGCCACCCTGGTCAACAACACCGGCGCGGACGTCACCATCGAGTCGGCCACCTCCCCGGCCTCGCCGCTGGAACTGCACACCATGGTCATGAAGGACGGCGCGATGGTGATGCAGCCCAAGGAGGGCGGCTTCGTGATCAAGGCCGGTGGCACGCACGAGCTGTCCCCGGGCGGCGACCACCTGATGCTGATGCAGCCCACCGCGGCGATCAAGGCGGGTGACGAGGTCACGTTCACCCTCAACCTGGCCGGTGGCGGCACGGTCGACTTCACCGCCGTCGCGAAGCCGTTCGTGGGCGCGCAGGAGAGCTACGACCCGGGCATGGAGATGGGCGGCATGCCGTCGGCGTCGTCGGGCGCACACTCGTGACGATCGGTCGCCGGGCACTGCTCACCGGCGGCGCGGCGGCCGGCCTCGGTGCCGCCGCCGCGGCCGGTGCCGCCCTGTCCCGACGCTCGGACGGCCCGGTCGTCCCGGTGGCCGCGACCACCACCGGCACCGGAACCGACACCGGCACCCGCACCATCGCGTTCCACGGCCCGCGCCAGGCCGGCGTCACCGACGAGCCGCAGGCACACGGCGCGTTCGTCGCGTTCACCCTGGCCAAGGACGTCGACCGGGCCGCCCTGGGCCGGATGCTGCGGCTGCTCACCGACGACGCGTCCCGGCTGACCCGGGGCGAGCCGGCGCTCGCCGACACCGAGGCCGACCTGGCCGTGCTGCCGGCCGGCCTGACCGTGACGTTCGGGTTCGGTCCCGGCCTCTACCGGGCGGCCGGCCTGCCCTCGCCGGTCACCGACCTGCCGAGCTTCACCATCGACCGGCTCCAGGACCGCTGGTCCGGCGGCGACCTGCTGCTGCAGATCTGCGCCGACGACGCACTGACCGTCACGCACGCCCAGCGCATGATGATCAAGGATGCCCGGCCGTTCGGATCGGTGCGCTGGGTGCAGCGCGGATTCCGGCGCAGCCCCGGCGTGCAGGCCGCCGAGTTCACCCAGCGCAACGTGCTGGGCCAACTGGACGGCACGGCCAACCCGAAGGACGCCGCCCGGGACACCGCGGTCTGGAACGCCGACCACAGCACCCAGCTGGTGGTCCGCCGGATCCGGGCCGAGATCGAGACCTGGGACCTGCTCAGCGTCGGCGACAAGGAGAACTCGGTGGGCCGCCGGATGACCTCCGGCGCGCCGTTCACCGGCGTCGCGGAACACGACGAGCCGGACTTCACCGCGGTCGACGAGGGCGGACTGCCCGTGATGCCGGACTTCGCGCACGTCACACGGGCACATGTCACCGACCCGCAACTGAAGATCCTGCGCCGGCCGTACAACTACGACGAGGCGCCGGACTCGTCCGGCCGACCCGACAGCGGGCTGGTTTTCGCCTCGTACCAAGCTGATACCGCCCGTCAGTTCCTGCCCATCCAGCGGCGTCTCGCCGAGAAGGACCTGTTGAACGAATGGACGACACCGATCGGATCCGCCGTGTTCGCCGTTCCACCCGGTTGCTCGGAGGGCGGCTGGATCGGGGAGCACCTGCTCTCCTGACCCGCCTGCTGCTCGGCCTGACCGCCCTGGCCGCGGTGCTGCTGCCCGGTGCGCCGGCCTGGGCGCACAACGCGCTCGCCGAGGCCAGCCCGGCCAAGGAAGCGACCCTGAAGAAGGCGCCCACCGAGGTGAAGCTGCGGTTCCTGCAGAAACTGGACCCGGACTACACGATCATCTCGGTCAGCGACGCCGACAAGCAGAAGGTCGCCACCGACGGCCCGGAGGTGGACGGCGCGACCGGCGTGGTCACCTTCTCCGAGCCGCTCACCAACGGCGTCTACACCGTGGCCTACCAGGTGGTCTCCACCGACGGGCACACCGTGAAGGGCTCCTACAGGTTCACCCTGAACGACCCGTCCGCCACCGAGGCGCCCGCTGCCGCTGAGCCCAGCGCGGCGCCGGCCACCTCCGCCGCCGCGGTGCCCACCTCGTCGATCGCCGAGGCCACCGCCGGCCCGGACTTGACCGCCGCATCCGACAGCGAGGAGAGCGGCGACACCGGCATGATCGTCGGAGTCGCCGTCGCCGCCGTCGTGATCCTGGCCGGGCTGGCCGGCCTCCTGTTCGCCCGCAAACGCAACTCCTGATCCCCCATGAAGGAAGCCATGAAGCTGATGAAGCGTGCGGCCGCCGTCTCCGCCGTCGCGGCCGCGTTCGTCCTCGGAGTGGCCGGCCCGGCCGCCGCGCACGTCACGGTCAACCCGGACAGCGCGACCCAGGGCGGGTACGCCAAGGTGACGTTCCGCGTGCCGAACGAGAGTGACAGCGCCTCCACCACCAAGCTGGAGATCAACCTGCCGACCGACTCGCCGGTCGGTTCGGTGTCGCTCAAGCCGCTGCAGGGCTGGACCGCGGTCGCCGAGAAGACCAAGCTGGCCACCCCGGTCGAGGTGCACGGCAGCCCGATCACCGAGGCGGTCACGAAGATCACCTGGACGGCGGCGGCCGGTTCCGAGGTCAAGCCCGGTTTCTTCCAGGAGTTCGACGTCTCACTGGGCCCGCTGCCCACCGCCGACCAGATGGTCTTCAAGGCGCTGCAGACCTACTCGGACGGCACGATCGTGCGCTGGATCGACGAGCCGAACGCCGACGGCACCGAGCCGGAGAGCCCGGCCCCGGTCCTGAAGCTGACCGCGGCCGGCGCCGAGCCCGCCGGTGACACGGCCGAGGGCGCCACCGCTGAGGCCGTGGCCGAGGAGCCCGCCGAGTCGTCCGGCAGCAACACCTGGGGTATCGCGGGTCTCGCCGCCGGCCTGGTCGGCCTGGTCGCCGGACTGCTGGCCTACCGTAAGGCCGCCACGGCCACCCCGCTCACGGTGGCCCCCGCCGCCGCAAAGCCCGCGGCCACCGACGACAAGTAGGAGCCATGGTGACCCCGGCCGTCGCTCACGGCGGTCGTGGTCCCGGCACATCGCCGGCGTGGTGACCCCGGCCGTCGTTCACGGCGGTCGCGGGCACGCACGTCGACAGCAGCGTGGTGACACCGGCCGTTCAGCGCGGCCGGAGTCACCACGCTGCTTCGTGTCAGACCGGGCGGCGGGCGGTCACACGCGTGAACGGGGAGAGTGGGTGCGGTGCTTTTCGGCGTACCCCACAAAGAGCCGCAAGCGCACCGACCAGCGCGCCCACCCGCGCGAAGCGGAAGTCCCACACCAGGAGCAGGCCACCCGGGCGCAGCACCCGGACCAGCTCCGCGGCCGCCCGGCGCTGATCCGGCCACTCGTGCGCGCTCAGCGTCGAGGTGACCACGTCGAACGTGCCGTCCGGCCAGGGCAGATCACCCACGTCGGCGACCCGCAGATCGGCGGGCCGCAGTGCGGTGGACGGCCAGGCCCGGCGGGCGAGGGCCACCATGTCCGGGGACAGGTCGGCGCCGCTGAGCCGCAGGTCGGGCCGGAGCGTCGCGACCGCGTGCAGCAGGCGGCCCGGACCGGTGCCGATGTCCAGCACCGCACCGTCGCGGGGCGCGGCGGCCGCGATCCCGGACGCCGCCCGCCGGTGGAAACCGCCGAGCAGCCGGCCGGCCCGCCGGTCGTAGGCGACACTCCGCGCTTGATCGAAGACCATCGGTTCCTCCCGTGGTTGACAACTCCGTCGACCGTGCCTCTTCATGTCGACATGAGGTCAAGCCCCGGGATGTCCATCGGTGACCTGGCGGCGAGCTTCGGGCTCGCCCCGCACGTGCTGCGCCACTGGGAGGACCGCGGTCTGCTCCAACCGGAGCGGACCGCCGCCGGCCGGCGGGTCTACACCGAGCAGGACCGGGTCCGGATCGGGTTGATCCTGCTCGGCAAGGAGGCCGGGCTCAGCCTGGAGCAGACCCGGATGCTGTTCACCGGTGGCATGGACCGCCGCCGGCTCTACCGCGAGCACGGCGCCGAACTACGCCGCCGGATCGCCGTGGCGCAGGCGGCACTGGCGATCGTCGAGCACGCCGCCGAGTGCCGGGAGGATCACGTGCTGGTCTGCCCCGAGCTGCTGCGGATCACTGGTCCGCTCGCATCCGGTACGCGTCGGTGAGCAGCTCGGTGAGGCGGCCGACGTTCACCGCGGGCAGGCGCAGCATGACCAGCGGCAGACCGTCGTAGCCCGGTGTGGTGAAGAACAGGTCCGGTTCGCCGAGCAGCAGTGCCTGCTTCTCCGCCTCGTCGCCGACGAACAGCACCGCCACGTCGGTGCGGATCACCCGCGGCCTGCCGGGCACGCGTTCCGGATAGGACCAGACGAAGCCCTTGTTCGCGACCCGGAAGTCGAAGCCGTCGCTGTCGATCTCCACCACGTCGGGCAGGCCCAGTGCCAGCCGTCTGACGTCGTCCGCGTCAGCCATCGAGATCCCCCGTTCGAGTGCCGTCGTTCATACCGATGACAGGCTACGGTTCCCGGGTATCGACCGGCGCTAGGATCCGGCGGTGGGCGCGGACGCGGAGATCATCGTCTTCGACTACGACCGGTACCGATCTCAGGTCGTGCCGGCTCTGGTCGAGATGATCCGTGGCCGGGGCGTCGAGCCGTGGCTGGCCGAGGTGTTCCGCAGCGCCGGTGGTTACGAGGCCGGCTGGCGGCGTCTCGCCGAGGAGCTTCGGACCCGGTCCACCGATCTGGCGCGATATTGCACCTGGCTCGCCGACGACCTGCGCTACATCGGCGCCGACCCGGTCGACCGGGAGGCCGGCAAACAGGTCTTCTGTCACGCGCTCAGCTGCCCGGAGCGTCTGCGCTGCCGGTTCCATGCGGACAACGACCGGTTCGCACTGGAAGAACTGAATGCGCTCCACGAGGCGTTGGTGGCGACGCTGTGCCTGGGGCAGTCCCGGTTTTTGGGCCGCAGTGTCACGCCCGGTCTCTATCTGCCGGTCTTCCGCCGGTGCGGTGTCCCGGAGGGCGACCCGCTGTGGGATCTGCTCGGCGCGCTGGCCACCCGCGGTGCGGCGTTCGGCTACCAGTACACGATGGGGACCGACGGCATCCACGGATGGCTGACCCCGGCCGAGGCCGGCGAGATGGCGCGCAGGCTGGGCGAACTGCCGTTGACCGGTGCGGACTGGCCGGAGGAGAGCCTGTCGCGGATCCGGGTGATGGCGGCGAAGGCGTCGGCCGCCGGGTTCGGTGTGCTCTGGGGCAACGACGTGATGCCCGACATGTGGGCGCAGACGTTCGGCATGGTGCCGCCGGTTCAGTGAGCCGCTCCCGGTGTGAGCTGGGCTTATCACCGGCGCAAAGAGTTCGCAACAAGAGGTTGATCACTGGCCGTGAATGGGTTCTTGCCCTGCGGTGCTCCAGGCACTAATCTCCGATCCAATAAATAGGAAATACAGGCTTGGCATAGCAGGTCGGCTTAGCTCCCGCCGGCACGAAAACCACCCCATTCACCCCTGGCGGTATGACGCATGCGAAAACTCATCCTCCTCGCCCTCGTGGGGCTCGGTGCTCAGCTCGTCGACGGCAGCCTGGGCATGGCCTACGGTGTCACCTCCACCACCCTCCTCCTGGCGATCGGCACCAACCCGGCTGCCGCCTCCGCCACCGTGCACCTCGCCGAGATCGGCACCACGCTGGTCTCCGGCTTCTCGCACTGGAAGTTCGGCAACGTCGACTGGAAGGTCGTCGCCAAGATCGGTGTGCCCGGCGCGATCGGCGCCTTCCTCGGCGCGACGGTGCTGAGCAACCTGTCCACCGAGACCGCGGCGCCGCTGATGGCGATCATCCTGCTGCTGCTCGGCCTGTACGTCTTCGTCCGCTTCACCTTCCAGGGCCTGCCCAAGGGCAACCTCGGCAAGCCGCTGCGCAAGCGGTTCCTCGGACCGCTCGGCCTGGTCGCCGGGTTCGTCGACGCCACCGGCGGCGGTGGCTGGGGCCCGGTCGGCACCCCCGCGATCCTGGCCAGCGGCCGCCTCGAGCCGCGCAAGACGATCGGCTCCATCGACACCAGCGAGTTCCTGGTGTCGGTCGCCGCCAGCCTCGGTTTCATCATCGGCCTGGCCGGCGGCACCGAGTCCGTCGACTTCGGCTGGGTCGCCGCGCTGCTCATCGGTGGTGTGATCGCCGCGCCGATCGCCGCCTGGCTGGTCCGGCACATCCCGCCGCGGGTGCTGGGCGCCGCCGTCGGTGGTCTGATCATCCTGACCAACACCCGGTCCCTGCTGCGCAGCGACTGGATCGACGCCTCCGACCCGGTCCGCTACACCTTCTACGCGGTCATCTACGCCGCCTGGGCCGCGGCGCTGGTCTACTCGATCAAGCAGTACCGCGCCAACCGTGCCGAGGACGCCGCGATCATCGCCGAGGCGGAGACGGCTGCCGTGTCCGGCGACCTGCCCGAGGACAAGGACAAGGCCAGCACGTCCGTCTGACCGCGACGAACCAGGAGAAGCCGGCCCGATCCGCTCGGGCCGGCTTCCGCCGTTTCCGGCGTACCCCGGATGATCTTTATGATCTGGCGATGCGATTCCCGGATCTGTGTACGGACCTGAGCAACGGCGTCATCGAACTGGATGCGGAGGAGTCGACGACCGCGCTGCGGGCCATCATCGGCGCGATCGGCGAGGTGAGCCCGGACGAGCTGACCGAGGGCGCCCGGCGGCTGCTCCCGGCGGTCCGGCAGGTGTCGCTGGGCAACGGCGGCCAGCTGGCCCAGGTGACCGCCGGCCTGGTGGAGGCCGGCGCCGACCCGTTCGTCCTGTTTGATGCGCTCGTCGACCGGGTCACCGCGGGACTCGAGCAGGCCGCCCGGTTCCCGGCCCTGGCCGAGAAGTCCGGCGCGCTGTCCGAGCCGGAGAGCCAGGAGGAGGTCGACGACCTGCTCCGGCAGGTGGCCCGGGTCGCCGTCGAGGCGGGCCTGTCCGCGGACGAGGCCGGTGGCGTGGTGCAGGCCTGGTTCACCGTCGAGGACTGGATCCCGGCGCTGCTCCTGCCGTTGCAGCAGAAACGGGTCCGGCAGTCCTTCGCCGACGACCCGGCCCGCCGCGACCGGCTCGTGGTGGCGGCGCTGGCCATGTCCGAGTACGCCGAATCCGCCCCGTGGCTGCTCGGCCTGCTCCAGGTGATCGACGACGTGCCGGTCCTGGTCGTGCACCGCGACTCCGGCCGCGCCTACCGCCTGACCGTCAGCGGGGTCGCCGAGAACTTCCAGCTGAACACCCTGCTGGCCGCCACCCTGATCGGCGACCCGGCGGACGGCCTGATCCCGGGGGAGCGTCCCGAACAGGAGTGGGTCGACGCCGCCACCGACGGCGAGGAACTGCAGCCGGAGGGCGGCATCGTCGCCCGGTTCGACCTGGTCTCCGCCGACGGCGCCCCGACCTGGCCGGAGGGGCAGCTGGCCGACATCCCGGTCGTCGACGGGTACCGGGTGCTGGTGCTCGACACGCCGCGTTTCGAGCGCAGCTGGAACACCGGGCGGGTGTACCCGCTGATGCGCCCGGAGGTGGTGCTGGAGCGGATCCTCCCGGAGTCCGAGGCCGCCGCGTGGATGCAGCGGATCAAGCCGGCCAAGCGTGACCTGTTGGGCGGCTGAACCCCGGCTGAACCCGGCTGAACCCCGGGACGGCCCTGCGGCGACGGATCACCGCAGGGCCGTCGTCGCTCTCGTCAGCCGGTGAGGCCGACGATGCCGATGAGCGACTTCAGGGCGGCGTAGACCAGTCCGGCGAACGCCAGGACGGCCAGCGCCTGCAGGATCATCCAGCGGAGCTTGACGATGATCCGGACAGCGAGATAGAGCGTGAGGGCACTGCCCAACGAGTACGCCATGAGTTCGTAGCGGGAGCTCTCGTCGGTGACCGCGGCGCCGGCGCCGGTGAGCACGACCACCGTCCCGGCCGCGATCACCCCGCAGCGCCGCAGAGACTGGTTTACGGAGATCTTCAGGGGCGGTACTTTCTGCATTACGGACTCCGAGAGTTCGTAGGAGCGGGTGCCCCTCGAGTCGCGCTGGGAATCGGGATCTCGGGGGTGCCTGTCAGCAGAGGTGAGGCACGCGAGCTCGGATCCGTGCGGTGACGCGGCGGGGCACGTGGTGGCCGGGCGGCACCGCGCCAGACTCGTTCCACCGCCATCTCCGCCTCCCTGTAACTTCAGGGAACTTCAATGAAATTCAGGCTAGGTGGGCCGAAGAGACGAAGGCAAGCTGACATTTCGTGAACGCCGTCTTCAGTCACGTTCACTCACGCTCTTGAGGACGGCCTCAGGCGATACTGCTCGTACGGAAGCGACAGACCGGCAGATTGAAGTTGTCTGAAGTTCGGTGAAGGATTCATCTCATGCAGTCGGGAGAGTCCAGCGGCGTGCGCCTGGCCCGCCGTCTGCGGGAACTGCGCGCCGCGCACTGGCCGGGGCTGAAGGTCACCCAGCGCCAGGTCGCCGAGGCGCTCGGCGGCGAGAGTCCCCTGAGCATGTCGTTGATCTCCGCGTGGGAGTCGGTCCGCGACCCGCAGCTGCCACCGGCGCACCGGCTGGCGGCCTACGCGACCTTCTTCGCCAGCCGCCGGTCGGTGGGCGCCGAACCGGCCCGGCTGCTCGGCGAGAACGAGCTGACCGAGGACGAGCGGCGGATGCGCGACGAGTTGCACACCGAGCTGCTCAGCCTGCGGTTGTTCGGGGCCGAGCATCGTGAGGCCGGCGAGCCGGCGTCCTTCGAGCCGCTGCCGCTGCCGCTGGTCGGGCCGACCACCGACACGATCGGCGGCGGGACCTGGTTCTTCCCGGACCAGCGGCCGATCATCATCGTCAGCGGCAGTCTGCCGCGGCGGTTCCGGGAGCGGATGCCGTACACCGATGCCAAGGATCCCGACTACGTCCGGGCGTACAGCCTGGCCGACCTGGACGCGGTGCTCGAGGTGCACGGGCACATCCGGGCGGTGAACCCGGCGGCCGAGGTGCGGATCCGGCGGTCGGAGGAGATGGTCGAGGACGACTTCACCTCGCACCTGGTGCTGATCGGCGGTGTCGACTGGAACCCGGTGAACCGGGACATCACCCGGCGGCTCGCTCTGCCGATCAGCCAGCAGATGCGGTCCAGCGACGACGACTTCGGCTGTTTCTCGCACCGGGACGGTGAAACGTTCCAGCCGGTGGTCGACGAGGGCAACGGGTCACTTCTGGAGGACGTGGCCCACTTCTTTCGGGGGAAAAGCCCGTACAACGCCCGGCGAACGGTGACACTGTGTAACGGAATGTTCGGTCGCGGAACGTACGGCGCTGTTCGGGCGTTGACCGACGCGAAGTTCCGCGATCGCAACGAAACCTACATCCGGCAACGCTTCCAAGATCCGTCGACGTTCAGCATATTGATGCGCGTCCGGATCAATCCGAACGGAGCCGTGGTGACACCCGACTGGACCCAGGACGAAGCCCGGCTGCACGAGTGGCCGGCAGTGAGTGAGGCATGAGCAGCGCCAGCCACCATCGCTCGCACCGTGGCCTCATCCAGCGCTCGGCCTCCGGCCCGGAGCGGGCGACTGTGGACGCGGTCATCGTCCCCAGTGTGCGGTCCCCGCTGATCCTCGACGAGGCCGGCCGGATCGCCGGCGAACTGGGCTGCGCGCTGCTGGTGCTGTGCAGCATGGGCTCGTACGCCGCACGGGTGGTCGAACACCTCGCCGGGCGACCGTCGCTGCGGGTGGTGGCGGTCGACTTCCCGCCGGACGGGGTGTCCCGGCTGCCGGTCCTGGAGACGTCGACGGTGCTCGGCCGGTCGCGCCTGCAACGCCGCGCCGACACCAGCGCCAAGCGCAATCTGGGGCTGGCACTGGCCCGGACGGCCGGCTGGCGCAACGTGGTCTTCCTGGACGACGACATCATCATCCCGGACGCCGCCGACCTGGAACGGGCCGCCGCGATGCTGACCACCCACGACGTCGTCGGGCTGCGGGTCGGCGGGTTCCCGGACAACTCGGTGGTCTGCCACGCCAACCGGGAGACCGGCGCCGAGCAGGACACCTTCATCGGTGGCGGCGCCCTGGTGGTGCCGGCACACCGGACCGAGTCGTTCTTCCCGGAGATCTACAACGAGGACTGGTTCTTCCTGCTCGGCGACACCGCGCTGCGGCGGGTCGGTCAGGTGGGCGTCGCCGTGCAGAAACCGTACGACCCGTTCGCCGACCCGGACCGGGCCCGCGGTGAGGAGTTCGGCGACGTGCTCGCCGAGGGGGTGTTCGCCCGGCTGGACGACGGTCTGCCGATCGGCGCCGACGACGCGTACTGGGCGGAGTTCCTGGCCGACCGGCTGCATCTGATCCGGACGATCGAGGCGCGAATCCCGGCACCGCCAGTCACGGAGCGTGACAGTCAGATGGTGGAGGCGCTGAGCGCGGCCAAGGGCCGGCTGCAGTACATCCAGCCGAAGGACTGCGTCCGCTACATCGAGGCCTGGCAGCGGGACCGGGCCACCTGGCGGTCCTTCGTGACCCGGATCCGCCGGATCCACCGGCCGGACGCGGGCCTGGCCAACGTGATCACCGCGATCGGCCGGTTCGGGCTGACCGCCGTCACCGGCCCGCCTCCCGGTCCGCACTGGCCAGGGCCGGAGCGAGAAGTGCGACAGCCAGAGCCAGCGGCAGCAGGCTGACGATCGCGGTGTGCAGCCCGGCGGCGTGGGCCAGCCGCCCGATGGCCAGCGGGCCGACGATGCTGGCGCTGTAGCCGACCGCGGTCATCAGCGCCACCGCCGACGGTGCCGCCAGCGCGCCGGTCGCGCTGAGCGCGGCCGGGAACACCCAGCAGATCCCGGCACCCCAGCCGAGCGCAGCCAGATAGAGCCAGATCCCGGTCGGCCCGGCGACCACCAGCACGATGCTGGCCCCGGTCACCAGCGAACCGGCCCGGACCAGGCCGACCGCGCCGACCGTCCGGTGCGGGCGTTCCGCGGCCAGGCGCCCGGCGGCCATCGACGAGACGAACAGGGCGTACCAGAAAGCCGCCCCGGCGTGGGTGAGCAGCCGGTCCTGGTTGAGGTAGACGGCCAGCCAGTCGCCGGCGGCACCCTCCACGATCGCGCCGCAGAACAGCAGCGTGCCGATCGCCGCGAGCCGCCGCAGCGGTGACCGGGCGGGACCGGCGGCGTCGGAGCGTCCCGGCTTGTCCTCGCCGAACACGGTCAGGCCGACCGCACAGAGCACCGCGATGATCAGGACGACGGCGATCAGGTGGGGGAGCAGGCCGACCGAGAGCGCGGTGGCGGCCAGCCCCAGGCCGGCGCCGGTCATGCTGCCGATACTCCACCAGCCGTGGAAGCCGCTCATCAGGTGCGTGTCGTACCGGCTCTCCAGGGCCGATGCCTGCATGTTCATGCCGGCGTCCCAGACGCCGCCGCCGACGCCCATGCCGAGCAGAGCCAGGGCGAGACCGGTGGGTGACTGCGCCAGCGGGATGGCGAGCAACGACACCAGCGTGCCGGTGAACCCGGCGCCGGCGACCCGGCGGCTGCCGAACCGGGCGGTGACCGGGCCGGTCAGGGTCATCGCGGCGAGGGTGCCGAGGCCCAGCATCGTCAGTGCGGCGCTGAGGCCGGCGACGCCCGTGCCGGTCTGCTCGAGAACGGCCGGCAGCCGGGACATCCAGGACGCCTGCGTGGCGCCGCTGCCGGCGAAGACGAGACTGACCGTCCGAGTCGCCCGCACGAAGTCACCCCCGTCGATGACTGTAACGGCGGGGAGCGCCGGACGCG
This sequence comes from Actinoplanes sp. NBRC 101535, assembly GCF_030269225.1. Lineage (NCBI taxonomy): Bacteria > Bacillati > Actinomycetota > Actinomycetes > Micromonosporales > Micromonosporaceae > Actinoplanes > Actinoplanes sp. NBRC 101535. The sequence continues at coordinate 600,367 of NZ_BSSY01000004.1, read as the reverse complement.
ATCCACGAAAAGGACCTCGTGGACAGGGCTCGTATCGAAGTGCAAGACGGCTGGACCCGCCTCGCTCCGCCCCACCTCGATACAGGTCCTAGTGGTCGGGGCTGTCGGCGGCGGCCATGATGCGCAGGGCGTTGGGGTCGACCGCGACCCGCAGCGGCGTCTCGCCACACGGCTCACCGTCGACCTCGGTCCGGGTCGGACGGTCGGTCTGCAGGAACAACTCGCCGACCGCCAGGAACGGCTGCTCGCGTAGCGTCCGCCGGTGTCCGGTCAGCACGTTGCGGGCCGTCTCGCGCAGCAGCTCCCAGCGGGTGCCGCCACCCACCGGATAGGCCACCAACAGCCGGTCGTCGGCACCCGCATCCGCGGTGATCGGGCGACCCGCGTGAAAACCGCCGTTGGCCACGTACACCTGATGGGTCCGGTAGACGATCTCGCGACCGTCGGCCCGGACCGTCACGGTCAGCGGTCGGTGCCGGGTCAGCAGCCCCAGCGCGGTGATCGGGTAGGCGATCCGCCCGACGACACGCTTCAGCCTGCGCGGGGCGGAGATCATGATCTCGGCGGAGAGACCGACACCGACGTGATTGGTGAACGGCATGTCCCCGGCGACCCCCAGGTCCACGTCGATGACCTTGCCGTCGGTCAGGGTGGCGATCGCGGCGTCCAGATCCGGCGGGATCCCGACGGTCCGCGCGAAGTTGTTCGTCGTGCCCAGCGGCAGCAGCCCCAGAGCCACGTCCCGGTGGGCCAGCATCCGCCCGGCAGTGCTGATCGTCCCGTCGCCGCCACCGGCGACCAGCAGGTCGGGGCCGAGAGCCAGCGCCTCGGCCAGCGACTCCTCAAGGTCACGGTCCACCGCGTACGACCCGAGCACCGTGAACCCGGCCGCCAGGAGACGGGCGTGGGCGTCCTCGTAGAGCTTGCGTCCCCGCCGGGACCGGGCGTTGACCACGAGGACCGCGCGCCGGTCCCGCCGGATGTCGTCGGTCAGCTGCTGCTTCGTCCGCACCCGACGACCCTATCGTCAGTGGTGATCATGAAGTGGTCAGTGGGACGGCCGACCAGCCCCGGAGCACGAACGACGGGTGCCGCACCGGCGGGCCGGCGAACTCCAGGGCGGGCAGGTCGAGCAGCGCCTCCAGCGCGGACTGCAACTCGATACGGGCCAGCGGCGCACCCAGACAGAAGTGCAGACCGGCGCCGAAACTGAGATGCGGGTTCGGGACCCGGCCCACATCGAAACGATCCGGCGCGGCGAACACCGCCGGATCCCGGTTGGCCGCGCCGAGCAGGGCGGCCACCTCGGCCCCGGCCGGGACGGTCACCCCACCGACCGTCACGTCCGCGGCGGCGGTCCGCACGAACAGTTGCGACGGCGAGTCGTACCGCAGCATCTCCTCGACGGCGGTCACGACCAGCGACCGGTCGGCGCGCAGCCGGGCCAGCTGGGCGGGATGCTCCAGCAGCGCGACCACCCCGTTGCCCAGGCCGTTGACCGACGCCTCGTGACCCGCGTTGAGCAGCAGGATCACCGACGCGATCAACTCGTCGCCGGTCAGCCCCACCCCGGTCAGGTGGGTGATCAGGTCGTCGCGGGGATCGGCACGGCGGGCCGCCGCCAGGTGAGCCAGGTAGTCGGCGAACTCCCGGGACGCCTCGATCGCGGCGGCCTCGACGGCCGGGGTGCGCGACACCTCGTACATCCGGACGATCGCCGCGGACCAGGGACGCAGCCGGGGCCGGTCGGCGGCCGGCACACCGAGCAGTTCCGCGATCACGGTGACGGCCAGGGGTTCCGCCACGTCGGAGATCAGGTCGAACTCGGTACCCATGGAAGGGGGTTTGATCCCGGCCCGCAGACGCTCGACGTGACCGCGCCCGAACGCCTGCGCCACCAGCGACCGCAGCCGGGTGTGGACCGGCGGCTCGTTCTCCATCATCTGATGCCGGTGCAGCAGGTTGAACGGCTCGTAGACCGCGGCCGGCTCGAGATCGGTCCAGAACCGGCCCAGCCGCCGGTCCCGCAGGACCGCGTTCGCCGTGGCGTGACTCGAGGCCAGGAACCGCGAGGTGGGCGCGTGCCAGCTGAGCGGGGCGCTCGCGCGCAGTGTCGCCATCATGGGGTACGGATCGAGCACGAACCCCGGGTCGTCGAAGGCGATCTCCACGTCGCCAGGGTATCCACGGCCCGGCCCCGAGGTCAGTCGTCGGCGGCGGATCCGCAGATCGTGCGGGGCTCCGCGGCGTACGTCCGGGAGAACCTCTCCCGTTTGACGACCTTGCCGCCGGAGTGGAACAGCCGCCACGCGTCCTGGGCGAACCCGTCGATGCCGCTGGTCGCGATGCCGGCCGGCCCGGCCGTCGAGGTGATCGTCCGCGGCGAGGTGACGTTGCGCTCGGTACTCCGCTCGGTGGTCACCTCGTCTCACACCCGGGTGCTCCACATCGACTGCGCCGTGGAGACGGGCCCGGGAGCCCTTTGATCGAAACCGGTAAACCCTTGATCGAAATGTTCAGTGGCACTGCGCTCGGCCGAGCCGTCGTTCGCGGTTGTTCAGGGGGCGGATTCCAACCGTCTGGGACGGCTGGGTTGGTCGAGCCGTCGTCGGTGGCTGTTCAGAGGGCGGATCTCAACCGTCGGCGACGGCGCGGTCGGTTGCGCCGTCGTTGGTGGCTGTTCGCGAGGCGGAACTCAACCACCAGCGACGGCGCAGCAGATCGAGCCGTCGTCCACGGCTACCCAGCGCTGCCGGTGACCTCCAGCAACGGCTCGGGGTCTGCCCGATATCACCTGGTTCGTGTTCGTCGGGCTTCTTGTCGCCGAGCCTCTTATCGTCGGCGCTCGCCGGCCCCGCGCGGTCCCGCCCTGCCCCGCCCCGCCCCGCCCCGTCGCCGTCGCCGTCGCCGTCGCCGTCGCCGTCGCAGTCGCCGTCGCAGTCGGCCAAGCCTCCCGTTGCTGGTGGCTAGACATGTTTCGTCATCAGGGTCCGCGTGGTGACTTCAGGCGTCCAGCGCGCCCGTATTCACCACACGACCGCGGGTGTGGTGATTTCGGGCGTCCAGCGCGCCCGTATTCACCACACGACCGCGGGTGTGGTGACTTCGGGCGTCCAGGGCGCCCGTATTCACCACACGACCGCGGGTGTGGTGACTTCGGGCGTCCAGCGCGCCCGAAGTCAACACGCGGATGGGCATCGCACCCTGACCACGAAACGTGTCTAGGTCTTGCCTTCTGAACGGCCGTGGATGACGGCTTGGTCGACCGGGCCGTTGCTCGTGGTCGAGGTGGATCTCTGGGGCAGCCATGGACGACGGCTGGGCGGGTTGGGCCGTTGTCCACGGTTGTTCTGGAGGCGGAATTCGGCCACCGGCGACGGCTGGGTCGACGTGGTGAGCCGTCAGCGACGGCTGGGTCGACTTGGTGAGCCGTCAGCGACGGCTGGGTTGACTTGGCCGTCGTCAGCGGTTGTCGGCCTGCTTGCCGGTGGGCTTCACCCTCGTTTTTGGGCTTCACCCATGTTTGTGGGGTTCACCCTCGTTGGCGGGTTCGCCCTTGGTGCGGGTTTGTTGAGGGCGGGGCCACGAACGTCTGGGTAGGGCCCGGGACGGGGATGGTGCGGTTGAGGGAGTAGTGGCACGTACAAAAGCGGGATTTTTAGGCTTTTGCGGTTTCTAGGGCGGCGCGCACGGTGGCTACCAGCTTTTCGCGCGTGTACGGCTTTGCCAGGATTGTCGAGCCCGGCTCCAGGTTGTTGCCGTGCTCGTCGATCAGGGCCTCGGCGAAACCGGACACGAAGACGATGGTCAGGTGCGGCTTGCGGGCGCTGGCGATCTTGGCCAGTTCGCGGCCGTTGATGCCGGGCATGACCACGTCGGTGACCAGGGCGGCGATGTGCCCGGGATGTTGCTCGAGGATCTTCAGGGCTTCGGCGCCGTCCGGGGCGGTCAGCACGGTGTAGCCGGCACTGGTCAGTACCCGGGCCGTGACCTGCAACAACGCGGCCTCGTCGTCGACCAGCAGCAGGGTTTCGCCGGCCGGGCGGTGGTGTGCGGGCTTGACCTCGGGCGGCGGGGGCGGCGGCGCGGCGATGGCCGGCAGCGCGAACGTGACGGTGGTGCCGCGGCCCGGGTCGGAGCGCAGGGTGAGCTGCCCGCCGGCCTGGCTGATCACGCCGTGTGCGGTGGAGAGGCCCAGCCCGGCGGTGCCGCTCGCCGGTTTGGTGCTGAAGAACGGTTCGAAGGCGCGGTCGAGTACGTCCTGCGGCATGCCGGTGCCGGTGTCGCGGATCCGCACCACCACCTGATCGTCTTCGGTCGCCGTGGTGATGGTGACCGTGCCGCCGTCCGGCATCGCCTCGCCGCTGTTGCGGACCAGGTTCTGCAGGGCCTGGGTGATCTGCGCCGGGTCGGCCTGCACGTCGGGCAGTTGCGGGTCGAGGTCGAGGATCAGTTCGGCGTCGCCGGCCGCGCCACGTAGCGCCTCGGCCGAGTTGCGCAGCAGCGTGTTCATGTTGAACGGGGCCGGGCGGATGATCTCCCGGCGGCCGAAGGCGAGCAGTTGCTGGGTGAGGCCCTTGGCGCGTTCGCCACCTTTGACGACGTGGCTCAGGTCGGAGAGGAGCGCGTCGACGGCGTGTGCGGGGATCGTCCCGTCGTCGCGGCCGTCGGTGACGGTCTCGATGGCGAGGGCCGCGTATCCGAGGATCGCGCCGAGGATGTTGTTGAAGTCGTGGGCGGTGCCGCCGGCCATCCGGCGCAGGCTGTCCAGGCGTTCCGCGTCGCGGTTGCGGGCCTCGTCCTGTCGCCGGTGCGACTCCTGTTCGCGGCGGTGTGTCTCCTCGCGCAGGCGTTCCTCGGCGGAGACCAGGTCGGTGACGTCATCGACGATCAGCACCCCACCGGTCAGCACGCCGTCGTCGTCGGTGATCTGCCGCAGGTGTACGCGCAACCGCCGCACCGTCCCGTCGGACCAGGTCAGCCGGTGGTCGAAGCGTAGTTCGGCGGTGCCGCCGGCCCCGCCGAGGAGGCGCATCGCGGTGTCCTGGGTGGGCGGGTCGACGCACGCGGTCCAGCCTCGTCCGAGCAGTCGCGCCTCGGGCATCTGCAGGATCTCGGCCAGTCGCGAGTTCACGTAGTCGGCGTTGCCCCGGCAGTCGAGGATGCCGATGCCGACCGGTGAGGCGAAGGCCATCGCCTCGAACCGGCGTTCGGTGTCGTGCAACTCGCGTACCTTCTCGATCAGTGTGGTGTTGACGGCCTGCATGTGGGCGTGGACGAATTCCTCGGTGGCGGTCACGTCGACCAGGACCGGTCCGCCGGCCAGGGCGGTGTCGATCGCGTCGAGCAGCGTGTCGGGGTCCTGGGACCGCAGTACCACCTGGCTGACGCCGCACGCTTCGGCGATCGGCCGGGTCTCCGGTTCCAGGTAGTTCGCGGTATAGAAGATCACCGGCGCTTGGGCGGCCAGCGGGTCCGGGTCGGTACGCAGGCGGTGCACCAGTTCCAGGCCGTCGATCCCGGGCATCAGCACGTCGGAGACCACGATGTCGGGATGGTGCACGTGGGCCAGGCGGAGAGCGTCGGCCCCGTCGTGGGCCTCGATCACGTCGTGGCCGCGGAACCCGAGGAGCATCCGCACGATGTCCCGGTTGGCGGCCACGTCGTCGACGACCATCACTGTCGCCACCACGGCTCCTCTGCGCTGAGCGGTATGTCCTGAATAAGGCTAAAGCAGAAAAAGATCACAGGTACCGTGATGCCGTGGGAACGCCGGACCGGAGGGCGTACCGGCTGGTCAGCAGCGTGTTCGCGGCGGCCGGGGCGGTGCTCGGGACAGAGGCCCTGCGGCGGCACGCCCGCCGCCGGCTGGACCAGTACTTCTACCTCGCCGCGATCATGGAGGAGACCGGGACCCCGGCTTTCGTGAAGCACCTGAGCGGACGGTATCGCCTGGTCAGCGGCGCGTACGAGAAGTTGCACGGACTCACTCCGGGGACCACCGCCGGCCGGTACGACCGGGACGTCCACCCGGCCGACTGGCTCGCCGAGATCCGCCGCCGGGACCTGGCGGTGCTGGGGTCCGGGACGCCGATCGCGTACGAGGACGACTTCGAGCACGACGGTGAACTGCGGCGCTTCGTCACCACCATGTACGTGCTGCGCAACCGGCGCGACCGGCCGTACGCGATCTTCGGGGTGAGCAGCGACGTCACCCACCTGCGCCGCGCCGAGTACCACTCGGCGCATCTGAACGCCCGCCTGGCCGCGATCGTCGAGGCCTCCCAGGACGCGATCGTCAGCAAGGAGTTCGACGGCACGATCAAGACCTGGAATCAGGGGGCCGAGCAGCTCTACGGGTACACCGCCCAGGAGATGATCGGCCGGGACGTGACCAGCCTGCTTCCCGACGACCGTCTCGGCGAGGAGCGGGAGCTGCTCGGCCGGGTGCTGGCGGGGGAGCATCTGACCCGGTACGAGACCCGCCGGAGGCGCAAGGACGGCACCAAGATCGAGGTGTCGCTGAGCATGGCGCCGGTCCGCGGCTCCGACGACATGGTGGTGGGGCTCTCCACGGTCGCCCACGACATCACCGCCCGGGTGCAGGCCGACCAGCGCAGCCGGGTGGAACGTGACCAGCTCGAAATGATCATGCACGCGGCCAGCGACCCGTTCTTCACGATGGACGGGCGCGGCCTGATCCTGGAGTGGAACCGGCAGGCCGAGCACGTCTTCGGCTGGCGCCGGGAGCAGATCCTGGGCCGTGGCGTGGACGGCACGATCCTGCCGGTGCGGTACCGGACGGCGCTGACCCGGCTGCTCGTCGGGCGGCTCGAGTGGCTGCTGGACCGGCCCTCCGAGATGACCGCGACCCACCAGGACGGCCACGAGATCCCGGTCGAGTTGACCATGTGGCGGCTCCGGGCCGACGGGGAGATCCACTTCCACGGTTTCGTCCGGGACATCACCGCCCGGCGGCAGACCGAGCAGGCCCTCGCCGAGGCCCGCGACCAGGCGCTCGAGACGGCCCGGCTGAAGTCGCAGTTCCTGGCGTCGATGAGCCACGAGATCCGGACCCCGATGAACGGCGTGATCGGCCTGACCGGGCTGCTGCTCAACTCGCGGCTCGACGCCCGGCAGCGCCGGTACGCCGAGGGCATCAGCACCGCCGGCACGGCTCTGCTCGCGGTGATCAACGACATTCTGGACTTCTCGAAACTCGAGGCCGGCAAGGTCCTCATCGAGGACGCCAACTTCCGGATCCGCCGGCTGGTCGACGAGGTGGTCGCCCTGGTCGCCCCGCCGGAACCGGACACACGGCTCACCGTCACCGGGCACTGCGACCCGCGGCTGCCCGGCGCGGTCAGCGGCGACCCGGCGAAACTGCGGCAGGTGCTGCTCAACCTGGCCGGCAACGCGGTCAAGTTCACCGCCGAGGGCCGGGTCACCGTCACCGTCACCGTCGACGGCGAGCGCCCGGCCGGACCGGACGCGATGCCGGTCCGTTTCGAGGTCCACGACACCGGCATCGGCATCGAGCCCGGCCGGCAGGAGGAGTTGTTCGAGGCGTTCACCCAGGCCGACGCGACCACCACCCGGCGCTTCGGCGGCACCGGACTGGGCCTGGCGATCAGCCGTAACCTGGTCGAGCTGATGGGCGGCCGGATCGGCGTGCGCAGCGTCCCCGGACAGGGCAGCGTCTTCTGGTTCACGGTCGTCCTGCGGGCCGCCCGCGACGAGCTGGGACAGTTCGAACGGCACTGCCTGGACGGCCTGCGGGTGCTGGTGGTGGAGCCCGGCGACGACGACCGCGGCGCCCTGATCGAACAGCTCCTCGCCTGGTCGATGGACGTGGCCGGGGTGCCCGACGCGGCCGGCGCCCGGGCGGCCCTGGGTGAGGCGGCCGCGGCCGGACGGCCGGTCGACGTGGTCCTGCTGGACACCGGCAGCACCACCGGCGAAGAGATGATCCCGCCCGGCTGCCCACGGCCGAAGACCATCCTGCTGACCGGCGCAGACGGGGCGCTGCGCCAGTCCCAGCTCTACGACGCCCTGATCGGGGCGCTCGCCGGCCCGGCCGAGGAACCGGAGTGCACCGGCGGCCCGGTCTCCGGGCGTGGCCACCTGCTGGTCGTCGAGGACAACGACATCAACCGGATCGTCGCGCTGGGCATCCTCGCCAACCTCGGCTACAGCGCGGACGTGGCGGTCAACGGGCGGGAGGCCGTCGACCTGGCCACCCGCCACGAGTACCAGGCGATCCTGATGGACTGCCTGATGCCGGAGATGGACGGGTACGCCGCGACCGCCGAGATCCGCCGCCGGGAACCACCCGGCCGGCACGTCCCGATCATCGCGCTGACCGCCGGCGCGCTCGCCGAGGACCGGGCCCGTTGCCTGGCGGCCGGGATGGACGAGCACGTCGCCAAACCGCTCGTCCCGGCCGACGTCGCCCAGGTGCTCGAGCAGCGGATCACCGGCCCCGAACTGCCGGTCGCCGACATCGAACGCCGCCTCGACCAGCTTCGCGGACCGGATCCGGTGGCCACCGAGAACGCCCTCGGCCGGCTCCTCGCCCACCTCTCCGGCAAGATCCCTGAACACCTGGAGCGGATCTCCCACGCGCTCGCCCTGGAGGACGCGCACGCCCTGCGAATGGAGGCCCACCAGCTCAAAGGGGTGCTGGCGAACCTCGGTGCGATCGCGGCCACCGACGCCTGCGGACGGCTGGAGGACGACGCCCGCCGCGACGACCTGCACACCGCGGTCGCGTCCTACGCCGCCGCGCGACCGGTCATCGAGCTCGCCCACCGGGCGGTGGAGCGGATTCGGCAAGCTCATCCCGTCGGTTAGCGAGCAGGCTCGTGGTGGTGACCACCGCCAGCACGCCGAGGATGACGACCAGGGACGCCATCGTGGGGATGTCCGGCAGCCAGGTCCAGACGCTGTGCGCCCAGTGCAGCACCAGCTTGACCCCGATGAACGCCAGGATCACCGCCAGGCCGTAGTTCAGGTGACGCAGCCGGTCCAGCAGACTGCGCAGCACGAAGTACAGCGCGCGCAGGCCGAGCAGGGCGAACGCGTTCGTGGCGAAGACCAGATAGGGGTCCTCGGTCACGCCGTACACCGCGGGCACCGAGTCGAACGCGAAGACCAGGTCGGTGGTGAAGACCGCGACCACCACCAGCGCCAGCGGCGTCAGCGTCCGCCGGCCGTTCAGCATGACGCTCATCTTGGAACCGTGGTACTCGCCGGTCACCGGCATGAACCGGCGCAGGAACCGCACACTGCGCAGACCGTCGATGTCGATCTGATGCTCCTGGCCGCGGACCGCGTCCCGCAGCACCTTCGCCGCGGTGGCCAGCAGGATCGCGCCGAACAGCAGGAACGCCCACACCCCGGACTGCAGGACGGCCGCGCCGAGAGCGATGAACACCGCCCGCAGCACCAGCGCGCCGGCGATGCCGTAGAGCAGCACCCGCTGCGCCATCACGGCCGGCACCGCGAACGAGGTGAGCAGCAGCATGAACACGAACAGGTTGTCGACCGACAGCGACTTCTCGACGATGTAGCCGGTGTAGAACTCGACGGCCGGCGTCCGCCCGTACACCTGCCAGACGAAGACCCCGAACGCGGCCGGCAGCGCCAGGTAGAAGATCGACCATCCGACCGCCTCGCGGATGTGCACCTCGTGTGGTCGGTGCGTGATCGCGAAGTCGAGAGCCAGCAGTGCCAGCAGCACGGCGATGGTGATCGCCCAGAGCGTGGGCGAGGCGATGGAATGCAAGAAGGGTCCTCCCTCGGACATGGTTCAGCGTCCGAGGTCTCCCTCACCCCGCCGGCCAAGCCGTCTAGGGCGAACGCACGGGGACACACACAGGTGTCCGTGATGACCGCACGTTCTCTCGGAGGTACTCCCCTCGCCGGGCAGCTTACGTCACCCGGCCCGGTTCCGACACCGTCTCCGCGGATCCCTGAGCAGCCACCCCTTGGTCACGGGATGGCTGCTCGGCGACGTCAGCGGCCGGAATCAGACAAGATCACGGACCGAGCGGGCGAACCGGGCCGGGGACCGCAGATGCGGAAAACCGGTGGGGGAGACCGGGCGGCTCGACGCGCGGCGGGTGCGGGGCTTCGAGAACCAGCTCCGGTACGCGTGAAGCAGACTCGCGTCCCGGCGGGCCACCGCGAACTGCCGGTACGGCTCCGGAATGGTCCCCAGATCGGCGGTCGCCAGATGCGACTCCACGGTCGCGGCGGGTGCCGCCGTCGCCGGCACGTCCACGCTGATCACCGTCTTGGTGGCGTAGGAGTCGGCGAACGCCTCGGCCAGCACCACCGACTCGGCGTGTGCCACCAGTACGGGCGCCCGGTGCAGGTCCAGCCCGTTGATGATCATCGCGAGGTCCTGCGCCAGGCTCTCCACCGCGTAGTCGCCACGCGGTGCGGACTGCCCGTGCCCCGGCAGGTCGACCGCGAGCACACTGCACGATCCGCCCATGTCCGCGGCGACCGGCCACCACATGGTCCGGTCGTAGAGCAGTCCGTGCAGCAGCACGACCGGCCGGCCGAACCGTCCCCAACGGTCGTAGACGAGCAGGTTGGCGGGGGTGCCGTAGGCATGGGTCGTCCGGCGTGGAGCTTGAGGATGCACGGGGATGTTCTTCCTTCGTCCAGGGGGAGTACAGGTTCGGGGGAAGATCAACGATGCCGTGACATCACCCGAACCGGCAAATCTCGTGGGCGTATCGGCTGAGTCTTGCTTCGCCCGTCCTTTTTGTTAACGCCCCTGGCCGCTGATGTCGACGTCGCGTATCTGCCACTTCCGCCCTGTTCGCGCCCGCCCTGGTTCAGTCGTGCAGGTGGGCGGGGAGCTGCCGGCGGGAGGAGACGTCCAGCTTGCGGTACACCTTCCGCAGGTGGTGGTCGACCGTGTTCGCGCTCAGGTAGAGCTGGGCGGCGATCTCGCTGTTCGTCGCACCGGCCGCCGCCAGCTGGGCGATCGTCTGCTCCTGCGGTGTGAGCCCTTCCCGCGAGGAGGACGCCGAGGCGGCGGCCAGCTCCTGGCGGGCACGCGTGGCGAACGCGGTGGCGCCCATCTCCTCGAACATCGCCACCGCCGTGGCCAGAGGGATCCGGGCGTCGCTGCGGCGTCTGCGGCGGCGCAGCCACTCGCCGTGGAGCAGGTGTGCCCGGGCCAGGTCGGCGCGGGCCGGTGTCCCGGTGAGCAGGGCGATCGCCCGTTCGTGCAGCGGCTCGGCCCCGGCGGACAGCAGGGCCTGCGCGCGGGCCAGCACCCCCAGCGACCAGGGGGTGCCGGCGGCGGTGGCCCGGACGGTGAGAGTGGCCAGGGCGCGATCGGCGAGGACCCGGTCGCCGCTGCGGACGGCGGCCTCGACGAGGTCGGGGAGGACCCGCGAATGCAGACCGAGGGCGTCCGCCTCGAACACGTCGCGGGCCACGTCCCGGGCCCGCGCGTAGTCGCCCCGCCCGAGCGCCAGCACCACCGTGCTCAGCCGGGTCAGCGACTGCAGCGACCCGGATCCGATCCAGCCGGCCGCCTCCATCGTGGCCGCGAGTTCGGCCTCGGGGGACTCGTGGGACGTGCTCGTGGCGCGCCACGCGGGCAGTCCGGGATGGCGGTGGATCGCCTCCAGCTGGGCGGTCCGGCCGATGGCCGCGCGGACCTGTGCACTTTCGGTCAGGAGCTGTTCGGCGGCGGTGATGTCGCCGAGCTGGACCTCCACGGTGGCGGCGCAGTACAGGGCGGTCACCAGTTGCCACAGGGCGCCGGTCTCCCGGGCCGCCGTGATCACCCGCTGCCAGAGGGCGCGATGCGGTTCGGGGTCCCACCGCACGATGTCCAGGACACTTCCGGTCAGGTGGTGACGCAGCACCTCCGCGGCGGGCACGGCCGGGTCGCGCAGCACCGCGCCGGCCCGGCGGAGCACCGGGACGGCGTGTTCGCAGCCGTCGACGGCGGCCGTGGCGAACGCCGCCAGCAGCAGCCCGGGGAGGTCGTCACCGGGGATCCGCCGGGCCAGCGCGGCGATGTCGGCGGGGGTGGCGTCGCGGATCAGGTGGCCGGCCTGCACGGCGTGTTCGGCGGCCTCCAGAAGGGCCTCGCGGGCCAGGCGCGGGTCGGTGCCGGCCAGGGCGCGTGCGGCGTGCAGACAGGTCACGGACCCTTTGGCGTACGCGTCCGCGCCACCGGCCATGACCAGTGCCTTGGCGCGTAACGGATAGGTGTGCGGGATCTGCTCGGCACCGGGCGGGACGGTCTCGAGCAGCCGCAACGTCTGGGTGGGCGCACCCGCGGCGAGGGCGGCCCCGGCGGCGGCGAGCACCCGCGGAACCCGGGACGGCCCGTCCGGGGTGAGCTCGGCCGCCCGGGTCAGAAACGCGGCCCGGGCGATCGCCCCGCCCCGCGCCGCCGCATGATCAGAAGCGGTCACCAATCCTGCCGCCACGGTCTCGTCGGTGCCCGGACAGGCGGCGGCGAGATGCCACGCGCGCAGGTCGGCGTCGCCGGGCCGGGTGGTCGCGGCGGCCAGCGCGGAATGCACCGCCCGGCGGCGCGATCCGGCCGCGCCACTGTAGATCGCGGACCGGGCGAGCGGCTCCCGGAACGCAAGCAGACCCGCGGCCCGGGAGCGGACTTCGGGCGACAGACCCAGCGCGGTCGCGGCCGCCGCGATCCGGGCGGCGTCATCGTTCGGTTCGGCGGCGGCCACCAGCAGCCAGGTCCGGATGTCGTCGGGCAGGTCGCGGATCTGCTGCCGGTAGTGCTGTTCGAGCCGGCTGCCGACCGGAAGCGGATCCGGCAGCGACTGGGCGCCGATCAACTGGTCCGGGGTCAGCTCCCGGCTCAGATCGATCAGGGCCAGAGGATTGCCGCCGGTGGCCGTGACGAGACGGGCCGCCACCCGCTGGTCGAGGGGTCCGGTGACGGTGGCACGCAACAGGTCCCGGGCATCGTCCTCGGCGAGACCGCGCAGCTCCACGACCACCGTCGGCGGAGGACCGGCGCCGGTCAGCGGATCGCGGGTGGCCACCAGCAGACCGGGAACGGCGGCACGCAGGACCGCGAGTGACTCCGGATCGGCCCACTGGGCGTCGTCGACACAGCACAGGACCGGTTGCTCGCCGTCCGGCCCGTCGAACCCGTCCGGCCCGCTCGGCCCGTCGAACACGTCCGGCCCGCTCGGCCCGTCGAACACGCCCGGCCCGTCGAACAGGGCCGCCGTGGCCCGGACGATCGCCGCGAAATCGGGACGGGGCCCCTCGGCGAGACCGACCGCCCGCCGCAGCGCCACCCGGTGCACCGGCGCGAGGGTGTCCACCACGGTCAGATGGGGGATCAACAGGCGGTGCAGGACGGCGTACCCGAAATCGGCCTCCGCCTCCACCCCCGCGACCCGCAGCAGGCGCACCCCCGACACCGTCCCGGCGAACTCGTCGAGCAGCGCCGTCTTGCCGGTGCCCGGATCACCCCGCAGCACCAGCACGCCTCTCCGGCCCGCACGCAGACTCTCGGCGAACCGCCGGAGTGCGCGGCTCTCGTCGATCCGCCCCCGCACGAGGCCGAACCTAACGACGGACGGCCCGCCCCGGACCGGCCCTGCCCGCACACCATCCGGCCCACCGTGCACCGGCCCGGATCCGACGCCCGGCCCACCGTGCAGCGGCCTGGACTTTCAGTGCCCGGCTGACCGTTCGCCGGCCCGGATCCTCAGTGCCCGGCCTGCCGGAACCGGGCCGGGGTGGTGCCGTAACGGGCCCGGAACCGTCGCGTGAAATGGGTCGGATCGCGGAAGCCCCAGGCGAGCGCGACGGCCGCGACCGGCCGCCGCTGCTGGTCCGGGCGCAGCAGGTCGCCGCGGGCGCCGCGCAGCCGCTCGTTGATGATCCACTGTTCGAGGCTGAGACCGGCCTCCGCGCAGACCTTGTAGAGCTGCCGCACCGACACGTTGTGGGCCGCCGCGATCCGGGCCGCGTCCAGTTCCGGATCGTTCAGGTGCCGTCGGGCGTACGCGCGGACCCGGCTCAGCAGGGTCTCCTCCCGGACCCGCCGGGACTCCGGTCCGCCGGCCGCCGAGGCGAGCAGCGCCCTGACCAGGTCCACGCTCGCCGTCGCGACGGTCGGGGCGGTGGTGCCGCCGGTGATCCGGGCCGGATCGCGCGCCAGGTGGGTGATGTGACCGGCGACCAGCGGGTACAGCGGACTGGCCGGCAGCCGGCCGAGAGCCCGGCGGATCACGTCGGCGGGCAGGTCGAGCCGGTCGATCGGGAACTGCAGACAGCCGGCCGCGCCGTCGCCCGACCAGGAGTAGTCGTAGGCACCGGCCAGATCCACCGCGAGGAGCTCGCCGGCCGGGGTGATGCGCTGCTCGGCGTACTGTTCCAGGCGGCCCACGCCGTGGCGCTGCACGGACAGCGCGATCACCGGCATGACGTCCTGCCGGGCCTGCCGGGCGGTACGCAACAGGCGCAGACCGGCCGACCGGGCGGTGAAGACGGTCCCGTCGCCGAGGTCCCACACCTCCAGCCTGGTCCGGATCGGGCCGGCCGGATCCTCGTGGATCACGTGACAGGGCGCGGACGCGTACAGCATGGCGGTGTGCACCGCCTCGGCCCGGTCGCCTTCCGGAAGCCCCGCGGTGTCAAGTACGAACCCCATGGCCGTTCCCCGTCGCCCTCAACCGTGTGTCCCCTGTGCACGGTAGCCGCCGAGTGTTTCCCCAGGGGAACCGAGCGCGTTGGACACGTCTCGTGGCCAGGCCGCGAACCCGTCCGCGTGGTGACTTCAGGCGCGCTGGCCGCCCGAAGTCACCACGCTGGTGGTGGGGTGTGGTGATTTGAGGCGCGCTGGGCGCCTGAAGTCACCACGCGGACGCTGACCACGAAACGTGTGCCTAGAAGGTTCTGTCGCGGGGCAGCTCGGGGCGGGCCGGGGCGAGCCCGTCCGGCGGCACCCGGTCGTGGTCGCGCAGCCAGCGTTCGACCGAGGGCCAGTGCCAGAGCGAGGTCTCCGGAACCGGCGACGGGAAGTCCTCGCTGGACCGCCAGCGGTCGGCCGCCGCGATGCCGGCCCGGGCCCGGACGGCCACCTCGTGCAGGGTCACCAGCGACGCGTCGTCGCCGGCCCGCCGGTCCACGGTGGCCCAGACGGCGACCTGCGGCTCCTCCCAGCCGCGGGCGGCGAGCACGGTCAGTTCCCGGCAGGCCTGCCGCATCGCGTCGCGCAGCCGGTCCCGGTTCATCTCGATGGTGTCCCACACCGCGGCCCGGGCGGCCTGGATGCTGCCGAAGTCGCCGAGGTGGCCCAGCCCGTACGGCCGGGTGCCGACCTCGGCCGACCAGGTCCCGCGGTGTCCGGGCCGGACGGTTCCGGTGGTCAGCGAGGTGAACTCGGGCACCCGCACCGGAGAGCCGCACTCGCCGGCCAGGCGGCAGGCGGTGAGCACCTCGGCGACCGGGGTGGGCCGGGTGGACCGGGCTGTCGCCGCCACGTGCGCGGTCAGCCGGCCGGCGGGGGTGAGCCGCGACCACCACAGCTCCCGCATCCGGTCCAGCGCCTCGTCCACCGCGGACACCGGGGCGACCTCGGCGGCCAGGCCGGTGATCTCCCGGAGCAGGGCTCCGGCGGTCGGGTCGTCGGGTCGCGGCACGGACACCACCTCACGGTCGGTTCGGTCGGGGCCTTTCAGCATGACCGTCCGGACCATCGGCGGATGTCCCTTCCGGTGACGGGATCTGTCCGGTGTCCGACGGTGCGGTGGATCGAAGAAGACGACCGTGGCGTGACGATCACGTGACCCGATCCGGGGGTAGTCTCCTGCTGGCACGTCGATACTCATCAGTGATCATTAGTTGGCTATGGATAGGCATCGTGAATGGAAAGAGTGGGCGGCGGCAACCGGGATCTAGTACGCGACGGCACGTCGGCGCCATGAGTCCGGGACGCTGCCCGTTCCCCGCCTACCGGATCGGTCGCCCGATCACGGTCGGAGAGCCGGTCGCCGTCGTGACCGATGACACCCCACCGGAAGGCGGGGCTGCCGACCGTGTGCTCATCAGAGCGTACTGAAAGGTAACGGACACGTGCCGAAGATCGTCGATCACGATCAGCGCCGGAACGAGATCGTCGAGGCCTTTCTCGCGGTGGTCGCCCGGGACGGGCTGCCCGCCGCCACCAGCCGGGCGATAGCAGCCGAGCTCGGCATGGGTGCCGGCGCCCTCTGGCACTACTTCGACGGGTTCGACGCGGTGGCAGCCGGGGCGTTCCACCGGATCACCGATCGGACCAACGACCGGATCGCCGCCGCGACGGCGTCCCGGCGGGGGCTGGCGGCGCTCGACGCGGCTCTCCGCGAGATCCTGCCGCTGGAGAAGGAGACCCGCGACGAGGCGCACGTCGTCGTCGGTTTCTGGGGGCGGATGGCCGCCAACGACACGATGCCCGTCATCAACGACGTCGTCGAGGACCAGTGGCGCGGCATGCTGCGCGACCGGCTGGCCGAGGCGGTGGAGGACGGCGACATCGACCCGGCCGTGCCGTACGACGAGGTCATCGACGTGCTGCTCTCCATCGCGCTCGCCCAGCAGGTGCACGCGGTGATGGGCTCACCGCTGTCCGAGCCGGCCCGGCAGCTGGCGATGATCGACCACTGTCTGCGGCCCTGGCGGCGTGCGGCCCGGTCTTAACGTCCGGTCAGCCGCTCCTGGGCCGCCGGATAGCGGTCGCCGACCACCTCGACCTGCGTGGCGGCCCGTTCGATCGCGGCCAGGTCGGTCTCGGAGAGGGCCAGGTCGGCGGCGCCCAGATTCTCCTCCAGGCGTTCGAGTTTGCGGGTGCCCGGGATCGGCACGATCCACGGCCGCTGCGCGAGCAACCAGGCGAGCGCGACCTGCGCCCGGGTCGCCCCGAGGCCCTCGGCGACGGTGCCGATCAGGTCGACAAGCTCCTGGTTGGCCGCCCGCGCCTCGGCACCGAACCGGGGCAGGCCGTTGCGCATGTCGCCCTCGGCGAAGGCGGTGTCCGTGGTGATCGCGCCGGTCAGGAAGCCGCGGCCGAGCGGGCTGAACGGGACCAGGCCGATGCCCAGTTCGGCGAGTGTGCCGAGGAGTTCCCGCTCGGGCTGACGCCACCACAGCGAGTACTCGTTCTGCACGGCGGTGACCGGCTGGACGGCGTGCGCCCGGCGGACCGTGGCGGCGGCCGCCTCGGACATCCCGAAGTGGCGCACCTTGCCCGCCGTGATCAGCTCCCGGACCGTCCCGGCGACGTCCTCGATCGGCACGTCCGGGTCGACCCGGTGCTGGTAGAACAGGTCGATCGTGTCGGTGCGCAGCCGCCGCAGCGAGGCCTCGGCCACCGCCCGGATGTTCTCCGGCCGGCTGTTCACCGCGCCGGGCACCTGGCCGCCGTCGGCGTCGAAGGCGAACCCGAACTTGGTGGCGATCACGACCTGGTCGCGGACCGGGGCCAGGGCCTCGCCGACCAGTTCCTCGTTGACGAACGGCCCGTACACCTCGGCGGTGTCGACGAGCGTGACGCCGCGGTCCACGGCGGCCCGGAGCAGGGCGATGTTCTCGGCGCGGCTCGGGCCGGGCCCGTAGCCGTGGCTCATGCCCATGGCGCCGAAGCCGATCGCGGAGACTTCGAGGCCGTTGCCCAGTGTGCGTATCTGCATGCCCGCTACGCTACGTCCCGCGCTATCCATGAAGGATGAACCGAAGACTGCTTCTCACGGCCGGTTCCGGAGTTCTCGGGGTGGCCGTCCTGAACACCGTCACCGGGTGCGGGTCGTCCCCGTCGTCGACGTCGCCGGCCGCGCCGGAGACGTCGGTCCCGGCCGAGGCCGGGCTGGGTGACTGGCACCGGGCCGACCTGTCGTTCGTCTCCGCCTGGATCCTGGTCCGCGGCGGTGAGGCGGCCGTCGTCGACACCGGCACCCCCGGTTCCGGGCCGGCGATCGAGGCCGCCCTCAAGGCCGCCGGCAGCGGCTGGGACCGGGTACGCCACCTGATCCTCACCCACCAGCACCAGGATCACGCCGGTGGGCTCGCCGAGATCGTGCCCTCGCTCTCCGCGAAGCTGTACGCCGGCGGCGAGGACGTCGCCTCGATCGTCTCGGACGTGGCGCTGACGCCGGTCGCGGACGGCGACGACATCTTCGGCCTGCGGGTCGTCGGCACCCCGGGGCACACCCTCGGGCACATCTCCCTCTTCGAGCCGGCCACCGGCGTGCTGGTGGCCGGGGACGCGCTGCGCAACCAGAACGGGCTGGAGGGTTCCGCACCGGAGTACACCGCGGACGCCACCCAGGCCGTCGCGTCGGTGAGGAAACTGGCCGGCCTGCCGGTGCGGGTGATCCTTCCCGGGCACGGGGATCCGCTGACCTCGGGCGCCGCGGACACCCTGCAGAAACTGGCCGCCACCCTGTGACCTCCGGACCCGGGCCGGAACCTCGCGGATGGGGGCGGTGAGACGGGCGGGGCGGGTGGGGACGTGCTTCACCGCGTACCCCGGAAAAAGCGGAAGGGAAAGTCCTGGCATGTGCCCCCGCGGGGTCTCGGCTGTGGGACGTTCGGCTATCGGGACATCGTCGAGGCGTCGGGAGAGCGGGAGGCGGGCCGGTGCCGATTTCGCTGCGCGGCGGCGACCCGGAGCGGGCCGGGGCGCAGCCGGACCGGCGTGATCGGCTGTGGCACGCCGTTCTGCTGACGGCCGGGCTGGTCGCCATCGGCGTGCCGCTGCTGGCGCCGGAGATGCGGATGGTGGCCTACCTGCCGGTGGTGGCGGTCGCGCTCGGTGCGGTGGTCACCGGGACGCGGCGTCCACGGATCGGCCCGCGCTGGCCGTGGTGGGTGATGGGCGCCGCGATGGTCTGCTCGGCGGTGGCCGGCGGATTCCCGGACTACACCGACGGCGTCGACGTGCTGCACGTGGTGATGTGCCTGCTGTTCACGATGGGGTTGCTGGGCCTGCCGGGCGGCCGTGAGTGGTCCGGCCTGACCGAGGCCGGGATCGTGCTGTGCACCGGCGCGGCCCTGGAGTGGGTGTTCCTCTACGACCCGCTGGTGCACGACCGGACCGCGACGCCGGCCGCCGAGAACACCATCGTCTATCCGATGCTGGATCTGCTGGTGCTCGGCGCGGTGGTCCGGCTGATCGTGGTCCGCGGCGGCCTGAACCGTGCGGAGATGGAGTTGGCCACCGCGGCGACCGTGCTCACCGCGGCCGACGTGATCTTCTTCGTGTCGGCGGTGACCGGCGAGTCGGGCGGGCCGGCCTGGAGCACGGTGGGCTGGCTGTTCGGGTTCCTGCTGGTCGGGACGGCGGCGCTGCGGCCGGAGGACACCGAGCAGCCGGGCGCGGATCAGGGCCGCCCGCACGGCTGGCGGACCGTGCTGGCCAACATCGTGCTGGTGCTGATCGGCCCGGTGGTGACGGTGTACCTGCTGATCACCGAGAACGACGGCGAGGACTTCGACAAGATGGACGTCCTGTTGCCGATGGGGTCGACCGGGCTCACCGCGGTGCTGCTGGTGATCCGGCTCAGCCACACGACGGCGCTGGCCTACCAGCAGACCGCCCGGCTGCGGCAGGCGGTCCGGGAACAGGCCGGCCTGCAGGAGACGCTGAGCCATCAGGCCTCGCACGACGCGCTGACCGGCCTGCCGAACCGGCAGACGATGAAGGGCCTGATCGCCGACGTCGCGACCGGCCGGACCGGAGGCGCGTTCCTGCTGCTCGGCCTGGACGGTTTCAAGGACGTCAACGAACGGCTCGGCCATCCGATCGGCGACGCGCTGCTGATCGAGGTGGCCGCCCGGCTGAGTGCCGCCACCCGCGACGGTGAGACGGCGGCCCGGCTGGGCGGTGACGAGTTCGCGCTGCTGCTGCCGGGCAGCACCGCGGAGAACGCGGCGCTGCGGGCCGAGGCGCTGCTCGGTGAGCTGCGCCGTCCGGTGCTGGCCGGCAGTCAGTCGCTGCGGCCGAGCGCGAGCATCGGGGTCCGCGGCTTCGCGCCGGCCTCCGACTCGGTGCACATCCTCAGCGACGCCGACCTGGCCCTGTACGCGGCCAAGTCGGCGGGCAAGGACCAGGTCGCGGTCTTCGACCCGGCGATGCGCGAGGAGCAGGCCGAACGGATCCGCCTGCTGGACCGGCTGGGCGCGGCGCTGGACGCGGACGAGTTCGCCGTGCACTACCAGCCGATCGTCGCGCTGGAGGGCGGCACGGTCGTCGGCGTGGAGGCACTGGTGCGCTGGTTCCCGCCCGGGCAGAAGCCGGTCGGGCCGGACCGGTTCATCCCGGCCGCGGAGGACAGCGGCCTGATCATCGCGCTGGGTGAGTGGGTGCTGCGCCAGGCCTGCCGGGACGCCGTGGCCTGGCACCGCCGGTGGGGGACCGGGGTGTCGGTGAACGTGTCGCCGCGCCAGCTCGCCGACCCGGCGTTCACCGTGAAGGCGCTGGGCGCTCTGCGCGACAGCGGCCTGCCGGCCACCGCGCTCACCGTGGAGATCACCGAGGGGGTGCTGGTGCGGTCGGGTGCGCACGCCCAGCAGGCGATCGCCCATCTTCAGGCGCTGCGCGCCGAGGGGGTACGCGTAGCGATCGACGACTTCGGCACCGGCTACTCGTCGCTGGCGTACCTGCGGGACCTGCCGATCGATGTGCTGAAGGTGGACCGCGCGTTCATGCCGGAGGACGGCGCCGACACGTCCCAGCTGGCCCTGGTCCGCACGATCGTCGACCTGGCCCGCAGCATGGGCCTGGTGACGGTGGCCGAGGGGGTCGAGACCCCGGTGCAGGCCGACCTGCTGCGGGTGCTCGGCTGCACCCGCGGTCAGGGCTACTACTTCGCCCGGCCGGTCTCCGGCCCCGACCTGGAGGCGATGCTGACCGCGGCCGAATTGGCCCATGCGGGGTAGAACGAGCCCTGGAACGTTCAGTTCGCGCCGGACCCGGCCGAACAGGAGGGTGACGCCGGAATCGGAATGAGTGTGCGGGTGACGGAGACGGGCCGGGCGCGGGCACCGGAGCTGACCGACCTGGAGGTCGTCGACGAGCTGGGCCGGGGCGCCTTCACGACGGTGCACCGGGCGGTCCACGACGGTTGCTGGTACGCGGTCAAGCGCCCTCTCGCCGACCCCGACGAGTACCCGGCGATCCTGGCCTCCTTCCACCGCGAGGCCGCCCTGC
This sequence comes from Actinoplanes sp. NBRC 101535, assembly GCF_030269225.1. Taxonomy (NCBI): domain Bacteria; kingdom Bacillati; phylum Actinomycetota; class Actinomycetes; order Micromonosporales; family Micromonosporaceae; genus Actinoplanes; species Actinoplanes sp. NBRC 101535. Next base: position 579,153 of record NZ_BSSY01000004.1, on the reverse strand, counting down.
TGGCCTGCGCCGCCGACCCGGGGGTCGTCGAGGCGCACGCGTCCGGCCTGCTCGACGGAGTGCCCGCGCTGGTCCTGGAACACCTGCCCGGCGGTTCGCTCGCCGACCAGCTGGGCGCCGGGGCACCGACCGAGGAGCGGGTGGTGGCGCTGGCCGCCCAGCTGGCCCGTGCCCTGGCCGCCGCGCACCGGGCCGGCCTGGTGCACCGCGACGTCAAACCCGGCAACATCATGATCGCCGCCGACGGCGCCGCAAAACTGATCGACTTCGGTCTGGCCCAGCTCGGCCGGCCCGCCGACCCGGCCGGCGACCGGGCGGTCGGCACCTTCCTGTACGCCTCCCCGGAACAGTCCGGCATGCTCAAACGCCCGGTCGACGGGCGATCCGACCTGTACTCGCTCGGCGTGGTCCTCTACGAATGCCTGACCGGGCGTCTGCCGTTCGAGTCGTCCGACGTGGGGGAGCTGCTGCGCCTGCACCTGACCGCGCCGGTACCGGACCCGGCCGTGCTGCGTCCCGGCCTCGCGCCCGCGCTGGCCGAGGTGGTGCTGCGCCTGCTGCAGAAGGACCCGGACGACCGCTACCCGGACGCCGCCGCCCTCCTCGACGGCCTGCGCGCCTGCCCCGGCGGTTCGGCCGAGGACCGTCCGGCCGCCGCCACCTGGCCGCTGATCGGCCGGTCCGCGGAACGGGACCGGCTGGCCCGGCGCTGGGAACGGGCCCGGGCCGGGCACGGCGGGATGGCGGTGCTGCGCGGCCGTCCCGGCGCCGGCCGGACCCGGCTCGCCGAACAGGTCGCCGCGGACGCCGGTGACGTGCCGGTGCTCTGGGCGACGTGCCGGCCGGACGAGACCCAGCCGCTGGCCGCGGTCCGTGAGGCGGTCCAGGCCTGGGAGTCCCGGGTACGCCGCCTGCCCGCCGCCCGTCGCGCCGAGGCCGAGTCACGGCTGGCCGCGGCGGAGGCCACCGGCGGTCCGGCCCTGACCGGCGGGCTGCACGGCGGACGCGACGAGAACGTCATCGCGGCGTACGTCGCGTACCTCGCTGACCTGGCCCGCGGCTCCGGCGGCCTGCTGCTGGTCCTCGACGACGCGCACCTGCTCGACCCCAGCAGCCGCGGCCTGCTCAGCGAACTCGCCCCCGAACTGGCCGGGCTGCCGCTGCTGGTGCTGCTCACCGAGAACGGGGACTCGCCGGTCGCCGCCGAGGTCGCCACCGCCGGCCTGCTCGAGGTGGCCTGCCCGCCGCTGGCCCCGGTGGACGTCGCCGACCTGGTCGCCTCCCGGCTGCCCGGCGCCCGGGTCCCCGCCGAACTGGCCCGGCACGTGCTGGCCCGCTCGGACGGCCTGCCGCTGACCGCCGTCGGATATCTGGAACGGCTGCTCGACGCCGGCCTGCTCACCCCGCTCTGGGGTGAGTGGCTGCTGGACACCGCCGGCGCCGACGCACTGCCCAGCGGATCCGGGCTGCGTGACCTGATCGCCGTCCGGCTGACCGGGCTGCCCGAGGCGATCCTGGACTGCCTCACCGCGGCCGCGGTCGCCGGCACCCGGTTCCGTCCGGAGATACTCACCGCGGTGTCCGGACGCGGCGCCGACGAGGTACTGGCCGCCCTGGTCGTCGGCGTGGACCGGCACATGCTGGAACCGCGGCCCGGCGGGCGGTACGGGTTCGTCCACCCCCGTCTGCGGGCGGTCCTGCTCGACCGTCTCGGCCCGGACGAGCTGTGCCGGATGCACGCGGCGCTGGCCGTCGCGCTGTCCGCCCTGCCCGAGGGGGAACGGGACGCGGGGCACGCGTACGCGGTGGCCCGCCACTACCGGCAGGCCGGCGACGCGGTCCCGGACGAGGACCGCCGGCGCAGTGCCGCCACGGCCGGGTTGCGGGCGCTCGCCGACCAGGCCGCCACCGAGGCGATCGGGTACCTGTGCGAGGCCGTCGACGGCGATCCGGCGCCGGGCACCGAGCTGCTGCACGCGCTGGCGCGGGCCTACCTGCGGGCCGGCCGGGTCACCGAGGCCGCCGAGGTGCTGGACCGGGCCCTGGGCGGCGAGACCGACCGGCTGCGGCGGGCCCGGCTGCTGACCACCCGGATCGAGTTGCTGCACACCGTCTGGGACGACGAACAGGCTCTGGACGCGGTACGCGACGCGCTGCGTGAACTGGGCCGCCCGATGCCGGGGCGCAGCCTGCTGCTCCTGCTCACCACCGTGATCATCTCGGTCGCGGGTGGGCTGGTCCGGCGTACCCGGCTGCTGTACGGCTCGGTCCGCGGCCGGCAGCGGGCCCACCTGGAGGCGATGACCGCCGTGCTGGACGCCGGCGGGTACGCCGCCGCGGTCGGTGGACGCCTGCGCGAAGCGGGCATCCTCGCCCTGCGCGCCCTGTACGCGGTGAACCGTCTCGGCCCCAGCCCCCAATACGTCCGTGTCTACGCCCTCGTCGGGTACGTGGCGATGGTCGCCGGGCTGCGCCGCAGCGGCGAACGGCGGGTGGCCCGCGCCGCCACGGTCGCCGCCGCGCTCGGCGATCCGGCCCTCGGCGCCTACGTGGAGTGGATGCGCGGCTGCGGCATGCTCTTCGGCGGCCACGACGACGGCGCCGCCTGGGACCGCACCATCACCCGCAACGCCCGCTGGTACTCCCCGGCCCAGCTGATCCCCGGCCACTCGGCGCTCGGCCTGCGGTTCCTGCTGCGCGGGTACCACACCGAGGCGATCCGGGAACACGAGCGCGGCATGCGGGCGCTGAGCGACCCGAGCCTGGCACTCGGCACCGGGCTGGGCATCCTCAGCGTGATGATCCCGGCGTACCAGGGACGTTTCGGGGCGGCGGCGGAAGCCCTCGAACGGATGCGGACCTCGTTCCCGGACGGCACCGGCACCCGGGTGCAGCGGGCCAACATCCTCACCGCGGCCGCCTGCCTGCTCCTCGAACAGGGCGAACTCGGCCCACCGTTCGAGGACGTGATCGCCGGCTTCGACGCCATCGCCCGGCAGGGCGATCTGATGCCGCAACACAAGTGGACGTACGCGTTCAAGACGCACGCCCGCCTCGTGCAACTGCGCTACGCCCCGGACGAGGAACGCCCGCAGCGGCTGGCCGCGGTCCGCGACGCCGTCCGGGAGCTCGGCCGGGCCGGCGGGTCACCGCTGCTCCAGGCCACCCACCTGGCCGCGAAAGCGTCGCTCTTCCAGGCCCTCGGTGACCCGCGGCGCACGATCCGGACCGCCGACGAGGCCGACCGGATGACCCGGGAACTGGACGCGCCCCTGCTCCAGTACGAACTGATGAAGATCCGGGCCCGGGCGATGCGGACCATCGGCCTGACCGCCGAATCCGACCGGCAGGCCCGCGCCGCCCTCACCCTGGCCGGGTTCTACGGCTGGGAGCAGCGCCGCCGCCAGGTCCGCACCGAGTTCGGCGTCGACGACGGCGGCGCGCACCGCCGCACCGTCGTCGGCGGCCGCACGGTCGACGCCGGGCGTAACCGCCGGCTGGAGGCGTTGCAGGAGGTCGGTGCGGCCGCCGCGACCATCCTCGAACCGCAGCAGCTGGCCCGGGTCGCCCTCGACGAGATGCTGCGCATCCTCGGCGCCGAACGTGCGCTCTACTTCCTGCTCGACGACGACGGCGAACCGGTCCGCTTCGCCGGGCGCGACGCCACCGGGGACCTGCCCGAGACGGTCGGGCACGCGTACTCGCTGGTCCGCCGGGTCGTCGAGATCGGCGAACCGATCGTGGTCAGCGGCACCGACCAGGGCGAGGTGGTCGGCTCCCGCAGCGCCGTCGAACACGGTCTGCGCAGCATCCTGGTCGCCCCGGTGCAGTTCAAGGGCCGCCTCGCCGGGGTCGTCTACCTGGACAGCCGCCTCGCCAAAGGGGTGTTCACCGACGACGACGTGGAGGTGCTCACCTCGATGAGCAGCCACGTCGCCGTCTCCCTGGAGACCGCCCGCGCCGCCCAGCTGCACCTGGTCGTGCAGGCCGCCCAGCAGCAGCAGGCCCTCGCCGAGATGCTGCAGGCGAGCCTCGCCGAACTGACCGCGATCCTGGAACCCGACCAGGTGCTGCGCCACCTCTGCGGGACGCTGCGTACCCAGCTCAACGCGGACACCGGCTTCATGATCGGCACGGACGGCACGGTCTTCGAGATCTTCGGGGACGCGATGGACGAGTTCGTCGGCATCCAGATCGAGGTGCCGGAGACCAGCGGCGACACCCCGGTCCTGCTGGACGCCTCCGGGCCGTGGGCGCCGGTCCTGCTGGGTGCGCCCACGGTGCTGGCCGTGCCGCTGCGCGGCCGGGGCGTCGACGTCGGGCTCGTCCTGTTCGGCGGGGTCGGGCTCGACGACACCTCCCGCCAGGTGGCCGCGGCACTGGCGGGCCAGGGCATGATCGCGTACGAGAACGCGCGGTTGTTCAGCCGTGTCCAGGAACTGGCGACCACCGACGAGTTGACCGGCCAGCACAACCGGCGGCACTTCTATGCGATCGGCGGCGCGATGGTGCTGACGGCGATCCGCAACAACCGGCGGGTGGCCGCGGCGATGCTGGACATCGACAAGTTCAAGGCGATCAACGACACGTACGGGCACGGCGTCGGCGACGAGGTGATCCGCGAGGTGGCCGGCCGGGTCAGCGGCCGGCTGCGCCACTCCGACGTGTTCGGCCGCTACGGTGGCGAGGAGTTCGCGGTCGTCCTGCCCGACCACGACGGGCAGGCCGAGGAGGTCGCCGAACGGATGCGCTCGGCCATCTCCAACGAGCCGATCCCGACGCAGGCTGGCCCGCTGCCGGTGACGATCAGCGTCGGGCTGACCGGTCTGCAGCCCGGCGACCAGTCCCTCGACGAACTGCTGGCCCGGGCCGACCACGCGCTCTACCAGGCCAAAGAGGCCGGCCGCAACCGGGTCGTCTCCAGCTGACCGCATCGGCTCAGTGGCGGCTTCCGTCCTCGGGCGCGGTCCAGCCGGAGGACCGGATCCACGTGGGCAGGTCCCAGACGGCCGGCTCGATCGCCGTCACCGCCGCGAAGTCCGACGGGTAGGCGGCCGCCGCGACGGACCTCGCTCGGATTCCGCCGCTCGCGGCGCGGAGGTGCCGTTCTCAGAGGTCGTTCGGGCTGAAGTGCATGTAGTCCTTCAGCGTCTTCCAGCGGCCACCCCAGTAGAAGCCGTTGTCGGTGAAGGCGGCCACCGCGCCGTCCCCGTGGAGCATGCCGGGCAGGTACTGGTCGCGGGGGATCCACGGCTCGCTGCGGGGCGGGTCCAGGTAGTCGCCGCGGATCATCGGGTTCTGGCGCGGGTTCACGTCGATCGCCCGTCCGTAGGAGTGCTGCGACCAGCGGGTCGTTCCGGCGACGTAGCGGCACTCGTACCCGCTGGTCAGAATGCTCTTGTCGGTGAGGCCGGGCATGTTGACCGAGGCGGGCTGCATGACCAGGATCGGGAACCGAAGCCGGTAGAGGGCGGCGAACGACTTGCGGGTCGCGGTCACCAGGTCGCGGTGCATGATGATCGTGCCGTCGTGGGGGACTCCGGTGAAGTCGAGGTAGCGGACCCAGATGCGCCGCAGGTCGCCTGCAGGGACGGGGCACTTCCTGGTGGGGTTGCCGTTGGCCTCCTCCGCGGTGACGGTCTCGACGCGGGAGCGCCAGGGTGGCAGCGTGCCGGCGGGTGGGGTGAGCCGCAGCAGGCCGTCGACGCTGATCAGGTCGGCGTCCGCGAGAGTGTTCCATTTTCGCAGGTCAGCGGTGCCGATGCCGTAGCGGTAGGCGATGGCGGACAGCGTGTCGCCGGGCCGGATCACGTGCGTCACGGGGGCCGCGTCGGCGCCGGCGGACCGGGTCACGGGCAGGGACGGGGCGACCGCGAGCGCTACCAGCGCCAGGGGTGGCACGACTCGGAGCAGGGATTTCCACACGATCATCGAGGGTTCCGGGCTCACGGCAGCGCGTACCCCTAAATCTTGATTTTTCATACTTGAATGGGCATCACCTCTACGCTGAAAAGTACGAGGACCGAAGCAAAACGTAGAGGAAGACAGACATGAAGAGGATCGTCTGCGTCGCGTTCGCCGCGGCCGCCGTGCTGGCTGTTCCCACCGCCGCCCAGGCCGAGGTCTCGCACGCCCGCACCAGCGGGGTCGTCCACCTCAACTGCCACGGCGACGTGGCCCCCGCGAGCTCGGACACCACCGGCGCGGCGGTGCACGCCGCCCGCGCCCTCTGACCGGAGCCGCAGAACAGGACGGACGCCAGCCGTATCGGCTGGCGTCCGTGTTCCACCGTCAGGACTTCGGGTCGTCATCCACGACAGCGGGCGTCAACTCCGGCGTGGTGTCCTCGATCGTCGGCGCCTCGGGCGGCGGAGGCGGCGAGTCGCTCAGCTGCTCGCGCAGGTAGTTCCAGAACACCGCGATCATCGCCGCCACCGGAACCGCCAGCAGACCGCCCACGATCCCGTAGAGGCTGCTGCCCAGCGTCACCGCCAGCAGCACCACAGCGGCGTGCAGGCCCAGCCCCCGGCTCTGGATCATCGGCTGGAAGACGTTCCCCTCCAGTTGCTGCACCGCGATGATGATCGCCAGCACGATCAGCGCCTTGGTCCAGCCCACGAACACCAGCGCGATCAGCACCGCGACCAGCCCGGCGAACAGCGCACCGATGATCGGGATGAACGCCGTCACGAACGTCAGCACGGCCAGCGGCAGCACCAGCGGCACGCCCACGATCCACAGGCCGATGCCGATGAACACCGCGTCGAGCAGTCCCACGAACGCCTGCGAGCGGACGAACGCCCCCAGCGTGTCCCAGCTGCGCGACGCCACCTCGGGCACGTCGGTCGACAGCCGGCCGGGCAGCTGACGGCTCAGCCAGGGCAGGAACCGCGGGCCGTCCTTGAGGAAGAAGAACATCAGGAACAGCGCGAGCAGCGTGGTGACCAGCCCGTTCACCACCGTGCTCACCCCGGTCAGGGCGGCGGTGGCGATGCTGCCGACGCGGGCCTGAATCTGCTCGGTGGCGGTGTCCAGATAGGCGCTGAGCTGGTCGTTGGTGATGTTCAACGGTGGTCCGGAAGCCCAGGACCGGACCGTGGAGATGCCCTCGATGACGCCGTTGGTGAGGTCCTTCGACTCGGCGGCGACCGGCGTGACGATGCCGACGATCGTGCCGGCCGCGAGGAGCAGGAAGAGCACCATGACCAGTGAGGCCGCCAGCGCCGGTGGCCAGCCGTGCCGCCTCAGGAACCGCACCGGCGGCCAGGTCAGCGTGGTCAGCAGCAGGGCGATGACCAGCGGCCAGATGATCGACCAGGCGCGTCCGAGTAGATCCAGCGTCACCCAGGTCATCAGCAGGACCAGCAACACCTGCAGGGAGATGCCGGCCGACGTGCGCAGCGCACGCCGGGACTTCCGAACGCTCACAGTGGTACCCATGCGATCACCCTAAGGAGCAACGGCCACTACCGCTTGACGGAACGCGCCGACACCTTGCGTAACGAAGCGCGCTGCAATAGAACCTTCTCCATGGCTCCCGATGAGGAACAGGCTGCGGCGCTGCAGTCCGACGTGCCACACGCGGCCCGCATGTGGAACTACTGGATGGGCGGCAAGGACAACTTCGCCGCGGACCGGGCCGCCGGTGACGCGGTCGCCCAGGTCTACCCGGAGATCGCGGTGATGGCGCGCCAGTCCCGCCGGTTCCTGATACGCGTGGTCCGGCACCTGGCCACCGAGGCCGGGATCAGCCAGTTCCTGGACATCGGCACCGGCCTGCCCACCATGCAGAACACCCACGAGGTCGCCCCGGACGCGACGGTCGTCTACGTCGACAACGATCCGCTGGTCCTGGCCTACGCCCGGGCGCTGATGGCCGGCGCGACCTATGTGCACGCGGACTACCACGATCCCGACGTGATCCTGGCCGGCGCGGCGAAGTCCCTCGACTTCAGCAAACCGATCGCGGTGATGTTCATGGGAGTGATGGGCTACGAACCCGACCTGGACCTGGTCCGTTCCCTGGTCGCGCGGATCGTCGAGAAGACCGCCCCCGGCTCCTACCTGGTCTTCTGGGACGGCACGAACACCACCCCCGAGGTCGTCGAGGGCGCCGAGAGGCTGGCCCAGTCCGGCGGCGTCCCCTACATTCTGCGCAGCCCCGAGGAGATCGCCTCGGTCTTCGAGGGCCTCGACCTGATCGAGCCCGGCGTCGTCCCGATCACCCAGTGGCGCACCGGCGACGACGACGCCACGTTCATCGACGCTTTCGGCGCGGTGGCGATCAAAACCTCGTGAGGGGGTACGCGTAACGGCCCGTTCCCGACCGCACTCGCATCGTCCTGCCTGGCCGCGGGGCGGCGGCCGCCGTCGGGGCCGGGCCGCGTCGCGCCCTCTCGCTCCCCGCCGCCGGTCACCCCAGGCGCGCCGGTCCTGCCTCGCCCCGCACCCGGCTGATCCGCGTTCGTGGTTCCGCCCGTGCGTGGCCGATCCACGGCGGCGGTCATCCGCCACCGCACCCCCGGAAGCTCGCTGGCACCCGCACCCGAAGAGCGCTGGCACCCGCACCCGAAGAGCGCTGGCACCCGCACCCGAAGAGCGGCGGTGAGCGCACCCGATCAAGGGTTCGGGTGCGACTGCCACCCCTTAACGGCCGGTGACCGTCCCCGATCACGGTTTCGGGTGCCGTCGCCGCCCCCGATCACGGTTTCGGGTGCCGTCGCCGCCCTCGATCACGGTTTCGGCGAGAACTCCCGGCGTCCCGATCGAACTCGACGATCGAGACACCTCGTTCGACTCCGAACGTCGCGTCGTCCAGGCCCTGGTCGACCAGCCGGTCCAGCTCTTCGTCGGCCGGACGGCGATTCAGCACGATGGTGAAGGTGTGTGTCGGCACCGGCCCACCTCCCGTCAGGTGACCACGCTGACACCTCGCCCCTCGCCGCCCTGGTGCAAAAGGACACCGCGGCGGTGCAAAAGTGCCCACTGAAGATGCCCGATGAGGTGCGCCTACGCGGAGCGGAACGTGGTTGCGGCGGTCAGGGCCAGCGCTGTCGCGGCCGTGACCGCCGCAGCACCCATGACGGCCGGCAGGGTGTGCGGGAGCAGCCACTCCGCGACCGCCACGAACGCGACGCCGGTCGCCCACAGCGGCGCCGACGGCCACCGCACGCCCGCCGCCACCTGGGCGTTGACCAGGACGAACACCAGCGCGTAGAGCGCACCGGTCGCCGCGAACACCGGTGCGTACCGGCCCAGCCCGGCGTAGGACGGCCCGCCCGCCAGGCTGAAGGCCAGCGGGCCGAACAGCGCCGTCGCCACGACCAGGATCGTGCCGGAGGCGGTGACCAGGGTTGCCGCGACCGCCAGGGCCCGGCGGCTGCCCTGGGCCAGGCGGGGCAGGGCCAGCACCGTCACGACCTGCGGGGCCCACAGCGCGCCTTTGGTCAGGACCGTGCCGACCGCGTACCCGCCGGAGTCGGCGGCCGGCAGCAGGTGCCGGGCCAGGAGCAGGTCGGCGTAGGAGACGAACAGCATGGCCAGCGTCGCCGATCCGGCGGTCAGGACCTGGCGCGCGGTGACGCCGGGCCGGCCGGGAGCGCCGGGGGAGCGGGTCAGCAGGGCCAGGACGGGCGGGACCAGCAGGGCGGTTGCCGCGCCGAGCAGCATCGCGCCGGTCAGGCCGAGGTTCAGCAGCAGGCCCGCGGTCAGGCCCAGGTAGCGTCCGGCGGCCAGGATCGCCATCCCGGCGGCCAGGCGGACGAACCGGGCGTCACCCTGCAACTCGCCGAGGGGACGACCGGCCAGGACTATCGCGAAGGTCTGCGCGGCGAGCAGCAGCGTCACCGGGAGCGGCAGGTCGAGCAGGGGCGACGCGACGGGGGAGAGCGCCACGACCACACCCGCGCAGAGTGTCGCGGTGAGCCATGCGATCCGGCCGGCTGCGGCGCCGGGGCTGCGGGCGCGGTGCACGGCGACGGCGATCTGCAGGCCGGTTCCGGGCACGCTCACGATCGCGGCCATCGCGAGCACGGTGGCCAGAGCGCCGAGATCAGCGGCTTCCAGCCGTCGTGCTCCTATCAGGGGTACGAGATAACCCAGAGCACTGGTGCCGAAAGAGGCGATCGCGACCGACGCCCCCGATAGCCCGGCGCGGGTGGCTAGAGCCGTCCGTCCGCGACCGCCCTGCCGATCCACGGGATCACCTCGTCGAGCATGGTGTCCAGGCTGGTGTCCGCGGTGAAGCCGAGCACCTCGCGGGCCTTGGTCACGTCCGGGACCCGCTTCGCCACGTCGTGGGCGAACGGTTCGTCGCTGGTGTGGCGGAACGGCACGTCCGGTCCTTTGACCTTGTGCCAGATCAGCTCGGCGAGTTCGAGGACGGTGGTGGACCGGGCCGTGGACAGGTTGAAGTCCTCGTTGCGGGCGGCCGGGTGTTCCATCGCGGTCACGATGCCACGGGCGAGGTCTCCGCCGTACGTGTAGTGCCGCACCTGCCCGCCGGTGCCGAGGATGTGCAGCGGGTCCTGCCCCTTGAGCACTTTCTGCACCAGGTCGGGGACGACGTGCGACATGGCGAGTTTGACGTTGCCGGAGAGGATTTCGGCCTCGCCGAGTGCCCGTCCCTCGCCGACGCCGACGCAGTTGAACGGCCGCACGATGGTGTACGGCAGTCGGTACTGGTCCCAGGCGGCCTGCGCGTAGTACTCCACGGCGAGTTTCTGGAACCCGTAGGAGGAGCGGGGCGGCGGGACGAGCCGCTGGTCACCTTCGACGCTGGGCCAGTGGTCGGTGGATTCGTACACCATCGACGACGACAGGTAGGTGACCTTCGTCAGTGTGCCGGACCGGTGTGCGGCGATCGCGGCGTCACAGGACGACGCCATGATCCGCTCGTTGGTGGCGAGCAGGTCGTACGCGTACGTGTGGAAGTAGGAGATCCCCCCGATCATGGCCGCGCCGGCGATGAAGTGGTCGCAGCCGTCGAGCAGCGCGCCGACCAGTTCCGTGTCGCGCGCGTCGCCCTCGACGAACCGGAACCGCGGGTGGGCGTCGTAGCTGTGCGCGACCGGCCCGTACTTGGAGAGGTTGTCGAGCCCGACCACCTCGTGGCCGCGGCCGAGCAGTTCCTGCACGAGGTAGCCGCCGATGAACCCGGCCGAGCCGGTGACCAGCACTCTTGTCATGCCGGGGTGTCCTCCTTGGAGCGGGCGGCGGGGGTGGCGGACAGTGCCGGCCGCCGGGCTGCCCAGCGGGTGGCGAGCCGGTCCGCGGACAGCCGGGGGCCGAACGCGAAGAAGTACCAGCGCAGGTAGCTGGGCAGGAACCGGCCGACGTCGAAGTGGGATTCGCCGAGTTGCCGGTCCAGCCAGATGGTGGGGATCTCGGCGACGGGCCGGCGCAGGCGGGTGGCTTTGGCGGTCAGTTCGATGCCGATCTCGAAGCCGGTGTTCGACTCGATGCCGACCTCGCGGACGAACGCCGTGTCGTACGCCTTGAAACTGTTCGTGGCGTCGCGGGTGCCGGCCCGGGCGAAGGTCCGCAGCGTCTTGCCGGCCCACCGGGAGGCGAGCCGTTTGAAGCGGGGCCCGCCGACCTGCTGCCCACCGGGCATGTACCGGGAGGCGGCGGCGACCACCACGCCCCGGTCGACGAGCCGGGCGAGGTCGTCGATCTGCCGCGGGTCGTCGCAGCCGTCGGCCATGGTCACCACCGCGACCGGCGCCCGGGCCGCGTCGATGCCGAACCGGATCGCGTTGGCGGGTCCTCGCCCGTACGTGTTGAGCACCGTCCGGACCCGCGGATCCTTGTCGGCCAGGGCCTGCACGTGCGGGACCGTGGTGTCCTCGGGCATGTCGTGCACGATCAGGATCTCGGCCGGCAGCAGCACCTCGCGCAGGATCCGTTCGAGGTGGCGGACGACTTCCGCGCCCTCGTTGTAGACCGGCACGACCACCGAGACCCGGGGTGTCATACCAGGACGCCCTGTCCGGTCAGGCCCCACATGTCGATCAGTGGCTTGCCGGTGGTCAGCGTCGCGTACTCCGGGTGGGGCGCCGCGATGACCAGCAGGTCGGCGCGGTCGAGCACCTCGTCGAGGGGCAGGAACCGGTCGTCGGTGACATAGGGGTCGGTGCACAGCGTCTCCCGCGCCTTGAGCGTCAGGATCTTGCGGAGTTTGTAGGCGAGGCTGTCCCGGGAGTCGTCGCTGCCGCCCTTGAACGCCATGCCCAGGATGCCGACGGTCAACCCGGCCAGGTCGAACCGGTCCTCCAGGCGGGACACCAGGTAGAGCGGCAGACCCTCGTTGATCAGCATCGCGGAGTGGCCGAGCACGAAGTTGTTCCGGTTGAACGCGGCCAGCTGCATGGTGTCCTTGAGCAGGCACGGTCCGGCGGCGAAGCCGGGCATCGGCAGGTCGGCGGCGCGCGGGTAGTCGTGGGTGACCGCGTGCCGGATCCGTTCGAAGTCGAGGCCGAAGTCGTTGGCCATCATCCAGAACTGGTTGGCGGCGGCGAACTTCAGGTAGCGCCAGGTGTTGGTGTACAGCTTGGCCAGTTCGGCCTCTTCCGGCTGGAGCCGGACGATGCCGTCGGTCAGGGTGCGGAAGAGTTTCTCGGCCCGGTCCAGAGCCTGCGGGGTACGCGCCGCGACGATCTGCGGCAGCGTGAACAGTTCCTCCATCGCCCGTCCCTCGGCGATCCGTTCCGGGCAGAACGCCACGTCGACGGTGAGTCCCCGGCTGGTCAGCAGCTTTTCGGTGAGTGCCGTGACTCCGGGGTAGACGGTGCTGCGCAGCACGACGAGCTGCCCGTCGCGCAGGTGTTCGGCGCAGCGTTCGATGGCCCGGGGGACCGCGCCCAGGTCCGGGTTGAGGTGTTCGTCGACGGGGGTGCCGACGACCACGATCAGCGCCTCGGCCTGTCCGACGCTGCTCGCCTCGGTGGTGGCCCGCAGTCGTCCGGTGGTCAGCGCCTCGGCGAGCGGGGCGGCCGCGCCGTTCTCGGCGAACGGCATCACGCCGGCGTTGACGGTCGCCACCGCGGCCGCGTCGATGTCGTAGAGCACGACGGACAGTCCGCGCGACGCCAGGGCGATGCCCAGCGGCAGGCCGACCCGGCCGCAGCCGCCGACGACGCAGATGTCGACTGTGTTGCCCGGTTGTGTCATGTCACCTCACCATCGCGCTCAGTACCGATGCCCGTGCAGGTTACTGGTGAGGAAACTTCAGGTCCATACCTCGACGGATGTCGTTGTACCGATGGGTATGGCACCCTGCTGTCGTGCCGAACCCTCTGGCGGCCGTGGCCGCTGTGATGATCGCCGTCAGTGTGGCGGCCCGTGCCCTGATCGCCCATCGCGGTTATCTGGCGTACGACGACTTCCCGATCCTGTCGATGGCGGACCGGAACGATCCGACGCCGGACTACCTGTTCCGCCTCTTCAACAACCACTTCATGCCGGGTGGTCACCTGCTCAGCTGGCTGGCGCTGCGGTTCGGCGGTTTCGGGTACGGCCCGTTCCTGGCGCTGCTGGTGGCCGGTCAGGCGGCGGTGAGCGTCGCGTTCTACCGGCTGCTGCGCCTGATGCTGCCGGCCACGTGGACGCTGCTGGTGCCGCTCACGGTCTTCCTGTTCACGCCGCTGACCCTGGAGGCCGGCACCTGGTGGGCGGTCGGCGTCAACGTGCTGCCGATGCAGCTGGCCATGGTCCTGGCGGTCGGCGCGCAGGTGAAGTACGTCCGCACCCGGCGGCCGCTGCACCTGATCACCCTGGGCCTGTCGATCCTGCTCGGACTGCTGTTCTTCGAGAAGGCGATCCTGGCGGTCGCCCTGGTCTTCCTGGTCACCGCCTGCCTGTACGGCGACGGCCTGTGGTCGACGGTCCGCCGCTGGTGGCCGAGCTGGCTGGTGCTGACCGGTGTCTCGCTGGCCTTCCTCGGGCTGTACTCGGCGCTGGCCACCTCGTCGGTGCGGCGGCCGTCGTCGGTCGCCGAGGTGCTCACCTTCATCGGGCAGGCGATCAGTCACACCCTGCTCCCGGGGCTGATCGGCGGCCCGTGGGCGTGGTTCCCGGCCGGGGACGGCGCGCCGATCGCCTCGCCGCCGCCCGCCGCGCGGTGGACGGCGATCGTGATCACGGCGGCGTTCGTGGCGTACACGATCTGGCGTCGCCGGACCACGGCGAGCCGGGCGTGGCTGCTGCTGGTGTTCTACCTGGCGCTGGTCCTGGGTCTGCTCGGCGCGACCCGGATGGGCTCGGTCTACAGCGCGGTCGCCGGTTCGGTGCCGCGCTACATCGCCGACGTCGCGGTGGTCGCCGCCCTGGCGATCGGGGTCGCGCTCTGCGGAATCCAAGAACGAGAAGAGAAAGCCGCAAAAATCCGGATGAGTCCGATCCTGCTCACCGGTCTTGCCGCGCTCCTGCTCAGCTCGGCGTTCACCGGCATCAGGTACGGCGACGAATGGGCGAAGAAGGCCGGCCGCGACTACCTCGCCAACGCCCGCGCCGACCTCGCCACCCTCCCGGCCGGCACGGTCTTCATGGACCAGCCGGTTCCCGAGGGGGTCGTCGGCCCGCTGTCCGCGCCGTACAACCGGCAGTCCGAGTTCTTCGCGCCGCTCCCCGAGGGCCCGGTCTTCGTCACCCAGGGCCGCGACATCCGGGTCTTCGACCAGGCCGGCCACGTGGTCAAGGGCTGGATCGACGGCCCGGCGAACCGTCCCGGACCCCGGCAGGGCTGCGGTTACCGGATCACCGGCGGACCGGTGCGCATCCCGCTGACCGCGAGCACCGCCGAGTACTGGCACGTCATCCGGATCGCCTACCTCAGCGACCGGGACGCCTCGGCCACCGTGCGCCTCGGCGACGGCGAGCCGCGCGGCTTCGACGTGCACCGGGGACTCAACGCGATGTTCGTGGTCGTCTACGGCGGCGGCGCCGAGGTGGTCCTCGAGTCCGGTGACCCGGCGGCCGGCATCTGTACCGACGAGGTCGCGGTCGGCGACCTGGTCCCGGCCCCCGCGAACTGATCGTGCGCCGAGTCGCGGCCCTGGTCACCGCGGTCGTCCTCGCGCCGCTGGCACTGCCCGGTTACGTGCTGCGCTACGACATGGTGTTCGTGCCGCGGCAGCCGCTGTCCGCGGAGATGATCGCCCCGTCCGGCGCGCTGCCGCGGGCGGTGCCGCTGGACGCGGTGGTGTCGCTGGCGAACCTGGCCGTGCCGGGCTGGCTGCTGCAACGGCTCGCGCTGGTCGCGGTGGTCTATCTGGCGGCGCTGGGCGCGGCCCGGCTGGTGCCGTCCGGTCGCCGTGGGACCCGGGTCGCCGCCTCTCTGGGGTACGCGTGGACGCCGTTCCTGGCCGAGCGGTTGCTGATCGGTCAGTGGGCGCTGCTTCTCGCGTACGCGATGCTGCCCTGGCTGATCATCGCGGTGCGCGACCTGACCGTGAGGCGTCCCGGTGCCCTGCCCCGCCTGCTGATCGTGGCCGCGCCCGCCGCACTGACCCCGACCGGCGGCCTGTTCGCGCTCGCCGCCGTCGGGATCCTGGCGCCGCTGCGGTCCCGGGCCACCGTCCTGGCCCTGGCCGGGGTGTCCACGCTGAACCTGCCGTGGCTGGTCGCGGCCCTGACCGGCACCGCCGGTGGCACGTCCGATCCGGACGGCGTCGCCCAGTTCGCGGCCCGCGCGGAGAACTGGGGCGGCACGCTGATCGCACTGGCCGGCACCGGCGGCATCTGGAACGCGCAGACCGTCCCGGGCAGCCGCACGTCGGTGCTGGTCCCGGTCGTCACGCTGGTGCTGCTCGCGATCGCCGCGGTGGGCCTGCCGGAGCTGCGGCGGCGCTGGCCGGGCGGCGCGCACCGGCTGTTCGTGCTGGCAGGCGGCGGTTTCCTGCTGGCGGCGGCCGGTGCAACCCCGGCGGCCGGGATGCTGGAGTGGCTGGTCGGGCACGTGCCCGGCGCAGGCCTGGTGCGGGACGGGCAGAAGTTCCTCATCCCGTACGCGATGCTGCTGGCCCTGTGTCTGGCCCTGGGGGCGGAACGTCTCGCCGCGGCGCCGGCCCGCCGGTTCGAGCCCGCCGCCGGGCGGGTGCTGCTGGCGAGCATCGCGCTGCTGCCGGTGGTGCTGCTGCCCGATCTGGCGTTCGGGGTGGCCGGGGCGCTGCGCCCGGTCTCCTATCCGGCCGACTGGGACCGGGTCGCCGCCCTGGTGGAAAGCGATCCGGGTGAGGTGCTGTCGCTGCCGTTCGAGGGCTACCGGCGGTCGTCGTGGACCGGGGGTGTGGTGGTGCGCGATCCGGCTCCGCGCTACCTGGACGCTCCGGTGTTGATGAACGATGCGCTGCGGGTCGGCACGGTCACCGTCGACGGGGAGAGTCCGCGTGCCGCCGAGGCCGCCGCGCTGCTGGCCGCCGGCCGTCCGGCGGCGGAGCTCGGCGTCCGCTGGGTGCTGGTGGACAGGAGCGGGCCGGCATCGCCGCCGGGCGTGTTCGCCGGGCTGACCCTGGTCCATGACGGACAGGACCTGCGATTGTGGGCGAATCCCGCCGCGGTGGCGATGCCCCGGGGTCCCGTCCACCTTGTCCTGGCAGCGCATCTGCTCGCCGGGACATTGGTTCTCATCGCTTGTTGCGGGTATGCGTGGTACGGTCCGCGCACCCACGAGTCCGGGGAGGAAGAATGGCCAAGTTGGCCACGTTCGTCGTCGCGGCCATCGCCGGGGGAATCCTCGGCGTCGTCGGCATCGTCGCCACCTATGGCGCGGTGAGCCCGTCCGCCGACCATGTCGCCGGTGAGACCCAGCTCGATCCCGCGTCGCAGGTCTACGGCACGCGCTGACCGATCCGCGCCGGCTGTCCGGTGGGAAGCTGTCCGGCGACCACCCGGGCGAAGGCCTCACCCGCCTTCTCCCAGGTGAATCGCCGGGCATGCGCCGCCGCGGCCGATCCCATCGCGGTCCGGCGCGCCGCGTCCAGCAGCAGCGACCGGGTCGCCCGGAAGAACTCGTACTCGTCCTCGACCAGCACCCCGGTCTCCCCGTCGGTCATCGCGTCGGCGACGCCGCCCGCCGAGCGGAAAGCGACCGACGGCGTGCCGCGGGCCCCGGCCTCCACGATGGTCAGCCCCCAGCCCTCCTTGAGCGAGGGCATCAGCAGCAGCCACGACCCGCAGAGCAACTCGTGCTTGCGGTCCTCGGCGACGAAACCGGTGAACCGCACCCGATCGGTGATCTCCAGGTCCTCGGCGAGCCGGCTGAGCGGCTCGTCCCACCAGCCCTCGCCGGTCACCACCAGCTCCACCGCCGGCATCTCGGTGGCCAGCAGCGCGGTGGCCCGCAGGGCGAACTCGACCCGCTTGTGCGGTACCAGCCGGCCCAGCACGATCAGGCTCGGATGCGGGGTACGCGGCAACGCCGGCCCGTTCACCTCCGGGGTCCCGTTGTGCACGACGGCGATCCGGTGCGGATCGACGCCCAGTCCGGCCAGTTCGCCGCGGGTCGACTCGGAGACCGTCACGTACTGGCAACGCCGGTAGACCCGGACCGCGAGCCGCGACTCGATCCACCAGCCGATCCGGGCCACCCGCGGGCCGAACACCACCGGCCACTGCTCGCGGTGCACGTGGTGGACGAGGGCGATCACCGGGATCCGGGCGTACACCTTGCTGAGGAACGGCATGCCGTTGCCGACGTCCACGATCACGCCGGGCCGGCCGAGGCGGCGCCGCGACAACGCGCCGATGCCGATCGCGCCGAGCAGGTAGAGCAGCGCCGCCCGCAGGTAGACCGTGTGCCGGCCGCCGCGCCGGACGATGTTCAGCCCGTCGGCGGTGGTCTCCTGCGCGGGTGCCCGGCCGTGGGCCTGACAGACCAGAGTGGCCCGGTACCCCTGCTTGATCAGGGACGCGGCGATCCGTTCGAGGTAGACCTCGGAGCCGCCGCCCTCCGGGTGCAGGGTGTCCCGCCAGTTCAGGAACAGGACGTGACCGCGGCAGGTATCCGTCATGGTCTACTCCGCCACCCCTACTAGCGAGTACGATTCGCGGTCGCGTCACACTAGGGCAGCTCCGCGACGATCCGCAATGGCGACGTAACACGGAAAGGGTCCACGTTGGTCGATGGTGGCCTGCGCTCACGACCGGAGTTCTGGCCGGTCACGCTGCTGAGCGTCGCACTGGTGGCGGTTCTCGCGGGGTGGGCGGGAGTGACGTACGCCGATCGCACCCGCAGTGCTCCACAGTGCTCCGACATGACAGTGTTACGTGTGAATGTCGCACCGAGCGTCACCGACCCGGTGCGAGAGGTGGCCGAACGTCTCGCCGGACGGACCCCCTGTCTGGAGATCGACGTGGTCGCCCGGGAGTCGTCCGACGTGCTGCGCACCCTCGGCGGCGCGGCCCCGGACGTCTGGGTGCCCGAGTCGACCCTGTGGCTGCGGCGCGCCCGGGCCGCCGGCGCGTTCCAGGTACCCGCCGAGGGCGTACCGGTGGCGACCACCCCGGTGGTGCTCGCCGTGGACCGGCGCGCGGCCGGCCGGGTGCCGAGATCCGGCTGGGCCGGACTGGTCGGCGCCGCGAAACCGCCGCTGCGCGTCGCGCTGCCCGACCCGGCGACCAGCCCGCTCGGGTTCGCCACCCTGGTCGGCGTCCGGCGGCTGGCCGGTTCGGACGCGGCCACGACGGCGGCCATGATGCGCCGGCTCGCCCCGGACACCATCCCGGTCACCGGCGAGACGGTGCCCGCCCCCGACGCGACGACCGCGGTGGTCAGCACCGAACAGCAGGTCAAGCAGGCCACCGGGCAGACCGCGGTCTACCCGTCCGCGGCGCTCCCCGGCCCCGACTACCCGTACGCGGTCCTGACCTCGGACGCCCCGGCCCGGGCGAAGGCCACCGCACTGCTGCGGGCACTGCTCGCCGACGAGGGCGCCGCCGCCGTCACCGCCCACGGCCTGCGCGCCCCGGACGGCGACACCCCGGTCGGACTGCCGGCCGAACAGGACAGCGAGGACCTGCTCAACGCCTGGGGCGGGGTGCACATCAGCGCCCGGATGCTGGCCGTCTTCGACATCTCCGGCTCGATGGAGTCGGCCGTGCCGGGCTCCGCCGACACCCGGCTGTCGGCGACCGTCAAAGCCGCCCAGGGCGGGGCGAAACTGCTGCTCGGCACCACCGAACTGGGCGTCTGGGAGTTCTCCACCGACCTGGACGGCGGCCGCGACTACCGGGAGATCGTCCCGGTCGGCCCGGTCGGCCCGCGCCGGTCCGCGATCGTCGCCGAGCTCGGACGGATGCGGGTCGAACCCGCCGGGCGGACCGGTCTCTACGACACCACGCTGGCGGCGTACAAGAACGCGACCCGCAACTGGACGGCCGGCCGGATCAACATGGTGCTGATCCTGACCGACGGCACCGACGACAACGCCAGCGGCATCAGCCGGGCCGCCCTGCTGCGGCAGCTCGGCGAACTGGCCGACCGGAGACGCCCGGTGCCGATCCTGTTCATCGGCGTCGGACCGGAGATCGACGCCGGCGAGCTGCGGCAGATCGCCGGCGCCACCGGTGGGCGGGTCGCGCTGACCGCGAAACCGTCCGGCATCCGCGACATCTTCTACACCGCCCTGGCCGAATTCAGCTGCCTGCCACCGGAGTGCCGCCGATGACCCGTCGTCTGCTCGTGCACGGCGGCGCACTGCTGCTCGTGGTGATCGCGTTCCTGCAACGGCCCGGACGGGTCACCTTCGACACCAAACTGGACCTGGCGGAGAACCCGATCGGGTTCATGGCCCGGGCGCTGCACCTGTGGAACCCGTCGGCCACCTCCGGCGAACTGCAGCAGCAGGCGTACGGCTACCTGTTCCCGATGGGCCCGTTCTTCGCCGCCGGGGACCTGCTCGGCGTCCCGCCGTGGATCACCCAGCGCCTGTGGTGCGCGGTACTGCTGTGCGCCGCCTACTACGGCACGGTCCTGCTGGCCCGGGCGATGCGGATCGGCACCGGCGGATCCCGGGTGGCCGGCGGTCTCGCGTACGCGACGGCGCCCCGCATGCTCACCGAGATCGGCCCGCTCTCCTCGGAGATGCTGCCGGTCGTCATGCTGCCCTGGGTGCTGCTGCCGCTGGTCACGGTGAAGTCGCCGCGCCGGGCCGCGGCGCTGTCCGCCCTGGCGGTGCTCCTGATGGGCGGCATCAACGCGGCCGCCGTCGTGATGGCCCTGGTCCTGCCCGGGATCTACCTGCTGACCCGCCGCTGGGACCGGCGTCTCGCCGCGCTGATGGGCTGGTGGTTCGTCTGCGTCACCGCGGCCACCCTGTGGTGGATCGTCCCGCTGCTGCTGTTCGGCCGGTACAGCCTGCCGTTCCTGGACTACATCGAGTCCTCGGCCACCACCACCGCGGTCACCTCGCTGTTCCAGGCGCTGCGCGGCACCAACCAGTGGGTCGGCTACATCGTGCAGGGCGAACCGTGGTGGTCGGCCGGCTGGATCCTGGTCGACAACCCGGCACTGATGGCGGTCACCGCCGTGGTCGCGATCCTCGGACTCGCCGGGCTGGCGCTTCGTGACCTGCCGGAACAACGGTTCCTGGTGCTCGGGGCGCTGACCGGCCTGACCCTGCTGACCATCGGGTACGTCGGCACCCTGGACAGCCCGGCCGCCCCGCTGATCCGGGAACTGCTGGACGGGCCGCTCGCGCCGCTGCGCAACGTCCACAAGTGGGAGCCCGTCCTCCGGCTGCCGGTGGCGCTCGGTCTCGCGTACCTCGCCGGTCGCCGTCTCCTGGCCCGGCCCGCCGTCGCGGCGCTGGTGCTCGCGGCGGCCGCGCCCGCCTGGATGATGGTCCTGCGCCCCGGCCCCGGCTGGCCGGAGATTCCGTCGCACTGGACCGAGGCGACCGCCTGGCTCGCCGACCACGGCGCCCGGGACCGCACCCTCGTCGTGCCGGGTTCCGGGTTCGCCCAGTCGACCTGGGGACGGACCGTCGACGAGCCGATGCAGGCGCTCGCCACCACGCCGTGGGCCACCCGCAACCAGATCCCGCTCGGCTCCGAGGGCAACATCCGGGTGCTGGACGCGGTCGAGGCGGTGCTGGCCGAGGGCCGGGGGTCCGCCGCGCTCTCCGGTTTCCTGGCCCGCGCCGGTTACCGCTACCTGCTGGTCCGCCACGACCTGGACCGGTCCGCGACCGGGGCGCCACCGATCGCCGTGGTCCGCGCCGCGGTCACCGGTTCACCCGGGCTGAGCCGGGCCGCCACGTTCGGCGCGGCCGTCACCGCCGGTGGTGCACAGGTCAGCCCGGCCGACGCCGGCCTGACCGTGCCGGCCGTCGAGATCTTCGAGGTGGACCGGCCGGTACCGCTGGTCACGGCGACCACCCTGGACAGTGTGCCGGTGGTCAGCGGCGGCCCGGAGTCGCTGCTCGGCGTCCTCGACCAGGGCCTGATCGACCCGGCGCAGCCCGCGGTGCTCGACGGTGACCAGGCGGTGCCGCAGGCCGGCGGCGGGCGGATCGTCACCGACGGCCTGCGCCGCCGGGAACTCAACATCGGCCGGATCCGCGACAACGTCAGCCAGACCCTCACCCTGGACGAACAGACACGGCAGGGCCGGGTACGCGACGACGTCCTCCCGTTCCCCGCCGAAGGCCACCAGACCGTCGCCGTCTACCAGGGCATCCGTGCCGTCGACGCGTCGAGCGGCGCCGCCTTCGCCGACTCGCTGGCCGCCAGCGACCCGTCCGCGCTGCCGTTCGCGGCGCTGGACGGCGACGACGGCACGGCGTGGCGGTCCGATCCCAACCAGGCGGGCCCCGGCCAATGGCTGTCGGTGGAACTGGAGACGGCGAAACGGGTCACCGAGGTGACCGTGGACTTCGCCGACGACCTGCGGATCGCCGCCCCGGTGGCGATGGTCCGCCTGACCACCGACCAGGGTTCGGTGGACCGCCCGGTGCCGGCGACCACCGGACCGCACCGGCTGTCCACACTGCCCGGTCTGACCACCTCGGTACGCGTCACCGTCCTCGCCCTGCGCGAGGGCTACCAGGGTGCGGTCGCCCTGCGCGAGCTGGGCATCCCCGGTCTGGACGCGACCCGGGCGCTGCGCGTCCCGGCTACCGGTGGGTCCTACGTCTTCGAACGTGCCCGCCAGCAGCGGGGCGCCTGTTTCCCGGCCTGCGACCAGTTCCTGCGCCGGGTGGGTGAGGAACCGCTGGGCGTGGACCGCCTGTTCACCACGTCCGCCGCGGCCACGTACGACCTGGGCCTGACCGCCCTGCCCCGCCCCGGCGGGACGCTCCCGTTGAAGGCGCAGGCCGCGGTGTCGGCGTCGTCGGTGCTCACCGGGGACGTGACGGTCGGCGCGCACGCCGCGATCGACGGCGACCCGGCCACGTCGTGGCTCGCCGAACCCGGCGACGACCGTCCCACCCTGGCCCTGTCCTGGACCGCGGCCCGCAAGGTGGACCGGTTCCGCCTGGTCACCGCGGACAGTCCGGTCACCGCCCGGCCCACCCAGGTCCTGGTCACCACCACCGGCGATCCGGTCGCCGCCGCGGTCGGCGAGGACGGCTGGGTGCGGCTTCCGGTCACCACCACGAAACGCCTGGTGATCACGGTGACCGCCACGACGCCGGTGATCGCCGACCCGCGCGGCAACGGCTGGCCCGCCCCGGCCGGGATCGCCGAGGTGACCGTCCCCGGCCTGAGCCTCACGGCGACCGCTCTGGCGGGCGAGTGCGGGACGGGACCGGCGGTGGAGATCGACGGCCGGAGCTATCCGACGTCGGTGTCCGGAACCCTCGGCGACGTCCGGGCCGGGCGCCCCCTGCCGGTGACCGTCTGCGACGACTTCGTCGGGGCGACCGTGACGCTCCCGGCCGGGGAACACCGGATCCGGACGCTGCCGTCGGCCGCCTACGTCGGACAGTCGATCATCCTCGGTGCCGGTGGCACCCGGCCCGCGGTCACCCACCGGGCCACCACCGTCGAGGAGTGGGGTGCCGCGTCCCGGACGGTCACCGTCGCGGCCGGTGCGGCGGCGCTGCTGGTCGTCCCGGAGAACCACAACGCCGGCTGGGCGGCCACCCTGGACGGCGTCTCCCTGCCGGCGGTCCGGGTCGACGGGTGGCAGCAGGCGTTCCTGATCCCGGCGGGGGACGGCGGGACGGTCACGCTGACGTTCACGCCGGACGTGCCGTACCGGGTGGGCCTGGCGGCCGGCGCGGTGTTCGTGCTGCTTGTCGTGTTGCTGGCGCTGATCCCTGTTCGCAGGGTCTCGCCGGTCACGGCCGCGGGACGTCCCGGTTGGTCGATACTCGTTCCGCTCCTCGCGCTGGCGGTGCTGCTCGGCGGATTCGCGGCGGTGTCGTTCCTGCTGGCCATGCTGATCGTTCGGCAGTTGTGGCCGCGGGCCCTGCCGTGGGTCACGGCCGGGTTCGCGGGGCTGGGCGCGCTGATCGCGGTGGCCGGACGGCTGCTCGATCATCAGCAGGAGTGGGCGTACGGCGCACCGGTCCAGCTGGCGATCATGGCGGCGGTGTTCGCGATGGCGGCCACGATCGCTCCGTCCGCGCCGCAGCCGTCCGGGGCGACTCTCGCACGATCGATCACGTTGTTCCGGACGTTCCTGGTCGAGCAGAGTGATCCGGATCGGTTCTATTCGCTGCTGGCCCGGGACTCCGTAGCCCAGATACAAACTTATACGGATTTGTCGGGACAGACAGTCGTGGACGTCGGCGGCGGGCCGGGCTACTTCGCCGCCGAGTTCCGTGCGGCCGGAGCCGTCTACCACGGGCTCGACCCCGCGGTCGGCGACTTCGCGGCATCCGGCGCCGCAGTCGCCGGCATGATCCGGGGCAGCGGCACCGCCCTCCCGATCCGCACCGGCGCGGTCGACGTCACCTACTCGTCCAACGTGCTCGAACACGTTCCCGACCCGGAAGCGCTGCTCGACGAGCTGCTCCGGGTGACGCGGCCGGGCGGGACGGTCTTCGTCTCGTACACACCATGGTTGTCACCGCACGGCGGCCACGAGACCGGCCCCTGGCATCTGCTGCTCGGCGGCCGGGGCGCCCGGCGGCGGTACATCGAACGACACGGTCATGAGCCGAAGAACCGGTTCGGCGAGACACTGTTCCCGATCAGCGCCGCACGGACGATGCGCTGGGTCCGGTCGGCCCGCCGCGCGGGGCTGGTGACCGTCGTCGATGTCCTGCCCCGCTACCACCCGAAGTGGGCGTGCTGGGTGGCACGCGTACCCGTCCTGCGTGAGCTGCTCACATGGAACTTCACCGTGGTCCTGCGCCGCACCCCGGCGTCCGATTCCGCGGACATTCAGGAAGATCGTGCTGAGGTCTCGCTTCTGGATGTGACTCGGTAGTAACCTTCCGCAAGCTTGGAAATCTACATTCCTCGAATCCTTTCTTAATCTCGCGTTCACTGACTCGTGGAGGCACCATGAGGTCCCGCGTCCTCGGTTCCGTGCTCTTCGGCCTCGGCATCCTGGCGCTGGTGTTCGCCGGCGGCCTGGCCTTCGTGGTCGCCCCGGCCGCCGCCCGCCTGCCGTACGACATGGAGCGCACCCAATCGGTCGCCGAGGCGCCGAACGCGCAGTTCCTGCAGATCACCAATGGCGTCGCCAAGGTCGACACCGGCACCCTGCGCTCCACCGTCACCGTCCAGCCGGACGCGAAGACCACCGCCGACCTCGAGGGCGACCTGGACGGCAGCGCCCTGGTGTGGCTGGTCGGCCAGGAGGTGGTGCGCACCGACACGAACGAGGTGGTCAGCGCATACAGCACCTCGTACGCCGTGGACCGGCAGACCGCCGCCGCCCGCGACTGGAACGGCCAGTGGCTGGACACCGGCAGCAACCGGCAGAGCGTGAAGTACACCGGCCACATGTACAAGTTCCCGTTCGGCACCGAGAAGAAGAGCTACGACATCTTCGACCGGGACATCCTGAAAGCCCAGCCGGCCCGATTCGTCAAGACCGAGGAGGTCGGCGGGCTCGAGACCTACCAGTTCGTCCAGGAGATCACGAACGGCCGCCAGGACCTCCCCAAGGACCGCCTCGATGCCATCCTCGGCCAGCTCATGCCCGGCGCCACCAGCGGTTCGGTCGCCTACGCCAACACCCGCACCGTCTGGGTGGAGCCGACCACCGGCCAGTACATCCGGGTCCAGGAGAAGCAGAGCAAGACCCTGGTGGGCAACACCGGCCAGTCGGTGACCCTGCTCGACGCCCTCTTCACGTACACCGACGACACCGTGGCGAAGTCCGCCGACGCGGCGTCGGCGAACCGCCAGAAGCTGCTCCTGGTCGGTGTCTGGGGCCCGCTCGCCCTGGCGCTGCTGGCGCTGCTCCTCATCATCGCCGGGGCGATCCTGGTGACCCGCCGTGCCGCCCCCACCACGGCACCGCGACACGCCCACCCGCGGCACGCCGCCGACGAGGACGAGACCGCGCCGATCCGCTGACCTGCTGTTCCCCGGCCGCACCCGGGCTTTTCCGGCCGCGCCCGCTGTCTGTTTCCGGCCGTGCCCGCTGTCTGTTTCCGGCCGTGCCCCGCACAGCAGGTGCACAGGGCGCGGCTGGGGCAGGCCCAGATCAGCGGACCACCATCGAACACATGATGATTCTGGTTCTCCTTCTCCTGATGGGTGCCGGTGTCTCGCTCCTCCTGGCCAGAGGCCGCAACGGCGTCACGGCCCGGGACGACGAGGCCTTGGCGGATGCGCGCGCCGATGCCCAGCGCTGGTACGAACGTCTCGGCGGCCAACTCGTGAATCTCCGTGACGACGGCTCGTCGGCGCGGCAGGCCCTGGTCGACGCGACCGAACGCCACCAGGCAGCCGGCGCCCAACTGGCCCGGGCCACCACGGTCACCCAGTTCCGGCTGGCTCGCGAGAGCGCCCTCGAGGGCCTGGCCTACGTCCGGGCCGCCCGCACCGCTCTCGGCCTCGACCCCGGTCCCGAACTGCCGCCGCTCGCCGCGGCTCAGGGCGCCGGCCGGGTCGCCGAGGAACAGGACCTCAACGGGTACCGGGTGGCGCCGCAGGCCGGACCGTCCACCCCGTACTACTACCCGGGCGGCTACCGGAACGGTCGCCCGATGCCGGCCGGCTGGTACTCCACCCCGTGGTGGAAGACCGCGCTGGCGGCCGGTGCCGGCACCCTCGGCGGCATGATGCTCTTCGACACGCTGCTCGGCCACCACCACCATGGCGGCCCCGGTGGTCCGGGTGGTCCCGGCGGGTTCTTCTGAAGATCAGTTCCCCCGGTACGCGATCCGGCCGTCGACCACGGTCAGACGCACCGGGGCCTCGGCGAACTCGTCCGGGTCGCACCGCAGCGGATCCATCCCGAACACGGTGAGATCCGCCCGGCGGCCCGGCACCAGCCGTCCCGCCACCGCCCCGAGCCCGGCCGCCTCCGCCGCCGCGACGGTGTATCCCTCCAAGGCCATCCGGGCGGTCAGTGCCTGCTCGGGCAGCACCGGTTCCACCCCGGCATCACCGGCCGGGCGCCGCAGCCGGGCCGCCGCGACGATCCCCCGCGGGTCGAACGGCGCGATCGGCCAGTCCGACCCGAGCGCCAGCCGGGCACCGGCATCCCGCAGGTCACGCGCCCGGAACGCGCGCCCGGCCCGGTCGGGTCCGAGCCGGCTGGACCAGTTGTCGCTCTGGTCGGCGCGCGTCCAGTGTGTGCAGTGGGTGGGCTGCATGCTCGCCGTCACGTCCAGCGCGGCCAGCCGGGCGACCAGTTCCGACGGCATCGTCTCCAGGTGTTCCACCCGGTTCGGGACGGCCGATGTGCGCGGCAGCTCCGCGTAGGTGTCCAGCACGAACCGGATCCCCGCGTCGCCGATCGCATGCGTGACGATCGGGATCCCGTGGGCGGCTAGTTTTCCCACCGCCACCGCGTAGTCCGCCGGGTCCGGCCAGAAACACGCCGTCGACTCGCCGTGGCTGTCCGGCTCCTCCAGCCATGCGGTGCCGCCGTCCACCGTCCCGTCGATCATGAACTTGGCGCCCTCGACCCGCCAGCGCCGCCCGGCCAGACGCTGCTGCGCGATCACCGCGTCCAGCCCGTCGGCGCCCGCACCCGGCATCACGAACGGCGCGCACCGCCAGCGCAGCGGCAGATCACCCTCGTCCTCGAGCGCCCGGAACAGCTCCAGCGAGTCGCCCTCGAAGTCCATCGCGTTCGCCGCGGTCAGCCCGCTCGCCGCCATCCGCCGCATCAGGTCCCGCAGCCGCTCCCGCCGGTCCGCCGGGTCGTCGTCCGGCAACAGCTCCCGGACCAGGTCCAGCGCGTCGATCTCCAGCAGATGGCCGGTGGGCATACCGTCCGGGCCGCAGGCCACACTCGCGCCCGACGCGAACCGGCGCGGCCCGCTGATCCCGGCCAGTTCCAGTGCGCGCGGGCTGACCAGCGCCGAATGCGCGTCGAAGAGCAGCAGGAACACCGGCACGTCCGGCCCGAGCGCCTCGACGAGTGGTGCGTGCGTGATCGGCGCCCCGGCGAACACGTTGGGGTCGAGACCCCACCCTTCGACCCAGCCGCCGTTGCGTGCGGCGGCTTTCATCGTGCCTTTCAACCCTTCGAGGGTACGCACGGACGACAGGTCCACACCCCGCGTGAGCCCGATGCCCATCACCGGATGCGCGTGCCCGTCCACCAGCCCCGGCGTGATCGTCGCGTCGCCCAGGTCGATCACCTCGGTGTCCCGGCCCCGCCACCGGCGGGCGTCGGACCGGTCGCCCAGCGCGCTGATCGTCCCGCCGGTGACGGCGAGCGCGGTCGGTGTCCACGGTCCGTTCTCCGCGAGTGTGTGAATACGGTCGGCCATCAGGATCAGGTCGGCGGTGGTCACGGTCGCCTCCTCCGGGGCTGTCACGTCAACGGTGACTACCCGCGTCAACCGCTCCCGGTTCAGACCGATCTCTGTCAGTAGACGTCCCGGACGTAGCGCTTGTCGGCTGCCAGCTGTTTCAGCCATGTGGACGCGGCGCCCTCGGAGAGACGGCCGTGCTGGACGGCGATCTCGCGCAGGGTCCGGTCGACGTCGCGGGCCATCCGGTGGGCGTCGCCGCAGACGTAGAAGTGGGCACCGTCCTGCAGCCACGCCCACACGGCCGCCCCCTGTTCCCGCATCCGGTCCTGGACGTACACCTTGGACCGCTGGTCTCGGGAGAACGCCAGGTCCAGCCGGGTCAGGGTGCCGTCATCGGTCAGCGCGGCCAGCTCCTCCCGATAGTAGAAGTCGGTCGCCTCCTGCTGCTCCCCGAAGAACAGCCAGTTCCGTCCGTCCGCGCCCGCGGCCCGGCGCTCCTCGAGGAAGCCGAGGAACGGTGCGACCCCGGTCCCCGGCCCCACCATGATCATCGGCGTGGACGGGTCGGCGGGTGGGCGGAAGTGCGGGGCGCGCTGCACGAACACCCGCATCGGGGCGTGCGGCGGGGCGTCCGCGAGGTGCGCCGAGCAGACGCCTTTACGGGCGCCGAACCGCACCACCGACACGGTCACGCTCACCTGATCCGGATCGGTCAGCGGGGTGGAACTGATCGAGTACAGCCGGGGCTGCAGGCGTTTGAGCACGTCGACCCACTCCTGGGCGGACGCCCGCACCGGATGTTCGGCGATCACGTCCACCGCCTGCCGCCCCCACGACCACTTCGCCAGTTCGCCCTTGTTGTCGGCGCGCAGCAGGGTCTTCAGGTGGCCGGCGCCGGACCGTTCGGCGGTGAACCGCAGCAGGTCCGGGGTGATCCGGGTGATGTCGAGGTGGGAGGCGAGCGCGGTGCCCAGGTCCACCGGCCCGTCCAGGTCGACCGTCTCGTCGGCGGACAACCCGGCGGTGGTCAGCCACTCGGAAACCAGGTGCGGGCAGTTGACCGGCCACACCCCGAGCGCGTCGCCGGCCCGGTAGTCCAGGCCGCCGCCGGTGTCGAGGGTGAACCGGCGTACCTCCTTCGCCGAGCCGGGCAGGCTGAGCAGGCGGTTCCCGGTCAGTGTGGCGGTCAGCGGCGCGGCCTTCGTGGGGGCGGGCACCGGTGCGGCGGTCAGGGCGGTGACGACGCTGGTCAGCCAGCCGGCGGCGGTGTCGGCGTAGTCGGGTTCGCAGTCGGCCCGCGGGGCGAGCCGGGTCGCGCCGAGTTCGGCGAGACGTTCGTCGAGACGGCGGCCGTGTCCGCAGAAGTCGTCGTAGCTGGAGTCGCCGAAGGCCAGCACCGCGTACCGGCGTCCGTCCAGCCGGGGCGCGTCCTCGCCGCGGAGCGACTGCCAGAACGCGTCGCCGTTGTCCGGCGCGTCGCCGTCACCGAACGTGCTGGTCACCACGAGCAGGTCGGCGCCGCTGTCGAGCACGTCGCCGACGCCCGAGTCCATGCCGAGCACGGTCACCGGGCGCCCGATTCCGGTCAGCCGTCCGGCCAGGTCACGCGCGAACTCCTCGGCGGTGCCGGTCTGCGACGCCCACAGGATCTGTACCGGGCCCGCCGCCGGCTCGGTGGGTGGTTGCGCTGCCTTCTCGGGTACGCCCAGAGCACTCCCGAGCCAGCCGTTGATCCACATGGCGGTGGCCGGGGAGAACGGCGCGTTGGTGGGGAGGACGGGCGGCTCGGTCCGTTCAGCGGGCACTCCGGCGAGGAATCCGGCCAGGTAGTGCCGTTGATCGTCGCTCAGAGTCGGTGGCGCCGGGTCCAGTCCGAAAATGGTGGGAGCAGCGGTGACCGGGACGGGCAACGCCGGGGCGGGGGTCGGGATGCGGGTGAGGGCGACCGCGCACACCTTGAGTTCCGGCTGGAACGAGATCGGGTCGACGGCGTCGCTGGTCACCGCGTTGACGCTGAGATATTCGCCGAACAGGTCGTTCCAGTGCATCGGGGCGAAGCAGCCGCCCGGCCGGACCCGGTCGGTGACCGTGGCGGGCAGGACCGCCCGGCCGCGCCGGGAGGCGATCTCCACCTGGTCGCCGTCGGCGATGCCGAGGGCTGCCGCGTCGTCCGGGTGGATCTCCACGAATGGCGCCGGATTGAGCCTGTTCAGCTTGGCGATCTTCCCGGTCTTGGTCATGGTGTGCCACTGGTGCTGCAGACGGCCGGTGTTCAGCGTGAACGGGTAGTCGTCGTCCGGCATCTCGGCCGGTTCCAGGTGCGGGCGGGCGTGGAACACCGCACGACCGCTCGGGGTGGCGAACCGGAGTCCCCGGTCCGGGTCGCGGTACCGGATGGGGTTGCGGTCCGGCCCACCGGGTGCGGCCGGCCACTGCACCGGCCCGCCCGCGAGCCGCTCGTACGTGACGCCGCTCAGGTCGTACCCCGTCTGGGGGTTGGCAAAGGTCTTGATCT
Organism: Actinoplanes sp. NBRC 101535; assembly: GCF_030269225.1. Lineage (NCBI taxonomy): Bacteria > Bacillati > Actinomycetota > Actinomycetes > Micromonosporales > Micromonosporaceae > Actinoplanes > Actinoplanes sp. NBRC 101535. Next base: position 548,799 of record NZ_BSSY01000004.1, on the reverse strand, counting down.
CTTCGAGGATCTCGGCGGCGCCGGTGTAGGTGAAGGCGTCGCGGTAACCCATCGCGACGGCGACCCGCGCGATCAGCTGCCAGTCGGGCAGGGCCTCGCCGGGCGGGTCGACCACCGGGTGGACCAGGGACAGGCTCCGCTCCGAGTTGATCATGATGCCGTCGGTCTCCGACCACATCGCCGCGGGCAGGGCGATGTCCGCGTACGCGTTCGTCTCGGTCTCGGCGAACGCGTCCTGGGTGATCACGAGTTCGGCGGCCTCCAGCCCGGCGATCACCGTGCGGCGGTTGCCGACCGACGCGACCGGGTTCGTGCAGACGATCCAGCAGGCCTTGATCCGCCCGGCCGCCATCTGCTCGAACATGTCGACGGTGCCCTTGCCGACGTCGGTGCGCAGCGTCCCGGCGGGCAGGTCCCAGACCCGTTCGGTGAACTCCCGGTCGCCCGCGACCAGCACCGACCGCTGGCCGGGCAGTCCCGGGCCCATGTAGCCCATCTCCCGGCCGCCCATCGCGTTCGGCTGGCCGGTGAGCGAGAACGGACCGCTACCGGTCCGGCAGATCGCGCCCGTGGCCAGATGCAGGTTGACCAGGGCGTTCGTGTTCCAGGTGCCGTGCGTGCTCTGGTTCAGGCCCATCGTCCACAGGCTGACCCAGTTCCCGGCCCCGTCGATCCACGCCGCCGCGGTCCGGATGTCCTCCTCGGCCAGCCCGGTCAGCGCGGCCACCCGGTCCGGCGGATAGTCGGCCAGGAACTCCGGCATCACGTCCCAGCCCTCGGTGTACGCCTCGACGAACTCCCGGTCCGGTGTGATCAGGTGCAGCAGGCCGTTGAGCAGCGCCAGGTCCGCCCCGGGACGGATCGGCAGGTACAGGTCCGCCTTGGCCGCGGTCGCGGTGCGCCGCGGGTCGACGACGATCAGCTTCGCCCCGGCCTTGACCCGCTCCATCATCCGCAGGAACAGGATCGGGTGGCAGTCCGCCATGTTCGAGCCGATCACCAGGAAGACGTCCGCATGGTCCAGATCGTCGTACGACCCGGGCGGCCCGTCCGCACCGAGCGACGTCTTGTAACCGGTGCCCGCGCTGGCCATGCACAGCCGCGAGTTCGACTCGATGTTGTTCGTCCCGAGATAGCCCTTCACCAGCTTGTTCGCCAGATACTGGGCCTCCAGGGTCATCTGGCCGGACACGTACATCGCGACGGCGTCCGGCCCGTGCTCGTCGACGATCGCCCGCAACCGACGGGCGGTCTCGTCGATCGCGGCGTCCACCCCGCTGCGGCGCGGCGCGGCCCCCCGCTCGTCCCGGATCAGCGCGGAGTCCAGCCGGCCGCCGGCGCTGAGCAGGTCCGCGCTGGTCGCGCCCTTCGTGCACAGCCGTCCCGCGTTGGCCGGATGCTGCCTGTCACCGGTGGCCTTGACCACCCGGGCCCGCCCGTCCGGCCCGGCCGCGACGTCGAGGACCATGCCGCAGCCGACCCCGCAGTACCCGCACACGGTTCGCACCTGGGTGACATCGGCAGCCACATGAACCCCTTAACCCCGGATCGTCGTCCCCTCGACGCTAGGGAGCGGGGGTTTCGTCGCCATCACTCGAGTGTGCGACCGCCGTTACCCCGGCCTCACCACGGCCCGTCCGTCGATGTGAGGGCCGGTGTGCTCCCGTCACCAGGGCCGGTCGGCCCTGCCTCAGAACAGGGACGACCGGGCACGATGGTGACACCTGGTTGGGAACGGGGCCGCCGTCACAGGCCGGCTGAGGCGGCGGCCCCGGTTAAATCCGCCATCTTCATTGCATCCGGCCGACGGCGATGCGCAGCCGCTGCACGTCGCGGCGGCGCTGCTCCATGGTGGTGGCGATGCCGACCAACAGCAGGCCGCCCAGCGCCAGCGGCACCCAGCGCGGCACCAGATCCCAGTACCGGGCCATCTCCAGCAGCGCGACCAGGGTCAGCACCGCGCCACCGACGACGACCGGCGCCTGCAGACGGGCGCGGGCGCCGGTGACCAGCACGGCCAGGGCACCCAGCCCGAGGAGCAGGCGGCGCAGGTACTGCGGGTCGGCCGCACCCAGGGTCACCGCCATCGTCGGGACGAACGCCGCGGCCAGCGCCGGACCGTACGCGACCCACGACGGCACCGGCGTTCCGCGGCGTGCGGCCCAGCCCGCCACCAGGGCCAGGATCGCGGCCGGCAGCGTGTACGCCTCGACCAGCCGGACGTCGGAGGAGAGCAGGAACAGCCACCAGCCGAGCAGCACCGTGAGCCCGCTCGCGAGAGACCAGCCGAACCGGGACGTCTCGTTACGGCGCAGCGCCCGGACGGCGAGGACCGCCGCCCACACGGTGGCGATCACCGCGGCCTGTCCGGCGGTGCCGGAGACGAGCAGGGCGACGACGGCCGCCGCGTGGGCGGCCGCCCCGACGGCCCGGGCCTCCCGGGGGTGCCCGCTGCGGGTGGCGAGCAGCCACTCGACGCCGGCGATCACGAGGGCCGCGGCGAGTTCGGCCCGGCCCGCCCCACCGGACTCCAGCCCCGCCATGTCGGACGCCGTGTACGCGACGACCAGCAGCGCCGCCGCCCCGGCCAGCCAGCCGGCGATCCGGGACGCCGGCAGCCACCCGGCCACACCGGTGATCGCGGCGGCGGTGACCAGCAGGGCGAACGCCGCCAGCGTGACCCCGTGGACCGCGGCCGACCCGGCGAGCGCCGCCGCCGTCAGCACTGCGAAGAGCACGGCGAGGCCGGCGTCCCACCCGGTCCGCGACGGTGTCAGGGCGAGCGCGACGAGGCCGGACAACCCGATGATCAGGGCGGTCAACGGCACCGCCGGCCAGGGCGCACCGGCCGCCGCCATCGCGAGCGGTCCGGCCAGGGCCAGCAGCGGGGTCGCTGCCCGGGCGGCGGCACGCACCCCGGACGGCGCCAGGAGGAGCGCGGCGGCGAGGGCGGCGATCAACAGCGCCGCGACCGAGGACCAGGCCACCGGAGACTGGGCCGGGGCGTGCCCGGACCAGAGCACGTCAAGCGTCGTGTAGGGCTCGAACAGCACCACGGCCAGGTCGGTGAAGGTCAGCAGACCGACGGCGAGCACCGGCAGCAACGCCGCGATGATCCCGGTGGCGATCGCCGGACGCAGGATCACGATCAGTGGCAGGGCGGCCGCCGCGTACAGGACGACGGGGTCGGTTCCGGACGCCGACCACAGCGGGACGGACGACACCACGATCAGGGCCACGGCACGGGCGGCTTGCGCGTACCCGCCGAGAAGCCGTACCACGACCGGAGCCGCCGCCGTCAGGGCCGCACCCAGCGCGAACGTCGCCCGGACCCGGACCGGAGCCGGGGTGCCGGCCGCCATCAGGGCCAGCCACAGCGTCGGCGGCAGCGCGCCCAGGCCGGCCGTCACCGCGGTCACCCCGACCGGACTGCGGCGCGGGCCGGCGTACGCGATCAGCGCCGTGCCCAGCCCGGCGACCACGATCACCGCGCCGACCCCGGCCGCCACCGCGGCCTGACCCGCCCCGACGACCAGCGCGAACAGGATGCCGGCACCACTGACCGCCAGCCGGAACGGCACCGAACCGCGGACCGCGAGCAGCAGCGCGGCGACCGCCACCGTGCTCCCGGCGACCGCGGCCGTCCACCAGGGCAGGCCGAACGACGCCGGGACCAGCAGGACGGCGACCGCCGTACCGGCCAGTGTCAGGTCGAGGCGCACCCCGCGGTAGGGGAGGAGCAGCACCGCGGTGCCGGCGACCACCAGCGCGGCCGGCGGAAGATCCCAGGACAGGCCGTCGATCCGGGCGAGCCGGTACGCGGCGTCCGTGCTGCGGAGCGTCGCGACCAGGGTCCAGACCAGCACGGCCACGGCCGGCACCGCGCCGGTGACCAGCGCGCCCACCCACAGCCCGAGACGCAGCGCCGCCGAACCGGCCGCGATCCGGCGGGCCGGCACGACCGCGCCGGCTATCACCAGCGCGACCAGGGCCGCCCGCAGCATCGCCCCGGAACCCTCGAAAGCCAGCGTCCACCACGCGGCGCTGATCCCGGCCGTGACGACGAGCAGGCCACCGGCCATGCCCTGCGCCACCCGGTTGCCGGACAGCACCGCCCAGGCGGTGAGGACCACGGCGACCAGCGTCGACGCGGCCCCGGCGAGCGCGGCTGCCGGCGGCGCATCCTGGAGGATCACGTCGGCCAGTCCGAGGAGCAGCGCCAGGCCGGCCGCCCCGAGACCGCCCAGATGAGCGACCCATCGGACCTCAGGAGTCGTCCACCGGCGCGACACCACCAGATCAAGAACGGTCACCCCGGTCAGCGCGAGGACCCAGCCGGTCAGTTCGGCGCCGACCGACCCGGCGATCAGCGGCAGGACCGGCTGGGCGATGGCCAGCGCCGCCGCCCGCGGTCCGGTCAGGCCGGTCGCCCGGGCGTACCCGACAGCGAGACCGGCGGTGACGACGCAGACCCCCGCCGCGTAGAGCGCGCCGTCGAGCGCCTGCACCCCGGCGAGATCAACGGCCCAGGCCGCGAACCCGTCCAGCAGAATCATCGACAGACCCACCGCGGCCAGCGTCTCCGCCGCTGCTCGCAGCCCCTTGCGGACCGCCAGCGGCGGCACCGCCAGCACCGCGGCCGTCGCCCCGGCCAGCAGCAACGCGCGCCCGGCCACCCCGACCTGCACCCAGGCCACCGCGGTGAACACGACCGCCGCCACCAGCAGCAGCAGCCCACCCATCGCGAACAGGACGTTCTGCACGGTCAGCGCGGAAAGTCTCGGTTCTGCCGGGGCCGGCGGCGGCATCACCGGGACGGGACCCGGCATCATGACCCGGGCCGCGTGGGCATGCCGGATCGCCCGCGCCTCGGCGATCTGCCGCTCCATCTGCGCGGCCTCGTCCCGGAGCTGCCGCAGCCGCACCTCCACCCCGGCCGCGGCATCCCGGACCTGCCCCAGTCGCCGCTCGATCCCGGCAATCAGATGATCCATCCGCACGACCTCGGCGGCGTTCACGTCCGGCCCACGCCCGCACCCCGGACAGCCGGTCTGCAGTGACGCAGTGTTTCCACACCAGGGACACGGATAGAGCGGGGGTGGTGCGGCGGTCACGATGATCTCCGAGGTAGCGGGCCTGACAGGGTGCCAAGCTTCCCCCACCGCCGCAAGTAGGTCACTCTCGGTGACTCGCTTGCGCCTTCCTTTACGGTACGAACTACCCGTTCCATCACGGGCTCCCGGAGCGCGGCCCTGCTGCCACTCCAGGCCCGTCCCGCGCCCCGGCCCCGTGCGCGGGCCGGGCATGGAGCGGGCACCCAGCCGGCATCAACGTCACATCGATCTCACACGGCTACCGTCCGTGCGTGCTCACCTCGACTACCGCATCTGCGGTACACCGCATGCCCGCGCTGGGACGACGACGGAACGTCCCCGGCCGACGACGCTGAAGATCGTGACGACGATTGCGGAGCCGGTCTCTCCACGGCGATCCCGGAGCCCTCGCCTGCGGGCCCGGCGGCTGATCCGTGCCGTGCTGGTGGTGGCGGTGACCGTGCTGGCCGCGATCACCCTGCGCGAGCAGCTGCCCGACCCGGACACGCTGCTGGCGGCGCTGACCGCGGTGGACGCCCGCTGGGTGGCGCTGGCCCTGGCGGCGGGACTGCTCTCCCAGGTGGCGTTCGCGGATCAGCAGCGCCGCCTGCTCCACGGGTTCGGCGTCCGGATGCCCCCGGCGATTGCGGTGGCCCTGACCCTGAGCCGCTCCGCGATCAGCATGGCCCTACCGGCCGGCTCCGCGGTCTCCGCCGCCTACGCCTTCCAGATCTTCCGCCGCCACGGCGCGTCAAAATCGGTCGCGGTGGCGGTGACCCTGCTGTCCGGGTTGGTCTCCTTCGTGGCGCTGGCCCTGCTCTACGGCTTCGGCTGGTCGGTGCTCCTGACTTCCGGGCTGGTGCTCCTGCTGGCGGCCGCCGTCGCCCTGTCCCGCCGTCGCGCGTCCGGGTGGTCCGGCCCGCCGGTCCGGTGGCTGGCCGACCGTCTGTCCCCGATCCGCACCGCCGCCCAGGGGGTCCCCGCGACCACGTGGGCCGGAGCTCTCCTGGCCGGCGTGGCGAACTGGCTGCTCGACATGCTCTGCCTCCTGGCCGCAGCCCAGGCGAGCCACGCCGACGTGGACATCACCCGGCTGGCCGTGATCTACCTGGGCGTGCAGTTGGTGCGTCAGATCCCCATCACCCCCGGCGGCATCGGCCTGATCGAGACCACGATGCTGGCCGCCCTGATCGCGGCGGGCGCCCCCGAGGCTCCGGCGGCCGCGGTGGTGCTCGTCTACCGCCTGGTCTCTTTCTGGATCCTGCTGCCGTTGGGCGCGGCCGGCCACCTGCTCCTCCGTTCCCGCCGCCCCTAACTCTCGCCGCCCGCAACTCCCCACCCCTCCCGCCCACCCTCACCGCTCACAGGCGGCGGCGAGGGCCTCCGCCGGCGGAGGCCCAGGCGGCGACCGCACCCGATCAAGCCATCGCGTGCGCTCACCATCCCAAAACGGTGGGTGACCGCGCCCGATCACGTGATCGGGCGCGCCCACCGCCCGGGTCGGCGTGATCGGGTGCGCTCGCCGTT
>NZ_BSSY01000004.1:0-542079 GCF_030269225.1 Actinoplanes sp. NBRC 101535 | reverse complement strand
TCGGCCGCGGTGATCGGGTGCGCTCGCAGTCTCGGGGGCCGGTGGTAGCGCCCGATCACGCCGCCGTGTGTGCTCACCCTCCCGAATCGGACGGTGAGCGCACCCAATCCCGTGGTCGGGTGCGCTCGCCGTTTCGGCCGCGGTGATCGGGTGCGCTCGCAGTCTCGGGGGCCGGTGGTAGCGCCCGATCACGCCGCCGTGTGTGCTCACCCTCCCGAATCGGACGGTGAGCGCACCCAATCCCGTGGTCGGGTGCGCTCACCGTCTCGGCCGTGGTGATCGGGTGCGCTCACCGTCTCGAGGTCCGGTGGTCGTACCCGGTCAAGGCGTTGGGTGCGGCCGCCGGCCTGAAGCGGAGGGTCTGTGTACCCGATCACGTCATTGAGTGCGCCCGCCATCCCGAAGCGGAGGGTCAGTGCATCCGATCGTGGGATCGGGTGCACTCACCGTCTTGGTGGGCGTGAACGCGTGCGGCCGCCGTCCTGCGTTGGCGTGATCGGCGCCGGCGCGCCTCGGGGTGATCGGCGCACCCGATCAAGGGGTCGGGTGCAGAGGCCGGCCTGAAGCGGAGGGTCTATGCGCCCAATGCCTTGATCGGGTGCTGTCGCCGGCCTGGTGGGTTGATCGGGTGCGGGCGCCGTCTCGGGTGGCGTTGACGGGTGGGACTGGTGCTGTTGCTGTTGCGGACGAGGGCTTGCCACTGGGGCGGATGGGGCTCCTGAACTGGGAAGACGTTGCGGAAACGGGGGCTTGCCGGGTCAGCCGGAATTATCGTGAAGTAATGGGACGAACCAAGAAAGAAGCCATGAAGATATCGGCAGGGTTCCCGGTGGCCGTTTCGCTGGGGCTCTGTCTGTCGGTGACTGCCGCGGGGATGGCGGGTACGGCGAGCGCCGCCTACGCCAAGTCGCCCGGGTCGGTGACGGCTGCCGTGAGCGGGGTGGGCCTCGGGGCGGAGGTCGGGGGGAAGCCGCTCAAGGACGGTCTGCTCGTCGAGAAGGAGCTGCCGGAAGGCTACAAGGCGACGAGTGATCTCGACTCGCTGCGGGAGACGCTCACCCCCCTCTACGAGAAGGGGCCGTCCGGGGATCCCTGCGCCGGTCAGGGCGCCGAGGACCCGATCGCGTCCACCAAGCCGGTCGTTCCACCGGTGATGCACCGGCTGGCCGAGGTGTTGCGGGGCAAGGCGACGAAACCGAAGTCCGAGTTCGCCTCGTTCCTCAAGGGCCCCGAAGGCCCGGTCGTGCTGCAGGTTCTCGTCGACACCGGCGCCACGACCGCCCGCGCCATCGTCAGCTCCAACGAGGATGTGCTCAAGCGGTGCCCGGAGTTCGAGGCCAACGGCATGAAGATCTCGATGTCGCGGGCGAAGCTGTCCGCTCTCGGTGACGCCTCGGTCGGCATCGCGATGGACCTGACCCTGCCGAATCCGAGCGGCGGTTCGATGACCGTGCACGGCAAGCTGGCCGTCGTCGCGTACAAGAATGTTTCCATGACCGTGGGTCTGATGGGCTTCCAGGATGCGCCGGACGCCGAGTTCAAGAAGATCAGCAAGACGGCCGCGCACAAGTTGACGCAGACTCTCTGAGGTTCGTGGTGGCCGGTCCGGGGCTCAGGCGGTGAACCGCAGCTCCGGGTCGGCGACCGTGGCGGCGCGCAGCAGGCGCACGTCGTCGCGGTAGTTCATCGAGGTCAGCCAGGGCATCCGGTCGCCTTGGCGGGGCAGTTCGTCCACCGCCCGGCGGATGTATCCGGCGCCGAAGTCGAGGAACGGCCGGGTCGTCATGCCGGGTGCGGCGGGTTCCGGGCGGCAGACGCGGTGCCCGTGGGCGTCCATGTGGGCGAGCAGGCGGCAGAAGTGTTCGCAGAGCAGGCCGATCTTCAGGGTCCACGACGAGTTGGTGTAGCCGATGGCGTACGCGAAATTCGGCACCCCGGACAGCATCATGCCCTTGTACGCGATGGTGTCCGCCAGCGTGACCGGTGTCCCGTCGACGGTCAGCGCGGCCCCGCCGAACGCCTGGACGCGCAGTCCGGTGGCGGTGACGATGATGTCGGCGTCGAGGGTGCGGCCGGATTCCAGGAGCAGCCCGGTCTCGGTGAACGTGGTGATCCGGTCGGTGACGACCGAGGCCGTCCCGGAGCGGATGGCGGCGAACAGGTCGCCGTCTGGGGAGATGCACAGCCGCTGGTCCCAGGGCGGGTACGGCGGGTTGAAGTGTTCGTCGACCGGATATCCGGGTGGCAGCTGCCGGGCGGTGATCCGGCGCAGGATGCGGCGGGCCAGGCCGGGGTGGCGGCGGCAGAACTTCCAGACGGCCCGCTGCTGGGTGATGTTCTTGTGCCGGGTGAGGGTGTGGCCGCGGTCCGGACCGAAGATCCGGGTGAGTGCGGCGGCGATCGGATCGTGCGTTCCCATCGGGAGTACGTACGAGGGCGTGCGCTGGAGCATCGTGACGTGACTCGCGGTCGCCGCCATGGCCGGGACGACCGTGACCGCGGTGGCGCCGCTGCCGATCACGACGACCCGTCGGCCGGTGTGGTCCAGTCCGCCCGGCCACTGTTGGGTGTGCACGATCGGCCCGGGGAACCGGTCGCGTCCGGGGAATTCGGGGGTGTGCCCCTGGTCGTAGCGGTAGTACCCGCCGGCCGCGAAGATCCAGTTGGCGGTGACGGTCCGGCGCTGCCCGTCGTGGTCCACGTCGAGGGTCCAGCGGGCGTCGGTGCTTGACCAGGCGGCGCCGACGACGCGGTGCCGGTACCGGATGTGTTCGTCCAGGCCGTTCTCGGCGATCGTCTCGTGGAGGTATTCCAGGATCCGGGGTGCGGTGGCGATCGACTCGCGGTGGCGCCACGGTTTGAACGCGTACCCGAAGGTGTGCAGGTCGGAGTCGGAGCGCACGCCGGGGTAGCGGAAGAGGTCCCACGTTCCGCCGGAGGCGGACCGGGCCTCCAGGATGGCGAAGGTCTTCGCCGGGAGTTCGGTGCGCAGGTATCGTCCGGCGCCGATGCCGGAGATGCCGGCGCCGATGACGGCGACGTCCAGGTGTTCGGCCATGGCGTTCAGGATCGTGGTCGGAGCGCCTCCATGCCAGCGCGAAATGCCTCTTTATCGTGAAAAATCCCGTAACCCGGCTCGTTCCAGCCAGCGGATCAGCTGTCGGTGCACCGCGTCGGCCCCGTACAACTCCCCGTCATCGAGGAGCTCCTCGTCGACGGTCCAGCCGGCAGGGTGCACCAGCACCGCCTGGTTCTGCCAGCCGCCCAGTCCACCGTGGCAGCCGACCAGCTCCTCGAACGCGTGCACCTCGTCGGTGCCGGTGTCGAGCGTGCTGTGCACGTACAGATCAGGATGGTTCGTCCCGGTCGCCACCCGCAGCAGATCGCGGGCCGCGCGGGGCCCGAAGGGACCCAGCGGATCCTCACCCTGGACGGTGTCCTCGGCCAGCAGGTGCACGCCGCGCGGCCCGATCGCCAGCGGTCCGCGGGCGCTGCCGGCCACCACGAACCCGATGCCCGGCTCACCGAGCAGCCCCGGGATCAGCGCCGGGAAGCGTTCCTGCAGGTCCTCCAGCGTGACGTGGTCACCGAGGCGCGGGAACCAGATCAGGCCCAGGTTGCCGGAGCCGACCACGACCAGGTCGGTGCGATCACCGCCCGGCCCGGCGTCCGGCGGTCCGACCAGCATGCCGGCGCTCTCCCCGGTGGATCGCCGGGCGGCCCATCGGCCCACCGGTCCGCCGGTGCCGAGAAGGTCGGCGAGCAGGGCGTTGACCGGTCCCCACCCCTCCACGTCGCTGGTCGCGGCGAGGGTGACCGGCGCGGGGAGAGCCAGGTGGGCACGGACGGCCTCTTCCAGGGTACGCCCGGAAAGCTGACGAAATGTCGGACCTTGACTCTGCCCGTGATCGGAGAGGACCACGAACCGGTAGTCCCGGGGTGCCGCCGCGGCGAGCTGTTCGAGCGTCCCGAGGACCCGGTCGACGCCCGCGAGCGCGTCCATCGACTCCGGCCGTGCCACCCCCGCATGGTGGGCGATCTCGTCGTAGTCGACGAAGTCCACGAAGATCACCGGTGCGCCACGCATCATGTGCTCGGCGACCAGCGCCACGTTGAGGTCCCGCAGCAGCACGTTGGTCAGGCCGCGCAGCAGCGGGTACGCCCCGTGCCGGTGGATCCGCGGCTCGACGCCCCGCATCCGCTGCTGGCGCCCCTGATGCAGCTCCTTGACGATCTCGCCGGCGGTCAGCACCAGTGACCGGACCAGGATGAACGGGCGGGCGAAGAACCGCAGGTAGTCGCCGCCCGGCCCGAGACCGCCGCGCCGCCCGGCCCGGCTCATCACCATCAGGGCGGTGTCCGCGTCCCCGCTGAACATGTTGGCGATGCTCACCCCGCCGCCGGCGAGCAGACCCCGGCCGTCGGAGACCCGCTCCTCGATCAGGGCGGCGTCGGCCGGCCGGTTGGACACCACGAGGCGGCCGAGGGCCTGCTCGTACCAGCGGAACGCCGGGATCCCGTCGTTGGAGCCGTGCAGCAGGGCGGCCTGGCTGGCCGGGGTGGTGGACGGGACGCGGGCCCACCAGCCGACGGCGTCGTGACTGCCGGACCGGACCCAGCGGGCGAGCGTGGGCAGTACCCCGCTGTGGATGCCGTGCCGCAGCAGCGGGAACGGCAGGCCGTCCACCTGCACGATCACCAGTCCCGCGGGTGCGCCGGCGGCCGGTGCGGCACGGACCCGGCGGGCCCGCCGGAGCAGGTCCGCGACCAGGTAGGAGCTGTCGTTCACCCCGAGCAGCCAGTGCACCACCACGGAGACCACACCGACCACGGCGAACGTGGTGAGCACGGTGACCCAGCTGTGCACGCGTACCCACGGCAGGCCGATCAGCACCAGACCGACGATCAGGACCTGGGTGACCACGCCCAGGATCAGCGCGGCGACCGCACCCCACCAGCGGGCCAGCACCCGCAGCACCGGACGGGACAGCCCGTCGGCCACCGCCACCACGGCGGCCACCGCCAGACCCACCCACCACTGGCCCAGGGACAGTCCGGTGAGCAGCCAGGACGCCGCGGTCAGGGCGCCCGCGGTGGGCAACAGGCCGAGCACCGCGTCCCGGACGTCGCGATGGGTCACCACGGCGCCACCTCGCATCACTCGATCATCCGGGTCCTTCGGCCCTGTCGTACGCGTATCGCCGCTGGTTGAGTGGTCCCCGGAGCCACCGACCGGTGGTTCCGCAGTGGGAAGCAAGATTCAGCAGGTGATCCCGCGTCGTGGCCGCCGCAGCGTTGCGGCCACGGCACTCTCCCGGCCCGGGGGCCGCGCTCCGGGCCGGGAACACCCGCAGCGGTGCGAAGACCCGCCCGTGTGGTGATTTCGGGCGCGTTGGACGCCCGAAGTCAACACGCCCGTGTGGGTGTGGTGATTACGGGCGCGTTGGACGCCCGAAGTCAACACACCTGTGGTGGGTGTGGTGATTACGGGCGCGCTGGACGCCCGAAGTCAACACGCCTGTGGTGGGTGTGGTGATTACGGGCGGGAGGGGCGGCTGAAGTCGCCATGCGGATCCCGATGGCGAAACGTGTCTAATCGAGCTCCAGATGGAAGCCCTGGGCCGCCAGTGCGGTCAGGAAGGTGGCCGGGTCGACCAGCTGGTCGATGTGTGCCACGCCCGCGGGCATCGTGTCCAGCATCCGGATCGCCTGCGCGGCGAACAGCCCGGTGGCCCGGCTCTGCCGGTTGCCGGTGAACCCGGCCGTGACCGATCCGGCCCGCACCGACACCGCGAAACCGTCACCGCCGAGGTGCACCGCGTCCAGCAGGCCGGCCGCGAACCGGCGGGCGGCGGGGCGGCGCAGCAGCAGGGCGACCGCGGGCCGGTTGAGCGCGCCGAGCAGGGCCGTCATCGGCCGGGAGTCCAGGGCCAGACCGTGCCGGGTGCCGGCCGGCCCGGCGAACGGGAAGGCGTGCACGGTCCGCCTGCCGTACGGGGCGGGGAACACCGCGGGCCATGATCCGGCGATCTGGCCCAGGCCCTCCAGGGTCCAGTCGATCGCCGCGGCGCCGTGCCGTTCGCCGGAGCCGAGCAGCACGCCGATGTCGACCGGGGTGCCGGGAGCACGTGCGGCGGCGTACCCGGCAAGAAGTGTCGTCACGCCGGGCGCGAGACCGACGCTCAGGATCGCGGTGGCGCCGTGCCGGGCGGCGAGGGGGCCGAGGGGTTCGATCGCGGCCAGCACCGAGGGCGTCGCGGAGATGTCCAGGTAGTGGATGCCGCGTCCCAGAGCGGCTCGGGCCAGGTCGGCGTTGCCGGTCTCGGCGCACATCAGGACCACGTCCACGCCGTCGAGGGCGGCTTCGACCTGCGCCGGGTCGGCCAGGTCGAGGCGGACCGCGGTGGTGCCCGGGACCGGCCGGGCCTTCTCCGGGTGGCGGCCGGCGACCTGGACGGTGAAGTCGCCGGCCAGAGCGGTGGCGGCCTCCCGGCCGACCGCGCCGTAGCCGCCGATGATGAGGACGCGAATTTTTGTAGTCACACTCCAAGAATGTTTCTGTAGTGCCGCTATAGTCAACACGGTGAGTGATAGCGCACAGAAGCCCGACGGGCGAGCCGCCAGGTCACGGGCGACCCGCAACAAGATCGCCGAGGCGGCCATCCCCCTCTTCGTCACCAGTGGTTATCAGGCGACGAGTGTCGGCTCGATCGCAGCGGCCGCCGGGGTCGGCGAGCAGACGATCTACTACGCGTTCGGCACCAAGCGGGCGGTGCTGGTCGCCGCCCTGGACCGGGCCATCGCCGGCGACGACGAACCGATCCCCACCCTGGACCGGCCCTGGGTTCGTGCGGCGCTCGCCGACCCGGACCCGCACGGCCAGATCCAGCGCCAGGTGGCCGGCGTCGGCGAGGTGCTGCGCCGGGCCGCGCCGCTGCTGGACATCGTGCGCGGCGCGGCGTCCGACCCGGAGCTGGCCGAGGTCTGCGCCACCAGCATCGCCCACCACCGCGAGGTGCAGGGCGTGTTCGCCGCGGCGCTGGCCACCAAGGCGACCCTGCGCGACATCGACGCGGCGGACACCGCGGTGGCGCTGCTGTCCCCGGAGACCTACCTGCTGATGGTCGACCACCTGGGCTGGAGCCACGAGAAGTGGCGGATCTGGGCGACCGACTGCCTGGCCCGGACACTGGTGGCGCCATGACGGAGATCGTCGGTCTGCTGGACCTGCTCGGCCTCGACGATCCGGAGTCGATCGACCCGGAGGTGAACTGGCGGCCGCGGCGCTGGCCCGACCGGCTGCGGGTGCCGATCGGCCGGACGGCGTACGGTGCCGTCGTCGAGCTCGACCTCAAGGAGGCGGCTGAGGGCGGCATGGGCCCGCACGGCGTGATCGGCGGGGCGAGTGCGTCCGGCAAGACCGAGTTGATCCGGACGCTGCTGACCACGCTGGCGATCACCCATGCCCCGGCCGACGTCGGCTTCGCCGGTATCGAGGCGCGCGGTGGTGACACCTTCCACGGTCTGGCCCGGTTGCCGCACGCCTTCGTGACCATGGGCGACATCGCCGCCGAGTGGCCGGGGTCGCCCCGCCTCGACCGGTTCGTGACGACCCTCACCGCCGAGATCGCCCGCCGTCAGGAGCTGCTGCGGTCCGAGGGGCACCGGTCACACACGGCCTACACGAAGGCGGTCCGGGCCGGCGCGCCGCTGATGCCGCTCCCGCATCTCCTGATCGTGATCGACGAGTTGAGCCTGATCAAGGACTCGTCCCCGGGCCTGGTCCCGCTGCTCCGGCGGGTCGCCCGCCTCGGGCGGGCGCTCGGCCTGCACCTGCTGATCGCCGATCAGACGGTTGCGGACTGGATCGACGACTTCGACCGGCACCTCTCCTACCGGGTGGTCCTCCGGACGTTCACGCAGTCGGACAGCACCCGGCTCCTGGGCATCCCGTCGGCCTGGAACGAGCTGCCGCGGGAGCCCGGGAACGGGTTCCTCAAGCGGGACAGCGACCCGGTGACCCGGTTCCGGGCGGCCTACCTGCCCCTGCTGGACCGGGTCGTCGATCAGCTGGCCGGCTGGCCGGGTGTGGAGAAGGAACTGTGGGAACCATTGCGGGACTCCACCACTGGTATCTAACATTTCAGTTGTGGAGAGCATCGGGCGTAACCTGCTGCGGGACGCCGCCTACGGGCGGATCCGCAGCGCCATCATCGACGGCACACTGCCGCCCGGATCCGCGCTGCGCCCCGACGACCTTGCCGAACGCCTCGGTCTGTCCCGCGCGCCGATCCGGGAGGCGCTGGCCCGGCTGGCCGCCGACGGGCTCGTCGAGACCAAGCCGCAGAGCTGGACCCGGGTCACCGAGGTGGTCGCCAAGCAGGTCGAGGACGCCGCCGCGGTGCTCGGCGCCATGCACGACCTTGCCGTCCGCCACGTCGCCGGGAGCCTCGACGACCACCTGGTGACCGCGATGCGCGAGGCCAACACCCGGTTCGCCGCCGCCGTCGCGACCGGTGACGTCGAGGCCGCTCTCGACGCCGACGACGAGGTGCACGCGATCCCCCTGCTGGCTTACGGCAATGCCGCGGCCATCAGCACCGTCGATCGGCACACCCCGGTGGTACGCCGTGCCGAGCGCCTGTTGTTCACCTCGGCCCAGGCGTCCCGCTCCGTGCGGCTGCACGACGACCTCATCTCGGCCCTGGCCGCGCGCGACGAGGCGCGGGCCGTCCGGATCAACACGGAGATCTGGGGCCACCTGCACCACAGCGTCGACCTATAGGAGCCCCCGCATGCCGCTCGCCGATTTCCCCCGCCATCCGCTGCTGTTCGGCCCGTCCCCGGTGCACCGCCTCGACCGGCTCACCGCCCACCTGGGCGGCGCCGCGATCTGGGCGAAGCGCGAGGACGTCAACTCCGGCATCGCGTACGGCGGTAACAAGACCCGCAAGCTGGAATACCTGGTGGCCGACGCCATCGCCGCCGGCGCGGACACCCTGGTGTCGATCGGTGGCGTGCAGTCCAACCACACCCGCCAGGTCGCCGCGGTCGCCGCCGCCACCGGCCTCAAGTGTGTGCTGGTGCAGGAGAGCTGGGTGGACTGGCCGGACGCGGTCTACGACAAGGTCGGCAACATCCTGATCAGCCGGCTGGCCGGGGCGGACGTGCGGCTGGTCAAGGCCGGTTTCGGCATCGGTTTCAAGGAGAGCTGGGACGCGGCGATCGCCGAGGTCGAGGAGCGCGGGGGCACGCCCTACGCGATCCCGGCCGGTGCCAGCGACCACCGGCTCGGTGGTCTCGGCTTCGCGAACTGGGCGCACGAGGTGATCGCCCAGGAGCAGGAGCTGGGCGTCTTCTTCGACACGATCATCGTCTGCTCGGTCACCGGCAGCACCCAGGCCGGCATGATCGCCGGGTTCGCCGACGCCGGTGGCCGCCCGCGCCGGGTGATCGGGATCGACGGCTCCGCGAAGCCGGCCGAGACGCACGCCCAGGTGGCCCGGATCGCGCGTGCCACGGCGTCCCTGATCGGCGCCCGCGACCTGACCGACGACGAGATCATCCTCGACGACCGGTACCACGCCGGGATCTACGGCATCCCGGACGAGACCACTCTGGACGCGATGCGACTCGCCGCGCGGACCGAGGGCATGGTCACCGACCCGGTGTACGAGGGCAAGTCCATGGCCGGACTGATCGACCTGGTGCGGCGGGGTGAGATCGACAGCGGATCGACGGTTCTGTACGCCCATCTGGGTGGTCAGCCGGCGCTCAACGCGTACTCCGCGCTGTTCTGACATGAAACGATGCCGGATGTGACGATCCGGAGAGCGACCATCGCCGATGCCGCCGCGCTCGCGCACGTGCACGTGCGCGGCTGGCAGGCCGCCTATCACGGGCTGATGCCGCAGGACCATCTGGACGGACTCGACGTCGCCGAACGGGAGGTCCGCTGGCGGGGCTGGCTGGCCGGTGACCACCCGTCGATCGCCGTGCTGGTCTGGGAGGACGCCGACGGCGTGGTGGGCGGTTTCGTCAACGTCGCCGCCGGCCCGGACGCCACCGGCGAGGTGAACGCGCTCTACCTGCTCCCGGAGCACTGGGACCGCGGCGCGGGCCGGCGCCTGCTGGCGGACGGCCTGCGCGTGCTCGCCGCAGCGGGCTGCGACACGGCGACGCTGTGGGTGCTGGACACCAACCGGCGGGCGCGGCGTTTCTACGAGATCGGCGGCTGGCGCCCGGACGGCGCCACCCGCATCGACGACAGTCTGGGACTGTCGCTGCCGGAGACCCGCTATCGCCGGGAGCTCGACGGTCAGGGTTTGCGGCCGACCGCGGCGTAGATGCCGATCTGTTCGGGGGTCGGGCGCTCGTCGTCCGGCACCTCGGGGAACCAGTCGGCGACCGGGACGATGCCGGGTCCGATCAGGCCGAGGCCGGTGAAGAAGTCGCCGAACTCCTTCTTGGTGCGCGGGTGGGCGTCCGACCGGCCCTGCTCGATCATCTGCCGGGCGACGGCGGCGAGCCGTGGGCTGCTGTGGTCGAGGGTGAAGTTGGTGGCGGCGAGGTAACTGCCGGCGGGCAGGGCGTCGACGAGCTCACGGACGACCGCGGTGGCCTGCGCGTGGTCGGGCAGGAAGTGCAGCACGGCGACGAGCATCAGGCCGATCGGGCGGCCGAAGTCGAGGGTCTCCTTGAGCTGCGGGTTGCCCAGGATCGCGCCGGGCGACCGCAGGTCCTCCTGGAGATAGACGGTGCGGCCCTCGGGGTTGCTGGTGAGCAGGGCCCGGGCGTGCACGCCGACCATCGGGTCGTTGTCGACGTAGACCACCCGGGTGTGCGGGTGGATGCGCTGGGCGACCTCGTGGACGTTGTCGGCGGTGGGCAGGCCGGTGCCGATGTCGAGGAACTGGTCGATGCCGGCCTCGCTCGCCAGGAAGCGGACGGACCGTTGCAGGAACGCCCGGTTCTCCCGGACGGAGAGCCGGACCGTCGGGTGCACGCTCTCGATCAGGTCGCCGGAGGCCCGGTCGGCGGGGAAGTGGTCCTTGCCGCCGAGCCAGTAGTTGTAGCGGCGGGCCGGATGCGACGTGGAGGTGTCCAGCCCCGGCGGCGCGAATTCCTCAGCCACTGTTCGTCTCCCCGTGGTCAGGCCTGCGGATGGCACCGAGAGTAACGCATCCCCGCCGATCCGTGATCCATTGTGGACGACGGATCGAGAAACATTTCCGCAACGTGATCGTCACGCGGCTGTTAGGGTGCGAGTGTCAGGCATCGATCCCCGGCGATGTCCGGCCGCTGTCGAAGCGCTTCGACGAATCCCCGTAAGGAGCTACGCATGCGGAAACTACGTGTCCTGTTCTCCCTGGTCGTCGCGGCGGTGCTGATCGCCGTCGGCCAGGCGCCGGCCCGGGCCGCCACCTGGGGGTCCTCCGACCAGTGGGCCACCTGGACCAACGGTGGCTACACCCTCTACAACAACATCTGGGGCTCGGGCGCCGGGCCGCAGAGCATCTGGGCCAACTCGTACAGCAACTGGGGTGTCTGGGCCAACCACCCGAACACCGGCGGCGTGAAGTCGTACCCGAACGCCAGCAGGAGCGTGAACATCAAGCTCAGCTCGCTCAGGTCGGCGAGCAGCAGCTTCAACGTGACGGTGCCGTCCAGCGGGGCGTACGCCACCGCCTACGACATCTGGGCGAACGGCACCACGTACGAGATCATGCTGTGGATGAACAAGACCGGCGCGGTCGGCCCGCTCGGCAGTCTGCAGACCACCGCCACGGTCGGCGGGCACACCTGGAACGTCTACTCCGGGTCCAACGGCGCCAACCAGGTGTTCTCCTTCGTCCGGACCGGCAACACCAGTGCCGGCACGGTCGACATCAAGGCGGTCCTGGACTGGATCCGCACCCGCGGCTGGTACGGCGACGTCACGCTGAGCACGATCCAGTTCGGCTACGAGATCACCTCGTCGAGCGGCGGCCTGAACTTCGTCACCAACAGTTACTCGGCCTCGGCGTCCTGACGGTTCATGCCGGGTGCACAGCCCGGCACAGGGCATCCATAGCCTTCGGTGTTTGCATAGTGCCGTACCGCGGTTCAAACGCGGTCGAAGTTGGCAATCGGCACATTGCGAACCGGCGATACCGCACGGTATCGCCGATCGGAGGACACGTGGCATCACGACAGAACGAACCGACGTACCAGGGGCGGCGCCTTCCCAAACCGCACGAGGAGGTGTTCGATCAGGGTCTCGGGTTCGACCTGGGGACCCTGATGGGACGCCGTCAGGTCCTGCGGGCGTTCGGGATCGGTGCCGCCACCCTGGGGCTCGCCGCCTGCAGCGACGGCTCCTCGACGACGGACTCCACGACGTCCTCGGCCTCGACCGGATCGTCCACCTCGACCGGCGAGATCCCGGACGAGACCGCCGGGCCGTACCCGGGCGACGGCTCCAACGGGCCGAACGTCCTGCAGGAGAGCGGCATCGTCCGCAGCGACATCCGGTCCAGCTTCGGTGACGCGAGCGGCACCGCCGAGGGCGTGCCGATGACGCTGGAACTCACCATCACCGACATGGCCAACGATGACGCCCCGTTCGCCGGGGTGGCCGTCTACGTCTGGCACTGCGACCGGGCCGGCCTCTACTCGATGTACTCCGACGGGGTCACCGAGGAGAACTACCTGCGCGGCGTGCAGGTCGCCGACGATTCCGGCAAGGTGACGTTCACCAGCATCTTCCCGGCCTGCTACACGGGCCGGTGGCCGCACATCCACTTCGAGGTGTACCCGGACCAGGCGAGCATCACCGACGCGACGAACGCCATCGCCACCTCGCAGGTCGCCATCCCGCAGGAGTACTGCGACACCGTCTACAAGGAGACCGGCTACGAGGCCTCGGTCGCCAACCTGGCACAGCTCACCCTGGCGACCGACAACGTCTTCGGTGACGACGCCGGCGCCAGCCAGCTCGCCACCGTGACCGGCGACGTGAGCGGCGGATACACCGTGAAGCTGACCGCAGCGGTGGACACCACCACGACCCCGACCGCCGGCGCCGCTCCCGCCGGTGGCGGCGGCGAGGGTGGCACCCCGCCGTCCGGTGCTCCCGGTGGTGGCGGCCCCGGCGGCACGCCCCCGTCGGGCGCGCCGGGTGGCGGCGGCCCGGGCGGCACCCCGCCCTCGGGAGCTCCCGCCCAGTGACGAGCATTGTTGTGTGAGTAGCGATGGCCCGGGGCTTCGGCTCCGGGCCATCGCGTGTTCAGTCGCCGTTGGTGAACAGCGCCAGCCAGGACTGGGCGGCCTGGATGTGTTCCCGGCTCACCGCGGCGTTCGGCGCCCAGCCCTCGAAGCCGTGCGGGGCGCCCGCGACGGTGTGCACCACGGCCGGCACCCCGGCGTCGCGCAGGCGTCGCGCGTACGCCAGGCACTCGTCGTGGAACAGGTCGACGTCGCCGACGCCGATCCACGCCGGGGGCAGCCCGCTGAGATCCTCCCGGCGGGCCGGGGACGCGTGCTCCGGAACGTCCGGCCCGCCCGGCTCGTACCCCAGATAGGCCGCCCAGGCGTAGTGGTTGAGCCGGTTGTTCCACACCAGATGACCGAGGTCGTCCAGGTCCCGGCGGGCCGCGGTGCGGTCGTCGAGCATCGGGCAGAACAGCCACTGCGCCACCGGCCGCACCCCGCCCTCGTCGTGCAGGAGCTGCACCAGTCCGGCAGCCAGATTGCCGCCCGCGCTGGCACCGCCGACGATCACCCGGTCCGGATCGACGCCCAGGCGGGGCGCATGCTTCTGCAGCCAGGTCCAGGCCGTCCGTCCGTCGTCGAGACCGCGGGGGTACGGGTGACGCGGCGCCAACCGGTAATCCACGCTGATCACGACCGTGCCCAGTTCGGCGGCGGTGGCCCCGCAGAGCCGGTCGTCCTGGGAGGCGCGCCCGATCACGTGGCCGCCGCCGTGGAACCAGAGCACCGCGGCGTCCGAACGCTGCCGGGCCGGCCGGTGCACCCGGATTCCCGGCGTCCCGCGCACGGCCTGCTCGATCGACACCCCGGGGGTCCGGACGGTCGGCATCAGGCGGACGGCCGTCTGCGCCGCCCAGCGGACCGCTGCCCGCTGGATCGGGGGAACCCGCACCCGGCGGGCCGCCCGGCGCAGCTCGGGATGGATCCGGTCCGGATCGATGGTGCCCTCCGTGGTCGCTCGTCGCGCCGGTGAACCCCGGCCGGTGACCTGGCCACTACTGATCTTGAAGGGATTCACGGGCACAGTGTGTCTGAAAACGGTCACTCTTTCGTGGCGGCGCGCTGCCGATCGTCAACTCCAGTACAGCCGTCCGGTTGTTGTCCTGCCCGCTTTTGCCCCGGATCATCGGAAACGATGCTGGTGGATCGCGGTTGTTAACCTGCGGCTCCCGGCGGAGATGCGGCCGGTACGCACGCGGGGAGAACTGGTGGCGGATCGTCGGACCTTCATCCGGGCAGGTGGCGCGCTCGCCGCGACGATGGCGGTGACCGGCGCGACGCCGCCGTCGGTGGCCCGGGCCGGTGCCGGACTCGGGCTGCCCCTGCTGACATGGCACGCCGCCCTCGCCGACCGGCGATACGCCCCCGCCGTGATCGCCGTCATCGGCTCGTCCAGCAGCGAGGGCGTCGGCGTCACCGGGTACGACCGGGGATACGTCCCGGTCCTCGCCCAGAACCTGCGCACCCGGTTCCCGGTGCCCGGCGCGGCCGGCGGCGACAACTACACGGCGGCGTGGGGCCGGCCCGGCCGCGGATACACCTGGCCGGTGACCGGGTCCGGTGGCACCCCGGGCGCGAAGGCCGGCTGGGGGATGAAGACGCTCACCCTGACGGCCGCCGGGCAGACCGTGTCGCACCGGTTCACCGGCACCGGCGTCCAGGTGTGGCACTCGGCGCAGCCCGGCGGCGGTACCTTCGCGGTCGCCGTCGACGGCGTGACGGTGGCCGCCGCGGTCACCACCGGCGCTCCCCTCGCCGACCGGGACGCCACCTGGTCGTCCGGGCCGCTCCCGGCCGGGGCCCACACCGTCACGGTCACCTGCCTGACCCCCGGCGTCGAACTGCACGGCTTCGCCACCTTCGACGGCGACGAGAGCCGCGGCATCCAGATCTACAACGGCGGCCACGGCGGCTTCACCAGCGGCGACTTCGCCCGGGGCGCCGACGCGTGGGCGCCCCGCCTGGCCTCGATCCGCCCCCACCTGGTCCTGCTCCAGCTGGGCGTCAACGACTGGCGCTCCGGTGTCCCCGCCGCGACTATTAAGGCCGACCTGCGCTCGATCATCGCCACCGTCCGCGAGAACACCCCGACCGACCCGTCGTTCGTCGTCTACGGCTCACCGCGGGTCGCCCCGACCGCGAAGGCCCAGGAGTACGCGTGGCTGAACAAGGCCTGGCGGGAGGTCGCCACCGAGGACGAGCGGGGCGCGGTCGCCTTCTTCGACCTGTCCACCCGGCAGCCCGCCCCGTCACAGGACAACACGCTGCGCTTCTACAACGACGACCTGGTCCACATGACCGACCGCGGCGCCGCCTTCACCGCCGATGCCCTCACCGCTTTCCTCTCTCCCACCTGACCGGGTGT
Organism: Actinoplanes sp. NBRC 101535; assembly: GCF_030269225.1. Taxonomy (NCBI): domain Bacteria; kingdom Bacillati; phylum Actinomycetota; class Actinomycetes; order Micromonosporales; family Micromonosporaceae; genus Actinoplanes; species Actinoplanes sp. NBRC 101535. The sequence goes on along the minus strand of NZ_BSSY01000004.1, from coordinate 526,463 downwards.
ACGGGCATGGACATCTGTCATCGCCCCCGGGCGTGATCCGGTTCCTTCAACCTGTACCCGGCCCCGGCCACCTGGTTACGCTCGGACGATGGAGCAGGACACCAGCCCCGGCGTGACCTTGGAAGAGATCCACGCGCGGATGGGCATCGCCGTCACCGCCGAGGGCAAGGCCCGCGCACGGCGACGGCTCGAGGACGCCGACACTCGCCGCGACCACGACGCTCGCGCGGCTTTCCTGGCACAGCTCCGCACCCGCTCGGCGTGACCCGGGAACGCACGATTCGGCTCGTGCTCGATACGTCCGCCATCGCGGCGTGGGTTCGCGGTTCCCTGTCCGTCGGCGAACTCCTCGCCGAGGTCGACGAGGAGGGCGGCGCGGTGCTCGTGCCGCTCTGGTGCCTGGTGGAGGCGGGGCATCACACGGCCACCGTCGACCGGGAGCGTCTGGAACTGCTGCTCGCCCACCCCGCCACCTTTCTGATCACCGACGACGCCGCTGACTGGGAGCTGCTGATTCCGTTGCGGGCTCTGACCGGCAGGGCGGACTGCACGTCGGCGGCGATGCTGGCGCTGGACGCGGGCGTGGACGTGATGACCCGGGACGCCCGCTGGTACGAGCGGGTGGCCGGCGGCGGTCTCGCGCTGGAGTTCGAGGACTGACCGGGGGCGCTGCTGTACGGCGTACCCGTGAAGGAAGGTCTGGGGGTTGGTTCCGGGAACTGTTCGGAGTCTTGACAGATGACGAATGTCGATGGGTGAATGTGTGCGACCCGAGTGTTTCCCCAGCATTCCGGCTCGATTTCCTTCCTTCGCGTCCCGTCCTTCGAAGGAGTCCGATGCGCCGCACCCTCGCCCGTGTCCTGGCCGCTCTCAGCATCGCCGCCGTTGGTGTGGTGGCCGCGGCCGCACCAGCCACGGCGGTCGAACCGAAGACGCCGCCGCTCACCACGCCCTGGACCGGTCAGGTCTCCACCACGAACCCGCTTCCGGAGTATCCGCGGCCGCAGATGACCCGGCCCGACTGGCAGTCGCTGAACGGCGAATGGCAGTTCCTCAATCCGGCCGTCGGCGCGGGCGGCGCGGTGGACCGCAATGCGGCGCCGCCGATCGGGCAGACGCTTCCGGAACGCATCCTGGTGCCCTACCCGGTGGAGTCCGCGCTCTCCGGGATCATGCGCAACGACAACCGGGACCTGATGTTCTACCGGCGGACGTTCACCGTCCCGTCCGGATGGGCCGGGCGGCGGGTGCAGCTGCACTTCGGCGCGGTCGACTACGAGGCCACGGTCTGGGTCAACGGTGTCCAGGTGACCACCCACCGGGGCGGCTACGACCGGTTCGAGGTGGACGTCACGCCGCAGCTCAACGGCGGCACCAACGAGATCGTGGTGCGGGTGTACGACCCGACCGACGGCCGCGGCGAGAAGCAGCCGGTCGGCAAGCAGACGAACAGTCCCAGCGGCATCTTCTACACGCCGACGTCGGGCATCTGGCAGACGGTGTGGCTGGAGCCGACCCCGGCGTCGTCGATCTACTCGGTCGACATCTATCCGGATCTGGCCGCGGGAAACGTGCGGGTGCGGGTGTTCACCCGCGGCGACGTCAGTGGGCACAGCGTGCTGGCCTCGGCGGTGTCCGGGACGACGGTGGTGGGCAGCGCGGTCGGCGGGTTCACCGAGTTCCGGGTGCCGGTGCCGAACGCGCGACTCTGGTCACCCGATGACCCGTTCCTCTATGACTTGAGGGTGTCTCTGCGGAATTCCGGTGGAGTGGCGGTCGATGAGGTGACCGGCTACTTCGGGATGCGCGAGGTCGGCACCAAGGTCGTCAACGGCGTGCTGCGGCCCACCCTCAACGGCGAGTTCGTCTTCCAGGCCGGCACCCTCGACCAGGGCTTCTGGCCGGACGGGCTGTACACCGCGCCGACCGATGCGGCCCGCGCCTTCGACATCCAGAAGCACAAGGACCTGGGCTTCAACATGGTCCGCAAGCACATCAAGGTGGAACCGGCCCGCTGGTACTACTGGGCGGACCGCCTCGGCCTGCTGGTCTGGCAGGACATCCCGTCCACGCCGCCGTTCGACGCGAACCGGACGGCCGCGCAGATCGCCCAGTTCGAGACCGAGGCCCGCGAGATCATCGACGAGCACCGGTTCTCCCCGGCGGTGATCACGTACGTGCCGTTCAACGAGGGCTGGGGCGAGTGGAACCTGGCCGACACGCAGCGGGTCACCACTTCTTTGAAATCCTATGATCCGACACGGCTGGTCAACGCGCACAGCGGCTTCAACTGCTGCGCGTCGAAGGGCGACCCGGGCACCGGCGACATGATCGACTGGCATGTCTACACCGGGCCGGACGCGCCGTCGCCGTCAGGCACGCGGGTGTCGATCCTGGGCGAGTTCGGTGGGCTCGGGCTGCGGACGCCGGGACACGAGTACAGCCCGGACGGGCAGTACTTCGCCTACGAGCAGATGGCGAGCGCGGCGCAGCTCAACGACCGGTTCACCGGCATGATCCGGGACTCGCAGCGGCTGATGACCGGCAAGGGCCTGTCCGGTTTCGTGTACACCGAGATCACCGATGTGGAGGGCGAGTACAACGGCCTGTTCACGTACGACCGGCAGGTCCAGAAGGTCGACACGGCACAGGTGCGGACGGCCCTGACGAACCTGATCCGGGCGTCCCGCAACGAGAACGCCGCCGTGCCGCTGAGCCTCGGGCACGTACGGTCGTTCCAGGTCACCACGGCCGGCTACACGGACCGGTTCCTGCGGCATCAGGACTCGCTGGCGCGTACCGACGTGATCAGTGGAGATCTCGCCCGGCAGGACGCGTCGTTCCGGACGGTCGCCGGGCTCGCCGACCCGCGCTGCTACTCCTTCGAGTCGGTCAACCTTCCGGGCCGGTTCCTGCGGCACGCCTCGGGACGGGTCCGGCTCGACGCGGACACCGGCGGCACGTTCGCCGCCGACGCCACCTGGTGTACGCGTGCCGGACTGGCCGCCGGCGGCATCTCGCTGGCGTCGTTCAACCATCCGGGGCAGTACCTGCGGCACCAGTCGGAGGCCGTGTACCTGGCGGCCCCGGACGGCTCCGCGTCCTTCGCGGCGGACGCGACCTGGAACCTGTCCGGGACGGCACAGTGGCGCAGCTCGGTGATCCTGCCGTTCGACGTGCGGCGGTCGCTGCAGGTCACCACCGGGAACTACACCGACCGGTACCTGCGGCACGCGGACAGTCTGGGGTGGACCGAGGTGGTGACCGCGTCCAGTAGTGCCCTTCTGAAGGGCGATGCGACGTTCACGCTGCGGCACGGTCTGGCCGACTCGTCCTGCTACTCGTTCGAATCGGTGAACTATCCGGGGCAGTATCTGCGGCACGCTTCCAGCCGGATCCGGTTGGCGGCGCCGGACTCCTCGGCGCTGTTCGCGGCGGACGCCACGTTCTGCACCCGGCCGGGGCTGAGCGGGGCCGGGGTGACGTTCGAGTCGTACAACTTCCCGGGCCGGTTCCTGCGGCACTTCGACGCGCAGGCGTGGATCGCGGCGGGCACGGGCAGCGGCTTCGACCGGCCGCTGACGCTCACCGCGGACAGCAGCTGGAACGTCGCCGCTCCCTGGGCGCCCTGACGGTTGCCGCCGCCGGGCTTTCGGGCCCTGATCGCCCGGCGGACCGGAAGCCTCTGGGGTGCAGGGCCGAAAGTTCCGGGCTTGAACCGAACTGTTCGACTGGTTCCCCGCACGTGTCCGATAGGTAAAATGGTCACGTTTGGGAGCGCTCCCAAGCACACTTCCACCCCGGGAGGACCTGTTGCGTTACGGGCACTTCGACGACGAGCAGCGCGAATATGTGATCGACCGGCCGGACACCCCGCTGCCGTGGATCAACTATCTGGGCACGGAGTCCTACTTCGGGATCATCTCGAACACCGCCGGTGGCTACTCGTTCTACCGCGACGCGCGGCTGCGCCGGCTGACCCGGTACCGCTACAACAACGCCCCTCTCGACGTCGGCGGGCGATATCTGTACGTCCGTGACGACGCGACCGGCGACTACTGGTCGCCGAGCTGGCAGCCGACACCGGAGCGCGACCTCGACGAGTACGAGTGCCGGCACGGCCTGTCCTACACGAAGATCACCGGGGCGCGTGGTGGCGTGCGGGCCGAGATGCTCTACTTCGCGCCGCTGGACGAGACGCTCGAGGTGTGGCGGGCCCGGATCACCAACACCCGGGACACCGCGGCCGAGTTGTCGCTGTTCTCCTCGGTCGAGTTCTGCCTGTGGGACGCGCAGGACGACGCGACCAACTACCAGCGGAACTTCAACACCGGCCAGGTCGAGGTGGTCGACGGGACGATCTACCACAAGACCGAGTACCGCGAGCGGCGCGACCACTTCGCCTACTTCGCGACAAATCGTGAAATATCGGGATTCGATACGCAGCGCGAAGCGTTTCTCGGCCCGTACCGCGGCTATGACCGCCCGGCCGCGGTGGAGACGGGTCAAGCGACCGACAGCATCGCCCACGGCTGGCAGCCGATCGGCTCCCATCACGTGAAAATCACGGTGAATCCGGGCGAGACCGAGGAGGTGCTCTTCGTTCTGGGCTACGCCGAGAACCCGAGAGACGCCAAGTTCGACCCGCCCGGCTCCCAGACGATCAACAAGGTGACCGTCGAACCCACCATCGACCGCTGGCTCGACCCGGCCACCGTCGAGCAGGGCTTCGCCGATCTCCGGGCCCACTGGGACGCGCTGCTCGGCACGGTCACCGTCACGACCCCGGACGACGACACCAACCGGATGGTCAACATCTGGAACGCGTACCAGAACATGGTCACGTTCAATCTGAGCCGCTCGACCAGCCTGTACGAGGCCGGCATCGGCCGCGGCATGGGATTCCGCGACTCCAACCAGGACCTTCTCGGATTCGTCCACATGATTCCGGCGCGGGCCAGGGAACGGATCCTGGACATCGCCGCGACCCAGAAGACGACCGGCGGCGCGTACCACCAATATCAACCACTCACGAAGCGCGGCAACAACGACATCGGCGAGGGTTTCAACGACGATCCGCTCTGGCTGATCCTGGGCGTGGCCGCCTACCTGAAGGAGACCGGCGACCAGTCGATCCTCGACGAGCCGGTCCCGTTCGACAACGCCGCCGGCTCCGAGGTGTCCCTCTATGAGCACCTGCGCCGTTCCCTGCGCTACACCCTGGACCGGCTCGGCCCGCACGGCCTGCCGCTGATCGGCCGCGCCGACTGGAACGACTGCCTCAACCTGAACTGTTTCTCCGACACTCCCGGCGAGCCGTTCCAGACCACCGAGAACGCCTCCGGCGGGGTGGCCGAGTCGGTCTTCATCGCCGGCCAGTTCGTGCTGGCCGCCAAGGAACTGGCCGGCATCGCCGCGCTGCGGGAGCAGGAGGGTGAGGCGGTCGTCTACCGGGCGGCCGCGGAGAAGATGTCCGGCACCATCGCCGAGCACGGCTGGGACGGCGCCTGGTTCCGGCGGGCCTACGACTTCCACGGCACGGTGATCGGGTCGGGGGAGAACGACGAGGGGCAGATCTTCGTCGAACCGCAGGGCATGTGTGTCCTCGGCGGGGTCGGTCTGGAGGACGGCCTGGCGGTGAAGGCGCTGGACAGCGTCGCCGCGCGGCTGGCCACCCCGCACGGCATCGTGCTGCAGCAGCCGGCCTACTCGAGCTACCGCATCGAACTCGGGGAGATCTCCTCGTACCCGCCGGGTTACAAGGAGAACGGCGGGATCTTCTGCCACACCAACCCTTGGATCATGATCGCCGAGACGATGGTGGGCAACGGTGACCGGGCGTTCGACTACTACCGGCGGATCAACCCGTCGGCGCGGGAGGACCTCGGCGAGGTGCACCGGTGCGAGCCCTACGTCTACGCCCAGATGATCGCCGGACGGGACGCGCCGACCCACGGCGAGGCCAAGAACTCCTGGTTGACCGGCACCGCGGCCTGGAACTTCGCGGCGATCACCCAGTGGATCCTGGGCCTGCGCCCCGACTTCGACGGCCTGCGCGTCGACCCGGTGCTGCCGGCCGACTGGACCGGCTTCACCGCGACCCGGCGGTTCCGCGGCGCCACCTACGAGATCACCGTCCGCAAACCGGCCGGGGTGCGGGGGCGGGTCACGCACCTTCTCGTCGAGGGTGAGCGGGTCGAGGGCTCGTTGGTCCCGCTCGCCACCGAGGGCGGCGTCGTCCGTGTCGAGGCGATAGTGGAATAGCCGCGGGCACGGCGGTCCCTCCCGGTCACGTGGCGGCGCGAGCCGGGAGGGGCGTCGATCCTCTTCGCGGTACGGGACTGCTTCGTCCCGTACCCGATGAGGGTCTCAGTTGACGAACACGGCAGCGCCGGAGGCGTCGGTGACCGGGGCGTACTTCGCGGTGAAGAAGACGTTGGCGCTGCACAGCGACGACCCGCTGGTCCGGTTGAACTGCTGGTTGCTGAACGCGATCGAGTTGTCGGCGTTGCTGCTGGTCCCGCTGATCGCGTTGTTGTTCGCCTGGAACACGCAGGTGATCGTGCCGAGCAGGGTCCGCAGCACCAGGGTCGCCTGGATCGGCGCCGCGGTGGTGCCGGAGACGGCGACCGTGCCGTCGCTGTCGATGGTGGTGGCGTAGGGCTGGTTGTTGATCGCCACGCTGTTGACGCCCAGCACACCGACGATGCCGCTGACCGTGCAGCCGGAGAGGCCGAGTGTGGCGGCGGCGGACGCGCTGCCCGGCGCGGCAGGGTTGTCGCCGACCGTGGCGCCCAGGCTGGAACCGGTGCAGCTCATGCCGGCGGTGCCGGTGGTGGCGTTGTAGAACGTGGCGTTGGTGCCGGTCGCCAGCGTGGACGAGATGGTGCTGCCGGTTGCGACCGCGGTGCCGCCGGCGCTGCCGGTGGTGAGGACGTTGCCGTCCGCGGCGAGGGCGGGGCCCGCGGTGAGCAGCGGCACCATGACGGCGGTGGTCAGGACGGCGGGGATCCAGTGCTTGCGCATGGGGAGACCTTCCGGAGAGCGGTGGGGACGCGGCGGGGAGGACACCACGCCGGCGCGAACCCGGTCGTCTCCGCAGGGGACCGGGGGTCGGGCGGAGGGTGACAAGCGCACCCCGGGCCCAGCACCATCGAGAGAGAAACCTGCCGATGTTCTAATCCCGACGGCGACCGGATGTCAAGACATTGGGGGATGACGATGAATGATCCGGCTTTCGCCACTCCGCTTCCCGGCTCCCGGGCCGGCCGCGATCCCGAACGGGCGATCAAGCGCGGCCCGCGCCGGGTCCCGGCCGAGGTGGTGGCGGCCACCCAGCGCGAACGCCTGTGGGACGCGCTGGTGCACACGGTGGCCGCGAAGGGCTACCCGAACGCCCGGGTCAGCGACATCTGCGCGGCGGCCGGAGTGACTCGTCCGGCGTTCTACGCGATCTTCGCCGGCAAGGAGGACGCGTTCCTGGACACCTACCGGCACGGCACCGCGGTGCTGCTGCGGATGATGGACGACGCGTACGCGGCCCGGCCGGACTGGCGGGCCGGCGCCCGTGCCGCGCTCGGTGTGCTACTGGACGTGCTGGCCAGTGTGCCCGCGTTCGCGACGATGGCGGTCGTGGAGATCGACGCCGCCGGCCCGGCCGCCCGCGCCGAGCGTGCCGCACTGCTGGAACGGTTCGCCCGGTTCTTCGCCGAGGCGCCCGCCCCGGACGGCGTGGTGGCCGCCGTGGTCGGGGGTGTCTACGCGACGATCTACGACTACGTGGCGAGTGGACGGCTCGCCGAACTCCCGGACGCCCGCCCGGTATTGAGTTTCTTCATGATGGCGCCATTTCTGGGACGCGACGCCGCCCTCGCCGAGCTGGCCGCCCCGGCCGTGTTCCCGCAGGCCAGCGCACCCTGCGCGGAGCCGGGCCGATAGTCGGACACCTCCGGGGTTTTTCACCACCCATCGAGGGCGGTCGCGGTCTTGACGATCGGGGTTACTGGGGCGTAACTTCGCCGAAATCATCGAGATGCTTCAATCGCGGGCGGTGGTCCGCGGCCCGCATCCGCAGTGCGGAGCCGAGGGACCACCGCGCCGACCGTCGCTGCAAGGAGTGCGCGCATGACCACCGTCTCCGTCACCGCAGGCCGGACACGCTGGCGCCGATTCGGCGTCATGATGTTCGGCGTCACCCTGGCGGCCCTCGGGCTGGTCCTGGTCACCGCCAAGGGTGTGCTCGCGGTGTCCTTCTCCATCTCCGGCATGCCCTTCACGGTCACCTCGCCCCGGCTCTACGGCGACGGGTTCGAGCAGTTCGCGACGCTCGATCACATGCCGGAGGGCAGCCCGAACGCGGACCCCGAGACCGGCCTCGAGAAACTGCTGATCGTCTCCGCGATCGACGACGCCAAGCTGTACGGCCTGTGCCAGGCGATCAACCTCGGCGGCACCAACCTGGTGATCCGCGCCGGCAGCGAGAGCAACCCGGTGACCGCCGACCGCCTGATCGTCGACTCCGACCTGATCACCGGTGACGCCGAGTTCAACAACATCTCGGTCGGTCAGGACGCCAGCACCCTGACCGAGGTGCCCGGCGTGACCGGTCCACTCGGCATGTTCAGCCAGCAGGCCGAGAGCGTGACCATCCGCAACCTCAAGCAGAACAACTACTCCACCACGGCGGCCACGTTCCGCCTGCCCAACCTGAACATGGGCTTCAAGTCGTCGGGCTGCTGAGCCGATGACGGGTTTCAAACACTGGCGCCGGGCCCGGCCGTTCTGGGGCGGGCTCCTCGTGCTGCTGGGCGGCGCCGAGATCATCCTGACCGTCTGGGCGCCGCTGCCGGTGGTGATGCACGTCGGGATGCAGAACTTCCTCGGCTACCTGATGCCGATCCTGATCCTGCTCAGCGGGCTGCTGCTGATGTTCCACCCGGTGCAGCGGGTGTTCTACTCGCTGCTCGCGATCATCCTGGCCTTCAGCTCGTGGATCACGTCGAACATGGGCGGATTCTTCATCGGCATGATCCTGGTGCTGGTCGGCGGCTCGCTGGCGTTCGCGTGGGCGCCGGTGGAGGAGGAGGTGGCCGTGCCGTCGGCGCCCTCGCCGGACCCGGATGATCACCACGAGGAGAAACCGTTCCCCATGGGGTTCACCGAGGAGGCTCGTTGAGGTGGTGCGGTGCCGGAGGACGTCCGGCACCGCCCTTTCTATCGGGGCAGGCGCAGCCCGGACATCCCGCCGTCGACGGCCAGTGACATCCCGGTGGTGGCCCCGGACGACGGGCTCGCCAGGTAGACGATCGCCGCGGCCACCTCGTCGGCGGTGACCAGCCGGCCGGTCGGCTGACGGGCGGCCAGCCGGGCCTTCTCGCCCGCCGGGTCGTCGGTCCGTGCCAGTAGCCGCGCCACCCACGGGGTGTCGACGGTTCCCGGTGCCACACAGCACACCCGGATCCCGTCGCCGACCAGGTCCGCCGCCATCGCCAGGGTGAGGGCGTGCACCGCGCCCTTCGACGCGGAATACAGTGCCCGCTGCACCAGGCCGGCCGTCGCCGCGATCGACGACAGGTTCACGATCACCGGGTGCGCGCTGCGCCGCAGGTACGGCAGGGCGGCCCGGCTGGCCCGGGCCACCCCGGTGACGTTCACGTCGAGGACACGCGTCCACTCCGCGTCGTCGTTGCCCTCCACCGGGCCGACCGCGCTGATCCCGGCACTGTTGATCAGGATGTCGATGCCGCCGAACCGGTCGGCCAGCTCGGCCATCGCGGCGTTCAGCGAGGACGCGTCGCTGACGTCGGCCCGGATGGCGAAACCGGGGGAGTGGCCCGGGTCCAGGTCGAGGATGCCGACCTCGGCGCCGGCGGTGGCGAGCCGGGCTGCGGTGGCGGCGCCGATGCCCGAGCCGCCGCCGGTGATCGCCGCTGTCAGGCCTTTCAGCTCCATGCCTCTCCTTCGGGGAACGCGTACCGCTTCAGGGACTCCGGGCGCATCTCGGTGGAGAAACCGGGCCGGGTGGGCGCGCGGTAGACACCGCCCTCGACGACGACCGGGTCGACGAAATGGTCGTGCAGGTGGTCGACGTACTCGATGACCCGGTCCTGGAGGCTTCCGGAGACGGCGACGTAGTCGAAGAAGGACAGGTGCTGGACCGCCTCGCAGAGTCCGACGCCGCCGGCGTGCGGGCAGACCGGCTTGCCGAACTTGGCGGCCAGCAGCAGGATCGCGATGTTCTCGTTGACGCCGGCCACCCGGCAGGCGTCGAGTTGGACGAAGTCGACGGCGTCGGCCTGCAGCAGTTGTTTGAAGACGACCCGGTTGGCGACGTGTTCGCCGGTCGCGACCCGGATGCCGGCCGGCTGGAGGGCGCGGCGGATGGCGGCGTGGCCGAGGATGTCGTCGGGGCTGGTCGGTTCCTCGATCCACCACGGGTCGTACGGGGCGAGCGCGGTCATCCAGTCGACGGCCTGCCCGACGTCCCAGCGCTGGTTGGCGTCGACGGCGATCCGGATGCCGGGGCCGACGGCTTCGCGGGCCCGGGCGAAACGGCGGATGTCGTCGTCGAGGTCGGCGCCGACCTTCAGTTTGATCTGCCGGAATCCGTCGTCGACGGCCTGCCGTGCGAGCCGGGTGACCTTCTCGTCGTCGTAGCCGAGCCAGCCGGCGGACGTGGTGTAGGCCGGGTACCCGACCTCTCGGATTCGTCGGATCCGTTCTCTGCGGCCGGAGGCGGCGGCGGTGAGGAGGTCGCGAGCCTCGTCCGGAGTCAGCGCGTCGGACAGGTAACGCCAATCAACCAAGTCGACAAGTTGATCGGGCGACATTTCCGATAAATGCTCCCAAAGCGGCAGTCCGGCCCGCCGTGCGGACAGGTCCCAGGCGGCGTTGACCAGTGCGGCCGCCGCCAGGTGCATGACGCCCTTCTCCGGCCCGAGCCAGCGGATCTGGGAATCGTGCACGAGCCGCCGATAGAAGTCGCCCAGGTCTGACAGATCCGCGTTCACGACCATCGGAGCCAGCGCGTCCAGGGCGGCCCGGACCACCTCGTTCCCCCGCCCGATGGTGAACGTGAACCCGTGCCCCTCAACCCCGTCATCGTCCTCGACCACCACGTAGGCCGCCGAGTAGTCCGGATCCGGGTTCATCGCGTCCGACCCGTCCAACTCCCGCGAGGTGGGGAACCGGACGTCATGGGTGCGGATCCTCATCCCGCCACCACGCTGCGCTGCCGGCCGAGCCCGTCGATCTCCAGCTCCACGACGTCCCCCGCCTTCAGGTAGGGGAACCGTCCGGACAACGCGACGCCTTCCGGCGTACCCGTGTTGATCAGATCTCCGGGGTCGAGAACGGTGAACTGGGACAGATGCCAGATCAGGAAACCCACGTCGAAGATCATGTCGGCGGTCGTGGAGTCCTGCCGGGGCGAGCCGTCGACCCACGACCGCAGGCGCAGCGGGAACGTGACCTCGTCCGGGCTGACCAGCCACGGCCCGAGCGGGTTGAACGTCTCGCACGACTTGCCCTTGGACCACTGTCCGCCGGACCGTTCCAGCTGGAAGTCCCGTTCGGACACATCGTTGGAGATCACGTACCCGGCGACGTGGTCCAGGGCCTCCTCCGGCGAGGACAGGTACCGGGCACGCTTCCCGATGACGACACCCAATTCCACTTCCCAGTCGGTACGCACCGCGTCGCGCGGCAGCACGATGTCGTCCTCCGGCCCGACGATCGTGTTCGGCGCCTTGTAGAAGAGGATCGGCTCCTTGGGCGGCGTGGCCCCCGACTCGGCCGCGTGTGCCGCGTAGTTCTGCCCGATGCAGAGCACCGCGCCCGGCCGGGCGATCGGCGGGCCGATCCGGCTGCCGTCCACCCCGGCCGGAGGCAGACCGTCCGGGTCGCCGTGGAAGCCGCCCCCGGCGAGGAAGGCGGCGTCGATGTCGGGGGTGACGGCCGACAGGTCGCGCAGTACCCCGTCGGCGTACAGCACCGGGCGTTCCTCGCCGGGCGGTCCGACGCGCAGATATCTCACAGGGGCTCCAATCCGTAGACCCGGGTGGCGGTGTCCCCGAAGACCGCCGCGGGGCGGCCGCCGAGAATCTCGGTCAGGGCGTCGATGACCTGCTCGTACGTGGCGACCAGTTCGCACACCGGCCAGTCGGAGCCGAACATCAGCCGGTCCGGCCCGAACAACTCCAGCGCGGTCTGGACCCAGGGGCGCAGCGCGTCGGCGGTCCAGTCCGGTCCGGCCTCGGTGACCAGGCCGGACAGCTTGGCGGTCACGTTCGGGCACTCAGCGATCGGGGCGATCATCGACCGCCAGACGGCGAGACCGTCCGGGTCGGCGATCGGTGGTTTGCCCAGGTGATCGAGGACGAAGCGCGCGTCGGGGAGTGCGGCGGCGGCGCGTGCCACCGAGGGCAGTTGGGGTGTCCGCACGACCAGTTCGTTGACCAGTCCGGCGGCGGCGACGGTGGCGAGTCCGGGATGCAGGTGATCCAGGAGGTCGTCGGGCCCGGCCTGGACCTGATCGCGGATGCCGACGAGCCATTCACTGTCCGGCAATGCTGATATATCGGATAAATCCGATAGTGACGCCCACCCGACCACTCCCGCAATCGCCGGAGTCGCGGCCGCCAACGACAGGAACCAAGCCGTCTCCGCCGACTCGCACCGCCCACCCTCGACCAGGATCGAAGCGTCCACCCCGGAGGCCGCCAGATGGGGGAGCAGATCGTCCACCCCGTAGTCGCGGCGAATGGGCTCCAACGACGGATCGGCCAGCCACGCGTAGTCCGCCGTCCAGAAATGCTGATGCGCGTCGACGATCACGGCACCGGAACCTCCGGGTCGAGCAGCCACGCCCCGACGAGATCCCGCCAGAGCTTGTCCGGGATCTCCACCGCCGCCATCGCCGCCGCGTCCGCCGCCTCGGCCGGGGACCGCATCCCGATCAGCACCGACGCCACCGCCGGATGCGCGAGCGGGAACTGCAGTGCCGCCGCCCGCAACGGCACCCCGTGCCGCGAGCAGATCCGGGCCATCGCCTGCGCCCGGGCGAGCACCCGCGACGGCGCCGGCCGGTAGTCGAACGTCGCCCCCGGCACCGGCGCCGCCAGCACCCCGGAGTTGTAGACCCCGCCGACGATCACCGAGATGCCCCGCCGCTCGCACTCCGGCAGCAGGTCGGCAAGCCCGGACTGATCCAACAGCGAATAGCGCCCGGCCAGCAGGAAACAGTCGAACTGCCCGGTCCGTGCGAACTCGGTCAGCATCGCCGACTGGTTCATCCCGGCGGAGACCGCGCCGATCGTGCCCTCGCGGCGCATCGCGGCCAGCGCCGGAAGCGCGCCGGCGACCACCTCGGCGTAGTGCTCGTCCGGGTCGTGCAGGTGCAGCACGTCCACCCGGTCCAGGCCCAGGCGCTCCAGGCTCTCGGCGTGCGAGGCACGGACGCCCTCGGCGGAGAAGTCCCAGGCGGTGACCGTGCGGGTCGGCTCGGCCCACATCCCGGACGGGTCGTGCGACCCGGCGACCAGCCGCCGCCCGACCTTGGTGGCCAGCGTGTAGTCGCCGCGGTCCCGCCCGCGCAGTGCGGCCCCGGCCCGCCGCTCGGACAGCCCCGCGCCGTAGAGCGGTGCGGTGTCGAACAGCCGCACCCCCTGCCGCCAGGCCTCGTCGATCGCGGTGACCGCCTCGACGTCGCCGACGGCCGCGTAGAGCCCGCCGATCGGGGCCAGGCCCATGCCGAGCCGGGTCACCGTGACATCGGTGCTGCCCAGCGGCACTCTTGCGAACGGGTCCACGAGCGGCATCCTTTCGTAGATCCTATAGGATCTACGAAACTGTTTAGCGTCTGTCGATGTCTCCGTCAACCCGGGGGTGGTGGCATGTCGGGGCCGATCCGCCGCTCCGTCCTCAGCGACGACGTCCACGAGTCGCTCAAATCCCTGATCCTCGAGCACCGTCTCGCCCCCGAGGAACGCCTCAACATCGACGCCCTCGCCCGCTCACTCGACGTCTCCCCGACCCCGGTCCGCGAGGCCCTGGCCCGCCTGGAGTCCGAGGGCCTGGTCCGCAAACGCCCCCTGGCCGGTTACACGGTCAGCCCGCTGCTCACCCGCGACGAGTTCACCGACATGTTCGACATGCGCCTGGTGCTGGAGTGCGCCGCCGCCCGCTGGGCCGCCACCCGCTCCTCCGCCGAGACCCGCGCGGCGCTCGTCACCGAGGCCGCCCTCCCGGTCCCGGTCGACACCACGTCACACACCCTGTTCACGACCATGGACGCCCGCTTCCACGACGCGATAGCCGAGGCCGCCGCGAACCCGCTGCTCCGCGAATCGGTCACCCGCCTGCACGCCCACCTGCACATCCACCGGTTGTACTTCCCCTACACCGAGACCGGCACCACCACGTCCGAGCACCGCGCCCTGGCCGCCGCCATCGCCGCCGCCGACCCCGACGCCGCCGAGGCAACCATGCGCCACCACCTCACCGAGGCCCGCCGCCGGCATTTGAGAGCCTTCGACGGGTACGCGTAAAGCCCCGTCCCGGCTTGCCGACATCCCCCACCCGCCCGTGCTGGCTCGATGCTCGTTCAGCGCGGCTCGTCGGCTGCCAACCGTCGCAGCCATAGCCGACGGCCCGATCGCCTCAGCCGTCGCCCGTGGTCGTTCCCCGTTGCTGGCGGAGCCGTGGACGACGGCTGAGTGACGTCGGGCCGTCACTCACGGTCCGTCCGCGTGCCGAAAACGACCCTGGACGGCGGCTGGGTGACCCTGAGCCGTCGCTGACGGCTGATTTCGGCCTCCCGGGCAGCCGTGATTGACGGCTTGGTCGGCACAGCCGTCGTTCACGGTCCACCTGCGCGCCGAAAACGACCACAGGCGACGGCCGGTGGCTCGGTAATGCCACTCAACTTGAGTCGATCATGATTCTGGCCAGGGGATCTGTCTCTTCCGGGCGCTTCGGACGTCGGCGCAGTTCAGCCACTCGGAGTCCCTGTGACCGCTGCCAAGATCAAACGGAGTGAACCGGACCGCCGTGCACGGTCTTTCGCTTGATCAGGCAGCTGTGGCCCACGGCCGGCGACTGCAGGCCGCTGTCAACGGTTGCACGGTGTCGCCGAGGAGCCCTGAAGACGCTGGATCGGTTTGCGGGCTCGGGCACCGGGCGCCCAACCGGTTCAACGACGACGGGATGCGGGCGGACGGGAGGGCCCTCGAGAAGGCGATCGCCACCCGCGCTGATCCCGGGCCGACGCTCGTCGCGAGACGCCTCGGTGTGGCGGACATCTGGTTGTGGAACGGCGGCTCCGACGTGGTGCAGCCCGGTCAGTGGGTGTGGGCATGGTGCCCGGCCGGGGTGCTGTCCGCATGGTGGTGGGCGTGATGTCCGGCCGGGGCGGGGCTGGTGTGGGCGAGGTCGGTGTGGGCCAGGGCGGCGTGGTGGGTGGGGCCCGGGTGGGTGCTGGGGTCGACGTGGACGGTGGCGGAGAGCAGCCGCGGGATGTCGTGGGTCAGGCGGTGTTCGGCCTCGGCGGCCAGCGCGTGGGCGGCCAGCAGCGACAGGTCGGCGTCGACGACGATGCCGGCCTCGGCGTGCAGGCGGTGGCCGATCCAGCGCAGGCGCAGGCCGGCCACGTCGCGGATGCCGGGCACCGCACGCAGGGCCGCCTCGGCCCGGTCGACCAGGGCGGGGTCGACCCGGTCCATCAGGCGGTGGTGGACCTCGCGGGCGGCGTCCTTCAGGACCAGGGTGATCGCCACCGTGATCAGGAGGCCGATCACCGGGTCGGCCCAGGTCCAGCCGAGCCAGGCGCCGGCGGCGGCCAGCACGACGGCCAGCGAGGTGAAGCCGTCGGTGCGGGCGTGCAGGCCGTCGGCGATCAGGGCGGCGGAGCCGATGCGGCGGCCGACCCGGATGCGATAGCGGGCGACCAGTTCGTTGCCGGCGAAACCGATGAGGCCGGCGGCGAAGACCCACGGCAGGTGGGTCATGGTCTGCGGGTTGAGCAGGCGGTCGACGGCGAACCAGGCGGAGGCCAGGGCGGACGCGGCGATCACCAGGACGATGACGACGCCGGCCAGGTCCTCGGCGCGGCCGAATCCGTAGGTGTAGGCGCGGGTGGCGGCGCGGCGGCCCAGCCAGAAGGCGACGCCGAGCGGGACGGCGGTCAGGGCGTCGGCGACGTTGTGCACGGTGTCGCCGAGCAGGGCCACCGACCCGGAGAGCGCCACGATCAGGGCCTGGGCGGCAGCGGTCACGCCGAGGACGGCCAGTGAGATCCACAGGGCGCGCATGCCCTCGTCGGAGGCTTCCAGGGCGGTGTCGACCTTGTCGGCGCTGTCGTGGGAGTGCGGCGTGACGAGGTGTCGTAGGCGATGTCCGAGTCCGTCGCCGTGATCATGCCCGTGCGAAGAGTCGTTCACTCGGCCACCATAGGCGACGGACTAGACGTGCGACAACGTTGCAAACGCCAATGAGCTGCAGAAACGTACAATCAGAAAGAGCGTAGGAGGGGCAGTAGGTCTCGACCTTGGCGTTGGATCTCAGGCAGGTACGGGGTGTCGGAGAGGACCAGGTGGCTGATGCCGAGCGCCTGGTACTTGCGCAGGGACGACGCGACGTCCTCGGCCGAGCCGACCAGCCACGTGGTGCCGGCGCCGCCCCCGCCGACCTTGCCGGGCGCGGTGTAGAGGTTGTCGTCGAGGACGTCGCCGCGGGCCGCCAGGTCGAGGAGCCGTTGCTGGCCGACGGCGGTGAACCGGTTCGGGTCGCGGGCGAATCGGCCCTGACCCTCGGCCATCAGGGCGACCCGTTCCTCGGCGGCGGCCCACGCCTGTTCGGCGGTGTCCCGGACGACGGTGGTGATCCGCAGGCCGAACTCCAGTGGCGCGTGTTCCCGGCCCAGCCGCGTGCTGAGGGTGCGCAGCCGGTCGATGCGTTCGGCGATGTCGTCGTAGGGTTCGCCCCAGAAGAGCTGCACGTCGGCCTCGGTGGCGGCCACCTTTTCGGCGGCGGGGGAGGCGCCGCCGAAGTAGAGGCGCGGTGGAGCCGCGAGGCGGGGCACGACGGTCGAGCCGGTCACCTGGAAGTACTCGCCCTGGTAGGTGACGTTCTCTTCGCGCCACAGCTTGCGCACGATCTGGAGGAACTCCCGGGTGCGGCCGTAGCGGGCGGCCTGGTCACCTTCGCTGTCGCCGTACGCGGCCAGGTCGTCCTTTCCGGACACGATGTTGACGAGGACGCGCCCGCCGCTGAGGTGGTGCAGGGTGGCGGCGGCGGAGGCGAAGTTGGCAGGCCGCCAGTACCCGGGGCGGACCGCGATCAGCGGCTGGAAGGTCGTGGTGCGCGCGGTCAGGGCGGTGGCCACGGTGAACGTGTCGGGGCGTCCCCAGCCGGTGCCGAGCAGGGCGCCGCCCCAGCCGTGTTCCTCCAGGGCGAGGGCCTGTTCGGTGAGGGTGTCGAGGCTGTTGTGCCCGTCGACGACGTCGTCACCGCGGTGGCCGGGCTGCGCCTGGTTGGGGATGTACCACAGTGGTTTCATTCGGCGTCTCCTATGTCGCAGGTCACATTCTAATCCTACTGTGCCTATAGGGTTTATATTCTAACCCTCCACCAGGCGATCGGGAGAAGCTGATGTCCGACCTTCGTGAATCCATCGAGAGAGCCGAGTCAGGCCGCCGCAAGTGGCCCTGGATATCCGGCGCCGCGGTGCTCGGCGTCCTGCTCGCCGCGGGCATCGGGCTGGCCGTCACCCGCGGCAGCGAGGACTCGGCGTCGGCCGCGTCCGGCGAGCCGGTCCGCGGCGGAACACTGCAGTTCGCGCTGATCGACTACCAGCGCAGCCCCGACCCGCAGTGGGGCACCAACTACGCCGAATCGCTGATCGGCAACAACATCACCGACAAGCTGACCTGGCAGGACCCGGACACCGGCGAGATCACGCCGTGGCTGGCCGAGTCGTGGTCCTACAACACCGACCTGACCGCATTCACCTTCAAGCTCCGCCAGGACGTCACGTTCAGCGACGGGACACCGTTCGACGCGGCGGCGGTCAAAGCCAACTTCGACCAGTACGTGCACGGCGACCAGACGCTCGGCATCAACCCGAACGGCGCGACGCTGCTGCCGGGGTACATCGAGACGCGGACACCGGACGCGTACACCGCGGTGGTCCGGTTCGAGAAGCCCCTGGCCAGTTTCCTGCAGGCGTCGGCGTTCACCGCGAACGCGCAGCCCGGCTTCCTGTCGCTGAACACGCTCAAGCTCAGCGCCGAGCAGCGCACCGACCCGACGAAGGTGATCGGGACCGGGCCGTTCGTCTACGAGTCGTGGGAGGAGCAGGTCAAGACGGTCCTGGTCCGGCGGCAGGGCTATCACTGGTCGCCGCCGTCACTGCGGCACAGCGGTGAGGCGTACCTCGACAGGGTCGTCTTCAACACGATCCCGGAGGCCAGCGTCCGGACCGGGTCGCTCACGTCCGGCGCCGTCGACGCCACCCTGGACGTCGGCACCACCGACGAGCAGCCGCTCAAGGACCAGGGCTTCGCGATCGTCTCGCGGAGCGTCTCCGGCACCTCGATCTTCTTCAACCTCAACTCGCAGCTGTTCCCGACCAACGACCTCGCCGTCCGCAAGGCGATCCAGCTCGGCTGGGACCGGTCGGCGGTGGCGAAGACGGTGCTGACCGACTCGTACTCGATCGCCACCTCGGTCCTGAACACGTCGGTGCAGGGGTACGCGGACTACAGCGGCTCGGCGCTCAGGTACGACCCCGATCAGGCGAAGGCGCTGCTGGACCAGGCCGGTTGGGTTCCGGGAACGGACGGGATCCGGGTCAAGGACGGCAAGCGGCTCGAGGTGAAGCTGCTCGGCATCAGCAACCTGGTGGTCAACAAGCCGGCGTACGAGTCGGTGCAGCAGGACCTGCAGAAGATCGGCATCGACCTGCAGTTGACCGTGGTGCCGATCCCGGACTACGCGGCGCAGGTGGCCAAGGCGAAGACGGACTGGAACATCACCGCCGCGAACCGGTCCCGCAACGACCCGGCGGTCCTGAACCTCAGCTACAGCCCGGCGCTCGGCAACGGCTCGTTCCTGGAACAGGGCGTCTCGACCGGCGTCGACGTGGCCGAGGTGACCGACGCGCTCGGCAAGCTGGAGACCACGCTCGACCCGGTGCAGCGGGCCGCGTACGCCAAGACCGCCCAGGACCTGCTGCTGGACAAGTACGCCCTGGTCAGCCCGATCTACAACCCGTCGCAGGTGATCGCGCACGCCGACTACGTGCACGGGATCGTCTTCGACGCCCAGTCCCGCAACCACTTCGTGGACGCCTGGAAGAGCGACGCCGGGAAGAGCGCCGGACGATGACCGGGGTCGCGCGGTACACGGCACTCAAGGTGGGCCGGGCCTTGTTCGTGGTCTGGGCCGCGTTCACCGTCACGTTCGTCCTGCTGTTCGTCCTCCCGGCCGACCCGGTGGACCTGCTCTTCGACCCCGCCGAACTGAACGCGATCCCGCCGGAGGTCAAGGAGCAGGTCGCCGCGAACTACGGCTTCAACGAGCCGGTGATCCTGCAGTACCTGAACCGGCTCGGGCACGCCCTGACCGGCGACTTCGGCAGCTCGGTCCAGTCCGGCAAACCGGTCACCGGCGCGATTCTCGAGGTGCTGCCCAGCACCCTGGTGCTGGCGTCGGCGGCCCTGGTCCTGGCCACTCTGATCGCGTTCGGGATCGCACTGGCCGCCACCGCCACCCGGCGGACCTGGCTGCGTGACCTGCTGGAGTCGCTGCCCTCCGGTGCGGTCTCGGTGCCGGTGTTCCTCTCCGGGATCCTGGTCCTGCAGGTGTTCTCGTTCCAGCTGGGCTGGTTCCCGGCGTTCGGCGACCAGGGCTGGCGCAGCCTGGTGCTGCCGCTGATCACCCTGGCGATCCCGGTGGCCGGGCCGATCGCGCAGCTGCTGGTGCGCAGCTTCACCACCGAGTTCGCCGCCGGCTACGTCACCACCGGCTGGGCGAAGGGCGGCACCCGCGGCGGCATCATCGTCCGCGACGTGCTGCGCAACGCCAGCCTGCCGGCGCTGACCATCGCCGGTGTCACCTTCGGCAACCTGATCGCCGGTTCGGTCATCACCGAGACGGTCTTCGCCCGCAGAGGGCTGGGCCGGATGACCCAGACCGCGATCAACACCCTGGACGTGCCGCTGGTCGCCGGGATCGTGGTGCTGGTCGCGGCCACCTTCGCCGTGATCAACCTGATCGTCGACCTGATCTACCCGCTGCTCGACCCGCGGCTGCGGGCGTCGCTGACCGCGGGCGTCGCGCCGTGAGGGCCGGCCGGGTGCTGTCCTGGGCCGTGGTGCTGCTGGCCGTCGGCTGGGCGGTCGCGCCGCACCTGTTCACGTCGTACAGCCCGTTCGCCGGGGACGCCACGGCCAGCTTCGCCCCGCCCAGCGCCGACCACTGGTTCGGCACCGACCGGCTGGGCCGCGACCTGTACGCCCGCAGCGTCTACGGCGCCCGCACCACCCTGACCGCCACCCTGCTCGCGGTGCTGATCGCGTTCGGCGCGGGTGCCGGAGTCGGGCTGATCGCCGGGTTCGCCGGCGGCGTCGTGGACACCGCGATCATGCGGGTGGTCGACGTGTTCCTGGCCATCCCCAGCCTGCTGCTGGCCATGGTGCTGGTCTCGGTCCTGGGCTACTCGACGAACAACATCGCCCTCGCGGTCGGGGTCTCGTCGATCGCCTCGTTCGCCCGGGTGATGCGGTCCCAGGTGCTGACCGTGGTCCACCAGGACTACGTGCGGGCCGCGTACGGCCTGGGCGTCAGCCGTCTCGGCGTGCTGGCCCGGCACGTGGTCCCCAACTCGCTGAGTTCCGTGGTCGCCCTCGCCGCCCTGGAGGTGGGCGCCGGGGTGCTGGCGGTCGCGTCGCTCGGCTTCCTCGGCTACGGGGCTCCCCCTCCGCAGCCGGAGTGGGGGCTGTTGGTCGCCGAGGGCCGCGACTACGTGGCCGTGCACCCGTGGGCGTCGATCCTGCCCGGCCTGGCCCTGGCGACCGTGGTGATCGCCACCCACCGGATCAGCACGTCGTTGCGAAGGGAGAACCGGTGACCGAGTCCCTGCTGGAGATCACCGACCTGGCCGTCGACTACCGCACCGGCCGTCGCACCTGGACACCGGCCGTCGACGGGGTGAGCCTGCACGTCGATCCGGGCGAGTTCGTCTCGCTGGTCGGCGAGTCCGGTTCCGGCAAGACCACCCTGATCCAGGGCGCGCTCGGACTGCTCCCGGTCGCGGCCCGGATCCGCTCCGGCGCGGTCGCCTATTCCGGCGTGGACGTGACCGGATTCAACGACCGGCGGATGGCGCTGGTCCGCGGCACCTACGTGGGGTTCGTGCCCCAGGACCCGAACACCTCCCTCAACCCGGTACGCCGAGTCGGGGCACAGGTGCAGGAGGCCGTACCCGAGAAGAAGCGGGAGGCGGCCCTGGAGAGCCTGCGCCTCGCGGGTCTCGAGGATGTCGAACGGGTGTTCCGCAGCTATCCGCACGAGCTGAGCGGCGGCATGAAACAGCGCGCGCTGATCGCGATCGCGCTGGCCGGCCAACCGAAGATCATCGTCGCGGACGAGCCGACCAGCGCCCTGGACGTGACCGTGCAGAAGCGGATCCTGGACCACCTGGTCAGCCTGCGGGAGACGCTCGGCATCGGGATCCTGCTGGTCACCCACGACCTGGGGGTGGCGCAGGACCGGTCGGACCGGATCCTGGTGATGAACAAGGGCCGGATCGTCGACGAGGACCACGAGTACACCCGGCGGCTGTTCGCGGCGAACCCGGCCCGGCAACCCGCCCGGGAACCCCGGCCTGCGGGCGGCCGGGTGGTGCTGCGGGCGACCGGTCTGACCAAGGAGTACGGCACGCTGCGGGCGCTGGACGGCGTCGACCTGGCAGTCCGCGAGGGCACCACGCACGCCGTGGTCGGCGAGTCCGGCGCGGGCAAGTCGACGCTGGCGGGCATCCTGGCCGGTTTCGCGAAGCCCGGCGCCGGGACGGTGCACGTCGGTGACCGGGAGCTGACCGGACTGAGCCGCAAGCAGCTGCGCGAGGTGCGCCGGGATCTGCAGTACGTCTTCCAGAACCCGTTCACCTCCCTGGACCCACGGTTCACGGTCCGCAGGCTGATCGCCGAACCGCTGCGGGCATACCAGCTGCCGGTTCGTGACCGGGTGACCGAGCTGCTGGCGGCGGTGTCACTGGACGAGAGCTTCCTGGACCGGCTCCCGGCCCAGCTCTCCGGCGGCCAGCGGCAGCGGGTCGCCATCGCCCGCGCCCTGGCGCTGCGGCCGAAGATCCTGGTGCTCGACGAGGCGGTCAGCGCCCTGGACGTGTCGGTGCAGGACCAGATCCTGAAACTGCTCACCCGCCTGCAGGACGAGCGGGGCCTCAGCTACGTCTTCGTCACCCACGACCTGGGCGTGGTCCGGCTGGTCGCCGACGACGTGACGGTGATGAAGGACGGCGCGGTGGTCGAGAGCGGCCCCGCAGCCCGGGTGCTGCGCGACCCGGAGCACGACTACACCCGCCACCTGCTGGACGCGATCCCCGGCGTGAAGCTTTAAGGAGCGACCGTGCTGCACATCAACGTCAACATCCTCAACGCCGGAGTCTTCGGCGGGTCCTGGCGGTTCCCCGGCACCGACCCGGCCGGCAGCTTCACCGTCGAGCATTACACCGCGATCGCCCGCAAGGCGGAGCAGGCCAGACTGGACGCGGTGTTCCTCGCCGACGGTCCGGTCCTGGACCCGGGCATCCGGCACCGGCCGGGACAGAACCTGGAACCGACCACGGTCCTCGCGCGGATCGCGGCGCAGACCGAACGGATCGGGCTGATCGGGACGCTGTCGTCGTCGTACAACGATCCGGTCGAGCTGGCCCGGCGCACCGGTGACCTGGACTTCGTCAGCGGCGGCCGGTTCGGGTGGAACGTGGTCACCACGGCCGGCCCGGCCGCGGCCCGCAACTTCGGCCGGACCAGCGAGCCGGAGCACGCGTTCCGCTACCAGCGGGCCGCGGTCGTCACCGGGCAGGTGGTGGACGCCTGGAAATCCCGGCGCGAGCTGGCCTCCCCGCAGGGCCGGCCGGTGGTCGTGCAGGCCGGCGGCTCCACCGACGGACGGCGGCTGGCCAGCCAGGTCGGCGAGGTGATCTTCTCCGCCGACCAGGACCTGGAACACGCCCGCCGGTTCCGGGCCGAGATCCGGGACGGGGCCGCGGCGTTCGGCCGCCGGCCCGAGGAGATCGTGGTGCTGCCCGGGCTGTCCACCGTGGTGGGTTCCACCGAGGCCGAGGCGCGGGCCCGGCGCGAGCTCCTCGACGAGCTCCTTCCGGATGCGTACGCCCGCCGGCGCCTCGCCGGCCAGTTGGGCATCTCCCTCGACGGCCTCTCCGACGACGAGCCGATCCCGGACGAGTTGCTCGTCGACCCGGACGAGGCGGGCGGCTCGCAGACCTTCTACCGGGTGGTCAAGTCGATCATCGACCGGGACCGGCCCACGCTCGGGCAGCTGCTCAAACGGCTCTCCGGCGGCGGCGGGCACCGGATCGTGGCCGGCACCCCGGAGCAGATCGCCGACGACATCGAGACCTGGCACCGGGCCGGCGCCGCCGACGGCTTCAACGTGATGCCGGACGTGCTGCCGTCGGGCTTCGACGACTTCGCCGACCACGTGATCCCCGAACTGCAGCGCCGCGGCCTGTTCCGCACCGAGTACGAGGGCGCCACCCTGCGCTCGCATCTCGGGCTGCCCGCCAACCAGGAGGTGCCGTCATGAGTGTGCCCGTGCAGATCGCTCTGTCCGTCGGGGGAGCGGGACTGGTGTCGCCGGCCGACGCGGTCCGGATCGCCGCAGCCGCCGAAGCGGCAGGGGTCGTGGCCCTGCGACTGACCGACACCGGCGCCGCGCTCGACCCGACGGTCGTCGCGGCATACCTCGCCGGGATCCACGGCGGCATCGGTTACCTGCCGGAGTTGCCGACCACCGGGAACGCGCCGTTCAACGCGGCACGCCGGATCCTGTCGCTGGACCGGGCCACCGGCGGCCGGGCCGGGGTGGTGCTGCGCCCGGGACGCGGGGACGCGGTGAGCGAGCTGACCGCCCCCGAACCCGGCCTGACCGACCCGGTACGCCGCTGGGGCGAGTACGCCCACATCCTCACCCGTCTCTGGGAGTCGTTCCCCCGCGAGGCCCTGATCGGCGACCGCGACGCCGGGGTGCTCGTCGACGACGCGCTGATCCGGCCGATCGGCCACGAGGGCGCCCACTACCGGGTCGCCGGCCCGCTGGACGGCCCGTCGTCGGTGCAGGGCCGCCCGGTCCTCGTCGCCGATCTGGGCGTGCTCGACCTGGCGACGGTCGCCGCGGTCGCCGACGTGGTGGTGGTCGACCTTGCGCACGCCGCGGAAGTGGACGCGGCGCTGCGCACGGCCGGCCGGGCCCGCGACGACATCACGCTGATCGGCCGGGTCACCGAGATTCCGGACCCGGCGTGGCGCGGACCGCTCGACGGCTTCGAGCTGGCGGTGACCGGCGGCGCCGACGAGATACTGGCGGCGATCGCGGCCCTGGAACCACGGCCACCCGCGGCCACCCTGCGCGGCGCGTACCAGACGGTGGCGGCATGACCCCGGCCGGCATCCGCGCCGCGATCGCCCCGATCCTGGCCCGCCTCCAGGACAGCGCGGCCTCCCGCGAGCAGAAACGCGACTACGCCTTCGACGACGTCCGGGAACTCGCCGGCCGGCGGATCACGCTGACCGGCATCGCGACGGCCGACGGCGGCGCGGGCGGCACGGTCCGCGACATCGCCGAGCTGATCATCGCGATCGCCCGGGCCGACTCCAGCGTCGCCCAGGCGCTGCGATCCAGCTTCCTCACCGCCAACCAGGTGGCCACCCGGCCGGACCTGCCGCACCGGGACGTCACCCTGGCCCGGCTGCGGGCCGGCGACCTGTTCGCCGGAAGCGGCAACGAACGCAGCGGCGGCGCCAGCGGCACGGTGCACACCACGCTGCGCCGCGACGGCGAGGCCGGTGGCTGGGTGATCGACGGCGAGAAGTACTACTCGACCGGTGGGCTCTACGCCTCCTGGTTCAGCGGATCGGCGAAGACCGAGGACGGCAAGCTCTACGGCTTCACGGTCCCGGTCGACCGGGAGGGCGTCCAGCGCCTCGACGACTTCGACGCGGTCGGCCAGCGGCTCACCGCCAGCGGAACCACCCGGCTGTGGAACGTCCGGGTGTCCGACGACGAGATCGTGTACCGCGACGACTCGATCGTGGAGAACCCGTGGCTCGGGTCGTTCGCGCAGCTCTACCTGGCGGCGGTGCAGGCCGGGATCGCCGCGGCGGCGCTCGACGACGCGGTCCGGTTCACCCGGGAACGGGCCCGCCCGATCAAGCACAGTTCGGCGGAGAAGAGCGTCGACGACCCCTACGTGCGGCAGACGGTGGGGGAGATCTCGGCGCGCAGCCATGCGGCCCGGTCGGTGGTCCTTCTCGCTGCCGAGGAGCTTCATCGCGTACGCGACAAGCACGGTGACGAAGCGCGGGCCGCGGGGGCCGCAGCGTCGGTGACCGTCGCGCAGACCGGCGTGATCGCCATCGAGAGTGCCCTGCGCGCCGCCGAGCTGCTGTTCGACGTAGCCGGCGGATCGATCACCGACCGGGAACTCGGTTTCGACCGGCACTGGCGCAACGCCCGCACCGCCGCCAACCACAACCCGCGGCAGTGGAAGGCGTCGGTCGCCGGCGCCCACCTGCTGACCGGGCAGGAACCACCCACCACCGGCCTCTTCTGAAAGGGCTTCTTGTGACCGCACGGGTATTGGGACGCACCGGGGTACTGATCTCCCCGCTCACCCTCGGCGCGATGAATTTCGGTCGCCACCAGGACGAGGACACCAGCATCGGGATCATCCACGCGGCTCTGGACGCGGGGATCACCGCTATCGACACCGCCGACGTGTACGAGCAGGGCGAATCCGAGCGGATCGTCGGGCGCGCGTTGCGGGACCGCCGCGACGACGTCTTCCTGGCGACGAAGTTCCACGGGAAGATCGGTGACGACCCACGGCACGCCGGGAACTCGCGGCGCTGGATCACCCGGGCGGTGGAGGGTTCGCTGCGCCGCCTCGGCACCGACCATATCGACCTCTACCAGGCACACCGGCCGGACCCGGACACGGATCTGCTGGAGACGCTGCGGACCTTGGACGGGCTGGTCCGGTCCGGGAAGATCCTCTACTACGGCACCTCGGTGTTCCCGGCCCACCAGCAGGTCGAGGCGCACTGGCTCGCCGCTCAGCACGGGCTGATCGCGCCGCACACCCAGCAGCTGCCCTACTCACTGCTGGTCCGCTCCGCCGAACGTGAGGTCTTCCCGGTCGTCCGGAAGTACGGCGTCGGCGTCCTCGGCTACGGGCCCCTCGCCGCCGGCTGGCTGTCCGGGAAGTACCGCCTCGGCGCCGCACAGCCGGAATCGGCCCGCGCCGACCTGATCCCCGGCCGGTTCGACATCGGCGCCGACCACAACCAGCGCAAACTCGCCGCCGCGGACGCGCTCGCCGCGCTGGCCGAGGAGAACGGTCTCAGCCTGATCGAGCTGGCGGTGGCGTTCGCGCTGAACCACCCGGCGGTCAGCAGCGTGATCATCGGGCCGCGGACGGCCGAGCATCTGGACGCCTACGTCAAGGCGTCGCAGGTCGTCCTCGACGCCGCCGTCCTGGACCGGATCGACGCGATCGTCGACCCGGGCACGCACTTCCTCGAACGCGACACCGGCGTGGACACGCCGTCCCTGCAAGCCTCTTCTCTCAGGAGGACCGCTTAGATGACCACGATTCCGTTCCGCCGCTCCGGACGTTCCGGGCTCGACCTGCCGGTGTTCTCGTTCGGGCTGTGGCAGAAGTTCGGCACCGACTACGCGTACGACACCCAGCGGGCCATCCTGCTGCGCGCCTTCGACCTGGGCATCGTGCACTTCGACAACGCCGACCGGTACGGGCCGCCGCACCGGGCCGCCCAGCAGGTCTTCGGCAAGGTGCTGCGCCGCGACCTCGCCCGTCACCGCGACGAGATCGTCCTGTCGACCAAGGCCGGCAACCCGATCGGGACCAGCCCGTACCAGCAGGGCGGATCCCGCAAGTCGCTGCTCGGCTCGCTCGACCAGAGCCTGCGCGACCTGTCGGTGGACTACGTGGACGTGTTCTACCACCATCGGGCCGACCCGAGCACCCCGCTGGAGGAGACGGTCAGCGCCCTGGCCGGCGCGGTCACCAGCGGCAAGGCGCTCTACGTCGGCGTCTCCAACTACCCGGCGACCCGGGCCCGGGAGGTGGCGAAGCTGCTGCGCGAGGCGGGCGTGCCGCTGCTGGTGCACCAGCCCCGGTACTCGATCTTCGACCGGACGCCGGAGACCAGCGGACTCCTCGACGCCGCCGACGAGGAGGGCTTCGGTCTGGTGGTGTACTCACCGCTGGCCCAGGGACTGCTCACCGACAAGTACCTCGACGGAATTCCGGTCGGAGCGCGCGCGACCGCCAGTGACTTCCTGAAACCGGAGGTCATCGACGACACGTACCGTCGACGGGCCCGCGCCCTGAACGAGCTGGCCGCGCGCCGCGGCCAGTCCCTCGCCCAGCTCGCGCTGCAGTGGGTTCTGCACCGTCCGCAGGTGACGTCGGCGCTGATCGGGGCCAGCTCGGTCGCCCAGCTCGACCACAACGTCCGGGCCCTCGACTTCGACCCGCTGTCCGAAACGGATCTGGCGGTCATCGACGAGCACGGTGTGCACGGCACCGGGCTGAGGATCTGACGTGCCCCGGCTGGGATTCCTGCTGCACCTCGACCGGGACCTGTCGCCGGCCGAGTCCTACCG
This sequence comes from Actinoplanes sp. NBRC 101535, assembly GCF_030269225.1. Lineage (NCBI taxonomy): Bacteria > Bacillati > Actinomycetota > Actinomycetes > Micromonosporales > Micromonosporaceae > Actinoplanes > Actinoplanes sp. NBRC 101535. Next base: position 498,509 of record NZ_BSSY01000004.1, on the reverse strand, counting down.
GCACGCGATCGAGCTGTTCCAGCTGGCCGAGGAGCTGGGCTACGACTCCGGCTGGGTGATCCAGCGGCACTTCCGGCAGGGGAAGGAGCACGTCTCCGCCCCGCTGGTGCTGCTCGCCGCGATCGCCCAGCACACGTCCCGGATCCGGCTCGGCACCGGCGTGCTCGTGCTGCCGCTGGAGGATCCGCTGGTGGTGGCGGAACAGGCGACGACGCTCGACGCACTCAGCGGCGGCCGGCTCGAACTCGGCGTCGGGTCGGGGCCGTTCCCGGGAGCGTGGGAGGCGTTCGGGAAGGACCTCGCCGACCGGCACCGGCTGTGGGATGCCTCGGTGGCCCGGCTGCACGAGATCCTCGAGGGGAAAGCCCTGAACAGCCTCGGTGAGGTGCTGCACCCGCCGGGCGCCGGCGTGCGGGACCGCCTCTGGCAGGCGACCACGAGCGACCCCCGGCTGGCACACGCGGCGGCGATCGCGGCCGCCCGCGCCGGCGACGGCCTGCAGCTGTCCCGGGCCACCTCGTGGCGGTCCAGCTCGCCGTTCGCGGACCAGGCCTCGTGGATCTCCGCCTATCTGGCTGCGTTGCCCGCCGGCACCCCGCCGCGTATCCAGGTGTCCCGGGCCGTCTACCCGCACCCCTCGCCGTCAGCGGCTCTGGAGGCGGTCACACCGGGAGTACGCCGATGGCAGAGCTGGCAGGCGTCCGCCGCCGGACTGCCGGTGCCGGAATACCTGGCGAAGGATCACGCGCTGCTCGGGCCGGCCGCCGGGATCGCCGCCGCGCTGAACGCCGACCCGGCCCTGCGACATGTCACGGATCTGCTGGTCAGCTTCGTGCCCGGAGTTCCGGACCTGGCCGAACACCGGAGGTTGCTCACATCCACGGCACGGGACCTGGCACCCCTGCTGACCTTCGGCGGATCATGGGCTTCACCTTCGAGCCCTCCTGAGGAGGCGGCCGCCTGATGTCCGTAACCGCCCGCTACGGCGACCCCGCCGCGACCCTCGGCGTCACCAACGACGTCCTCGCCGTCCAACTCGCCCACCGGTCGGTCCGCGCGTTCGGCCCCCGCCCGGTCGGCGACGACGAACTGGCCGCGCTGATCGCCGCCGCCCAGTCCGCGCCCACCTCGTCGAACCTGCAGCCGTGGAGCGTGGTGGCGGTCCGTGACCCGGACCGCAAGAAACGCCTCGCCGCCCTCGCCGGTGAACAGGACTTCGTGGCCCGGGCACCACTGTTCCTGGTGTGGGTGGCCGACCTGGGCCGGGCCCGCCGGCTGGCCCTGCGGGCGGGCGTCGCCCTCGACGCCGCCGACTACCTGGAGTCGACGATCATCGGGTTCGTCGACACGGCCCTGGCCGCCCAGAACGCGGTGGTGGCGGCCGAGTCGCTGGGACTGGGCACGGTCTTCGTGGGCGCGATCCGCAACCATCCGGAGAAGGTGGCCGCGGAACTGGGCCTGCCGTCGCATGCGGTGGCGGCGTTCGGCCTGGCGGTCGGCGAACCCGACCCGTCCGAGCGGGCCGGGGTGAAACCTCGCCTGCCCCAGGCGGCGGTCCTGCACCACGAGGTGTACGACGCTGCGGCCGCGGACGCGTACATCGAGGTGTACGACGAGCGGCTGGCGGCCTACAACAGCAGGTACGGTCTGGCCGGCGGCTGGAGCGAGCGCGTCCTGTCCCGCCTCCGAGGGCCGTCGTCGATGGCCGGCCGGCACGTGCTGCGGGCGGCCCTGGAACGCCTCGGCCTGCCCAGCCGCTGATCCCGGCCGGCCTTCAGCGAACTCCCGGCCATGGTGGGGTGCTCGCCGGGAACTGGCGATTGCGGGAGGTGTGGGGTGGTGGGAAGGGTCTTTACGCGTACAAGAAAAGGAAGAGTGCGGGGGAGATCCTGGATCTCCCCCGGCGGGGTGCTCAGAGGACGGCGCGGAACTCCGGCCAGGTGCCCCAGAAACGCTCGACCTCTTCGATGATCGGCTGGAGGGTGGCGACGATGTCGTGCGGGACCGGCGTGCCGTCGTCCCAGCGTGGGGTGGCGGGAAGGTAGTAGAGGCCGCCGCGGACGCCTGGGTCGACACCCAGCGTCAGCACGTGTCCGTCCATCTCGAACTGGCGGGCGAAGCGACCGTGACCGCGCAGGATCGCGCCGGTGTGGTGCCGGGCCTGCCGGCGGTCCAGAGCGAGGACTGTCATCGTGGTTCCTCCTGACTAGCCGATGACAGACAGTACGCTCCGGACGGTTCAACCGTTCACTGTGAACGTGCCAGATCCTGCATCGATCTCCCTGAGTGACCGATTCTCGGGTCACTGTGTGTTACTGTTTGGCCTCTCGCTGCTTCCGGCGGCGTTCGCCGATCTCCCAGGCGACGACGTATTGGCGGATCAGGTGCGCCAGTTCGTCGCGGGTGTCGAAGACGACGACCACATGCTGACCGGGCCCGTCGGGCGAGTCGCGGACCGCATGGACCGTGCCGCCGAGGTCGGCCTCGCTGGTGCCGAGCCAGAGGACCGCGCGCATCCGGTCGCCGGCCTTGATGCCCAGGGGCTCGGTGACCCAGCAGCGCATGCCGCCCTCGCTGATGTCGAGCAGCCGCGCGTCGACCGGGTCGTTGCCGGTGGCGGTGTGCACCCGGACGGTGGTGACCGCGCCGCCGCGTGAGTACTGCCGCCGGTTGCGGACCTCCGGGGTGGCGGTCGGTGCCAGCGTCCACTGGTAGGGGGCCTCGCCGGATATCTCGACCAGCCGGCAGGACAGCACCACGCGGGTCGTCGGCGTCACCTCGGGTATCCAGAAGATGTCGAACTCGCCGCCGGGTTCGATCCCGGCAGCCTGGCCCTCCACCGGGGCGGAGACGGTGAACGATTCGGTGCCGGCCGCCTCGAGGCGGGAGCGGAAGTTCACCCCCTCGCCGATCTCCAGGAAGATGTCGGCGCCGATGTCCGGGAGTTCGGCGAGGGCTGTTTTCAGCTTGGCCCTGGAGATGCCTACCGTGCCGGCGCGCCCCTTCGCCATGATTTATCCCCTTATGCCGGATCCATGAGTTCTCGCTCCCTCGTCTGTTCGGCGCGCGGCGGGCCGACATGAGGTCCGAGTCTGGCTGGGTCGTCGTTCTCAGATCGTCATCGGAGGGAGCCCCGTCGTGACGAAACGCGCAACGCCGCCGTTCCGGGCGGATCATGTCGGAAGTCTGCTGCGCCCCGCCCGCCTGCTGGAGGCCCGGCGCAGCCGCGCACTGGGGGAGATCACCGCGGCGGAGCTGCGGGCCGTCGAGGACGAGGCGGTGGCCGAGATCGTACGCATGCAGCGTGACGTCGGCCTGCAGTCTGCGACGGATGGCGAGTTCCGGCGCACCTCCTGGCACATGGACTTCATCTACCGCCTCGGCGGGATCCGCCCCACCGACGAGAAGATCAAAGTGCACTTCCGGAACGCCTCCGGAGAGCTGGACTTCGAATCGGCGGCGCTCGCCGTCGACGGCCCGGTACGCCTCACCGAAACCATCTTCGGCGACGACTACCGCTACCTGTCGTCGATCGTCGACCCGGACGTGACGGCGAAACTGACCATCCCGTCGCCGAGCATGGTCCACTACCGCGGTGGCCGGGCGGCGATCGATCCGGCGGTCTACCCGGAGCAGGAAGCGTTCTGGGAGGATCTGTCGGCCGCCTACGCCGAGCAGGTGCGGCGGGTCGCGGCCCTGGGCTGCCGCTACCTGCAGCTGGACGACACGAGTCTGGCGTACCTGAACGATCCCGCCCAGCGCAGCCTGCTGTCGGCGCGCGGCGACGACGCCGACCACCAGCACCTGCGCTACATCCGGCAGATCAACGCGGCGATCGCGGACCGCCCGGCCGACCTGAAGGTGACGACCCACATGTGCCGGGGCAACTTCCGCTCCTCGTGGGCAGCCGAGGGCGGCTACGACTTCGTGGCGGAGGCCCTGTTCGGCTCGCTGGAGGTGGACGGCTTCTTCCTGGAGTACGACGACGCCAGATCGGGAGACTTCGCGCCCCTGCGGTTCGTGCCCAAGGGCAAAATGGTGGTGCTGGGCCTGGTGACGACCAAACGCGGCACGCTGGAGTCGAAGGACGACCTGAAGAGGCGCATCGACGAGGCGGCGCGCTACGTCCCGTTGGAGCAGATCTGCCTGTCACCGCAGTGCGGCTTCTCCTCGACGGTGGAGGGCAACGAACTGACCTACCAGGAGCAGATGGCCAAGTTGCGCCTGATCGTCGAAACAGCCGCAGAGGTGTGGGGCTGATCCCTCTCCCGGGTCGCGGCCGTCTTCCTGCTGGTCGCGACCCGAGGCAGGCTGGGGCTGCCGGCTCAGCGCAGCCGGGGCAGGACCTTGGCGCCGAAGGTCTCGATGAACGGGCCGAGGTCCTGGCCGACATGGTGCAGATAGATCCGCTCGAAGCCGAGGTCGGCGTACCCGCGAAGCAGCTCGATGTGCCGTTCGAGGTCGGCGGAGATGTTCACTACCTCACCGATCTGATCGATGCCGACCCGCTCGGACACCACGTCGAACTCCTCGGCGGTGGCGGTGTCCCAGCAGACCGGCGGCGGGAAGATGTTGCTGCGCCACTGGTCCAGCGCGATCTCCTCGGCCTCTGCCTGGGTCGGCGCCCAGCTCAGGTGGACCTGCAGGCAGACCGGCCCGCGGCCGCCGGCGTCCCGGTATGCCGCGATCATCTCGCGCAGCCGGTCCTCCGGGGCGTTGACCGTGACCAGGCCGTCCGCCCACTCGGCGCACCAGCGGGCGGTGGCCGGGCTGACCGCGGCGCCGATGAGCGGCGGCGGGGTGTCCGGCCGGGTCCACACCCGGGCCCGGTCCACGGTGACCAGGCCGTCGCGCGACACCTCGTGGCCGTCGAGCAGTTCCCGGATCACGTCGACGCATTCGCGCAGGCGGGCGCTGCGGACGTCCTTACGCGGCCACGGGTCGCCGGTGATGTGCTCGTTGCTGAACTCGCCCGTGCCCAGGGCGGCCCAGAACCGTCCCGGATACATCGAGCTGAGCGTGCCGATCGCCTGCGCGATGATCGCCGGGTGGTACCGCTGGCCCGGAGCGTTCACCACCCCGAACGACAGGTTGGTGGCCTGCAGCGCGGCGCCGAGCCAGGACCAGGCGAAACCCGACTCGCCCTGGCGTTCGCTCCACGGCGAGAAGTGGTCGGAGCACATGGCGGCGTCGAAACCGGCGCGTTCGGCGGCGATCACCGCCTTGAGGAGGTCGCCGGGCGGGATCTGTTCGTGCGAGGCGTGGATGCCGTACTCGGTCATGTCCTATCTGGTACCCACTCCGGCGCTTCCTGTCACCGCACCGTCCGCGGAGACTCAGGCGGGATCCTCCGGGACGTGGGCGGCCGCGATCGGTCCGTGGTCGGACCAGCCGAGGGTGCGGTAGAGACTGCGGCCCTCATCGGTGGCGACCAGTACTCCGGTGGTGATGCCGTGGTCGAGCGCATGGGTGGCGAGCGCGCCCATGACGACGCGGCCGAGTCCCCGGCGGCGGTGCCGGGGTTCGGTCACCACCTTGTCGATCACCGCGATGTCGCCGGTGGGGCCGTATTGGGCGGTTGCCGCGAGGTCACCGGCATGGTCGTGCACGGTGGCGATCACGACCGGGCCGTGCAGGGCGGTCCGCAGGGTGTAGGGCGCCGGCGGCTCGGCGGCCTTCGCGGTGAGGCTGGTGCTCATCAGATAGCAGGTCTCGGTCATCTGCCACACGTCCGGCAGGGCGGCCCGTAACGCCTCGTCAGTGTCGGCGATCTTGATCCAGGTGCCCGGCTCGGCGGCGGTTCTGCCGAGGTGGGCCGCCGTCGCGGTCTCGCCGGACCGGAGCACGTACCGGATCCGGTGGCCGGGGAGTCCCACCCGCGCACGAAGACCGCCCGTGACCTCCTCGGGCTCGGGGACCTCCCGGGACACGGCCCAGCCTCGTACCCACGACATGACGAACTCATCCATGGCCATGGAGTGATCTTCCACCATCGTCAAGGGTGAGGCGCGTCGCTGGAGGTGGGTGGTGAGTTGACTTCTACAACGCAATAAAAGAAAGTGGGGGCGGCCTTGTTAGGTTTGCCTTACCTTAGGAGTGGTCGGTGGCCGCTATCTACCTGATCGGTCTCCGCGAAGGCCTCGAGATCACCCTGGTCGTGTCGATCCTGGTCGCGTTCCTGGTCCGAAGCGGGCGGAAACCGTTGCTGCGCCTGGTCTGGGCCGGCGTCGCGATCGCCGCGGCGCTGTCGATCGGAGCCGCCGTCCTGCTGCAGGTCGGCGTCGCCCGGCTGTCGTTCACGCAGCAGGAGCTGTTCGAGGCCATAGCGTCGTTCGTCGCCGTCGGCTTCGTCACGTGGATGATCTTCTGGATGCGGCGGATGGCCCGGCACATCGGGGCTGAACTGCGCGGACGGCTCGAGGGTGCGATCCAGGTCGGACCGGTCGCCGTCGCCGGGGTCGCGTTCCTCGCGGTCATCCGCGAAGGCCTCGAGACCGCGATCCTGTTCTACGCCGCCGCCCAGGGCGCCGCCGACAGCACCCGGCCGATCATCGGGGTCACGCTCGGGCTGCTCACGGCGGTCGCCCTCGGCTGGCTGCTCTACCTCAGCGCCGTCCGCATCGACCTCGGACGCTTCTTCACCTGGACCGGGGCACTGCTCGTGCTGGTCGCCGCCGGGATCACCAAGTACGGCGTCCACGATCTGCAGGAGTCCGGCGTCCTGCCCGGACTCGACGACCTGGCCTTCGACGTGAGCGCCGCGTTCCCGCCCGACACGTGGTACGCCGAACTGCTCCGCGGAATGGTCAACTTCACCCCCGCTCCGACGGTGCTGGAGACCGTGGCCTGGCTCGCGTACGGCATCCCCGTTCTCGTCCTCTTCCTGAACCCGGCGGGCAGGCCCGCGTCGCGGCTCGAGAAGAACACCCCCGAACCCGCGTCCTAGGAGAACCATGCGCACCGCACGGATACTGACCGCCGCCACCGCGGCCGCCCTGCTGCTCACCGCCTGCGGCGACAACGACGGCGGCACCACCGGCGACGAGGATGCCGCCATCGCCGTGTCCGCCTCGGACACCGCCTGCGACGTCGCCGAGGGCGAGTCGGCGGCGGGCACGGTCACCTTCACCATCGCCAACAAGGGCAGCAAGGTCACCGAGTTCTACGTGTACGCCGACGGCGACCGGGTGATGGGCGAGGTGGAGAACATCGCCCCCGGTCTGTCCCGGGAACTGATCGTCGAGCTGGCCGCGGGCACGTACGAGACCGCCTGCAAGCCGGGCATGATCGGCAAGGGGATCCGCAACGGGTTCACCGTCACCGGCTCCAGCGCGCCGCTCACCGAGGACGCCAAGCTCGCCCAGGCCACCACCGACTACCAGCGGTACGTGAAGAGCCAGACCGGCGCGCTGATCGACAAGACCACCGAGTTCGTGACCGCGGTCAAGGCCGGCAAGGTGGACGAGGCGAAGGCGCTGTTCCCGGTCGCCCGGACGTACTGGGAGCGCATCGAGCCGGTCGCTGAGATCTTCGGCGACCTGGACCCGGCGATCGACGGCAGGGAGGGCGACCAGGAGGAGGGCCAGGAGTTCACCGGTTTCCACCGGATCGAGAAGGACCTCTGGACCACCGGCGACATCAGCCAGGACGGGCCGGTCGCCGACAAGCTGCTCGTCGACGTCCAGAAGATCGTCGACCTGGCGAACAGCACCACGCTCTCCCCGCTGCAGCTGGCCAACGGGGCGAAGGAACTGCTCGACGAGGTCGCCACCGGCAAGATCACCGGTGAGGAGGACCGCTACTCGCACACCGACCTGTGGGACTTCGCGGCCAACGTGGAGGGTTCGCAGGCCGCCGTGTCGGCGCTGCGCCCGGCGCTCGAGGAGAAGGACGCCGCGCTGGTCACCACGCTCGACGAGCGGTTCGCGTCGGTCGAGGCAGCCCTGGAGAAGCACCGCGACGGCGACGGCTGGAAACTGCACACCGCTCTGACCGAAGCCGATCTGAAGACACTCAGCGACGAGATCAACGCCCTGGCCGAGCCGATCAGCAGGATCGCCGCGCTGGTGGCGTCCGGCAAATAGGGGACACATCAGCATGCAACGCCGGAAGGTGATCGGGCTGGCGGGCGTCGGCGCGGCGGGTGTCGCCGCCGGTGCCCTCGCCCTGAGCAGCGACGACCCGGGCCGCGGTGCCGGTGGTGCCGGCGCCGGTGGTGACGGGTCGAGGGGGAACGCCGCCGCGGACGCGATCTCGTTCTGGGGTGACCGCCAGGCCGGCATCGTCACGTCCGCTCAGGACCGGCTGCACTTCATGGCCTTCGACGTGATCACCGACGACCGGGCAGCGCTGGTCGGCATGCTGGAGGCGTGGACGGCCGCCGCCGCCCGGATGACCGCCGGCCTCGACGCGGGCACCCGCGGCGCGGTCGGCGGCATCCCGGAGGCGCCGCCGGACGACACCGGCGAGGCGCTGGGGCTGCCCGCGTCGGGGCTCACCCTGACGATCGGATTCGGTCCCGGGCTGTTCCGCGATGCGACCGGCAAGGACCGGTTCGGCATCGCGGACCGGCGGCCCGAGGCGCTCGCCGACCTGCCCGCGTTCCCCGGCGACGCCCTCGACGCGAAGATCTCCGGCGGTGACATCTGCGTGCAGGCGTGCGCGCACGATCCGCAGGTCGCGGTCCACGCGATCCGCAACCTGGCCCGGCTCGGCATGGGCGTGGTGAGCGTGCGGTGGTCGCAGCTCGGCTTCGGCCGCACCTCCTCCACGTCGACCAGCCAGGACACGCCCCGCAACCTGTTCGGCTTCAAGGACGGCACCGCCAACCTGAAGGCCGAGGAGACCGCGCTGCTCGACGAACACCTGTGGGTCCGCGACGGTGACGGGCCGGACTGGATGACCGGCGGGTCGTACCTGGTGACCCGGAAGATCCGCATGATCATCGAGACGTGGGACCGGACACCGCTCGGCGAGCAGGAGACCATTTTCGGACGAGCCAAGGGTTCCGGGGCGCCGCTGACCGGGACCGCCGAGTTCGACGAGCCCGACCTGACCGGCGACCGCATCGACGTCGGCGCGCACGTGCGGCTCGCCCACCCGACGGTCAACGGCGGGGCGCGGCTGCTGCGGCGCGGCTACAACTACGTCGACGGGTCGGACGGGCTCGGGCGACTCGATGCGGGACTGTTCTTCATCGCCTACCAGCGGGACCCGCGAAAACAGTTCGTTCCGGTACAGACCCGGCTGTCCCGGCACGATCTGCTCAACGAGTACATCCGGCACGTCTCCAGCGGCGTCTTCGCCTGCCCACCCGGCCTGCTCGCCGCCGACGACCACTGGGGGCGGTCACTGCTCGCCTGACTCCCACGGCGGGTCGTGGAGTGGGCGCCGGCTCTGGTCGTCGCGGTGTTCACGGAGGCGCGCCCGGATGAGGCGGTCATCACCCGGCCGGTTCTCGCTGCGGTTGTGCCGGCTGCGCTTTCACGACGCGAGCCATGATGGGACGGCACCTCACCAACGGAAAGGTCGCACCCGTGGAAGCATCAGCGCTCTCCGTCGGCGCGCTGGCTGATGCCACCGGCGTCAGCACGCGCTCCCTTCGCTATTACGAGGAGCAGGGGCTGCTGGTGCCCGATCGCAACTCCGCTGGGCACCGCCGATACTCCTCGCGTTCCGTGGACTGTGTGCGGTTCATCCAGAGCCTCTACGCCGCCGGAATCCCGAGCACTCTGATCCGCGAGATCGCTCGCGACTGGGATCGTCCCGGCGGCATGGCGAGGATCGAGGTGGTCCTGGCGGCTCGCCACGCTGAACTACTCGCCGGCATCTCGGCCCAACAGGCGGCCGTGAGTCACCTCAAGGAGACGATGAGCATCGTGCGCGCTCGTCGCGACGCCGGCGAATCGGCGCCGACCAAGGGCTTGCACTTCACACCAGCGTGAACTCCTAGGTTCATGAGTGCCCCACTTCGAGGGCGGGAACAAGGAGGAATCAGATGAAGAGCTACATGCTCGCCCAACTTCAGCTCAAGTACGGTTTTGCGAACCTGGCCCGCTACGACGCGGCGATGACGACAGTCCGGGGATTGTTCGAGTCGCAGGGCATCATGCTGGTCGCCGGAGCCGTGACGCAGGTGGGGCCGCTCTACGAGAGCTGGAACCTGTGGTCCGTCGACGACCAGGGTCACCTCGAGCGTGCTCTCGCGCAGATGGCGCTCGACGACCCCGAGACGCAGGCCGCGCTCGGTGAGCTCAACGACACCGTCGTTCACGAGCAGACCCGGTTTCTCGGGTCGCTCGGCTTCGCGGCAGACCACGAGACCGCGTAGTTCTCCTCGCGTTCGGTCGGGACTGGGAACAGCGGTTCGGCATCGGGACCCTGATCAGCCGGGACCCTGATCAGCCGGGACCCTGATCAGCCGGGACCCTGATCAGCCGGGACCCTGATCAGCCCGCCCACCGCGGCGCGCCGACAAGCGGTCACGGGGCGTCGGGTTCTCGAAGCAGGTCGCGAAGGACGCGCTCGTCCGAATCGGTCAGCGTGCTCACGAAGCGGCGCAGCACCGACGCGCGGTCGGCCTCCACCGCCAGCAGGCGGCTCATCCGATCGGCCACCAGTCCCGCCGGATCGCTCAGGGCGCCGTACCGGAACGCTCGACCGTCCCGGCTCCGGGTGACCGAGCCCTTCTCGTGCAGGCGGGTGAGCGTGGTGACCACCGTGCTGTAGGACAATGACCCGGTCGGGTCCACGATGTCACGGACCTCACCGGGGGTCAGCGGGCCGGACGCGGCGCCGAGCACGGTCACGATCTCGGTCTCCAGTTGACCGGGGCGTCGCCGTCGGCCCGGCGGCTGTGCGGTGCTCACCACCCGACTGTATCGATCGGCGACGGTGCCCGCTGCGGCCCGGCCCGGTCGGATCGGCGAGGCCGCCGCGCCGGGCGGGGGTGCCGCCGGCCGGGAGTGCGGCCGGTGCGAGGAGGGCGGGCGGGGCGATGTTCGATCACTTCGTCTGGTCGGTTCTCGTGGTACCCCCGATGATCGTCGTGGTGGTGCGTCTCGTGGTCGACCGGCTCGCCCCGGGGCGTGCGGCGGTGGCGGTGGTGTGGTCGGCGGTGACGGTCGCGGTGGCGAGCACGATCAATCTGGTGTTGCTGTCCGCGCACGCGCTTGCGGAGATTCCGGCGGTGGGGCGTGGATTCGGGTGGTCGGCCCGGGTGGTTGCGGACGACACCGCCTACGTCGCCTGGGTGCCGTGGCTCAGCGTGGGATTGACGGTGGCGGCCGCGGTGTCGGTGACGATGCGGGTACGCCGGCATCGGCAGGTCCTCGCCCTGGCGCCGCCGGGACCGGGTGGCCTGGTCATGGTCGACGAGGCGGATGCGCGGGCGTTCGCCGTTCCCGGGGAGCCGGGGCACGTGGTGGTGACCACCGGGATGCGGGACGCCCTCAGCGGACCGCAGTTCCGGGCGCTGCTCGCCCACGAGAACGCGCATCTGGAAGGCCGGCATCACCGGCTGGTCCGGGCGGCCGAGGTGGCGGTGGCCGCGCATCCGGCACTGTGGTGGGTGGGGCGGCACGTGGACTACCTGATCGAGCGGGCGGCGGACGAACGCGCGGCGGAACAGGTGGGGGACCGGCGGCTCGTCGCCCATGCGATCGGGGCGGCCGCACTCGCGGGTGCAGGCGGAAGAGCCGATGGAGGGGCGGGGCTGCATCTTGCGGACCGGCCCGGCGTGGTGCCGCGGCGGGTGGCCAGGTTGCTGCGGCCGGAGCCGGCCCGGGTGCGGCGAGGACTGTACGCCCTGCCGGTAGCGGTGGCGGCGGCTTCCGTGGTGTGGACCGGTGAGGCGGCCTGGGACCTGGTCGAGTTGTTGATCCGCGCCTGCCGCGCCGTCTGAGGTCGCTCACTCCGGCGGCCGTCGGAGGCTGTTCTTCATTGATCGTCGGCCACCTGCTCTGGCTCTATATTGCAGTGCAAGGTACCTTGTTGGCGTGAGTGACGACGCGACACTGACCACGGCACTGCGCCGGGGGACGATCGAGTTCTGTGTGCTCGCGCTGCTCGACAGGCGTGAGCTCTACGGGGTCGAGCTGGTGCGACAGCTCGGCGAGACGCTCGGGATGCCCACCAGCGAGGGCACCATGTATCCACTGCTCTCCCGGCTGCGACGCCACGGCCGGATCGCCACCACCTGGCGGGAGGCTCCAGCCGGTCCGCCCCGGCGCTACTACACGTTGACCCCGGACGGGGAGGCGGCGCTGTCCCGGTTCCGGGCGGAGTGGGTCGTCTTCCGGGCCGGCGTCGACCGGGCGCTGGGCATCGAAGTGGTTCCGGCCACCGAGGGCGGAGTCGTCGGGGCGGCGACGGGCCCGGCGCGGGGTGCCGCATCAGCCCCGATGGGTGCGATGGAAGCCACCGGTGTGGCGAAGGGTGCCGCACCCGTGGTGGTGGCCTCGGAGCGGCGAGCGCTGGGAGTCGCACCCGTCCGGACCGTCGGCGGAGACGGGCATGCCGGACGAGGGGGCGCCGCCGGGACGGGTTCCGGCAAGCCGGACGGCGACGCGACGAATGACGACAAGACACCGGACTCGGTGCGGGTGACGAGCGGGACTACCGAGGGAGCGGGAGACGATGACCGAGACTGATCACCTCATCGAGGGTTATCTGGCGCGGGTCGAGTTGGCTGCGGCGGGGCTGCCGGTGGTTCGGCGGCAGGAGTTGTTGCGCGATCTGCGGGAACACATCGAGATCGCGCGGGCCGAGTCCGAGGACGGTTCGGGGGCGGCCACCGTGGCCATCCTGGACCGGCTCGGCGAGCCGCGGGACATCGCGGCGGCGGCCGAGGCCCAGGACACCGGCCGTCTGGCGGCCATCGCGGCGATCGCGGCGGGATCCGGCTACGAGGGATCCGAGGCCGCCGGGCGGGGCTCCGACGCGGCATTCGGCCCGGCGCCCATGACTCACGGCCCGGCGCCGGTGATGCCCGCGAAACGCGGTGGCCTTCCCGGCTGGGGCTGGGGGCTCGTCGGCGGCGGGGTGCTGGTCGTGCTGTTCCTGCTGTGCGGCGCCTTCGCGTTCACTGGTGCGGAGGTCAACCGGCCGGTCCCCGCGACCACGGCCTACCTGCCGGGCGGGGAGGCCGAGCCGGTGGAGGAGGCGCCGACCACTACAGAGCCGACCACGACAGCACCGGCCACGGACCCGGCCACCGTGCAACCGACGACCACGGGACCGACGCCCGCAGAGTAGACCCGGCGCCGAAGGCCCCGCCGTCCCCGGGAGCAGTGGCTGCTCCCGGGGGCTGCTTTTACGCGTACCCCACAGGGCTCTGGATCGTGGCCCAGACGAGCTTGCCGCCGGGCACCGGCATCGCGCCCCACGCCGCCGCGGCAGCCTGGATGATCTGGAGTCCGCGGCCGCCGGACGGTCCGGGCCGGACGCCGGTGCGGGGCAGTTCGCGGCTGGCGTCGGCCACCGACAGACGCAGGCCGGAGCCGCGGCGGGTGATCGCGACGCGGGCCGGTCCGGTGGTGTGTTCGACCGCGTTGGAGACCAGTTCGGAGATCACCAGGCGGGCCGGGGCGAGCAGGTCCGGAAGCCCCCAACCGGTGCACGCCTGTTCGGCGAGCCGGCGGGCCAGGCCGGGAGCGGACCGGTCGTTGGTGAGGCGGTCGCTGATCCGGGGGACCGCCGGCAGGCGCTCCTCCAGTGCGCGCCGCGCCTCGTCGACGCTGCCGCGGGTGACCAGCGCGGGACGCAGATGCGCCGCGAGGGACATGCCGGGCGGGACGGCGAGGGCGAGCGGCACCGGCGGGTCCAGGGCTCCGGCGCGTCGTCGGGCGGCGACCCAGGTCGGGACGCCGCGGCCGGTCGGGTCGTCGAGGGATGTGAGGTCGAGCAGCAGTCCGGCGGGCTGCCCGATCAGGCATCGTCGCAGGGTCACCGAGGTCTGCCGGCGCAGGGCCGCACTCCAGCGACCGTGCACCGAGACGACGGTGATGTCCGCGTGGAGATCGCCCTGCACGGCGACGGTGCCCGTCGCGGCCATGGCGTCGTGGGCGAAGAGGAACGGTGGGTGTACCTCCATACCCGACAGTGTCCCCCATGGCCTCGCGGACGTGAAAGTTGCACTTTTAGTACCGCGCCGAGGAGGAGATCTCGTCCGCTTTCGGTACGGTTTCGGGGTCTTCCGCGGAGCCTTCGACGTCCACGTTCGGAAGCAGACGGTTCAGCCGGCGAGGCAGCCACCATGCGGACCGGCCCAGCATCGAGAGGACGGCGGGCACGATCGTCATGCGTACCAGGAAGGCATCGACGGCGACGCCGAAGGCAAGCCCGAAACCGAGCATCTTGATGATCGGATCGTCGGCCATGATGAAACCGGCGAAGACGCTGATCATGATGAGGGCCGCGGCGGTGACCACCCGCGCGCCGTGGCTCATGCCGGTGACGATCGCCGCGTCGGGCTCCGCGCCGTGCACGAACTCCTCCCGGGTCCGGGTCACCAGGAACACCTCGTAGTCCATGGCCAGGCCGAACAGGATGCCGATCAGGAAGATCGGCATGATGCTGATCAGCGGCCCGGTGCTGTCCACGCCGAGCAGACCGGCCAGGTGGCCCTGCTGGAAGACGAAGACCATCGCGCCGAGGGCGGCAGCCACGCTGAGCAGGAATCCGGCGGTCGCCTTCAACGGCACCAGCAGACTGCGGAACACCAGCATGAGCAGGACGAAGGCAAGACCGACCACGATCATCAGGTACGGGACCAGAGCATCGGTGAGTGTCTGTGAAACGTCGATGTTCACCGCGGTGGCGCCGGTGACCGCGATGCTCGCACCGGAGACCGTCGCCGCGTGGTCCCGGATGTCCTGCACCAGGTCCTCGGTGGCCTCGCTGGTCGGCGCGCTCGCCGGGATCACGGTGAGCATCGCGGTGTCCCCGGCCGCGTTCACCGTCGGCGGGGTGACCAGGGCGACGTCGTCGAGTTTCGCGATCACCCGCTGGGCCTGCGCGGCGGAGTCCTGTGCCGCGCCGGCGCCGGCCGACACCACGACGATCAGCGGACCGTTGAAGCCCGGCCCGAAACCCTCGGCGAGCTGGTCGTAGGCCTTGCGCTGGGTGGAGTCCACCGCCGCGGTGCCGTCGTCGGGCAGGGAGAGCCGCAGGTCGGTGGCGGGCAGCGCGATCACCGTGAGGAGGGCGAGCGAGCCGACCAGGACGAGCCACCGGTGCCGCAACACGATCCGGGCCCAGCGCTCACCGAACGGAACAGTCCTCCTCTTCAGGGTACGAGGCAGAATCCGGTCACCCGCGAATCCCAGGATCGCCGGGACCAGAGTGAGCGTGACCAGCACAGCGATCGCCACGGTGCCGGCCGCGGCGACCCCCATCGCGGTCAGGAACGGGATGCCGGTGACGGCGAGCGCGGCCAGTGCGATGACCACGGTCAGGCCGGCGAACACCACGGCCGACCCGGCGGTCCGGTTCGCCCGCCCGGCGGCCTCCTCCCCGTCGCCGTCGCGCTGCAGTTCGTGGCGGTACCGGGAGACGACGAACAGGGCGTAGTCGATGCCGACCGCGAGACCGAGCATGGTGGCCAGCGCCGACGTGGAGCCGGACAGGTCGAGGAAACCGGTGGCGATCTGGATGGCGAACATGCCGGCGCCCACCCCGACCAGCGCGGTCAGCAACGGCAGGCCGGCCGCGACCAGGGAACCGAACGTGAGCAGCAGGACCAGGGCGGCGAACGCGATGCCGACGGCCTCACTGGTGTGGTTCTGCTCGGCGGCCGCGGTGACCGCACCGGAGTACTCGACGCCGACCCCGGCGTCGCGGGCACCGTCCCCGGCGGCCATCAGCGCGTCACGGGCCTCGTCGGTCACGTCCGCGGCGGCCACGTCGTAGGTGACGGTTGCGTACGCGGTCCGCAGATCCGCCGCCACCGTCTGCGCCTCGAAGGGGTCGGCCACCGCCGCCACCTGCGGCGACGCCTCCAGGGTGGCGATCACCCGTTCGACCGCGGCCTTGGTGGCGGTGCCGGTGAGGTCGGTGTCCGCGGTGAAGACGACAGTGGCGGTGGCGTTGCCGGAACCGCCGAACTTCTCCGCCATCACCTCCAGGGCCTGTGTCGACTCGGCACCCGGGATGGAGAACGTGTCGTCGGTCGGCCCGGCGAGGGTGAGCGCGCCGATGCCGAACAGGGCCAGCACGGTGACCCAGGCGGCCAGGGTGAGCCGGCGGCGCCGGTACGAGAACCGGCCGAGCCGGTACAGGAGTGATGCCATGCCCACCACGATCTCGGCGTCCCGGTCCGGTGGCGTCCGGCCGGCGCAGGCAGCCGTGTACCGCGGATGCGGTACGGACGGTGGTGACGGTTACTGCCGGAACAGGACGAGGTTCCCCGCTCGGCCGCATAGGTTCGGTGGCGTGCTGGAGAATCGCAGGGCCCTCGCGGGTGACGTGCTGCTCGCGGTCACGGCGTTCGTGCTGGTGCTGCGGCTCAACTACGAACTGGCGACCACCTGGACGCCGGGGCTGGCGGTGGGCGCGGCGGTACTGATGCTGCTGCGCCGGCACCGTCCGATCGGGGTGCTGGTCGTCGACGTCGCCGTCACGGCGGTGTGCATCCTGCTCGACCGTGCTCCGGCCGGCATGTTCATCACGGCCGGGGTGCTGGCCTACAACGCCGCGCTCTACAGTGCGCGGCGCCGGCCGTGGCATCTTGCGGCGGTCGCGTACGGGACATTCTGCATCTGTGGCACCATTTCCGTGGGTAACGCCTGGTGGACGTCCGCGCAGTTCGGACTGTTCGCGTTCGTCTTCGGGGGTGCGGGCGCGGGCGACTCGATCCGGATGCGCCGCGCCTACATCGCCGAGGTCACCGAACGCGCCCGGCAGGCCGAACTGACCCGCGAACAGGAGGCCCGCCGCCGGGTCATGGACGAACGCCTGCGCATCGCCCGGGAACTCCACGACGTCGTCGCCCACCACATCGCGGTGATCAGCGTGCACGCCGGGGCCGCCGACCACGCGCTGCGCGGCCAGCCGGACAAGGTGTGGCCGGTGCTGGCGCACATCCGGACCGCCGCGGACACCGTCCTCGAGGAGATCAAAGCGGTGATCAGTGTGCTCCGCGACGAGAACGAGATGGACAGCACCGAACCGGCCCCCGGCCTGGAACGCCTGCCCGAACTGCTCGACGCGTTGCGCGCCACCGGCTTCGAGATCCGCCACGAGCAGCGCGGACCGGAGCGGGAACTGCCGGCGGTGGCTGATCTGGCCGCGTACCGCATCGTGCAGGAGGCCCTCACCAATGCGCACCGCTACGGCACCGGCAGCGCCGTCCTCGACGTCGAATTCACCCCGTCGGCGGTCAGCCTGGAGATCACCAACCGGGTCGCGGCGCCGAGGCCCGAACGCGCCGGCTCCGGATTCGGCCTGCTCGGCATGCGCGAACGGGCCGCCGCCGCCCACGGCACCATCACCGCCGGCCCCCTACCCGGGGGACGTTTCCGGGTACGCGCCACGCTGCCGGCCGTGCCGGTCCTCTCCGAAAGGCCGTCATGACGATCCGGGTACTGCTCGCCGACGATCAGGCGCTCATCCGCGCCGGCTTCAAAATGATCATCGACGCCGAGCCGGGAATGGAGGTGGCGGGCGAGGCCGGCGACGGTCGCGAGGCGGTCACCCTCGCCCACACCAACCGGGTCGACGTGGTGCTGATGGACATCCGCATGCCGCACATGGACGGCATCGAGGCCACCCGGCTGATCTGCGACGATCAAAATCTTGCGGGGGTACGCGTACTGGTGCTCACCACCTTCGACAACGACGACAACGTGGTGCTCTGCCTGCAGGCCGGTGCAAGCGGTTTCCTGGGCAAGAACGTCGCACCCACCGACCTGGTCAACGCCATCCGGGTGGTGGCCGCCGGCGAGGCCCTGCTGTCGCCGAAGGCCACGAGAGGCCTGGTCAGCCGGTTCGTCGAGCAGGCCCGGACACCGTCGGCACCCCGGATGCCGGAACTCGACCTGGTCACCGACCGCGAGTCGGAGATCCTGGTGCTGGTCGCCCACGGCCTGTCCAACGACGACATAGCCCGCCGCCTGCACCTCTCACCGTTGACCGTGAAGACCCACGTCAACCGCACCATGATCAAGCTGAACGCCCGCGACCGCGCCCAGCTGGTCGTCATCGCCTACCGCAACGCCCTGCTCCACCCCGGCGACGCGCTGCCCTAGAGGAACTCGGTCACCGCGGCGAGGAAGTCGGCGGGCCGGGTGGCGTGGATCAGGTGGCCGGCGTTGATGGTGGTCAGGCGGGCGTCGCGGAGACGGGCGGCCAGCTCGGCCACGTCCGGCTGGGGGATCGGGCTGGCCGGGCCGCCGCCGATCACCAGGGTGGGGGCGGCGATGGCGGCCACCGTCGCGGACCAGAGGGCGTCGTCCGGGGAGTCCAGCTCGGGGCGGACCTGCTCCACCATCCGCCAGTCGAACGGCAGGTCGCCGGCCGGGCGGGCCGGGGGCGCGGCCGGCCGCGGGTGCGGGAACGGGATGTCCTCCACGACCAGGCGCCGGACCGTGGCGGGACGGGCCGCGGCGACCAGGCAGGCGACGAAGCCGCCCACTGAGTGCCCGATCAGGTCGAACTCGCCGATGTCGAGGACGTCGAGGAGCCCGATCACGTCGCGGGCCATCAACTCCACCGCATAGTCGCCGGGCCAGTCGCTCGCGCCGTGGCCGCGCAGGTCGACCGCGTACACCGTGCGCTCGGCCGACAACGGTGCAGCGATCGTGTCCCAGTCCGCGGCGGTCTTGCCGGTCGCCGGCAGCAGCACCGCGGGGACAGCGTTCCGGGAGGCGGCGGGCCACACCCGCAGCGCGAGAGTGAGAGAGTCGAGCGGGATCTTCCTGAGTTCCGGCATGATGCGATCGTCGACGGCGACCGCGCCGGGAACCAAGCGTTTAGGCCGACAGCAGACCGGGGGAGACATGACGCGGGTGTGGCGCCGGCAGCGGCACCACACCCGCGGAGTGGCGTGAGGCGTCAGCCGCCGAGGCTGGTGGCCGCCGAGCGGATCGCCGACGAGAAGTAGCTGACCTGGGTGTAGACGCCGGGCTTGTTCGGGCGGGCGCACCCGTCGCCCCAGCTGACGATGCCGACCTGGACCAAGCCGCTCGCACCGGTCCGGAACATCGGGCCGCCGGAGTCGCCCTGGCAGGTGTCGACGCCACCGGCCGTGTAGCCGGCGCAGATCTCCTCGGCGGCGATCACGTCACCGCCGTACATGCTGCTGGAGTTGCAGGTGGTGTCGCTGACGAACGGGACGGTGGCCTTGCGCAGGTAACGCTGCTGCGAGCCGCCCTCGGTGGCCGCGCCCCAGCCGGCGATGGTGAAGGTGCCCGAGTCGTACGCGGTGCTCGTCGCGATCGGCAGCGTGGCCAGCGTGGTGACCGGGCTGGACAGGCGGATGAACGCCCAGTCGTCGCCGTTGCCGTTGTAGCCGGGCGCCCGGTACACGTAGTTCGAGGTGCGGGTCAGGCGGCTGCTGGACTGCAGGTCGACCACGCCGAGGGTGGCGGTGATCGAGGTGTTGGTGCCGGTGGAGCCGACGCAGTGGGCGGCGGTGAGCACCAGGTTGGGGCTGTACAGCGCGCCGCCGCAGCCCATCGAGAGCCGCACCATGAACGGGAACTCGCCCTGGGTGGCCAGGGTGCCGCCGACGACGTACGGGGTGACGATCTCGTCGTCGTCCGCCGCGACGGCCGCGGTCGGTGCGACCAGGAGGCCCATCGTCGCCGCGGTGATCGCCGCGGCGGCCGTGGCCAGAAGGGTTCGCCATCTGTGCATCTGGTACTCCTCAGTCCGGTCGCGCCCGGTCGGGGCACGTCGCTGAGGGCAGCCTGACATTTACATCAGTAAATATAAATATCTCAGGTCGCTCATACCGCCGACGGATATCCGCCGAGCAGTCGCATCAGGGTGCGGCGCCCGATCCGGGACATCGTCGGATTGGTCGTCGCGTAGTACCAGACCAGGCCCATCGACTGCGCGAACGCCCATGCCCGCCCCCGGTCCCACTCCGCGTCGCCGCAGCCCAGGCGCTCCCGCAGCACCTCCCGCGGGCCGGATTCGAGCAGATGCCACGCACCCACCAGGTCCAGCGCCGGATCGGCCGGCCCGAAACCGCCGACATCAAGCACCCCGGCCAGACGTCCCCCGGCCACCAGCACATTGCCCGGCATCAGATCCTTGTGCGACATCACGTCGGGGTCCGGGCCCCGGGGCAGGTCACCCAGGGCATCCCACAAACACCGCAGATGGTGTACGGGTAAAAGTCGCTCGCTGTTGGCGAAACAGGTCTGCATCCACTCACCCTGGTCGGCGATGACACCCCCGCGTCCGCGGCCGTCGAAGGCGCGGCCGCCGGTGTCCACCGCCCGCATCCCGAGGATCAGCTCGGCAAGGTCCTCGGCGAACCCGGTCGACGCACCCGGGTCGTCGTCGGTGGCGATCGTCCCGGGCAGCCACGTCTGCACCGACCACGGGCGGGGGAATCCCGGACCGGGTTCGCCGACCGCCACCGGCGTGGGCGTGACGAACCTGGTGCGGCCGAGGAGCTGCTGTGCCGCGTACCCCTCGGCGTGAAGATCCTCGCCCTCGGCGAGCGGAAGGCGCGCCACCAGGCTCTCGCCCACCCGGAAGATGGCGTTGACCGTTCCGGCGGAACGGACCTGCCGCACCGGCAGGTCCGCCCACGCGGGGAACTGCGCCGCGATCAGATTCCGGACCGTCTGTTCGGTGATCTGCACGCGGCCATTATGTGGAGAGGATCAGCAGTACGTCGATTCCTTGCCGATCACCTTGTACGGGCAGTCGGCCACCTCGGCGACCCGCAGCGCGGCCTCCCGGTTCCGGGCGGTCTGCGCCGGGATCACGCTGGCCGGCGGGTAGAAGCCGCCGCCCGAGGCGCTGCCCGGGTACAGCTCGAAGGTGTACGCGAAGATCTTGTGCGTCCCCCAGAGCCAGTCGAGCGAGTCGCCGTCGGTGATGTAAAGGTCGCTGGACTGCTCCGGCGTGTAGCCGTTGGTTGCGGCCAGCTGCGTGCCGAACGTGGAGAACACGCTGTACTGGTCGGCGGTCATGCCGGTGGTGGTGTTCGCCGTGGTGTGCCCGAACGGCCAGAGGACCAGCTGCGAGTACGAGTGGAAGTCGATCGCCGTCTTGATCTGCTGGACGCCGCCGACCACCCGGCTGTTGACGAAGTTGCGGATGACCTGCGTCTCCGGCGCGGAGAACGCCGACGGCCCGCGGTAGGTCGCCGACGACGGGGCGCCGGACGAGCCGCCGCAGCAGCCCCACAGGTAGCCGTAGTTGCGGTTCAGGTCGGTGCCGACATAGCTGGAACCGCTGTTGGGCTGCCGGTTCTTGCGCCACGACCGGTAGCTGCCGGTGGCGACGTCGTACTCGGCGCCGTCCGGGTTCACCAGCGGGATGATCCAGATCTCGCGGCTGTCCACGATGCTCTTGATCCGGGTGTCACTCGCGTACAGGCTGGTGTACTGGGTGAGCAGGTAGAGCGCCTGCTCGACGGTGAGGTGCTCGCGGGCGTGGTGTGCCGCGTCGTAGAGGACCTCGGGTTCGCTCTCGTCGGTAGCCACGTTGTCCGAGATCTTCACGGCGACGATCTGCCGGCCCTCGTACGAGGTGCCGAGCACCTGCTTCCGCGCGATGGCCGGGTACGCGGCGACCGCGGCGTCGATCGCGGCGAGCGTCTCGGCGTAGTTGTGGTAGGCAGAGTCGGCCGGCGGGAAGTCCAGGATGCCGGCCTCGGGCTCGGCCTCCTGCACGGTGAAGCCGAGCCGCCGCAATCGGCTGACCTCGGCGCCGGTGGCGGTGACCGTGGCCACCCCGTGCTCGATGTTCTCGATCGCGGCACCGGACCGGGCGATCGTGTTGCGCTGCGCGAGCGTCCGCACGTCGTAGATCTCGAATTCGGCGGCGGGATCGGCGACCGGTTCCGCGGTCGCGGGGGAGGAGGCGCTGAACGCCCCGGTCACGCAGAGGGCGACCGCGGTGAGCACCGCCAGGGAACGCCGTCGTCTCATGAACGACCTCCGGAGTGGGGGAATGGTGCCCCCCACCCCACCATCGGGCATCGATGAACGGCAATGTATTAGGTCATGCCATTAGCCCCCTGTTCCGCACGTGATGACTGCCGGGAGAGGTGCCGGCGGCGGGCGGTGGCCGCAAGGCGCAGGGCGGGCCGGACGCGCAGTCTGCACCGGCTGTCAGCCGCGGCGAGCAGGGCCGGCGGTTCGATCAGGTGCTGAGGGCGGCAGCGACGACGAGTGCCAATGCCAGACCGAGGGTCAGAAACACGGCGGCCGTTGCGGCGATCGATTCCACGACGGCTCCGAACGGCCTGACGGCGCGCTTCATGAATTTGATCGCGATGATCAGGCAGGCGGAGGCCAGAACGAGAAGTAGTAGGGACTGGTGGTGCGGGAGCGGCAACTCTCGCAGGGGTGCTTCGATCATGTCGGCCACCTGGGTCGGGCGAGTGAGGGTTGATTCCAGCATCTATGCACGGTCGATGAATTTCCATCCGCATTCACAGGATGCGAATTCAGCCATGTATAAGTGCTGATCAGGAAGGTGGCAGGTTGGTATTCTGCAGTCGGCTATCAAGCGTTTTGAGCGCTGAGAAGGAGTTGCTGGCGCGCGGCCGGGAGGCAGGTGAGGCTGATGATGAAAATGAGTCCCCAAGATCTGAATAGGGAAGCTTGAATGTTCTAAGGTGGAAAGTTTTGGAGAAAGTGAGTTCGCGCTTGACGGTCACGCTTGAGTGAATAATATGTGTGCGTGACTCATCCGAACGGAGCGAATACCCTCCTGCTCGCGGCTCTCGTCCTTGTCCTCGCCGCCTGCGCTTTTCTTGCAGCCAAGATCGTCCTAGCGGCCCGCTCCGCCGCTTCCCCCGCGCCGCAGCCGTTTGCCCTGCGGCCCATCGCCAACGTCTGCACCGCGGGTTCCTGTCCGACGATCTACGAGACCGGCTCGGACCGGTTGGTGGTTCAAGGTTTCACGCTCTCGGCTCATCAGGCCGGGATCGACGTTCCTGACGGCGAGGCTCTCGTCGAGATCCCCGTCGAGCTACTGAAAGAGGCTTTGCAGAAGCTGTCCTGACCGGTCGAGTATTGGGGGGTGCCGATCATCGTGTCGCAAGGTGCCCCCCTTGAGCAGGAACCGGTCGGGGAGATTCTGGCCCGGATGCGGCGGGCTCAGGGACTCACCGGCGCCCAGCTGGCCCTGATGGTCGGGATGAGTCAGCCCAAGATCAGCCGTATTGAACGGGGTCGTGGTCTTCCCGATCCGGCGGACATCGGGCACATTGCACGGGCACTGGGAGCGACGGAGAGGGTGGCCCTGTCGCTGATGGACCGGGCGGAACAACAGCACGACCGGATCACCGACTGGCGGCCGACGTCGACCAGCCTCGCCAGCCGCCAGTCGGCGGTGGCCGCCTGGGAATCGTCGGTCATGGTCGTCCGGGATTTCCAGCCGGCGCTGCTGGCCGGCCTGTTGCAGACGAGCGGTTACGCCCACGCGGCGCTGCTGGCCTTTCAGCGGCTGTCGACCACCGGCATCGACGAGAGCGCCGAGACGGCCGTCGCGGCCGCGGTGACGGCGCGGATCCGGCGCCAGGAGATCCTCACCGATCCGGCCAAGTCGTTCGCATTCGTCTTCACCGAATCCGCCCTCCGTAACCGCATCTGCCCGCCGATCGGCATGCTGGAGCAGATCGAACACCTGCGTCGCCTGGCCGCCCGGCCCACCGTCGACATCCGCGTCATCCTGGACGACGCGTCGATCGAGGTGCCGCCCCTGCACGGCTTCACCATGCTCGACGACGACCTGGTGATCATCGACGTCTACAACACCGGGCTGACGTCGCGCGGGCGCAACGACGTCGAGCGCTACCGGCAGGTGTTCGACCTGTTCCAGGGCAGCGCCACCGGCGACCTGTCGCCTGTTCTCGACAAGTACCGGAAGCTTTACATCGGGCAGCTCGGATAGGGCGCCGTCAGTCCGGCGGCTCCACCTCGTCGCCGGTGACCGGGGCGGCGGGGTCGCGGTTCAGGTCCTCCACCGGCTTCTCCGGGGTCTCGTCGACGTCGGCGCCTCCGGGGCCGTCCTGGGTGGTGAACTCGGCATACTTCTGTTCAGGGTTGACGTCACTCATGATCAGGGTGGTACCCGTTGCCGGCCGGACGATTCCTCGTGTGCCGGAACTCGCCGGGCAGGTCGGGCGGCGGGGGCGGGGCGCCGAGGTCGGCGGGGGAGTAGCCCCGCGGATATCCGGGGTAGGTGCGGTTGCGGCTCTGCTGCGCCAGCACGGACCGCGTCCGCGGTGGAAAGTGGCGGACGATCCGGGCGCGGGCTTTCAGGGCGGCCTCGGCGGCGACGGTCAGCCAGCGCGGGGCGGCGTCGAAGCCGAACGCCCGGAGCATCCTCTCGTCGAGGAGGCTGCGGACACCGAGTCGCGCTGCCGGGCGCAGGAATCCCGGAAACCAGGACGCGAACAGGTCGACGGTGTAGGTGCCGACCACCCGGTTGTCCTCCGTGTACACGAAGTTCGCCTTCTCGTAGTCGACCTTGAAGTTTCGGAAAGCCTGATAAGTGTCGGGGATGTCGTGGATGCCCATCCGGGCGCCGACCTCGCGGTAATAGTGAAAAGCCGCCACCCGCTCGTGCGGGTGCAGCGGCCGCCAACCGAACCGCTCCAACCAGTCGATCGGGTCGTAGACGAACGTCGACAACACGTACAGCATGTCGTCGTTGGTGATCGCATAACGGCCGTGGGCGCGGTTCACCACCCGCAGCGCCTCCCGGCCGCGCGGCGAGTCGTACCCGTGGGCGGCGATCTCCGCCATCAGCAGGGCCGTGTCGTCGTAACGCTGCTGCGGCCGGTCGCGGAACTCCCCGGTCGCCGCCAGCAGCTTCGAGATGCTCGGCACGCAGTACGTCCGGAACAGCGCGAACTCCAGCGCCCGCGTGTAGTCCCACGGGAACTCGCGGCCCGCCGACAACCGGTAGATCTCCAGGTGGTCGTCGACCGGGTCCAGCGAGGCGATCCGGTCGCGGACGTCGTAGCGCCCCATCAGCCCAGCATCCCCTTCACCCGCTCCAGCAGCCGCTGCGGGTCGTCGCCGAGCGGGGTCACGTTCAGCACGGTCACTCCGGCCTGTGCGTACGCGGCGATCCGCTCCCGAACGTACGACTCCGGGCCGATCAGGCTGGTCGCTTCGAGCAGTTCGGCCGGCACCGCGGCGGCCGCCTCCTGTTTGCGGCCGGCCAGGTACAACTCCTGGATCCGGTCGGCTTCGGCCGCGTACCCGTACCGGCTGATCAGATCGTGATAGAAGTTGCGGTCCTTCGAGCCCATCCCGCCGACGTAGAGGGCGATCTGCGGCCGGGCCAGTTCGCGCAGCGCCGTCACGTTCTCGCCGATCGCCAGCGGACCGCCGGCCACGATCTCCAGCGGCGGCAGCCCGGCCGGCCGGTGCTTCAGCGCGTCACCCCACACCTGCCCGGCGCGTTCCGGCACGAACAGGAACGGCAGCCATCCGTCGGCGATCTCCGCGGTCATCCGGACGTTGGCGTCACCGAGCGCGGCCACGTAGACCGGGATCCGGTCGCGTACCGGATGGGTCAGCATCTTCAGTGCTTTCCCGCGGGGCGGCAGTGGAAGCTGGTAGAGGCCGTCGTGCGTGACGATCTCCCGGCGCCAGACCGCCCGGCAGATCTCGATGATCTCCCGGGTACGCGCGACCGGCCGGTCGAACGGGACACCGTGCCAGCCCTCGATCACCTGCGGCCCGGACGCGCCGAGTCCGAGGAGCGCCCGTCCGCCGGAGAGCGCGTCGAGGCCGGCCGCGGTCTGCGCGATCAGCGCCGGGGTCCGGGTGTACAGCGGCAGGATCGCCGATCCGATCTCCAACCGTTCGGTACGGGCGGCCAGATAGCCCATGATCGTGGCGGCGTCGAACCCGTACGCCTCGGCCACCCACACCACGTCCAGGCCGGCGCGTTCCCAGCCGGACACCTGGTCGGCTGCCGTCCGCGGGTCGCCCGCGTACATCAGTGTCGTGCCCAGCCGCATGATCAGCCTCCGTACTTTTGATATTTGATAGCGTCGGTCCGATGGATCGCCCGCAACTCTCCGAAGAGGTCGCCGGTGTGCTGCGCGGCCGCATCATGGCCGGTGAGCTGCGGCCCGGCAGCCGGATCCGCCTCGAGGAGGTGGCCGCCGGCCTCGGCGTCAGCATCACCCCGGTGCGCGAGGCCCTGCTGACGCTGCGCGGCGAGGACATGGTCGAACTCGAACCCCGCAAGGGGTACGTGGTCGCACCGCTCAGCCGCCAGGACATCCTCGACGTCTTCGGGCTGCAGGGCGACATCGCCGGTGAGCTGGCCGCCCGGGTCGCGACCGCGGTCACCGAGGCGCAGCTGGCCGAGCTGACCCTGGCCGACCGCGCACTGGCCCGGGCGACGAAGGCCCGCAAGGTCGCCGAGATCGAACGGCTGGAGTTCGAGTTCCACCGCGCGGTCAACCGGATGGCGCAGAGCCGCAAACTGAGCTGGTTCCTGCACGTGGCGACCCGCTACACCCCGGCCCGGGTGTATTCCGCGGACCCGGCCTGGCGGGAGTCGATGCGCGGCGATCACGAGACGCTGCTGGCCGCGTTCGGCGCGCACGACGCGGCACAGGCGCGGTCGGTGATGGTCCGGCACTTCACCGACGGCGCCGAGCACCTCGTCAAACACCTCGACGACCTGGGCATCTGGGCGTAGCGACGGTCATCGGGCGTGCCGCAGCCGGAACAGGCGCAGCGCCCGTTCCATCACCTTCGGGTCGCGGTCGAGCCGCATCAGATCCATCGGCGGCGCGAACCGCTGCCGGGTCACCGACTGCGCCCGGGAGAACTCGCGCAGCCCGTCCGCGCCGTGGACGCGCCCGAACCCGGAGTCGCCGATCCCGCCGAACGGCAGCGACGGCACGCTCGCGAACCCCAGCACCGCGTTGATCGACGCGGCCCCCACGCGCAGACGCCGGACCGTCTCGGCCGCTGCGCGACCATCGCCGGAGAAGATCGCCGCGGCCAGGCCGTACTTGCTCTCATTGGTACGCGTGACCGCATCGTCGACGCTGTCCACCGGATTGACGACCACCGTCGGCCCGAAGGTCTCCTCGGTGACGGCGGTCGAGTCCTCCGGCACCTCGGTGAGCACCACCGGGCTGATGAACGGCGGGGTGATCGATTCCGGTCCACCGACCACCGCCCGGCCACCCTTCGCGAGGGCGTCCTCAACATGCCGGCGGACGATTCCCGGCTGTTCCGGGGTGGTCATCGGACCGTAGGGGACCTCTCCCGACACCAGAGCACTGAGCCGGGAGAGGAACTCGGGATAGACGCTGCGGACCACATAGATCCGCTCGACACCGGCGCACGTCTGGCCGGCGTTGCCGAACCCGCCGAACGCGGCCGCGCGGGCCGCCGCGTCCAGGTCGGCGTCCGCAGCGACGATCATCGCGTCCTTGCCGCCGCCCTCGACGACCAGCGGCGTCAGCGTCTCGGCGCAGGCCGCCATCACCCGGCGGGCGGTCGCGGCCGACCCGGTGAACGCGATCTTGTCGACGCCGGACCGGCACAGGGCCGCCCCGGTCGTGCCGTCGCCGACCACGGTCTGCAGCACCGGATCGCCGGCCCAGGCGTCGGCCAGCCACGCCCCGACGCCGGGAGTGTGCTCGCTCGGTTTGAACACCACGGCGTTGCCGGCGGCCAGCGCGTACGAGATGGAGCCCAACGGCGTGTAGACCGGGTAGTTCCACGGGCCGATCACCCCGATCACGCCGATCGGGTGGTATTCCAGCGTGGCGGCGTGATTGGCGGCCAGCAGACCACTGCTGACCTTGCGGCGCCCCAGGACACGGCCGGCGTTGCGGGCCGCCCAGTCCAGGTGCTCGACGGCGAGCATCACCTCGAGGATCGCGTCGGCCCGCGGCTTGCCGGTCTCGGCCGCGACGATCGCCGCCAACTCGTCGACGCGGGCGGCGATCGTACGTTTGAAGCGGAGAAGACGGTCCCGGCGCCCGCGGTGACCGAGCGCGCCCCACCGCTGGGCGGCGTCGCGCCCCCGGGTGACCGCCGCCGCGACCTGGTCCGGCCCGGCGACCTCGTATTCCGCAAGCACCTCGGCGGTTGCCGGGGACAGCGACTGAATGTGTGTGCTCGTCATCGAGACCCCTCACATTTGATATTTGATATGTTACGTTCGCTGTCAATGTCTCCTCCCACCAGCACGAACCTTCGGATGGTGACGAAATGACGGTCGATCTCTCCGACGAGCAACGGGCCTTCGCCGAAGCCGTTGACGACTTCTGCCGCCGCGAGGCCGGCACCCGGGCACAGCGCGGCGACGAGGCCCACCACCCCGGGCTGTACCGCAAGATGGCCGACCTGGGATGGCTCGGCGTCACCGTCCCCGAGCAGTACGGCGGGGCCGGCGGCGCGATGGCCGACACCTGCCTCTTCCTCGAACACGTCGCCTACGGACAGGCGCCGATCGGCGGCTTCACCACCTCCGCCATCGTCGCCGCGGCCGTGGAACGCTCCGGCACCGAGGAGCAGAAGAAGACGGTGCTCGGCGGCACCGCATCCGGCCGGGTCTTCGCCATCGCCATGTCCGAACCGGAAGCCGGCTCCGACGTCGCCAACCTAGCCTGCCGCGCCGTCCCCACCGACGACGGCTACGTGATCAACGGACAGAAGACGTGGTGCTCCAACGCCCACATCGCCGACGCGATCCTGCTGGTCGCCCGTACCTCGGGCAGCGCCGGCGACCACGCCGGCCTGACCATGCTGCTCGTCCCGGCCGACTCACCCGGCCTGCGGATCAGCGGCATCGACACGATGGGCGGCCGCGAGGTCAACGACCTCTACTTCACCGACTGCGCGGTCCCGGCCGACGCGGTCGTCGGCACCGTCGACGCCGGCTGGCAGCAACTGATGGCCGGCCTCAACGTCGAACGCCTGATGCTGGCGGCCCTGATGCTCGGCACCGCCCGGAGGGCCTTCGACGACACCATCGCGTACGTGAAGGAACGCCGGCAATTCGGCCGCCCGATCGGCTCCTTCCAGGTGATGCGCCACCGTGCCGCCGACCTGGCCACCGAGATCGAATGCTGCCGCCTGCTGGTCCGGCACACGGCCGCCCTGGTCGACCGGGACCCGTCGACGGTGCTGCCCCGGGAGAGCTCGATGGTCAAGCTGAAGACGACCGAGGTCGCGCGGCAGGTGGCGCTAGCCGGCATGCAGATGATGGGCGGCTACGGCTACGCCACCGAGTACGACATGGAACGGTACGTCCGGTCCACCCTGGTCTCCACCATCTACGGCGGCACCAGCGAGATCCAGCGCGAGATCATCGGCAAGACGTTCGGCCTGTAGTCTCCATCGACGACCCTCAGCGACAGGGATCAGGCCGTCGCCCGCGAGGCCGGGATCATCGTGTACGCGGGGCGGCTGATCCTCGACGCGCAGCCGCCAGTGGACGACGACACCCTCGCGGCGGTGGCCCGCCGTTGTGCCGGAACACCGCCCGGGGGCTGGTCTCGTTGCGGCGGACCGGTTTCGGTGGTCGCGTCGAGTGGCGTCGCGTCGAGTGACGTCGCCTCGAGTGACGTCGCCTCGAGTGATGTCGCGTCGGGCGGTGTTGCGTCGGGTTCGGGCGTTCCGGGTGGGCGTTTGTGGCGGCGGGCTGAGGTCCTCAGAGGAATTGCCGAGCGCTTCGATCCGGGCGGGCATTAGGATCTCGCGTCGGGTGGGGCATGCCGCTTCGTGGCCACCCCACCTTCGTCCCCGGGCAGGCCGGTGACCTGACGGGAGGGGCGAGCATGAGCCGTGCGTTTCTGCAGCTGGAGGATCTCCACGATTTCGCGGCCGCGCAGTTCGGTTCTGAGCGACGGCTGATCCGCGTGGACCGGCTCACCGGCGGCACCAAGAAGGGCGTCTACCGCCTGCACCTCGACGACGCGACAACCGTGATCCTGTACGTGTGGGCGCCTGACGAGAGCTACTGGCCGACCTCGTCGGTGGTGCCGGACGACCCGTTCACCGACGCGTCGGGCTCCGAGCTTTTCGCCGTGAGCCACGCGGCCCTCACCGCAGCGGGCGTCCGGGTCCCCCGGCTGCTCACGATGGACCGCGAAGGTCGCCATCTCGGCACCGACATCGCCCTGGTGGAGGACGTGGGCAGCCTGAGGCTGGAAACGGTGATGGAGACCGACCCGGCCCGGGCCGCCGGTCTGCTGACCGACCTCGGCGCCACCCTGGGCCGCATGCACACCACCACCGGCCCGCGCTACGGCAAGGTAGCCGAGGTGCAACACGCCGAGGAGCGCGAGAGCACGTCTGTGCAGCGGCTCGCCGAGGACGTGATCGTGGACCGGGCGCTGCTGCACCTGGACCTGACGGCAGCTCGTGAGGAGCGGCTCGCGGCGGCGCATGGGCAGATCGCCGCACACGTGCGGGAGTTGCGCGCCGCGGTTCGGCCCCGCCAGGAATACGGCCTGGTGCACGGGGAACTCGGCCCTGACCACGTGTTCGTCACGCCGGCGGGGGAGCCGGTGCTGATCGACTTCGAGGGCCTGGCCTGGTTCGACGTCGAATGGGACCACGCCTGGATCGAGATGCGTTTCGGCGACCGCTATCCGGATCTGAACCCCGTCGCGCTGGACCCGGACCGGATGGCCCTCTACCGTTACGCCCAGGTGTTGTCGCTGATCGAGGGCCCGCTGCGGATCGCAGACACCGACTTCCCGGACCGCGACTGGATGCTGTGGCTGGCCGGCCTGAACATCGAAAAGGCCCTCGCCGCCGTCGCGCCCCTCTGACCCACGGGCCTTCACGGGATGACTATCTGTTTGCCGAGGGTGTGGCGGGTGGCCAAGTCGGCGTAGGCGCGTGGCCCCTCATCCAACTCGTAACGCCCGCCGACGGTAGGGCGGAGCAGGCCGGTGCCGGCCAACTCGGCGACCTCGTGCATGCCGCCCAACGCGCCCTCGCTGTCGAGCACCAGTTCGGCGGTCACGTCGTTGCGGCCGATCAGGTCGGGACGCGGCGCCGGGAACGTGACGGAGAAGAGACGGCCACCTGGGCGGAGGGCCGCGGCCGCCCCGTCCAGGCGGTCGCCGGGCAGGACCAGGTTGAGGACGACGTCGGTGCCACCGGGGTAGTGCTCCGCACCGTACGGAATAAGGCGGGAAGCGCCGAGCCCGCGCAGGATGCCGGCGTCAGGCGGGGTGGCGGTGGCGATCACCCGGGCTTTCGCGTCGGCCAGCAACGGGATCAGGGCGGTGCCGATGCCGCCGGTGGCGCCGATGACCAGCACTGTCTCGCCGGGCTGGATCGCGGCGCGGATCAGGAGCGCGCGGGCGACGAGGCCGGCGGTGCCCAGGGCGGCGGCGTCGGCGGGGTCGAGGCCGGGCGGGCGGTGGGTGATGAACGGTGTGTCGGCCTCGACGACGGCGAACTCGGCGAGGGTGCCGGAGCCGAGGGAGGGGCGGTGGCGGCCGGCGATCGGGCGCAGCGCCCGGGGCATCGCGTGGCCGAAGATCTCGTCGCCCGGCGTGTAGGCGGTGACGTCCGGGGCGACCGCGGTGACGGTGCCGGCGAAGTCGGTGCCGAGGGTGTGCGGGAAGGTCAGCTCGGCCACCGCCCGCAGGTCGCCCGCCGCGATCCGCAGGTCGGCCGGGTTGAGCGCGGCGGCTGCTATCCGGACCTGGAGCTGCCCGGGCCCGGGAACCGGCGTGGGAATGTCGGCCACGGTGAAGGGCGAGCCGTAACTGGTGGCGATCACTGCGCGCATCGAGAAACCCCCGGTAAGCGGACCCTGCGGTCATGTTAGGGTCAGGCTAGTCCTAAGCGGACCGGCGGGTCAACTTCTTTAGACTGGGGTGATGACGAGTGATCGACCACTACGTGCCGACGCCGCGCGCAACCGGGCCCTGCTGCTCGCCGCGGCCGAGGCGGCCTTCGCCGAGCGTGGCATGGACGTCTCGGTCGCCGACATCGCACAGCGCGCCGGCATCGGCAAAGGCACCGTCTTCCGGCACTTCGCCACCAAGGACGACCTGCTCGCCGAGGTGGTCCTCGATCGGGTCGGCGTGCTGATCCACACCGGTCAGCGGCTCCGCGACGCGGCGGATCCGGGCGACGCCCTCCTGGAGTTCCTGACCATCGCGGCCGAGCGTCAGCAGCGCGGCGACCTCTCGGTGCTGCGTGACGCGCACCCGGTCAACGACCGGCTGTCCGGCGCGCGCCTCGCGATGAACGGCGTGATCGAGGTGCTGGTGGACCGCGCCCGCCGGGCGGGGGCGATCCGTCCCGACGTCACCGCGGCCGACGTGGTGCTGCTGATGTGCGCCCCCGGGCACGTGGCGAGTTTCGCCCCGGACGCGGGGCCGGATCTGTGGCGCCGCTACCTGGCGATCATCTTCGACGGCCTGCGTCCCGCGGGCGCGACGCCGTTGCCGGTGCCACCACCGGACGCCGGCGTCACTCCGTAAGGAGGTCTCTGCCGTCCGCAGAAACATTTCCGGGACGGAGCACGCCGGTGGAACTCTCGGGCGGTGACTTCTTTCTCCCTGCAGGCCGTTCCGCAGGACGCCGCGAGTTGGAAAGCTCTCGCCGTCCGGTGTGAGGAGGCGGGCTTCGACGCCCTGCTCGTCCCCGACCATCCGGGGAGTTGCGCATCGCCGTTCGTGGCGCTCGCCGCCGCGGCCGCGGTCACCTCCCGGATCGGCCTCGGGTCGAACGTGGTCAACGCCGGGGTCCGCGAGCCGATCCTGGTCGCCGCCGACGTCGCGACGCTCGACGTGATCTCCGGCGGGCGGGCCCGGCTGGGCGTCGGCGCCGGGCACACGCCGGCCGAGTGGCGGGCGGTCGGCCGGGAACGTCCCGATGTGGCCGGCCGGGTCGCCCACTGTCTGGCCTTCACCGAGGCGGTGCGTGCCCTGCTCGACGGAGAACCGGTGCGGGGTGGCGGGCTGGACGGAGAACCGGTGCGGGACGCCGTGCTGGAGAAACCGCGACCGGTGCAGGCACGGATCCCGCTGACGCTCGGGACCGCCAACTCACGGATGCTGCGCTGGGCCGGTGAGCACGCCGACGTCGTCGGGCTCACCGGGTTCGGACGGACGCTCGAGGACGGCCACCAGCACCAGGCGCGATGGCGGCCGGACCAGATCGAACGGCAGATCGAGCAGGTCAGGACCGGTGCCGCCGGGCGGGAGACGCCACCCGAGCTGGAAGCGCTGGTGCAGATGGTCGAGATCACCGACGACGCCGAGGGGGCTGCCGCACCGCACGCCGAACGTCTCGGCATGTCGGTCGCCGATGCCCTGGCGGTGCCGTTCGTGCTGATCGGGACCGCCGGCGAGATCCGCACGAAGATCGCGCGGAACGAGGAGCAGTGGGGCATCACCCGGTACGTCGTCCGGCAACCCGCCCTGGAGTCGATCGCCGAGTCCGTTTTCCGCTAGCGCGGGACGGGCGGGAGGGGGTTGGCTGAGGGGATGCCGGAGAAACGGGCGCTCGCCGCCGCCACCGTCACCGTCGTTCTGTGGGCGTCCGCCTTCGTCGGGATCCGAGCGGCCGCGCCGCACTTCGCGCCGGGGTCGCTCGCCCTCGGGCGCCTGCTCGCCGGATCCCTCGTCCTGGTGGTGTTCCTGCTGGTCAGCAAGCAGGGGCTGCCACCGCGGGCGGCTTGGCGGGGCATCGTCATCTCCGGGGTGCTGTGGTTCGGCGTCTACATGGTCGCCCTCAACTGGGGTGAGCAGCTGGTCGACGCCGGCACCGCCGCGATGCTGGTCAACGTCGGCCCGGCGGTGATGGCGCTGCTCGCCGGCTGGCTGCTCGGCGAGGGTTTCCCGCCTCGGTTGCTGCTCGGCATCGCGGTCTCGTTCGCCGGGGCGGTGGTGGTCGGCGTCTCGATGTCCGGCGGCGGCCGGTCCTCGGTCCTCGGCGTGGTGCTGTGCCTGGTCGCCGCGGTCACCTACGCCGCCGGGGTGGTCGCGCAGAAACCCGCTCTGCGGTACGCGTCCGCGCTGCAGGCCACCACGTTCGGCTGTGTGATCGGCGCGGTGGCGTGTCTGCCGTTCGCCGGTCAGCTGGTCCACGACGTCGCCGAGGCACCGGCCGGCGTCACGCTCAGCGTCGTCTACCTGGGGGTCTTCCCGACCGCGGTGGCGTTCACGACGTGGGCCTACGCGCTGGCCCGCACGACGGCCGGGCGGATGGGTGCGACCACCTACGCGGTGCCGGTCGTGGTGATCCTGCTGTCCTGGGTGTTGCTCGCCGAGGTCCCCGGCTGGCTGGCGCTGGCCGGTGGCGCGTTGTGCCTGGCCGGCGTCGGGGTCTCGCGGTCCCGGCCACGGGTGCGTCCGGTGGAGGCGGCGCCTGCGTCGCGATGATCGCGGTCCGGGTCACGCTGGTCGCGCTGACCCTGTCCACGTTCACCTTCGTCACCACCGAGACGTTGCCGATCGGGCTGTTGCCGCTGATCGCCGCGGACGTGGGTGGCAGCCTGTCACAGGCCGGTCTGCTGGTCACCGTGTACGGCCTGGTCGTGGTGGTGGCCTCGGTCCCGCTGACCCGGCTCACCCGCCGGTTGCCGCGGCGGTCGCTGCTCTGCGGCCTGCTGACCGTGCTGATCGCCGGCAACCTGGTGTCCGCGCTGGTCGACGGCTACCTTCCGCTGATGGCGGCGCGGGTGGCCACGGCGCTGAGCCATGCGCTGTTCTGGGCGGTGGTCCCGCCCGCGACCGCGGCTCTGGTCGAGGCCCGGGAGCGCCCGCGCGCTCTCTCCTTCCTGTACGCCGGAGGCTCCGTCGCCGGACTCGCGGGCGTCCCGGCCGGCACCTGGCTGGGCCAGCAGACCGGTTGGCGGGTCGCCTTCGGGGCGCTCGCCGGGCTCGGCGTACTCCTTCTGGTGGTCGTGGTGGCAGTGATGCCGCGGGCGCCGATCGGCGAACGGGAGACGGCGACCGGCACCGCCCCGGACGCCGGACGGTACTGGGCGATCATCGTCTACACCGCGCTCGGCGTCGGTGGCGCGTTCTGCTCGTTCACCTATGTCAGCCCGTTCTTGACCGAGGTGGCCGGCCTGCCCGAGTCCGCTGTCGGCGGTCTGCTGTTCGTCCGCGGTGTCCTCGGCGTGGGCGGGGCGTTGGCGGCGGGTTACCTGGTGGCCCGCAACGGGTGGCTGACCATGACCGGGGTGCTCGGTGTGCAGACGGTGGTGCTGGCGGTGCAGTGGCTGTTCGCGAGCGAGCCGGTGCTCGTGGTGGCGTCGCTGGCGGTGTCCGGGTTCTGCCTGACGCTGATGGCCTCCGGTCTGGGCGCCCGGGTGCTGGAGACCGCGCCGGACAGTTCGGACATGGCCGCGGCCGGCGTCTCCACCGCGTTCAACGTGGGGATCACCGCGGGTGCGTTCCTGGGTGGGGTGCTGATTCCGGTCGGCGGGGTCCGGGTGACGCCGCTGGCGGGCGCGGCACTGACAGTGGCGGCGTTCGCGGTGGTACTCCTGGAACCGGTCGTCTCCACCCGGCGGCGCCCGGCGTTGGTCACGGCGACGGACACGACTGATCAGGAGACCGCCGATGGGTGAGAGCGCACGAGCCGGCGCGACCGTTCTGGGGTACGCGATCCGCGTACTCGGAAAGCTGCCGCGACCGGCGCGACGGGCGGTCCTCGGCCGGGCCACCGCGGGGGAGTTGCCGCCGGTGCCGGATTACGTCCGGATGATGGAGATCGCCGGCGACATGCCGGACACCGGTCCGACCGACGGGGAGTTGTTCGCGCGGTTCCCGGAGCTGGCCGCTGTCGAGGTCAGCGAGCCGGCCGCCGGGGTGCCGGCCCGGCTGTACCGGCCGGCCGGGGAGTCAGGCGCCTCTACGCTGGTCTGGGTGCACGGCGGCGCGTTCGTCGGCGGCAACCTGCGGATGGCCGAGTCGCACTGGGTGGGTCTGGCGCTGGCCGCGCGGGGCATCCCGGTGCTCGCACTCGACTACCGCAAGGCGCTGCACGGTGTCCGGTTCCCGGCCGCCTCCGACGACGTGCTGACCGGCTGGACCTGGGCGGTGGAGAACCTGCCGGCGGATCATCTGCATCTCGGCGGGGCGAGTGCGGGCGGCAACCTGGCCGCCGGGGTCGCCAAGCGCCTGCGCGACGGCGCCGGTCCGCTGCCGGCGTCGCTGGTGCTGGCCTATCCGGTGTTCCACGCCGAGCTACCGGAGTGGAACCCGACTGCTCTCGCGGCGATCCGGGACAACCCTGGGGTGGTCTACTTCTCGCCCGATTGGGTCCGCGACATGAGCCGGCACTACGCGGGCGACGCGAAGATCCTGGAGGACCCCTATGCGTTCCCCGCCAACGGTGATGCCGCGGGCACCCCGCCCACGATCATGCTGAACTGTGAGGCGGACACGCTGCGCAGCTCCGCGCAGGTGTGGGCGGAGCAGCTGCGGGCGGCCGGGGTGACCGTCGCCGAGCATCAGGAGCCCGGCGCGGGCCACGGATGCCTCGGTGAGCCGTTCTCGGTGGCCGGTCAAGCGATGCTCGACCGGATTACTTCCCACCTGCGGAGGTGGTGATCACCACTGTCATTCTTCTTGAGGTTTCAACATCGGCGGACGATGCTCGTCTGTGAAACTTCAACAACTAGGGGGAACGTATGACGGTCACACTGGGCCTGCCCGCGACCAAGGTGCGCACCCGGGTCGTCGTGCCGCTGCAGTTCCCGGACGGCTACACCACGACCGCCGACGTCGTCACGTTCACCGGACTGGCCGACGGGCGCGAACACCTGGCCCTCGGCCTCGGCGACTGGCGGGGCGCCGTGGCCGCCGCGGCGACCGGCGGCACCGCGCCGCTGGTCCGCCCGCACAGCGAGTGCCTGACCGGCGACGTCTTCGGCAGCCAGCGCTGCGACTGCGGACCACAGCTGCGCGAGGCGGCGGAACGCATCTCCGCGGAGGGCGGCTTCCTGCTCTACCTGCGCCAGGAGGGCCGCGGCATCGGCCTGTACGCCAAGCTCGACGCGTACGCGCTGCAGGACACCGGCCTCGACACGTACCAGGCCAACCTGGCACTCGGCCACGCCGAGGACGAGCGCGACTACACCCCGGCCGCGCAGATGCTCACCGCGCTCGGCGCCGACCGGATCCGCCTGCTCAGCAACAACCCGGACAAGGCCACCCAGCTCACCGGCCTGGGCATCGAGGTCACCGAGCGCATCCCCACCGGCGTGCACCTGTCCGACGCGAACGCGCGGTACCTCACCGCCAAGCGCGACCACACCGCGCACACCATCGACCTCCCGCTGGCCGGCTGACATGCTCGAGACCGCTGTGCCCACCACCGACATGCTCGACCGGGACTGGATGCACGCCACCATCACCGTCTCCCGGCACGCCCCGCGCGTCCCGGACCGGTACGCCGTCGGCGCCATCGTCGTCGGCGGCGACGGGATCGTGCTGGCCACCGGATACACCGGCGAGACCGACCCGCACGAACACGCCGAGGAGGCCGCCCTGGCCAAACTCCCGGCCGGCCTGGACCTCTCCGCCGCCACCATCTACTCGTCGCTGGAGCCGTGCACGACCCGCCTGTCCCGCCCGGTGCCGTGTGCCGGGCTGATCCTGGCCGCCGGAATCGGCCGGGTCGTGCTGGCCTGGCGCGAGCCGCTGCTCTTCGCCGACTGCGACGGCGTCGAAACCCTGCGCCGGGGCGGCGTCGAGGTGGTCGAACTGCCGGATCTCGCCCAGCACGTCCGGGACATCAACGCACACGTGCTGCTGCCCGGGCTGACCCCGTGACCCGCTGGCTCGACGAGGCCCAGCACCAGACCTGGCTCAACCTCGCGCAGCTGCTCATGCGGCTGCCCGCCGCCCTGGACCGGCAGCTGCGCGAGGACGCCGGCATTCCGCACGCGTACTACCAGATCCTGGCGATGCTCAGCGCGGAACCGGACCACAACATGCGGATGACCGACCTGGCCCGGGTCGTCGGCACCACACCCAGCCGCCTCTCGCACGCGGTCACCAGCCTGGAACAGCGCGGCTGGGTGGAGCGCACCGCCTGCCGCTGGGACAAACGCGGCCAGCTCGCCCAGCTCACCGACGACGGGATGGCGTACCTGGAGACGATCGCCCCCGGCCACGTCGACGAGGTCCGTCGCCTGGTCTTCGACCACCTCTCCGAGGCGGACGTCGCGTGCCTCGGCTCGATGATCGATAAGCTGCTCCCCACCCTCAACCAGACCTGACGCCGCGGGAGCCCACTTGTCCATGCTGTGGGAACAACACTGCTGCCTGCCCCTGACCCGGCAGGCCGATCTCGGCCAGCTCGACCGGTACCGCCGGACGGGCGGCAGCTACGTCTCGGTCAACGCCGGCTACGCGCCCTCGCACGGCCACGACTTCGTCACCGACCTGCTCGCCGACTGGCGCCCCCGTATCGAGGCCGACGACAGATTCCGGCTGGTCGGAGACCTCGACGACCTCGACTCCGCGCAGATCACCGTCGGGTTCGACCTGGAGAACTCCGCACCCCTCGAAGGCGACCTGAACCGGGTACGCGAGTTCTACGACCTCGGTGTGCGCACGATGCTCCCGGCGTACAACAACCGCAACGCGGCCGGCGGCGGCTGCCTCGACGCGGTCGACGACGGCCTGACCGCGTACGGCCGCGATTTGATCCGCGAACTCAACGCGGTCGGCATGGTCGCCGACGGCTCACACTGCGGCGCCCGGACCGCCCTGGACATCAGCGACGTCACCACCAAGCCGATGATCTACAGCCACTCCTGCATGCGCTCGCTCTGGGACCACCCGCGCAACATCACCGACGAGCAGGCCCGCGCGTGCGCCGCAACCGGCGGCGTCGTCGGCATCACCGGCATCGGCATCTTCCTCGGCCCCAACGACGCGTCGCTGGACGCCTTCGTCCGCCACATCGACTACGCGGTCGAACTGGTCGGGCCGGAACACGTGGGCCTCTCCAGCGACTTCTCCTTCGACGCCGACGAGGTCAACGCCGAGGTCGCCGCCAACCCGGAACTCTTCCCGGACTGGTTCACCCGCTGGGGCCCGATCACCTTCACCCCACCGGAGGGCCTGCTCGCGGTGGAGGGCGCCCTGCGCTCCCGCGGCTACCCGGAAGACGCGATCACCGCCATCCTGGGCGGCAACTTCCGCCGCGTCGCCGCCGCCTGCTGGACCTGATCAGCCTCGCCGGCTGAGCCGACCCGCACAGCGGGCGGTGGGACTGCCGCTCTCGCTGTCCTGACATTCCCTGTTCAGAAGGCACTTCTCTTTTCGGTAGGCCTCCGCAGCCCTTCAATGAAGGGCTGCGGAGGAAAGTGCTGACGTCCGTGAACCGCGCAACGGAAAGACCCGTTGTACGTGTAGTAAATCCGGTCGAAGCGCGAAGGAAAGGGAAGTAGAATGCCGCATTACGGCTCTGACATGGGTGACGCCGTCAGGACTCACTATCAAAATGCGATAAACAAGGGGGCGATGCTGCCGAAAACTCTGGACGTTACAAATCCCCTCGACGTGTGGTCGAAGAACCTTTCTAACGGAACGGAATTCGCCAGCGCACGGGAGAGGCGGATCTTTTTGCAGGACGGTCTAATTCCGACTCGATTCTGGGTGGACAGGGGCGGCGAGAACTACCAGCTCGATGATCCTTTCCATGAGATCTCATCGAGCAGGGCGACAGCGGAGACGCGTCTAGCCATCCGGCACGAGGCCGCGGTGGAGATCGCTCGGGCGCAGCAGCATCATGCGCCGCAGCCGGCGTACCATGCCGGACATCAGGCTGTGCCTCAGGCGCCGCAGCATTATGCGCCGCAGCCTGCCTACTATGCCGGACATCAGGCCGTACCCCAGGCGCAGCAGCATTTTGCGGTTCCCGTGATCCTCGACCCCCGAGTCGCGGCCTTGCGGAGCTCGAGCTCCGTTCCGGCTCCCGCGGGTCAGAGCCTCGGAACCCCCCGGGGCACACGCGTCCCCTTCGGAACCCCGGGACAGAGTTCGTCCAGCGGGCACAATCCGGGCCGGTAGTCGCAGTTGGTCGGAGGCTTGCGGGAATCGCCGGCCGCCGATTCCCGCAAGCGCCCGATTCGGCAGGCACATCGAACGCCGAATGGTCCTTGACCGAGCAGGCCTTGACTTGCCGGCGACATGATCGCAGCCGAGATCCACGCCCTTGACGAGTCGACGGCGCCGGCGCGCTGGGTCGTCTACTTCCTGGACCGGACGTAGAGAGCCAAGGTCCCGTTCTTCACCCTCCACACCCCGGCCTGCGTGAAGTCCCTACTCAGCGGGGGGCGCAGGTCGGCGCG
Organism: Actinoplanes sp. NBRC 101535; assembly: GCF_030269225.1. Classification (NCBI taxonomy): domain Bacteria; kingdom Bacillati; phylum Actinomycetota; class Actinomycetes; order Micromonosporales; family Micromonosporaceae; genus Actinoplanes; species Actinoplanes sp. NBRC 101535. Next base: position 458,030 of record NZ_BSSY01000004.1, on the reverse strand, counting down.
GCCGTCCACCGGGTCGGTGCGGCGGCCGTAGAGCGCCAGCCAGACCCGCTGGGCGCCGGCCAGCCGGGTGGCCGGGTCGGCGACCTCGGTCGCCCGGAGGGTGGCGTTGCGGGCGGCGGATCGTTCCATCAGGACGTCGCGCGGGCGCAGGGCCTGATGTCGCAGGTAGTAGTCCACTCCGGCGCGCATGGTCCGGCCCTGGCTGTAGACGATGGCGTCGCCGGGCAGCTGGTCGCGGCGGATGACGTCGGCCATGGTGCGGTAGTCGCTGCCGTTCTTGAGCGTCGGCTGCCGGACGGCGATGTGCCCGGGGACAGCGGAGGCCGCGACGAGCAGCATGATCAGCGACAGCCGGGGGAGGCGGGCCGGCGGGCGGTCCGCGGTCAGGGACCCGGCGATCGCGACGGCGACCGGGATCAGGGCGAACAGCAGGTAGCGGTTGACCCAGAAGGACACTCCGGCGAACGCCAGGACGCAGATCAGCACCACCGGGGTGAGGGCGGCCGCCGCCATCTCGAGGGCCGTCCGCGACGGCCGGAGGAGCAGCGGCACGACGAGGAGACCGAGCAGCAGCCACGCGAGCTGCGGCGATCCGATGAGCAGTTCGGGGAACGCGTACACCGACTTGATCGTCATGGGTTCCACCCAGTGCAGCTGGGTCGTCCGCTGCCGCAGCCCCCACCAGATCAGCGGGGCGACCGCGAGCAGGGTGCCCAGCAGCGCGACGGCCCAGCCCCGCGGCAGCCGCCGGCGGATCACCAGGATCGCCACGTGCCCGGCCACCGCCACGAGGCCGACCAGGCTGAACAGGCCCAGCCCGGTGAGCGCCAGACCGTAGCCGGCCCACCGTCCCGGCCCGGGCCGATCCAGCGCCCTGAAGAGCAGCAGCAGGGCGAAGACCGAGAACAGACAGGCCATCGCGTACGGGCGCGCCTCTGCCGCGTACCGCGAGATATTGGGTACGAGGCAGAGCAGTCCCCCGGCGACCAGTCCGGCCGTGGTGCCGGCCAGCCGCCGCCCGAGTTCCCCGGTGAGTGCGGCGGCCCCGGCCATCGCGAGGATCGACGGCAGGCGCAGGCTGAGAACCGCGTCGCCGAACAGTTCCGTCCACACGTGCATCAGCAGGTAGTACGCGCTGAACACGGCGTCGATGTGCGGTGCCAGCCCGGCGATCTGCGCGACGGTGCGGTCGGCCACGTCCGCGGTGGCGATCTCGTCCCAGCTCAGCACCGTTCGGGTGGCCCCGACGAGCCCGATCACGAGCATGGCCGCGCCGGACACCACAGCGGGCAGCCACCGCCGAATCCGGGTGACCATGAGCCGCGGACGGCTCTCGGCCGATCGGGATGGCGACCGTCGACCGATGAGGACGGACGACTCCGCGGCGGCGGGCGCGGGTGACTCCCAGCGGTCCGACAACGGCGTGTTCACATGGTCTCCTCGGATCGAAGCAGACGACCAAGGTGGCACAGGCGACTGGAGGACTACTTCCGATGCGATGAAGTCTGGCAGTCATGGGTGATGCGATCGATGAACGCGATGCCCACGGCGCGGCCGTCAGGCTGCCTGCCGTCGCTTGCTCACGTCTGTGAACCTCGACGGCCGCCTCTCCGTTGACAGTGTGGTGCTGAAGCCTTCGCGCATCCCGGGAAAACGGCGCAGCCGACGGGCGGTTCACCGATTTATCGCATCAGGTAAGGACTTAGAATGGCGCCGAATGGAACACCCTCGTCAATTCCAGATTCCTCGCAGAGTTCTATCGGTGGTTCCGAATATTACGCGACGCGCATCATCGATGCTTGGGAAAATAGGGAGCACGTCGATCTGTGGAGGGCGATTCAGGGGATACCCGAACCCGGTGAACTTGTTTCTGGAGTGGTGGAGAATATCCGGGTCAGGCGAGGCTCGGAGCTGCTATCCGAAATGGCGGATGTCTCTGACCGGCTTGGTCTGAAATGGTTCTCAGATGCTTCTCGGAGACATCTGAGCGGTTTATCGGATGGTGGCCCGAGGGGTGAGAGGTCAAAGAGAACGTCCCCCACGTCGAAGGTCAAAGCCGATCGCTTCAGATCGCGCAGTTTCAGGACCTGGCTCATTGATGTGTTCGGGAAGCCGCGGCGAGTTCAGGCGGAGAGTTCCAGAATAGACTTGCTTCAAGGGGCTTCGGAGGTCCGGACTCCGGATTCGTTGGAGGCGGGACCGAATCCCATTGCGAAATGGGTGCGTCAAGCAGATGAGGCCAGGCGTAACGCGGGCTCGGAGGCCGGACGGAATCGACCTCGCGCCGCCGAGGGGGCTGATGTGCGTGCCAAGGCTGCCGGGATCGTCTCGCCCGCCTCCTCAAGGGTTGATGCCGGTAGAACATCTTCTCCTGTGCCCGCCGATAGTTCCCTGCAGGGGAGTTCGCGACGTACCGCGCCGGGCTCGCCACCGCCGAGGCGTAAGTGAAGAGGGTCTGAACCTGAGGTGCACGGATCGTCCACTGGGAGGTCCTGGCCTCGGAACGGACCAGCCCCGGGAGGAACCGTGCAACGGGAGTACGGCAGATTTCCGGCGATGCGGCGGCTGGTGAAAGGCGGGGACACCGATGGTGTGCCCCAAGACAACCAGCTCTCCGGCATCTGCTGACGAGAGCTCGTCGGCGCCGCTGCTCCGCAGCGTTTGTGGATCGCGGTCTTCGGCGATCAAGTGGTTCTTCACCGGCTGCCCGGACGATCTCCGTGAAAGTCGTCGAATCCCTCAAGGAGTTGTCCCATGCGTTCGATCATTGCCGGGGCCGTTGTCCTCGCCGGCGTCGCTGCGCTTTCGGCGTGCGCCGGTAGCCCGGCCGCCCCTGTCGCCACGTCCTCCACCGCTGTCGTGCCCGCCGCCCCGGCCGGGACCGAGACCACCGTCCCGGCCGGGACCGAGACCACCGCACCGGCAGGGACCGGAGACGCGGCGCCGGCGACGACCCGGACCGCGACCGCTGCCGGGACCGTGGAGGCCGGCGGCGGTTCCTCCACGTCGGACGTGAGCCAGCTCAGGAAACTGGGCATCGTGCTGGACGAGGGTGTCCTTCTCGACGTCGCCGACGACGGGCTCGACCGATACCTCGCGGTCGGCAGGAACGGCGTCGTCGACTTCACCGGCACGGCCCGGACCGACGCGACGATGATGGTGCTCACCGCCGCGCCGGGTGCCGGTAGGAACCGGGTCGTGATCAGGCCGCCGTTCTACAACGAGGATCTCAGGGCCGGCAAGTGCGTCCAGGACACGGCAGGCGCCGCGCTGACGTTGGCGACGTGTGAAGCCGCTGAGCCGGCGCAGATCTGGACGGTGGAGCCGGCCGGCGATTCCGGCCAGTTCGAGCTTCGCGGCAAGTACGGCATTCTCGAGGTCGACGGCGGAAAGATCATTACGGGTGGCGGTGGGTACACCGGAATCCAGACCATTCGCTTCGCGAAGTGAAGTGAAGTGACGCGAAGTGAAGTGACGTGAAGTGAAGTGAACGAACCACCGCCGGATCAGTCGCGGCCCGGAAGGTCGTCGGGTGACGCGACGGCCTCGGTCCAGAACGCGATGAACATCTGCTCCATCCGTAGTCCGAGCTCCAGCGTCGCCCGCTGTGGTGAGCCGGGCGGCAGCCCTCTCGCGGCGACCAGGTCCTGATAATGCGCGAGCTGCCTCCGGTGGGCCTCCAACTGCTCGGTGGCCAGGCTGACGATCGCGTCGGTGCAGTCGCCGTCGGTGCGTAGGAAGAACAACCGTAGGAGTCCTTCGTCGTGGATCTCGGTGCTCGACGCGGAGGGCGTGTCGAGCCACCGGTCCAGTTCCGTCCGGCCCGCGTCGGTCAGCGACAGCGTTCGTCGCCGCCGGCCTTCGGTCTCACGCTGCTCCGCGATCAGCCCGCGCCGGATCAGCCGGCCGGCCTCGGCGTACAGCTGGGAGCGCGGGAACGCCCAGAAGTGGCCGATGCTCTCGCGGATGCGTTTGTCCAGCTGGTACGGGGTCAGACTGCTCCGCTGGCCGAGAAGGCCGAGCACGACGTAGGCGCTGGGGGGAAGGGGCGACGGCATCGGGGTCCTCTCGGTGGCGGTGCGATCGTCTGAATCTCAATATTCCAGATTGGATGGTCTGAAGCGTACCTTCGGTCGACGTGAACAGATATCTGGAGGGCAACTACGCGCCGCTGGCCGACGAGATGAGCACTGTGGACCTACCGGTCAGCGGGCGCCTGCCCCGCGATCTGAACGGGCTCTACCTGCGGATCGGCCCCAACCCGCGGACCGAGGTCGACCGCGAGCTGCACCACTGGTTCAGCGGCGCCGGGATGGTCCACGGCGTGCGCCTGCGCGAGGGCCGCGCCGAGTGGTACCGCAGCCGTTTCGTCACGAGCGAGCGGGGCGCGCCCAACACCAACGTCCTGAGCCACGGCGGCCGCCTGCTCACCCTCATCGAGGGCGGCAAGCCACCGGTGGAGATCAGCCCCGACCTGGCCCACCAGGCGATCTGGGACTGCGACGGCACGCTCAGCCGCGGCTTCACCGCCCACCCGAAGATCGACCCGGCCACCGGTGCGATGCACGCGATGACCTACAACCCACGGTTCGGCTCGGTGCGTTACGTCGTGCTCGACGCCTCCGGCCGGGCCACGCACACCAGCGACATCGAGGTTCCCGACGGTCCGATGGTCCACGACATGGCGCTGACCGCGACCCGGGTGGTGCTGCTCGACCTCCCGGTCACCCTGGCCGCCGCCCAGCGGCGCGGCGCCGCCGGCCTTCCCGTCGCGACCTTTCCCTTCAACTGGGACGACCAGCACACCGCCCGTCTCGGGATCCTGCCTCTCTCCGGGACGGCCGACCAGATCCGCTGGATCGAGGCCCCCCGGTCCTTCGTCTTCCACGTCCTCAACGCCTTCGACAACCCGGACGGGTCGTTGACGATGGATGTCATCCGCTACGACACGATGTTCGTCCGGGACATCAACGGCCCCGGGGACGCCACACCGCGGCTGGTGCGATGGACTGTCAATCCGGCGACGGGGACCGTCAACGAGGAACCGATCAGCGACCACCGTGTCGAGTTTCCGAGGGTCGACCCGGCGCTGACCGGCCGGCCGCACCGGTACGGCTGGTTCGCCGGCTTCAGCCCGGACGGCCTGCTCATCACCGACGACGTCAACCGTGATCCGGCAGCCGGTTTCGGTACCGGGCCTCTGATCAAGATCGACACCACGAGCGGACGGACTGTGGTGTACGACTACGGTCCGGGTCGCGTGACCATGGAGCCCGCGTTCGTGCCGCGACCGGGTGCGATCGCCGAGGACGACGGCTGGATCCTCTCGGTCGTCCACGACGGCACCGTCGACCGGGCCGACCTCGTCGTGCTCGACGCCGCCGACCTCGACGCCGGGCCGGTCGCCACCGTGCACCTGCCCAGCCGGGTGCCGTTCGGCTTCCACGGCAACTGGGTCGACGACCGTGACATCGACGCTGCTCGGTCGGCGGTCTAGTCGAATTCCACAAGTCCTCCAGTCCTCTTGAATAGCTTGGGGCCTCATCCTGACATCGAAGGAAACGCTGTTGACCTCTCCGGACGCGGTACGCCTCCAGATCATGGGCCCGTTGCGGGTCTGGCGAAACGGCGTCGAGCTCGACGCCGGCCCCCGCCAGCAACGCTGCCTGCTGGCCCTGCTCGCCGCCCAGGAAGGCCGGCCGATAGGCATGACCGACCTGATCGAGCTGATCTGGGGCGGCGACCCGCCGGCCAGCGCGGTCAACGTCATCCACAAGTACGTGGGAGCGCTGCGTCGCGTGCTGGAACCGGAGCTGGCACCCCGGTCCGGCGGATCGTTCATCACCCGCCGGGACAGCCGGTACCGGTTCACTGCCGGGCCGGAATCGCTCGACCTGGTGGCGTTCCGCACGCTCGTGGCCCGTGCCAGGTCGAGCGCGAGCCACGACCGGCCGGCCCAGGCCCTCGACGAGTACCTCGAGGCGCTGCGCCTCTGCGAGGGCCCCTCCGGAGACACCCTCGCCGACAGCGCCGGAGCCACCGCGGTCTTCGCGGGCATCGACGGCGAGTTCCTCGACGCGGCCGTCGCGGCCGGTGCGGTCGCCGTGCAGGCGGGCCGCCCGGCCGAGGTGCTTCCCGCCCTGCGGCTGGCCGCCCGGATCGGGCGCCTGACCGAACCCGTGCACGCCGGCCTGATGCTCACGCTGTCGGCAGGGGGATACCAGGCCGAAGCGCTCGAGACGTACCGTGCCATCCGGGAACGCCTCGTCGACGAGCTGGGCATCGACCCCGGCCGGGAACTCCAGGAGGCACACCAGCAGGTGCTGACCCAGGCCCCGGTCCCGGACGCGGCGGTGCTCCCGGCGCCGGACGAGACCTCCGGCCTGGTGCCACTCGTCCGTCCGGCCCAGCTGCCGCACGACCAGCCGATGTTCGTGGGCCGTACCGCCGAACTGGCCAAGTTGCACGAGGTCGTCCGGTCGATGCGCGACACCCGCCGGACCAGCCCGATGGTGGTCGCGGTCGACGGCATGGGAGGGGTCGGCAAGTCGACCCTGGTCACCCACTTCGCCCACCGCGTCGCCGCCGAGTTCACCGACGGCCAACTCCACCTCGACCTGCGCGGCTACCAGGGCGAGGACGGCAGCGTGCTGGCGGCCGACGCGCTGCGTACCCTGCTGTACGGTCTCGGCCTGCGCGCCTCCGACGTCCCGGACACCTTCGACGCGCTGGTCGGCACCTACCGCAGCCTCACCGCCGGCAAGAAGATCCTGGTGGTGCTGGACGACGTGCGTGACGCCGCACAGGCCCGCCCCCTGCTCCCGAACTCGGCCGACAGTCTCGTGCTGATCACCAGCCGCCGCCCGCTGACCGGCCTGGCGGTCTCGGACGGGGCGCGCCTCCACCGCGCATACGTTCCGGAACTGCCCGACGCGCGGCGGCTCCTCTCGGCCCGCCTCGAGCACCTGCACGACCCGCGAGCGATCGGACTCGAGCCGGCCGTCATCGACGAGATCATCGAACTGTGCGGGCGGCTGCCGCTCGCCCTGGCGATTCTGGCCGCGCGATTGAGCGTACGTCCGAAATTGTCCCTGGCCACGGTCGCAGCGGAGCTCCGCGACGGCTCGCAGCGGCTGGCCGCCTTCCCGGAGGGACGCGACGGCGCCGGCCCCCGGACCGCCTTCTCCTGGTCCTACCGGCAGCTCAGCCCCGGCGCGGCGCGGTTGTTCCGGTTGTTGTCGATGGCCCTGGCTCCCGGCATCACGATCGAGGCGGCCGCCAGCCTCGGTGGCCAGGGCCTGCACATCACCCGGGCCGAGATCGAAGAGCTGTCGGAAGCTGCCCTGGTGACCGAGGACGAGAGCGGCTGCTTCACCTCGCACGTCCTGGTCCGGGCGTACGCGGAGGAGCTCTTCCGCACCACCGAGACCGTCACCGAACAGCGGGCCGCGGTCACCCGGCTGCTGCAGTACTACCTGCACAGCAGCTTCAACGCCCAGGTGGTGCTGGAACCGAACCGGACGCCGATCGCCCCCGCTCCGGCCGAGCCGGGTGTCGTCCCGGAACGACCGCGGTCCTACCGCGAGGCGATCGACTGGTTCGCCGCCCATCGCGAGGTCCTCAAGGAAGCGGTACGCACGGCCGCCGACCTCGACCACGGCATCGTCCCCTGGCAGCTGGCCATCACCATGCAGCAGTACTTCGAATGGTTCGGCCACTTCCCGGACTGGGAGGACGTCATGCGGTACGCGCTGCGAGCCGCCCGCGGGAGCGGCGACGTCGTGGGCGAGGCGCACGTGCTGCGCAGCCTGGCCGGCGCCCGATGGTTCCTCAACGCGTACGACGAGTCCCTCGAACTGCTGTCGGCCGCCCTGCAGGTGTACGTCGACCACGGGATGCTGCTCGAACAGGCGTTGACCCACGTGAACTTCCACTCGGTGAACACCGCGCTCGGCGAGCACCGGAAAGCCCTGGAACACGCGGAGATCGCTGTGGGTCTGTCGCAGGCGGCCGGCAGCGACAGGTCGGAGCGATGCCTCGACTGCATGGGCCGCTCGTTGACACACCTCGGCGAATACGAGAAAGCCGACGTCGAGCTCCACAAGGCCCTCGATCTCAACCTCGCTGTCGGCCGCCGGCACGAGGAAGCCATGATCCGGGTCTCGATCGCGCACAACCTGATCAAGTTGGGCCGGACCGAGGACGCGGTGGCCGAGCTGAAGTGGGCGGTCGAGGCGGCCCGCTCGGTCGGTCAGGGCCCCTACCACTTCGAGGCGTTCCGCAGCCTGGCCGAGCTGCTCATCGACACCCACGACCTGGCCGGCGCCCGCGAGGCGTTCGACCAGGCGAGCGCGGTGCTGCAGTCCTTCCAGGGCGGCGGCCCCCGCCACATGCAGGCGAAGCTTCACCACCTGGCATCACGGCTGTCCCTGTCGACCTCCCACTGACGGCGGGCCGGGTCTCTCCCTCGGTCAGCGCCGACCGGTTCGGACCGGGCCTGAGACCCGCCGGGTGAATTCCAGCAGGATGTGGACGAAACGCTCCGACTCCTCCAGGTGGGCGAGGTGGCCGCTCTGCTCGAAGGTCACGAGCCGCGATCGGGGTATGCCCGCGGCCAATGCGGCGGCCTCCTCGGGGTCGTCATGCGCGCCGGCCAGAACAAGGGTCGGCGCGGTGATACGGGACAGATCGGAGCATTCGGCTACCGGGCTCGTGGAGTACAGGATCAGGCCGGCGACGCCGGCCGGGTCGCAGATCGCATACCTCTGCGCGGCGAATCCGCCCCGCCCGTGCCCGATGACGAAGACCGGCTCATCGCCGAAATGTTCGACGACGGCCCGCAGGCGCTCGACGGGATCGTCGGCACCCGCGGGCTCGACGTAGACCATGGCCAATTCGCGTTCCGCAAGAGGAATCCGTGCATGTTCCCATCCCGGTTCAGCCTCCCCGGGATACACCACACAGAGCGGGCCGCGGCCGTGAACATGACAGTTGATTGTGCTTCCGTCAACACATAGTGCGATGGTCTTTTTGCGGTTGCTCACCTGCTCATGATGCCGTGAGTCACTTTATTTTCTATTGTTGTCCGTCTGCTGGCGGAAAGCCGGGAACATGACCGTTCAGAGGGAGCGGTCGAGGAAGTCCCGGATCAGGGGGCCGGCTGCGTCGAGCTGGTCCTCCAGGAGGAAGTGGCCGGTGTCGAGCAGGTGCAGCTCGGCGTCGGGCAGGTCCTTGAGGTACGGGTGTGCGCCCTCGGGCGGGAAGATGTAGTCGTTCTGGCCCCAGACGATCAGGGTCGGCGGCCGGTGGGTGCGGAAGAACTCCTGGAACCGCGGGTACAGGCCGACGTTGGTGCCGTAGTCCTTGAACAGGTCGAGCTGGATGTCGTCGTTGCCGGGCCGGGCCAGCTGGGTGATGTCGTGCAGCCAGGCGTCCGGGTCGAGGCGGGTGCGGTCGGCGACGCCGTGGGTGTACTGGAACTCGGTGGTCTCCTCGGACAGGATGGGGCGTACGCCCTCCCGCTTCTCCGGGGTGTCCTCGGCCCAGTAGGCCTTGATCGGGTTCCAGAACTCGAGCAGGCCCTCCTCGTACGCGTTGCCGTTCTGCACGATCATCGCGGTGACCCGTTCCGGCCCCTGGAGCGCCAGCCGGTAGCCGGTGGGGGCGCCGTAGTCGAACGCGTAGAAGGCGTAGCGGTCGACGCCGAGCTGGTCGAGCAGCCCGTGCATGAGGTCGGCGTAGTTGGCGAAGGTGTAGTCGAAATCGGCGCGGTCCGGGCTCGCGGAATGGCCGAAGCCGGGGTAGTCCGGGGCGATGACCCGATACTTGTCGGCAAGGAGCGGAATCAGATTGCGGAACTGCCACGAGGATGTCGGAAATCCGTGCAGGAGAAGCACGACGGGACCGTCCGCCGGCCCGGCCTCCCGGTAGAAGATGTCGAGCCCGTTCACCTCGGTGGTCATGAACTTCATGCGTTCCCCCTCGATCGTGTAGCGGTCCAGAGCGACGCTAATCGCTCCTTGTGAATCGGAACTGAATGACGACTGTCGTTGCCGATGTCAGTGGCCGGCCGGGGAATCGGTGCGGGACACGAATACGGCTACGCCACCGATGCGGCGGTGTCGGAGGATGCTGCCGCCGACCACGAGGAGGCCGATCAGGCGGTACTTGCGGAGGATCCGGCGCGCGGCCCACCCGGTGTCCTCGGGAGTGCCGAGGCGGGCGCGACCCTCGACGGCGGGGCCGAGGACCCGCCCGGCCACCGTGCACGGGGCCAGCGTGACCCGGCCGTCGCGACGGATCCGCTTGATCTTGCCGCTGTCGGCGGCGGTCCAGATCGCCAGTTCACCGTCGGGCGCGGGGAGCACCCAGACCGCCGTCGCCACGGCGCGGCCGTCGCGGCGGAAGGTGGTGAGCAGGACGTAGCGGGCGGCACCGAGTTCGCTGAAGGAGGTCACCGGCCGAACGTACGGACATCGACTTGACGATGAGTGAAGCGTCTTCGGGTAGGCCGGCGACGGTTCCAGTGCCGGTCAACCGGGTCGACCTACATTTCCACGGATGAACAGCGATCTCAGCCCGGGCACCCACGGTTTCCAGCACCGGGGCACCACTCAGACCTATCACGTGGCGGGCGAGGGGCCCGTGATGATCGCCCATTCCGGTGGGCCCGGCGTCGACCATTCCTATCTGCGTTCCTCCCGGCTGGAGGAGCATTTCACCATGGTGTACGTCGAACCCGTCGGCACGGGAGGATCACGACCGCTGCCGGCCGGAGCCACCTACGTCGACACGTACGTCGACTTCCTGTCCGCGATCGTCGACCGGCTGGGTGTGCCGCGCGTGCACATCCTGGGGCATTCGCATGGTGGGCTCGTCGCCCAGCGGTTCGCCTTCCTGCACCCCGAGCGGGTCGCCGGCCTCGTCCTGTACAGCTCGACGCCGGTCACCGACGCCGCCTTCTGGGCTGCCGCGACGGTGGCGGCTGACGCGTACCCCGGAAGAGGTTCCGGTGGCGCAGAAGCTCGCGCCGCCCGCGATGCCCTCAACGATGAGAGCCCGGTGTTCACCGACGAGGAGAAGACCGCCGCGCTGCGGGCCGGACTGCCGGTCTACTTCGCCGACTTCTGGGGGCGCCGGGAGGAGTTCGAGCCGCTCCGCAGCGCCGTCCGCTCGTGGCGGGTGACCTTCGAGACGACGGCTGTCGACTACCGCGCCGACCTGGCGGCCGTCTCCGCGCCGACCGTGGTGATCTGCGGTCGGCACGACTTCATCTGCGGCCCGGTCTGGGCCGAGGCTCTGCACCGGAGCATCGTCGGGTCGCGGCTGGTGATGCTGGAGGACAGCGGCCACTTCGGACAGGTCGAGGAGCCGGATCGCTTCCTCGACGCGGTCCTGCTGGTGCGCGACTGGGACGGCGCGGTCGCGACGGAGCTGCGGGCCGTCTTCCGGGGAGGCGACGACGCCGCGGTGACCCGGATGGCTCTGGCCGAGATCGAGCGGGCCCGGGCCGCCGGTGAGCCGGCCGGACAGGTCGAGGGGATGTACGCGATGGCCCGCGTCGCCCTCCGCGCGGGGAACCTGGCTCGGTCCGAGGAACTCGCCTCCTCGGCTCTCCGGATCGCCGAGCGTTCCGGCGTACGCCGGCTGGAGGAGCGTCCCCGGCATGTGCTGGCAGCGGTCGCCCGGCTGTCCGGACGTCACGCGGAGGCCCGGGAGCGATACCTGACCAGCATCGCCCTGAACACCGAGCTCGGTCAGCCGGAGCTGGTGAACGCCGAGTACCACAACCTGTCCTTCATCGAGCTGCGCATGGGGCACCTCGACCGGGCCCGGCAGCTGTTCGCGGAGGGCCGGGAGCGGGTCTTCCGCAACTGCTACCGGGATTTCGTGCCGTATCTCGGCGTGGCCGCCGCGGCGATGGCGACGGCCGACGGCGAGTTCGAGCGGGCCGCCCGGATGGTCGGGTTCTCCGACAGCGCGTACGCCGCCGCCCGGCAGCTTCCCGACCCGGACGACGCCGCCGAGCTCGACGCCGCCCGGGCTGCGGCGCTCACCGCTGTCGGGGAGGCGGAGTTCGCACACGCGTACGCGATGGGTGCGGTCCTGGACCCGGCGGAGGCGTTCCACCTCGAGTGGGGAGCCTGCTGACCGGTCAGAGTGCTTCGGCGAGGAACTTGCGGATCAGCGGCACGCACTCGCCGAGGGCGCTCTCCAGCAGGAAGTGCCCGCCTTCGAGCAGATGGATCTCGGCGGCGGGCAGGTCACTGGTGAAGGAGTACGCGCCGCGGGGCCGGAACATCGGATCGCCCTGGCCCCAGACCGCCAGCAGGGGAACCTGCCATTCACGGAACCAGCGCTGCACCTCCGGGTAGAGCTTCACGTTGGTCGCGTAGTCGCGGAACAACTGCATGTGGACGAGATCCATGCCCGGGCGGGACAGCAGCGCGTAGTCGTTGCGCCAGGTGCCCGGGTCGACCAGGGTCGGGTCGGTGACACCCGCGAGGTACTGATGGCGGGTGAAGTCGAGGGCGAGAGCCTGTCGCAGGGGCGCCTCGGTCGCCGGTCCCGGCGCGTCCCAGAGGTTCCGATTGAGCTGGAGGAATTCCGGGACGAACCCCTCCTCGTACGCGTTGCCGTTCTGACTGATCACAGCGGTGATCGCCGCGGGTTCGGCGAGAGCCAGCCGCCAGCCGATCGGGGCGCCGTAGTCCTGGACGTAGATCGCGTAGCGGCGTACCCCGAGATGGTCGAGCAGCCGGCGGGTGAGGTCGGCGAGCGCGTCGAAGCTGTAGTCGAACTCGTCCACCGCCGGAGCGTCGGATTCCCCGAAACCGAGCAGGTCGGGCGCGATGACGTGCCAGCGGTCGGCCAGCTCGGGGATCAGGTGCCGGAACATGGACGAGCTGGCCGGGAATCCGTGCAGCAGAACCACCGTGGGCGCGCCGGACGGGCCGGCCTCCCGGTAGAACAGGCGATGCCCCTGGATATCGGCGTAGCGGTGATGAGTGATGACCGTCATGCAGCGAACGGTATTGATGTCGACTTGACGGCTTGTTCACGAGAAGTGGACCTAGGGTCGTACCATCGGCCCGGTGCTGCCGGAACCGACGCTCCGTCTGGAGATCCTCGGCCCGCTGCGGTTGTGGCGGGGCGACGTGGAGCTCGACGCGGGCCCCCGCCAGCAGGCCTACCTCCTGGCCGTGCTGCTGGCCCGGGAGGGGCGCCCCATCACCGCCGATGAGCTGGTCGACCTGATCTGGGGCGAGTCGGCCCCGGCGACCGCGCTCAACGTCGTCCACAAGTACGTCGGCATCCTGCGGCGGCTGCTGGAGCCGGGCCTTCCGGCCCGGGCGAGTGGCTCGTTCCTGCTGCGGCGCGGGGACGCCTACCTCTTCGATGCCGGGCCCGGCCTGGTCGACCTGGCTGCTTTCCGGGAACGGGTCGCGGCGGCGCAGGCCGCTGTCGGGCCGAACCGGCGGGAGGTGGCGCTGGAGAACTACGCCGAGGCGATCGCCCTGTGGAACGGCCCGGCGGGGGACGGACTGACCCACCGGCCGGGCGGAGAGGCACTGTTCGCCGACCTGAACCGGGGGTTCGTCGACGCCTGTGTGGCCGCGGCCGGGCTGGCCGTGCCGCTGGGCCGGCCGGAGCGGATCCTGCGGGCCGTGCACCGGGCGGCGGCGATGGCGCCTCTGCACGAGCCGGTGCAGGCGGCCCTGATCGAGGTGCTGGCCGCGGCGGGGGAGCAGGCCGCCGCGCTGGACGCCTACCGTGCCGTGCGGTCCCGGCTCGCCGACGATCTGGGTATCGACCCGGGGCCGGCGTTGCAGGACGCGTTTCGGCGGTTGACGGACGGGCCGGCGGCCGGCCCCTGGGAGCTGGTCGGCCGGTCCGCCGAACTGGCGGCGTTGCGGGCGACGGAGGGGCCCGTGGTGGTGACCGGCGAACCGGGCTCCGGCAAGACCCGCCTGCTCGAGGAGGCCGCCGCGGAGGCTGCCCGGGCCGGCCGCCGGGTGGTCTGGGGGCGTTGTCTGGACGGTGACGGCACCCCGTCGATGTGGCCGTGGGTCCAGGTGGCCGGGGCCATCGTGCCCGCTCTGCCGGACGAGATCCGTCAGGACCTGCTCGACAGGGGGATCGGCGCACTGGTCGAGCCACGCTCCGGCGCCCTCGCCGGGCCCGACGACGGCACCCGGTTCCGGTTGTTCGAAGAGGTGGTCGCGGTCGTCGCCCGGGCCGCTGCCCGGCGACCGCTCCTGCTCGTCATCGACGATCTCCAGTGGGCCGACGCCGGCTCGATCCAGCTTTTCGGCCACCTGTCGGCGCGGCTGCCGGCCGGCGCCACCCTGATCGGCGCGATGCGCGACCGGGCTCCGGCTCCTGGCGCTGAGCTCTCCCGGATGCTGGCCGTGGCGAGCCGGGCGCCCGGGCATCAACGGATCCAGGTCGGCCCGCTCGACGTGGCCGAGGTGGCCGCGATGGTACGGCTCGAGACGGGCGACAGCCCGGGACCGCAGGCCGCCGCTGTCATCCACGCGCGGACCGGCGGCAACCCGTTCTTCGTACGGGAGCTGTCCCGCCTGACCGCCGGCGGGGCCGATCCGGTGGACGTGCCGTCGACGGTGCGGGACGTCGTCCTCGACCGGATCGCCGCTCTGGACGACGGCGCCCGGAACCTGCTCGAGACGGCCGCGTTCGTGGGCCGCGACGTCAACCTCGGTGTGCTGGCCGCCGCCGCGGGCCTGGACGTCCAGACCTGTCTCGACCACCTGGCGCCGCTGGCGGAGCTGGGCCTGGTGGAACCGGTCGACGGCGACCCGTACTCGTACCGTTTCACCCACGACCTCGTCCGGGAGGCGGTGGGCGAGAGCGTCTCGCCCCGGCGAGTGCCCGGTCTTCATCTCCGCATCGCGGACGCCCTCGACCGTGACCCGGCGGGCGGACCCGTCGTCGAGCGCCTGGCCTATCACCTGTGGGCGGCCGGTCCGCTCGCCGATCCGCGGCGCACTGCGGAGGCGCTGGCGGCCGCCGGTCGCCGGGCGGCCGACAAATCGGCGTTCGAGACGGCCGAACGGCATCTGCGGTCGGCGGTCCACACCGCCCGGACGGCGCGCCTGTACGAGCTGGAGTTGTCCGCGCTGTCGGCCCTCATCGTGATCGTCGGACGGCGCGCCGGGTACGGCGGATCGACCGCCGAGCTGCTGGAACGCGCTGCCGAACTCGCCGACGACCTCGGGCGGGACGCGCAGGCCGCCGATCTGCTGGCCGCCAGGACGATCGGCGCCACCCACACCCTGCAGGCCGTCCGGAGCCGGCTGGCCCGACGGCTTCACGACCGGGGCGCCCGCTCCGCCGATCCGGTCGTCCGTGCGTACGGCCTTCAGGTCTGGGGACAGCATCAGCTCTACGACGTGGGCGACGTGGGGGAGGCGCTGCGGTGCCTGAGTGAAGGGAACACCGCTTCCTCGACCACGGGCGACCCGCTGCGGTACGACCTGGCGTACTTCTGGTCGGTGACCGAGGCGATGGCGCTCGCGCTCCACGGCGCTGTCGACGACGCCCGGCAGCGCTTCGAGGATCTGATGAGGGCCGCCGGCGAGGACCTGTATCAGCAGTCGATCTGCGCGCACTTCGCCGGCATGTCGGCCGCGGCCGCCGGCGACGCGGCCTGGGCTCTGCGGGTGACCGGACGGTGGATCGACCCGGACCCCGGGCGCACCTTTGTCGCGGTGCATTACACCAGGCTGGAGTGGTTGTGGGCGCGGGCCCTGCTCGGTGACGACCCGGCCGGCGCCGCCGAGGATGCCGAGAAGATCCTGGTGACGGTGCTGAGCGATCCGCCGCAGTGGGGGGCCGCCTTCTTCTACGGGCTGTACGCCGAGATGTCGCTGGCGGCGGGCCGGATCGATCAGGCGGGCGCCGCGCTCGACCGGGCCGGCGAGTTCTTCGAGAGCCACGGCCCGCGTCACGCCGAGGGGTTGTTGCTCCTGCTCCGCGCGCGGCTGCTGCGGGCCCGCGGGGAGGCGGTCGCCGTGGTGCGGGCCGCGGCCCGTACGGCCCGCGACGTGTCCGCCGGTCAGCGGGCACACCTGTTCGTCCGGCGGGCCGAGGACCTGCTGGTTTCACTGAGCTGACGCGCTCGAGCAGGATGCCCGTCGATACATTGGGAATCCAGTGGCCGTCCACAGCGAATCGGCAGGCTGAACCCCACTTGTCCGTGGCCCGGGGGTGTGCTCGTGATCGCATCGGTCGGCCTGCGTCTTCAGATTCTCGGTCCGCTGCGGATCTGGCGTGACGGCATCGAGCGGGATCCCGGTCCGCGCCGGCAGGCGTACCTGCTGGCCCTGCTGCTCGCCCGAGCGGGCCGCCCCGTCGCGACCAGCGAGCTGATCAGCCTGATCTGGGGGGAGGAGCCCCCGACCGGCGCGCTGAACGTCGTCCAGAAGTACGTCGGTGGCCTGCGCCGGCTGCTCGAGCCCGGCGTCGAGGCCCGGCGGCCGGGCTCGTACGTGCAGCGCCGAGGGACCGGCTATCAGTTCGTGGCCGATCGTGAGGTGCTGGACGTCCTGGCATTCCGGCACCTTGCCGATACGGCCTCCACCGCGTCGGCCGAGCGGCGCCCGGACGACGCCCTCACGCATCACCTGGCCGCGCTGGGCCTCTGGCGCGGGCCGGCCGGTGAGGGACTCCTGCACGCACCGGCCGCGATACCGACGTTCGCCGCGCTCGATCGGGAGTTCTTCGCGACGGCGGTGTCCGCGGCCGAACTCGCGATCACGGTCGGCCAGCCGCACCGGGTCCTCCCGTTCGTGCAGCGGGCGGCCACGATGGCGCCGCTGCACGAACCGGTCCAGGCGGCCCTCATCACCACCCTCGCCGTAGCCGGGCGTCAAGCGGAGGCGCTCGCGGTGTTCCAGCGGGTGCGGGCCCGGCTGGCGGACGACCTCGGCATCGACCCCGGCCCGGCCCTCGAGTCCGCCCTCCAGCAGGCCCTGAGCCGGACGGTGTACCTCGCCGCGCCGCCGGTGACCGTCGCGGCGCAGGCCCCCGCGGCCGTGCCGCCGGCTGATCCACGCGTCGAGGGAGGGCTGGTCGGCCGGGACGCGGAGGCCGGAACCTTGCGGCGGACGATCGGGTCGGCCCTGGCCGGTGGCAGAGCCTTCGCGCTGGTCGAGGGGGAGCCGGGGGCGGGCAAGACCCGGCTGCTGGAGGAGGCGGCCCGCGACGGTGAGCGGCGCGGCGCCCGGGTGGTCTGGGGCCATTGCCTCGCCGGCGACGGAACGCCGTCGATGTGGCCGTGGGTGCAGGCGGTCGGCGCCGTCATCGAGGGCCTGCCCGGCGCGGACCGCGAGAAGTGGCTCGCCGGGGAGCTGGGCGGTCTCGTCCAGAGCCGGGACGACGCTCTCGGCGGCCCGATGATTCCGGAGAACGACACCCGGTTCCGCCTGTACGAACAGGTGGTGGCCGTCCTCGGCGAGGTCTCGGCCGGGCAGCCCCTGGTCCTGCTCGTCGATGATCTGCACTGGGCCGACCTGGGCTCGCTCCGGCTGTTCGCGCACCTGGTCACCCGGCTTCCCCGGAACGTCGCGGTGATCGGAGCGTTCCGCTCGGTCGCCCCGGCGCCGGGCTCCGCGCTGACCCGTGTCCTCGCCGCGGCGAGCCGGACACCCGGCCACCGGCGGATCCGGCTCGGGCCGCTGGGACCCGAAGGCGTGGCCGAGCTGGTCCGCCGGGAGACCGGGCAGGCTCCCGGCCGCGACGCCACGCGCATCATCCACACGCGTACGGCCGGCAACCCGTTCTTCGTCCGGGAGCTCTCCCGGTTGCTCGCCGAGCAGGGCGTGCTCACCCGGGACGCGGTGGCCCGGGCCGGCGTGCCGGCCACCGTGCGGGACGTGGTCCACGATCGGATGGCCGGCCTGGACGACCACGCCCGTGGACTGCTCCGGATCGCCGCCATCGTCGGCCGCGACGTCGAGCTGAGCCTGCTCGCCCGGGCGGCCGGCGTGGACGTACAGACGTGCCTGAACCGCCTGGAACCGGTGGAGGCGCTCGGCCTGCTGGGCCCGGCGCCCGGCAATCCGCTCGCGCTCCGGTTCGCCCACGACCTGGTCCGGGAATCGGTGGCCGGATCCATCCCCCGGCCGGCGGCGCCCGAGCTTCACCTGCGGGTGGCGAACGCGCTGGAGCAGGGCGTTCCGGGCGACGACTCGATCGCCGAGCGCCTCGCCCACCACCTGTGTGAGGCCGGCCCGCTGGCCGGCCCGGGCCGGACCGCGATCTCGCTCATCCGGGCCGGCCGCCGGGCGGCCGCCAAATCGGCGGTCCACGCGGCCGAGCGGCATCTGCGGAAGGCAGCCCGGCTCACCCGTGCCGCCGGCCTGCCCGAACTGGAGCTCTCCGCGCTGGCCCTGACCGCGGCGGTCGGCATGCAGTCCCGGTACGGCGCCGCGACGCTCGACGTGCTGGAACGGGCCGAACACCTGGTCCGCGATCTCGGGCGGGAGGCGGAGGCCACCGGATTCCTGTTCTCGCGGTGGCTGGTGCACGCCACGCTGATCGAACTCGACCGCAGCGGCCCGGTGGCGCGTCGACTGCTCGAACAGGGCCGGCGATCCGAGGACCCCACCGCGCGGGCGTACGGCCTGCGGGCCTGGGGGCTGCATCAGTGGCACATCGGCAACATCGGCGAGTCGTTCCGCTACCTCACCCGATCCCACCAGCTTCGGCCGGCCGGCCGGGAGGAGGACCCGGTCCGGTACGACGTCGAGCTGCTGATGGACGGGATGCTGGCCGAGACGACCGCGCTGCACGGCCGGCTCACCGAGGCCCGGGCACTGTTCGACCGGGCGGAGGCCGCCGCCGACGACCCGTACGCGATCACGGTGTGGGCGTCGCTGGCGGCCCGCACCGCGGCGATCGCCGGCGACCCGGTGTGGGCGCTGCACGCCGCCGACCAGGGCATCGCCGCCGACCCCGGATTCACGTACGTCTTCCTCGGCACCTATCAGCGCCTGGCCCGTTGCTGGGCACTCGCCGTCACCGGCAGGGACCCCCGGGGTGCGGCCGCCGAGGCGCGCCGGCTCATCGACGCGAACCTCCTCGATCCGATCCGGACCTGCGTCGCCACCTGGCACGGGCTGCTCGGCGAGATGCTGATGGCGGCCGGGGACCTGGACGCCGCCGCCGAAGCCCTCGACCGGGCCGATCAATTCCTCGACACCCACGGGCAGCGGTACGCGGAAGGCCTGATCCTGCTGCTCAGAGCTCGCCTGTCGCACGCCCGCGGCGCACCCGCCGACGTGGTCCGGGCCGCCGCGGAGCGGGCTCGGGCCCTGGCCGTGGAGCGCGAGGCGCACCTGTTCGCGACCCGGGCCGACGAGTTCCTGGCGGCTCTACAGGTATCCCTCGCGCAGGGCGTGCGCGACGGCGTGGGTCCGGTTCCGCAGCCGGAACCGGACGGTCACACCGTGTAGAACCTTTTTGACGGTACGTTCGGAGACGCCCAGCCGCTCCGCGATGTCCCGGGTCTCCAGGCCGTCGGCGAGCAGGCGAAGGACGGCCAGTTCGCGTTCGGTCGGCGGACGGGCGGCGTCGCGGACCTCGGCCGGCTGCCGGCGCAGTCGCGTCACGACGTCCACGAGCCGCCCGACGGCCTCGCGCGGCAGATCCCGTTCGTCGCGGGCCGCCGCACCGACCGCGTCGAGCAGGCGCTCGCCGGTGATCTCGTGGCGGAAGAGGATGGCGGAGACCCCGGCGTCGAGGGCCTGCAGCAGCTGGTGTTCGGTGAGGTGGGCGACGACCAGGACAAGCCGCTGGGAGCGGGCCAGGTCACGCAGGTGGTTCAGCACCGGACGGTGCATCCGGTCGGTGAAGAGGACCGCGACCCCGGCCGGGTCGTCGCCCGGGCCGGGATCGCGTACCTCGATCCGCGCACTGCATCGCAGCAGGTGGGTGAGTCCGGCGTTGATCAGCGGGTCGGCGTCGTGCACGAAGACCGTGACCGGCGTTCCGGAAGCTGGCACCGATCTACTCCTGACTGTCTCCGATTGCGGCGGTCGCAGGATAGGGATCGGGCACTGAAGGCTGACTTCCGCGGGACTGAAAGCCGGGCCGTGCTATTGGAGGTGGTCGTCCAGCCACAGCGCGACCCGGTCGGCGACGTCCTCCCCGCCGTGGTCGAACGGGGCGGAATGGCCCCGGCCCTCCAAGGTGATCAGGTCGGAGACAGCCGGTGACCGCTGATAGAGCCGGTGAGCGCCGTGCGTCACCACGGCGGGGACGGTGTGGTCGTGTTCGGCCGCGAGGAACAACAACGGCGCCCGGTGGCCGGTGCGGGTGTCCACCGCGGCCGGCGAGCGGCGGCGGAGGTCGGCGGTCGCCACCTCGAAGATCGGCCGGCCCGGACCGGGGATCGCGTACCGCTCGTACAGGTCGTCGGATTCGGCCTCCGGCAGGGCGTTGCCGAACCCGTACCGGAACTGCTCCCGGGTCAACGTGACGGTTCGCCGGGCGTTGCCGGGGTTGCGCAGCACCGGGAAGGAGGAGCGCAGCTGGGCCGGGGGCAGCGCCCGGACCCCCTTGATCGGAGCGGGGCTGATGACCACGGCGGCCGCCAGTCTCGTTGTGACGTTCAGTTTCTGCACGACGGCCCCGCCCACCGAGTGGCCGACGACCACCGGCGGACGGTCCAACCCGGCGATGACGTTCCGATAGTGGTCGGCGATGGCATCCAGCCCGTTCCCCGCCAGCGCCTCGGGGCGCGCCCGGGTGTCGGCGACGGTGTCCCGGTCGCCCGGCCAGCCGGGGGCGATCGGCTGGTAGCCGGCGGACCGGAACCTCGCGGTCCACGACGACCACGAGGACGCATGGATCCACAGTCCATGGATGAAAACGACGGGTGTTCCCGGAACGGCCATGTCACTCCACCAGAGCGCGTACGAGCAGGGGCGCCGAGCGGCGCGATCCCATCGAACACCGGCCCACCGGATATCCACTGAACGAGCAGGGCACCGATCGTCAACAAGTGTTCGACGCCCCTGCCCGATGAGGCATCGGGACATGACACTCGTCGCGTCATATCGACGGATATCCGAACCCACCCGGTAGACTTCGGCCGTCCTACCGGCGCCGGATGCCCGATCGGGCAACGGGGCGATGTGGGGTGGGGTGCCGATGGCGGGCGGGGCCGGCTCGGCACGCATGCAGATCCTGGGGCCGTTGCGCATCGAGCGCGGTGGCGTGGACGTCGCTCCGGGCCCCCGCCAGCAGGCTCTTCTGCTCGCGGTGCTGCTCGCCCGTACCGGACAGCCGGTCAGCGTCAGTGAGCTGATCGACCTGATCTGGGAGGACCGCGTCCCGCCGAGCGCCGTGAACGTCATCCAGAAGCACGTCGGTGCCCTGCGGCGGCTCCTCGAACCGGACCTCGCGTATCGGGACAGTGGGTCCTACCTCCGGCTCCACGGCAACGGGTACCTCTTGGCCGCCGATCGTGAGGTCGTGGACCTCGTCGCGTTCCGCGCGCTGGTCGAGGAGGCATCGGCCGGACCGGACCGGGAGCGGGCTCTCGACCGGTACGACGAGGGACTGCGGCTCTGGCGTGGCCCCGCCGGTGACACGCTCGGCAGCGGCGCCACCGCGCGGCGGGTGTTCGCCGAACTCGACGAGGAGTTCCTCACCGCCTGCCTGGCCGCCACCACCCTCGCCTCGTCGCTCGGGCAGCCGCAGCGCATGCTCCCGCACCTGCGCCTGGCCGCCTCGATGGCCCCGATGCACGAACCCGTTCAGGCGGCTTTCGCCTCCGCTCTGGCCGCGTCCGGTCAGCGGGCCGAGGCACAGGCGTTGCTCACGTCGGTCCGGGACCGGTTGGCCGAGCAGCTCGGCATCGATCCGGGGCCCGCGCTGCGAGCCGTGGAGCGGCTCGTCGGTGACGGTGCCCCGGCGCCGGCGGCCGTCACCACGCCGGCGGGGCGGGCGCGGCGTCCCGGTGCCCTGGTGGGCCGCCATGAGGAGCTGACGGCGCTGCGTCAGGGGGTCGAGCGGGTCCTCGCCGGCGGCACCGGGCTGGCCGTGGTGGAGGGCGAACCCGGCGTCGGCAAGACCAGGCTGATCGAGGAGGCCTCCGCGGAGGCGGAGCGGGGCGGCGCCCGTGTCGTCTGGGGCCGGTGCCTGGAGGGGGACGGAACACCGGCGATGTGGCCGTGGGTCCAGGTGGTCGTCGCGCTTCTGGACGACATGCCCGCCGCCGCACGTCCGGAGTGGAAAGCCGGGGAGCTGGGCCGGCTCGTCGTCCCGCGGGACATCTCGCCGGGGGCGCCCCTGCAGCCGGACAGCGGACTGCAGCTCCGCCTGTTCGAACAGGCGACGGAGCTCGTCGCGGTCGCGGCGTCGCGGCGGCCGGTGGTGGTGGTGATCGACGATCTGCAGTGGGCCGACCTCGCCTCTCTGGACCTGTTCGGCCACCTCGGCGCCCGCCTGCCGGCCGGCGCCGCCCTGATCGGAGCGTTCCGCACGCACGCCCCGACACCGGGATCGGAGCTCACCCGGATAGTGGACGGGGTCAGCCGGACGACCGGCCACCGACGTGTCCGCCTCGGCCCCCTGGCCCCGAAGGACGTCACCGAACTCGTGAGCCGGGTGACCGGACGGACGCCGGTGGCCGGCGTCTCCCGTGACATTCATGCCCGTACCGGCGGCAACCCGTTCTTCGTCCGGGAGCTGTCGCGGCTGCTGGCGGCCGACGGCGGGGAACTCGTCGCGGAGGACGGGTTCCGCGCCGCAGTGCCCGCGACCGTCCGCGATGTCGTCCAGGACAGGATGGCCGGTCTCGACGACACCGCGCTGGGGCTGCTGAGAATCGCCGCCCTGATCGGGCGCGAGGTCGACGTCGAACTGCTCGCGCGGGTCGCCGGGCTGGAAGTCCCGGAGTGCCGGCGACACCTCGAACCGGTGGAGGAGCTCGGGCTGATCGGCCCGGCCCCGGGCAACCCGCTCGCCGTGTGGTTCACCCACGATCTGGTACGCGAATCAGTCGCCCGGACCACGCCACCGCGCAGCGTTCCCCGGCTGCATCTGCGGGTGGCCGACGCGATCGAGGACGCCGAGCCGGGCGGTGAGCCGATCGCCGAGCGGCTCGCCCATCACCTGTGGTCGGCCGGCCCGTTGGCGGATCCGTCCCGGACCGCCACCGCACTGCTGCACGCCGGCCGGCGCGCGGCGGCCAAGTCCGCCTTCGACGTCGCCGAGCGGCACCTCCGGCTGGCAGCCCGGGTAGCGCGCGGGTCCGGCCTGGCGGAGATCGAACTCGCCACCCTGTCACAGCTCACCATGGTTCTCGGGATGCAGAAGGGATACGTCGGCGCCCCGCCCGACATCCTGGAGCGCTCCGAGGACCTGGCGCGTGGCCTCGGCCGGGAACTGGAGGCGACGAGCCTGTTGTTCACCCGCTGGACCGGATACTCCCAGGGCATGCAGATCGAGGCCAGCGGGCGGCTGGCCCGCCGGCTGCGGGAGGGCGGCGAGGTGTCGGCCGATCCGATGGTACGTATCTACGGCTGGCTCGCCTGGGCGGTGCACCAGTGGGAGATCGGTGCGATCGGCGAGTCCCTCCGCCACCTGCGGAGGGTCGACCGTGCGGTGGCGGCGGGCGCCGTCCGGGCGGAGGCCGCTCCGCTGCTGCGCGACCAGAAGCTGCTGGCAGCCGGGATGCTCGGGCTGATGGCCACCCTGCACGACGACGTCCCGGACGCCCGGGCTCGATTCGCGCGGATGCGGGCCGACGCCGGGGACGATCCGTACGCGGTCACCTTCTGGGCCACCTTCGTCGCGCTGTCGGGGGCGGTGGCCGGTGACCCGGAATGGGCGTTGACCGCCGCGGAGGACGGCATCGCCGTGGACCCCGAGCTCGCCTTCGAGTATCTGGGCACCACCCAGAGGCTGGCCTGGTGGTGGGGGACCGGCATGCTCGGCCGGGACCCGGACCGGGCCGCGGCCGAGATCGAGCGGATCATCGAGGCCCACCTTCTCGAACCCCCACGCTCCTCCGTCGCCGCCTGGTACGCGGCGCTCGCCGAACTGCACCTGACGATCGATGCTCTCGACCAGGCAGGGGCCGCCCTGGACCGGGCCGAGCAGGCCCTCGAACGGTACGGGCAGCGCTACGCCGAAGGCCTGATCCTGGCGCTGCGGGCACGACTGGCCCGCGACCGAGGCGCACCGGCCGACGTCGTCGAGGCCGCCGCCGACCGGGTGAAAGCGCTCGCCGCCGAGGGTGAGGGTCTGCTGTTCCTGCGCCGCGTCACCGATCTCCTGCGATCCGGCGAGGGATGAAGTCTCCGTTCAGAGAATCTCCACTCGTTGCCGCCAGTATCAGCCGGACCGACTGACACAGGGGGAAACGAGATGACCAAGCCTTCCATCGTCCTCGTCCATGGGGCCTGGGCCGATGCCTCGAGCTGGAACACGGTGGCTTCCGAGCTGCGGGGGCAGGGATTCGACGTGCTGGCGCCGCCGAACGCGCTGCGCGGTGTGGAACCCGACGCCGCCTACCTCACGTCCTTCCTCGCGCAGCGGACCAGCGGACCGGTCGTCCTCGTCGGCCACTCGTACGGCGGTGTCGTCATCACGAACGCCGCCGGCGCCGGGGGCGACGTGCGCGCGCTGGTCTACGTCAACGCCTTCATCCCGGCCGAGGGCGAGAGCATCTTCGCGATCCTCGGCGGTTCGGGTTCCGCGCTCGACGTGCCGGACCCGACCACCGTGCTGGACATCGCCGGCTATCCGGGTGCGCCCGAGGGTGACGCGGAGGCGTTCCTGAAGGCCGACACCGTGTACCGCTACTTCGCCCAGGACCTGCCCAAGGCGCAGGCGGACCTGATCGTCACCGGTCAGCGTCCGATCACCCTGGGAGCCAACGCCGCCCCGACGACGACCGCAGCCTGGCGCACGCTGCCGAGCTGGGCCGTGGTGGGCACCGACGACCTGGTGATCCCGGAGGCCACCCAGCGGTCCCTGGCCGAGCGGGCCGGCGCGAAGATCTCCGAGGTCGCGGCCTCGCACCTGTCGATGGTGTCGCACCCGGAGACGACGGTCGAGGCGATCCTGGCGGCGGCCGCCCACGCCGGCGCCTGACGGTCAGCCGCCGGCTTCCGGCAGCGTGGCCAGGAAGCCGGCGGCCCGGTGCGCGAAGAGATGCGCCTCCCGCGCGATCGACAGCGCCCGGGCGTGTTCGGCCGCCGCGCGTACGGCGGGGAGCGGCTCGCCCCGGGCATGCCGGTGCCGGGCCCGCAACAGCAGCAGCAGGCCCTCGGCGTACCGCTGGCCGTGGGCGTCGAGGAACCGGTCGGCCTCGTTCAGGGCCCGCGCGGACTCGGTCGGCCGGCCGGATTCCAGCCACATCTCGCCGCACAACGCGTACCACGTGTGCAGGTTCGAGCGGGGCGGGTCGAGCAGCACCGCGGCGACGAGGCGCTCGGCGGCGGGTGCGGCGGAGGCGTCACCGGTGACCGCCCGCGCCCAGTACCGGGCCAGCCGCAGGTAGGCGCCGAAGAAGGTGTAGGAGTACCCGGGATCCGCGGCGATGCCGCGGCCGGCAGCGGCCAGCGCCCAGGCGGGATTCCCGGCCAGCGCCGCGACACGCGCCGCGAAACTGGTCACGACAGTGATGGCGTACGGATCGTCGCCGGCAGCGGCCTCGAGGTCGTCGAGCAGTGCGCGGGCGGCGGGAACGTCGCCGTGCAGCGCGGTCGTCTCCGCCAGGATCCCGGCCGAGAGCAGCCCGAGGTCGTACCGCAGCGGTTGCTCGCTGCGCCGGCCGTCGCCGTTGTCGCCGTCCGTCCGGCTGAGATGGCGGTACGCCTCACCGACGTTACCGAGATCCCATTGGTGGATGCCCCAGGCCTGATAGCCGTACGCGCGGACGACCGGGTCGGCGGACGCGCTGCCGTCGTCAAGCAGCTGCCGTGCCAGCCTGCCGCTCAGGTCGAGCCGGGCCGCCTGGGAGTATGCGGCCCGCCGGGAGAACAGGAAGGCGGTGGCCTCCCGCTCCCGGCCGAGTTCTCTGGCCAGTCGTTCGGCCCGTTCCAGCCGTTCGGGAGCGGACGAGTGATACCCGGCGCGCATCCCCGCGACGGCGGTGAGCCGCGAGAGCGCGGACAACTCCAGCTCCGGTTCGGAAGCCGATCGTGCCGTCTCGGCTGCCGCTTCCAGACGGTCGGTGGCGACCTCAAGAGCTGACTTGGCGGCGGCATGGCGGCCGGAGTGAAGCAGCGCGGTGGCTGTCCTCGCCCGCCCGGCGAGCGGTCCGGCGGCCAGCAGATGGTGGGCGAGGCTTTCCGCTACCTCATCGTCCGGGCCGGAGCGTTCCAGCGCGTCGGCGATCCGCAGGTGCAGCTCGGCGGCCAGCGGGGACGGCGTGGCGGCGACAACCGACTCCCGTACCAGATCGTGTTTGAAGTGCAGGAAGAGCGAGCTGTCCCGGTCGAGCCGCAGCAGGCCGGCGGTCTCCAGCCGCTCGGTGAGGTCGAGGCAGGCAGGCACGCCGACCCCGGCCACGTCGGCGAGCAGCCGTATGTCGACGTCGCGGCCGATGAGCGCGGCGATCCGGAGTAGGTCCCGCGCGGCGTCGTCGAGTCCGGCCAGCCGGTTGCCGACCACGTCCCGGACGGTGGAGGGGACCTTCGCCCGCGCGGTGGCCTCGGCGGTCAGGTCACCCCCGTCGGCCAGGAGCCGGGTCAGTTCCCGGACGAAGAACGGGTTGCCGGCGGTTCGCAGGTGGATGGCCCGCACCACCTCGTGTCCGGGGACCTGACCGGTGTCGCGTCGTACCAGCTCGCCCGTCGCGGCCAGGTCGAGGGCACCGAGGTGGATCCGGCGGTAACGCGGCGTCCGGCTGGCCAGCGCGAGGACCCGGGTCAACTCCGAGCCGGGATCCGGCGTCCTGTCCCGTAGCGCGCCGACGACCACGGCCCGGCGGGGCAGCCGGGCCGCCAGATGCCCGAACAGTTGCAGGGACGCGGCGTCGGCCCACTGCAGATCGTCGAT
Organism: Actinoplanes sp. NBRC 101535; assembly: GCF_030269225.1. Taxonomy (NCBI): domain Bacteria; kingdom Bacillati; phylum Actinomycetota; class Actinomycetes; order Micromonosporales; family Micromonosporaceae; genus Actinoplanes; species Actinoplanes sp. NBRC 101535. The sequence goes on along the minus strand of NZ_BSSY01000004.1, from coordinate 430,988 downwards.
CAGAAGCAGGACCGGTCGCCGTCCCGAGACCTCCCCGATCACGGCGACGACCTGTTCGAAGAGCCGGAACCGGGTGCCCTGGTCGGGTTGCTCGTCGCCGGGGGACGCCGTGAGACGACGAAGCTCCCCGGAGAGCCACCGCGTCCGGTCCGAGGCCGGCAACTCCGCGAGAAGGGTGCGGACCACTTGAACCCACGGCCACATCGACGGCGTGCCGTCGCCGCCGAGACAGCGTCCCCAGACCGCGAGTGATCCGAGCCGGCCGGCCTCGCCGGCGATCTCCTCGAGCAGCCGGGTCTTCCCGCTGCCGGGTTCACCCTCGACGAGGACCAGACCCGAGGCGCCGCCGAGCGCCGCCTCCACGGCCTGCCGCAGAGCGGCCAGCTCGGCGCCGCGCCCGACCAGGCCCCCGTCCGTCCTCGCCGGCCTCGGGGAGTGGGCCGGCGTCACCGGTGTCAGGTTCCCGGTCAGCACCCGCCGGTGTGCGGCCGACAGGGCCGGGCCCGGCTGAACGCCCAGTTCCTCGGCGATCCGCGCCCGGACCGTGCCGAAGACCACCAGGGCCTCGGCCTGTTGACCCGCCGCCGCCAAGGAGACGATCAGGCCGGCGTGCACCGCCTCGTTCAGGGGAGCCATGGCGGCGGCCATCCGCAACGCCCGAAGCACCCGGTCCGGTCGGCCCAGTGACGTCGCCAGCTCGGATGCCCGTACGCAGGTGTCCAGGAAGTCACCGTCGAGAGCGGCGAAGACGGATGCCGCGGCGGTTCCGTCGTTCCGCAGACCCTCGGCGACCGGGCCATGCCACAGAACCAAGCCTTCGGTGTACGCGTCGAGCGCGGCCTCCGGTCGACCGTCGGCGAGCAGCGACGCCGCACGGCTGACCAGCTCCCGGAAACGCGCGAGATCGAGAGTCCCGGGCCCGGCGTCGATCAGATAGCCGTGGCGTTCGCGCCTCAGATACGTACCCGGATCGCGGGCGGGAAGACCCGGCTGCATGATCCGCCGCAGTGTCCCGACGTACTTCTGGAGACTGTTGACAGCGCTGGCCGGGGCGTCGTGCCCCCAGATCAGCTCGACGAGAGTGGAGACGTCGGTCGGCCTGCCCTCCCGGGCCAGCAGCAGCGCGAGCAGACTCGCCTGTTGCCGCGGCGGCAGGGGCACCTGGACTCCGGCGTACACGATCTGCAGTGGTCCGAGAATCCGCAGCGAAAGCTCGTCAGGGCCCGACATCGTGGACCCCTTTGATAGCGAGAAACCGGACGGCACAGCGTATCCGACCGGAGCGGGAGGGCCCGGGAAGGCCATATCGACCTTCCCGGGGATCGCTAACAGACGGTGGACAGCTTGTTGTCGAAGTCGCCGCCCGGCATTTCGGGGGTCTCCCACGGCACGTTGCTAAGGTCGTTGAGCTTCTCATCGGGGCTGAGGCCGTAGAAATAGTCCTTGCACGGCGCGTTACGGCCGAGGAAGACGACGGTCTTGCTCCGGTTGTCGATCGACGAGGCCTGGTTGTCGAGCGGTTCGCCGTTGGCGAAGGTCTTACCCGCGAAATCCCGGAGGCCTTCGCCGTGCATGACATAGACCGAGCCGGTGAAGTTCGCGTTCTGGTAGACGCAGATCTCCTCACGGGCGGAACTGCAGACATAGGCGGCCTGCGCTGCGGAGGCGGTGATCGCCGACCCGGCGGTGGCGACGGTGAGCCCGGCCAGGAAAGTGGCGACCCTGCGGCTGTTTCTCATGGTGAACCCTTTCATCGGCGATTGGCTCATATAGCCATGAATCGAACCGTAGCGGCGGCAAGTGGACGAAAACTTCCTCGCACTTGATGCGGTTCGGCGCCGTCGTCAGGCGTCGGTCCACCCGCGGATCAGAGCCGCCTGGCCGGCCGGTGTGCCGTCGCCGGCGACGAGGTTCCAGACGGTGACATCCTCGATCCAGAACTGCCGTCCCGTCTTCGCCACCCGCAGACCGCGGTAGCCGTCGGCGTAGCCGTTCCGCCGTACGTCGTCCATGAACCGGTGGCGTTCGTCCCGCGCATCGCCGACGGCCGAGAGCCGGGAGGGCAGGCCGGCGAACTCGTCCCAGGTGTAGCCGAACAGGCCCTGCGCCATCAGGTTGGCGTACACGAACAGCGGGTCGGCGGAGGTGCCGTGGGCGAGCAGGCCGAACGGTGCCGAATACAGCCATGCGGCGGCCTCGGCGCCGTGCAGCCCGTCCGGTACCAGCGCCTTGCCGGTGAGTGTGGCGTAGCTGCCGGTCAGCAGATCGGCGAACACGGCGTCACGCTCGTTCATGCCACGAAGATGTCGACAGTCGGACGCATCTGGGCGCAGATCCGCAGCACCTCGTGGATGGGGTGCTTCGCGAACGCCTCGACCAGGGTGAGGTCCAGCGGGCTGGTCCGGTGGTCGACAGCGGGGTACGCCGTCTGGGTCAGCAGGTAGTCGAAGCGCGGCGCCCACTTGCGGGATCCGAGCCGGGCGGTCGTCGAGCAGTTGTCCACCATGAACGAGACACCCCGGGCATGCATGTACGGGTTGAGCGAATCGGTCGCCTCGATGACCGACTCGTTGGCGATCTCCGAATACGGGTGGCCCTTGGCGATGAACGTGTCGATCTGGCCCATCATCACGCCGCAGAAGACACCGGCGGTGAACGGATCGAGCGGCAGATCCGCGTCGTCGCGATCCTGGCGCGCCACCTCGCCGGCACGCCACATGTCCGCCTGATCGATCTTTCCCATCGGGAAGTCGGTCAGCCGCTCGCCGGCCAGGATGACGCTGCGGATCTCGTTGCCCGAGGCGACCTCGTCGTAGATCTCGTGGGTGAGTTCCAGACCGATCGGGTACGCCGCGGCGTACGCCTGCCCGAACGTCTCCTGTCCCGCGGCGTCGAGCCGCTCGTACAGGCCGATCAGCCCGTCCTTGGAGACGATGCGCGAGACGGGGCCGGTGACACAGTCGACCGAGTGCCGGTACGCCTCGGTCTCGCTCATCCCCTGGCCGCGGAAACGGCGGTAGAGGCTCTCGACGATGCCGTGCACGCCACCGAGCAGGATCGAGCGCTCCCCGGTCAGGTCCGACTTGTACTCCGAGCGCAGCGTCGTCCGGAACGTGTACGGGGCGCCGAGCGCCACCGACCAGCCCAGCGCCCGGTCGGTCGCCCAGCCGGAGGCGTCCTGCTCGACGGCGAAGCTGGCGTTGATCCCGGCGCCGTTCGTGTCGGCACCCTGCAGGTAGAGAGCGCGTACGGACGCGCCCATCCCCTTCGGGCACACCGCGATGACGTCGATGCCCTCTGGGAAGCCGCTGCCGAGCTGGTCCAGGTAGCCGAGCAGGAACCCGTGGGACAGCCCGACGGTGGCGCCCGGGCGCAGCGTCGCGAAGATCTTCTCGTACTGGGCGGTCAACGCGGCGTCCGAGATGAGCAGCAACACCATGTCGGAGGCGGCGATCACCTCGTACATCTCGCCCAGAGTGCCGTCGGCCTCGGCGAACCCGGCAGCGCGGGCGGCCTCGAACGACGAGGACCCGCTCCGCAGCCCGACCACGACCTTGACCCGGCCGTCGAGCGAGTCCCGCAGGTTCTGCGCCTGGGCCGACCCCTGCGGCCCCCAGCCGATCACCGCGATCTGGTTGATGCCCTCGAACGCCCGGGGCAGGCGGCCGAACAGGTCACGTCCACCCCGGACGATCGCCTCCCGGGTACCGGCCAGCGTGATGTATTCCTTGTCGAAGACGTGAGTCTCGAAATCCAGGTCGTTCGCCGTCATATCTCCACCTCATCGTCGGGTTCCGGGACGGCGGGTAACGCTAGCCCGGCCTTGTGGACGACGACTTCATGCCGATTTCAGTTTTCTGTCGTCCGGTGACGTGAACCGCCGGGCGCTGGGGCTCGTTTCATGGGGAGGATCAATTTACGGAGGGCAGGAAAGCGATGTCGTCAGTTCCATCAGAGTCGTCTGACGAGGTTTACAAAGCCAAGAGAAGAAGGCGGGAAGCTGTTTACTCGGCGGGTCTTGAATCAATTCAGGACCTTCGCGAGCAAAGTCACCCTTTTGAAGCGAACCTGCAGACCCGTCGGGTGCCTTCCTCTACCCCTACTATCGTTCCTGCCGGCGAAGAAGCCATAGCGCCGGTAGTGCCGATAATGGGAGTCGTTAAGGGGTCGGGGAAGCGGCAGCGTTCCATGGCCGCGGCGGCGGGCCTTGAATCGGCCACGGTGGGAGTCAAATATTCGGCGACGCCTAAATCGGAAACCGTGAATCGTGACAATTCGGATGTGTTCAAGGAGGGGGAGACTTTTACAGCATTCCGGGCAAAGATGACACGGGCGGTATTGACAGAGGCGCCGCGCCCCGTGGTTGAGCCCCCGTTGGAGTCAGAGTCGGAGTCGGAGTCGGAGTCGGAGGCTTTGCGCCCCAACCGCCGTGGAGGCATCTTGCTGGCCGGCGACAGTGAGGCGACGATGCGGAACGAACTGGCGAACATAGGCAACCATGAGGGGGGCACGACACCTTCTCAAGCGTTGGAAAAGTGGGCGAGGCTTCCTGAGACCCTGACCGATGGGGGGCGGGGTGAAGCGCAAGAACCCGCAGAGACGCGTGCTGAAGAGACCGCATTGACGGCGCCGGCCCCCCAGCCCGCGGTCCGCAGCCGAAGGGCTACGCCGCAATGGCTGACCCGCGGTGGGCTGTTTCAAGAGCATATGAGAAGGCATCGGGAGGCGACGGCAGCTCAAGTGACAAGTGTTGCCGGCCAATCAATGGAAGCTCCTGCCGGTGGATCGAGGGTGGCGCCGGCCGCGCCCGCGGCGGTAGCGCCGAGGCCCGAATCTTCGCGGCGTAGGTGATGGGCTGCTTGCCACCACGGCCGGTGCCGTGGCGATCGGTCGGCCGTGAACCCGGATGCGCCGACATCCGTTCCGGGATGAGAGCAGTAGGCCGATCCCATGGAGGCATCGATGCGGGCGCCCGAAATCAAACAGAATCCCCGTCGTCGAGACAAAGCTGATCCTGCGCGTATTCAGCGGGCGGCTCTCGACCTCTTGAGAGAAGATTTGGTGAATCTCTCGAAAAATGCGGACCCGGGGGATAGGGATGATATTCAGAAGGCGCTGAAGGAGCTGAAGACCCATTACAAGTGGAATTACGAAGCGATATCGTATGCGCGGAGCGAAGAGGAGCACAGGAGGACCAAGACTTACCGGATTTTTGCTAGAATGCGCTCGGGAGCGCGTCTCCTGCGTGGCGAAAATCGTCATCATGGCAAATATGGACGGTTGCTGATCGGCTCCAGTCAGCACTATGGGCATGGTAAGTACCATCTGTTGGAAACCCTTCGATCCGGCATAAAATTGGAGTCTCTGCTCTCTCAAGGAAAGCTGCCGGGGACCGCGGATTTCCTGAGAGGCGATTTTCTGCGCCGGCCGAATCAGATTTATGGTGGTGCTCCCCAGACCTCCGACGGGTTTCAGGCGACGCAGGGACAGGAACGTCGGTCAGGGGCGTCACCACAGGGCGCACTGCTACTGTCCGGTATGGGTATGCAGTTACCCGATGCTTCTCCGAAACGTCCTGTCTATCCGGGGCCGATGGCTGAGTCCGCCGCATTGACCGGCTCGGTTCATCGCACCGCGAGGCAGCGTGAACAACAGCTTCCCAGCCCGGTGGCGGCCCCTTCTATACCTCCTGCGCGAGGGCGTCGGTCCCAGTCGGCGCTTTGATCGGTCGTCGGCGCGGGAACCGGCTCGTGCAGGATTTCCCGCGCCGCGGCGACCACGCGCCGTCACCTCCCGGACCGCGTCAGGGTGCCCGCCGTGCTGTGCTCCTCGTCGCCGGCGCGGCGGGTGCCGCGGGTGCCCGCTTCACGGCGGGCTCGGCGCGCGGGCCCGGGGAGACGATGCCTGCCGCGGCCGCCAGTGAAGGCCTCGTGGGCCCGGCGGCCGGAGCGCCGCGGCCGGCCGTCATCCGCGCGATCTCCTGATCGGCTCGGGCCGCGGCGGCCGACCGTACGGCCTCGACGATGTCCTTGTTCAGGGCGTCCGGATCGGGGTTCGCGAAGACGGACGGGGCGAGGCGTACCCGTTCGATGTCGCCGTTCTCGGTGGTCACCACTGTCACGTCGCCCGATTCCGATGTTCCGGTCAGCCGGGCCGGCATCTGCCGGAGGGCCGCTTCGATCCTGCCCAGCGACAGCGATTCGTCCTGATCCATGGTGTCTCTCCTGCCGATGGCGGCGTGCGGATGACCGTTCACTCGCCGAACGCTTCGATGGGCGGGGCTTCCTTGTCGCGATGCGTTCGCGGTTTGCAGCCGGCGAACGGGCCGTCCGGTGAGCGCAGCGCGTTCATCGTCGGGGCGAGGAAGTCGCGATGCCAGCTGGTGGGGCCGAGGCGGTCGGCCTTGGGGCCGGTCAACTGCTGCCAGGCGAGCCAGAGCCCGTGCAGTTGAGCGATGGCCGAGGTGTGCATCCACCACTGTGTGCACCAGGGGCGGGCCGACGTCACCTCCTCAGCATAGGCCGGGACGAGGAGCCCGTGAACCCACTGGGCGAGCAGCGACAGCTCGATCGAGAAGTCCGGCTCGGGCAGGTACAGGATGAAGAACGGCTTGGCTTCGGGCTCGGTGCCGGTCGGTGATGTCATGGGTGCTTCCTCGATAGGGGACGAAGGTTGCGGGTTCACAGTCAGCAGCGCAGCCGGTCGCCGGGGCTGACGCCGAGCATCTGGCAGAACGTCTGATAGGCCTGCACCCGCGAGTTGATCGCCGCGGGAATGCGCCCGTTGCACTCCTTGGAGCCGTTGATGCTGCGGATCGTCTCGCCGAAGCCGTTGCCGCCGGTGATGGCGGCGTGCGGGGTCATCTTCCCGGCGCCCGGCTGGGTCATCCAGAACCACAGGGCGGTTCCCCAGGCGATGCTCGCGTCGTTCTTCACCAGGTCCGGCCGGTTCAGCAGGTCCACGCCGAGGGAGTCGCCGGCGGCCTTGTAGTTCATGTTCCAGCTGATCTGGATCGGTCCGCGGCCGTGGTAGGCGCGCTGGCCGGCCGGGCAGCCGTACGAGACGTTCCGGTTGCAGTAGTCGCCCCACAGGCTCTGGTTGAGCTCTTCGACGTAGCGCAGGCCACCGGACTCGTGGTTGACGTTGGCCAGGAAGGCGGCGATCTCCCGTTTGGCGACATCGCCGGATCCGCTGGCGAAGGCCGGATATTTGGCCATCGCGGTCGTCATCGCCGAGTACGTGTAGAAGGGGATGGCGTTCTTGAACATCTGGTTGAACACGGCCTGGTTGAATCCCGTGTTGCCGGGCAGGGGAGCACCACCGCCCCCCGGAGTGGCACCGCCGCCCGGAGTGGTCCCCGTCGAGGTGGGCGAGGGCGACGGTGCGTCCTCCCCGGTCGAGAACGTGCCGAACTGTCCGCGGACCTGATACGGATAGGCGTCCAGGGGGACGAGTTGGGTGCCGAGGGCCTTGACCTCGTCGATGCCGATGTCCCAGGCCAGCAGCGTCATGGTGAGGGCGTCACCGCCGATCTCGTGGTCGGCCAGCAGCTGCTGGACCTGGGTTCCGAGGTGACACAGGTATCGGGCCTGTGCGTGGATGGCGTCGATCGGATCGTTCACCGACTTCGTGCCGTTGTCGTCGTCGTCCTCGCCGTACTCGTCGAAGACGCCGGGAGGAAGTTGCGCGATGCCCTGTTCGCCGTCCGGGCCGACGGTGGCCGGGTCCCACTCCGATTCCACCTGGATCTGTGCGGCCAGCACGATCGGGCTGATCAGATCGCATTCCTGACCGGCTGATTCCAGGGCCGGCACCAGCTCCGGGCGGGGCACGGCGTTCGCGGCGAGGCGGCCCTTGCCGCTGCCGCCGATGATGGCGCCGGCAACGTCCCCGTTGCCCTCGCCCAGTAGCTCGGGACCGAACGACACCCCCGTCTCCGGGTCGGTGGCCAGGGTGGAGGTGCCGGTGATGGCGATGATGCCGACCAGGCACACCAGCACCACGGCGAGCAGCGGGACCAGCCCGATCGCGGCGACCGTGATGCCGGCGATCTGGGCCGCGTCCGGCGGTTTGGTCGTCTGTGCGTTCGCCGCCTGGCGCAGCATGTTCCCGCGTGCCATGTGTTCCTCGTGTCTGGTCGGTCGCCGGCCGGCGAGAAGTGACTCTCCCCTTCAGGAACGGAGACGTTTGCGGGTGGTTCAAGGAACGCCGTTTGCGGTGTGAACCCCCGCCGATGTCGTTCCGTTGCATGTCGGACCGGGAATGTGTCCACGACAGTGAAGGTGCGTCGATGACCTCGTTGAACAGGAAGTCCCTGAAGGTCCGTTGGCGGTGGCCCCGCGCGGGGCGCCGACCCGTGGCGATCGCCGGGCTCGGTGCGCTCCTCCTGGTCGGCGGCGTGCTGCCGATGCGCGGGGACATCGCCGCCCTGGCCGCCGGCGGATCGGCGGAGGGGCAGGAGGTGCCCCCGGAGCTGGCTGAGGCGATCGTCGCCGCGTCGCTGTCCTGCCCCGCGCTCACCCCGTCGCGGCTGGCGGCCCAGATCATGGCGGCTTCGCGCTTCTCGTCGGATGCCACGCGGGGGATCGCGGGCCTCACCGACGACGGGTGGAAGAGCTGGCATCCCGCCGCCGAGGCGAACCGCGACGACAGCGAGGCCAACGTCCAGGCGCTCGCCCATTTGACCTGTGACCTGGTCGGACAGCTGCGTACCGCGGGGCTGACCGGTGACCTGTGGCAGTTCGCGGTCGCCGCGAGCAAGGTCGGCATCGACGACGTGCTGGCGGCCAGGGCGGTGCCGGACTCGGCCCGCTCCTATGTCGATCTGGTGCAGAAGTACGCGGCCTGGTATGCCGACCAGGACCCGTTCCGCGTCGACGCCGGTGGTGGGGCCGCCGAGCCGTCGATGGCGGAGGCGGTACCCGTTCCGGACGCGTACGTGGCGTCGATCGTCAAGGCGGGACGGATCTGTTCGGTGGTGACCGCCGACCGGATCGCCGCGCAGCTGATGGCGATGTCGCGGTTCGACCCGAACCTGCGGTCGACGGACGGCGCCGAAGGCATCGCGCAGTTCAGTCCCGCGTTGTGGCGCCAGTACAAGGTGTCCGATTCGGCGTCGGTGTGGAACCCGCAGGACGCCATCCCGGCGCTGGGCATGGCGATGTGTGATCTCGAGGCTCAGCTGGGGCGACTGACCGGCGCGGACTCCTACCGGCTGGCGCTCGCCGCGTACCAGTGGGGTGAGGCGACGGTCCGGGCCGCGAATGGGGTGCCCCGCGCCAATCTCCCGCAGCTCTCCGACGCCACGCTGCGCTACCTGCCCACCTACGAGAAGGACACCCGGCTGACCGGCGGCACGTCCTCGCCGTCGCCGTCGTCATCTCCCACCGGGGTGCCGACGACCGGGACGCCGACGACCGGAGTGCCGACGACGTCCTCGCCGACCACCGTCCCGGAGACGACGACGCCCGCGGCGACCGGAACTGCCACCACGCAGGCCCCGGCGACGCAGACGCCGGCCACTCAGGCCCCGACGACCAAGGCGCCGACCACGCAGGCACCCACCACCATCGCCGGGTTCGAGATCGGGAAGAACTACAAGCTGCTCAACTACTGGACGGGCGCGGTCGCGGAGCTGCCGGACAAGGACGCGAACACCACCGTCGGGGCTCATGTCCAGCTCTGGGAGAAGCGTGACCAGAAGGATCAGTACTGGCGGCTCACCGCGGCCCCGGAGGCGGGCTACGTCGTGTTCGTGAACGCGTACAGCGGGCATGCGATGGGCATCGAGTCCGGCGGCACGTGGGACGGGGCCAAGGTCCTCCAGGTCAAGCTGAACCCCACCGACCGCTTCCAGCAGTGGAAGCTGGAGCACATCGGCGGCGGCTGGATGCACCTGCGCAACCACGCGACCGGCAAGGTGCTCGACATCCTCGGCACGGATCGGGGCGCGGAGTCGGACGGCACCTGGAACGGCCACTGGGTGGAGCAGTGGGCGCAGGTGGACGCCGAGCGTGACCAGCGGTGGAGCCTCGTCCGATGACGGCGCGCACGAGGTACCTCATGGTCGGCGCGGCCGGGATCACGGTGGTCGGCACCATCGGTGTCATCGGCATCACCCGGGCCGACGCGGACACCTCGACGGCCATCACCGGCCTGTCCGGTAAGTGCGTCGACGTCGACGCCGCGTCCTCGGTCGACGGGACCAAGGTGCAGATCTTCGAGTGCAACGACACGGTGGCGCAGAAGTGGTCCTTTCACGAGGACGGCACGCTGCGGGCACTGGGGAAGTGCCTCGACGTCACCGGTGGTGCCGCCGTCAACGGTACGAGGACCGTGCTGTACGAGTGCAACGGTGCCGAGGCGCAGAACTGGTTCCCTCGCGCGGGCGCACTGGTCAACACGGCTTCCGGCAAGTGTCTGGACGTGACGGACTGGGGCCGGGCGGACCGTACCGGACTGCAGATCTGGACGTGCACCGGCGCGGCGAACCAGGCCTGGGAGTTCATGACCGACCGGGCGACGCTTCCGCACGAGACCTCGACCGTCCCGACCGACGGCGACACGCCCCCGGCGGATCTCGAGACACCGCCGGCCGGCGGTGAGACGCCGCCGACACTGGAACCGGGCGGTGGGGGAGCCGCGGGCCCGGGACTGAACGCGCAGCTCCCGCCCGGCGGCAATTTCGATCTGGCGGTCTGGCGGCTGGAGCTGCCGACCGGTAGACCCGGCAGCCCCGACGTGATCCCGCCGGCTGAACTGGCCGGGGTGAACGGGTACACCAACCCGGCGTACTTCTGGACCGACCGGACCGACGGGGCGATGACGTTCTGGGCTCCGGAACGTGGGGTGACCTGGAAGGAGTCGAAGTACGCCCGGTCCGAGCTGCGGGAGATGAACCGGGACGGCTCGTTCGCCGACTGGGCCCGGTCCGGCAGCCACACGCTCAGCGCCGAGCTGCGGGTGGCCCAGGTGACCCGGAACGTGTGCGTCGGCCAGGTGCACCTCGGTGCGGGTGGGCCGTCGAAGAAGCCGCTGCTGGAGCTGTACTACCGGCCGTCCGGTGACATCTACATCGGCGTCGAGAACTCGCCGGCGGGCGGGCAGACCCTGCACAAGGTCGGCAACGTCCCGCTGGGTGAGCGCTGGGCGTACGCCATCAACGTGTCGGGCGACACGATCAACCTGACCGTGAACGGGTCGCGGACGAGTTATCCGATCCCGAGCTCGTTCGGGCCGTACCGGCACTTCTTCCAGTTGGGCGCCTACAACCAGTCCTCATCCGCGAGCACCACGCAGGGTGCACGGGTGAAGTTCTACAGCGTCGGCATCACGCACGCATAGATGAAGGGGGGTGGGAAGATCCCACCCCCCTTCGACCTTCAGTCCGTCCAGTGACCGCTTGCGGCCGGCTTCGGCCGTGGCGTCTCCACCGGCGGTCGCGGCGCGGGCGGCGGAACCACCGGCGCCGCGACCGGTCGCGGATCGGGTACGACGTCGAAGATCGCGTCACGCCGGCGCTGCCAGAAGCGGTACCCCAGATAGCCCAGCGCCGCCAGCATGATGAGCAGGACGACCGTGACGAGGCCGGCGTGGCCGCCGGAGTCGGCCGCCGCGGTCCCGTCCGCGGCGTCACCGACGGGTGACGGCTGAGCGGCGCCCTCCTCCGGGAGTTCCCGGGTGGTCGCCGCGCCGGGGTTGAGCATCCCCCAGCCGAACTCGCTGCTGGGCTGGGTCTCCTCGCCGATCTGATCGGCGCTGACCTGCATCCGGTGGGCGACCTGGGCCGCGGTGAGGGCGGGATAGGCCGCCCGGACCAGGGCGGCCTGCCCGGCGGCGAACGCGACGGCGTAGTGGGTGCCGGACCCGACACCGTCCTTGGTGCCGAGGCTGGTGACCTGCAGGCCGGGCGCCACCAGGTCGACGCCGCCCTTGCGGTACGCGTCGGCGGCGCGCATGTCCTCCCCGACACCGGCGACCCGCAGCAACCCCGGAACGGCGTCCGGGACGCTGACGTCAGTGGTGGTCGGGGCGCCGAGAACGACCACCACGTCCTGTTCGATCGCCTTCTTGACGGCGGCGGTCACCTCGGGGGCGCCGGCGTCCACCGCCGGGCCCAGGGCGATGACCGTGGCGCCGGCGCTCACCGCGTACTCGATGGCCTGGGCTTGAATGCCCGGACGGGCGACTCCGGCGTCGGCGCGGACCCGGAGGGGGAGAACGGAGGCGTCCGGCGCCACGCCCGTCAGTTCGCTGCCGGGTGTCGGCTGGGCCACCATCAGCGCGGCCATCGCGGTGCCCGTGCCGATGCAGTCGAGGTCGCCGCGGTTCGTCGTGCCCGCCAGGTCCCGTCCGACGCCGATCCGGCCCTTGAGCTGGGGGAGTGTTCCGTCGGCGCCGGAGTCGACGATCGCGATGACCTGGTTCGCTCCCCGGGTTCGGGGCCAGGCCTGATCGGCGGCGAGACGCCGTGCCGCCCAGTCCAGACGGGTGCTGGACGCGGGGACGGTACAGGCCCCCGCGGAGGGCTGCGCGCTGCCGGACGGCGTCGCTCCGCTGGGGCGTGAGCCGGTGTTCGGCGTGCCCGCTGCGGTGGTGCCGCCGGGGAGATATCCGGGCTGGACCGGCGTCACCGGTTGAGGGGCGCTGATGTACGGAGGAACGGTGGTCGGGGTTGTGGTGGGCGTCTTGGTCGGGGTCTTGGTCGGGGTCTTGGTGGGGGAGCTCGTCGGGGCCTTGGTGGGGGCCGGCGTCGAGGGTGTGCTCGACGGGAGCTCGCCGTACCGGATGGCTGATCCGACGGCGTCCCACGGCATCACCATCATCCAGCCCGCCGTCAGCCGGTTCGCGTCGGACAGCGCCCGGCCGTCCGGCTGCTCCCGCCCCACGTTGAGGTTGAAGATCTCCGCCGAGCGGGAGCCGCTGCCCAGGAACCGGGTGGCGATCTCGGTCAGGTTCTCCGGCGACCCGGCGTACGCGGCCGTGACCACGTAGTACTTCACGTATTCGTCGCTGGTCGGCGCCGCTTGCGCCGATGTCGTGCCCAGCACCAGAGCGGCCACGGTGACGAGGCCCGGGATTGTCGCGGCTCTCATTTCTCCTTCTTCGATCCGCCGCTGAATCCCCGAGCGGCGAGTTCGTCACGCAGGGCGCGGAGCCCATGGTGGGAACGTGATTTGACGGTGCCGGGCGGAATTCCCAACAGGGCCGCTGTCTCGGCGATGGAGCGTTCCTCGAAATACAGGTGTTCCAGGGTGCTGCGTAGCCGTTCCGGCAGGGCGTCGACGGCTTCCCGGACCGCGGTGGAATCGAGTTCGCGTTCGATCTTCTCTTCCGTGTCGTCGCCGGGGATCTCTATGCGTTCGTCGGTGTATTCGACCGGTCTCACCTTCGCCGCCCGTACGTGGTCGATGGTCACCCGCCTCGCGATCGTGAACAGCCAGGCCCGGTTCCACTGGCCCTTCTCGTTGCGGGCGTCGAGGTGCCGCCAGGCTCGCATCATGGTTTCCTGGACGATGTCCTCGGCCCAGTGGACGTCGCCGCCGGTGAGCCGGCGGGCGTAGGCGAGCAGGGCGGGTTTCTGGACGAGGAAGAGATGCCGGAGCGCCTCGGTCTCGTTCAGTGGCATCGTTTCCGCGGGGGCCTCGCGACCGTCGATGGCTCCGTTCAGGTCGTCGACCGTGCGCATGCGCCACCCTTCTCTGAGGTTCCCGAAACGCGCGCCCCGACGGGGGCGCGCGGTGACCGGGACAGTCAAGACCTCCGGAGTGGATCCGGACTTGAACGGCCGGATCGGGCCGTTCAGAGAACGGCTTCGATCGACCCGGGAACCCTCGTCGGGGTGTGGGGAAGCCGCAGGTGAGACCTTTGTGGAAGGTCTCTTTATCGGTACGGATTCATGGCGTTGTCCGTGTCGGTGATCGCCACTTCCCACCGCGATCGGAGGTGCTGCATGGCGAGGGGCGCCGCAGCGTCGATCTTGAGCAGGCACATGCCCTGGGGGAGGGTCATCAGGTCGCCGACCAGGTGTGACGGCAGGGAGTAGAGGTCCACGCAACGCTGCGCGTCCGCCTCGCGGCCCTGGGCGTACAGATAGGCGGTCCCCGCCTCGGTCAGCATGCTGACGGCCGGCGAATCCACCGGGATGTCCGAGACGTGGTGCAGCGCGACGACGTTGGCCAGGCCGATTCCCCGGGACAGCTTGCTGTTGCGCTGGAAGATCCGGGCGCCGACCCCCTCGGCGAGGTGCCAGCCCTCCTCGGCCACGAACGTGGTCAGCCACCCGCGCCGGCGTCGGAGCAGGTTGGTGAGCCAGGTGTTCAGCACCGTCATCACCAGCGGGATGGCCGGCCCGTCGGCGGGCAGCTGGGACAGGTCGAACGAGGTCAGCCGCTCGGAGAGGACGACGTCCTTGGAGGTCGGCCCGTCGAACAGGCCGGCCAGGTCGTCGCCGAGGAGCCGTTCGAGGTCGAACCGCATGGTCAGGGCGGCTTCCGCCCAGGTCTCCCGGGCGTTCGGGGAGTCGAGGCCGCCGAACCGGTCGGTCGGCGGCGCCTCGCCGAGAGCACGGACGACGTCCTCCAGCACCGGCGTACGCCGGTCGGCCTCGGCCACCCGCAGGGCGTGCAGGTGAGCGGCCCGCAGCGCGGCGCCCTGCCACGAGTCGACCGGGCGCCCGGAGGCGGTCTGCACCACGGCCCGCAGGAGTTGCAGCTGGCCGGCGACGTGGTTGTTCGTCGCTGCCGACACGTTGATGACCGGATCGAGGAGGTTGAGCCGGCTCCCGGCACCGCCGAGCTCGAAACGCACCGGCTTGCCGCCCAACTGCCGGCAGATCTCGCTGAACTCGCCCTCGCCGCCCTGGTCCTTGCGGTCGGCCACCACCACCCGGCGCTTGCGGAAGGTCAGCTGCCGCACCACGAACACGGTTTTGATCAGACTCGACTTGCCCTTGCCGAGATCACCGAGGACGACCACGTTCGGCGACGAGACGATCTTGTTCTCGTACGCGGTGAAAGGGTCGTGATAGACAGGTTGACCGGTGGTGAGGTCGATGCCGTTGACGAGTCCCTCCACCGTGGTCGGCGGGGCGGAGATGGCCGTGCACAGGACCTCGGCCTGCCGGGTCGTGCTCGGGATGCCGGGTGATCGTGGGGCGTAGAGGCCCAACCGGCCGAGCAGCGGCGAGCGCCGCCAGCGCCACGCCTTCGGTGCGAGCTGGACGGTCATGTGCTGGTCTCCATTCCTCGCCACACCGGCCAGGTGGCGGGCAGCGCCTCGTCGTGCCGATAGGTGAGCCAGTCGAGCTGGGCGATGCCGCACTCGTCGGCGGCGTCGCCGATCCGGGTGGCGGCCTCCATGACGTCGGCCTGCGTACGGGAACTGACCGCGACCCACCCCACCCAGTGGGCGCCGTGGATTCCCGAACCCGGCTGCAGGTCCGCGAGCCGCTGCGCGGAGGCGGACAGCTGCACCGCCTGGCTACCGTCGTCGATGGCGCCCCGCCGGGCGCTCTCCTCGTTCTGCCCCACGTCCATGGTCAGGTCCTGACGGGCTCGACGGCGGGCCTGAGCAGCCGGTTGTACCGTCACACTCAGCGCGATCGTGCGATGCACCGGCGCGGTCATCCCGTACAGCAGGGGTGCGATCCACCGGGTGCCGACCGGCTCGGCCGTCACCGCCGAACGAGGGATCGAGGCGACCCGATGCCACCAGAGATCATCGACGACCACCGCGTCCCGTTCCGTCCGCTGCGGCCGCAGCCACGTCTCGGGGGAGACGTCGACGGTCTGGTCCAGCGGGAAGTCCGGGTTCTGCAGATGCCGGAACAGAGCCGCCAGCCGATGGGTGGAGAGGATGCGGGGGTTGTGCAGGCCCGCGTGCGCGGCCAGCGAGGCGACCCACCGTGCCTGCGCGACGGCGAGCCGGACCATGCCCTCCTCGCCGGGGGCGAGCGCGGCGGCCTCCCGGGCGTAGGCGGGCGTCAACGGGAGGCGGACGGCGAGATAGTGGCGCACCATCTCGGCCGCTCCGGCGGTCATCCGGACCAGTTCGGCGTACGAGCTGAGCAGCAGCTCCGGCGCATCCGGGTCGACGTGGCTGGCCGCCCACTGCTCGTGCGCGGCCGAGTCGAGCGGAACGATGCGGGTCACCGACTGGACGCCCGTGATCAGGCCGCTCTCGCGTGCCAGCCGGCTCAGCAGGCGGCCGTACGCGGCGGCGGCCTGGTCGTAGTCACGGTCGGTGCGCAGCCCCGGCGCCTGTCCGTCCACCTCGATGGCGACCGACAGGTACGCCGGTTCGCCCGGCGGATGATGCATCAGGACCGCATCCGGCTCGCCGTCGGCGGTCAGCCACTGGACACCCTCCAGCCCGGGCGCCTCGGCGCGGACCGACCGGGCCCACGCCACAGCCTCCCGGCGCCGGGACGTGCCGGTCGAAGGGGTGAACGGCTGCGCCAGGTGCAGGGGCAGCAGCCGGGTCTCGCCCCGGCGGCGCCGTTGCCGCCAGCGCAACGCCAGGGCCAGCTCGCGCCCCGGCGACCGTCCGGTGGCCGGGTTCTGCAGGGTCAGCGCGAATGCCGTCGCGAACACGATCAGCGCCATGCCGATGCCGACCAGCCCACCGACCAGCACGGCGAGCAGCAACGCCGTGCCGAGCCCGCCGCCGAGGATCAGATTGCCCTCCCGGCTCCGGGCGCCGCCGAGCAGCGTGCGCCGGCGCAGCTCGCCGCCGAGCAGGGAGGAACGGATGTCGGTCATCAGGGCTCTCCGCGGTGGACGAGGTCGGGCATCGGCGGTGGGGCGTTGTCGATGGCCTGTTCGCTGAACGCGACCGGGCGCTCGGTGCCGGGGCCGTCGGCCGGTGCGATGCGGTTGATCCGGTCCCGGCCGGGGCGCAGCATCGCCGGTCTCGGCCGGTGCGGGCCGGCCGGCCGGGCCTCGTCGACATGCCGGGTCAACGACCCGTGCAGGCGCCGGTAGGACAGCTGGAGCATGGTGGAGCTCCCGCCGGACACGATGGCACCGGCCGGCACACCGGACCCCTGGCCGGCCCGGCTGCCGGGCGCCGACGGCAGCGGCAGAGTGGCCCTGATCAGTGACCACGGGGCGACGCCGACGAACAGCAGCGCCAGCGCCCCCATGAGCGCCGGCATCAACCGGCCCCACCCCTCGTCGGCGCCGCCCGGCGCCGGATCGAGGATCCGGGCGAGCGCGCCGATCAGGAAGAACAGCAGCGGCTTGGCGAACAACAGGCCGAGCCAGGTCGAGGGCAGCCGCAGCGCCCGGCCGCGCGTCGCCGGGTCGATCGTCGCGACGAAGGCGACGGCCATGACGGCGCCGGTCAGATACAGCGCCAGGGTCTGGATGACCAGGCCACCGACCAGTCCGCCGACGCCGACGAAGGCGACGGCCATGACGAGCAGGGCGACGATCGGCCCACCCGGGAGCTTCGCCGGATCGTCGATGACCACCATCGTCGTGAGGCGGTCCGGCAGCGAGGCCACAGCGGCGCTGAAGTACCGCACGATGCTGGTGGTGGCCGCGTCGGTCAGTTGCACCGTGAGCTGCCCGAGGGCCGGG
The DNA here is from genome assembly GCF_030269225.1 of Actinoplanes sp. NBRC 101535. Lineage (NCBI taxonomy): Bacteria > Bacillati > Actinomycetota > Actinomycetes > Micromonosporales > Micromonosporaceae > Actinoplanes > Actinoplanes sp. NBRC 101535. The sequence continues at coordinate 413,406 of NZ_BSSY01000004.1, read as the reverse complement.
CCGAACAGGACGAGCAGCATGGCGCCGGGGGCCCATCGCCACAGCGAGTCGGCCAGCTGCTGCCCACTCATCTGCCCGGACGAGGTGCGGTGGAACAGCCGGGCCAGCATGACCACGAGGACGAAGATCGCAATTCCGGACCCTGCCGCGTACGTGGAGAGGAACTGTTCGGTGGCGATGTCGGGCGACTTGACCGCGTTGAGTTCGGCGAAGGTCGTGCTCAACAGCGAGGAGAGGCTCCGCGCGAGGAACGCCGCGGCATTGGTCATGGCGGTGTCGAACGCGTCCGTGCCACCCGGTGTGACGCTCACTCCCGGGCTCCGGCGTAGGTGTGCCAGCCGGTCCCGTACCGGATGAGGGTCTGGGCCCGGCTCACGAAGGACGGGCGCTGGGCCTGCGGATCCGGCCCGTCGGTGAACGCCGGGTCGGCGGTGAGACGCCAGTCGCGGTGTTCGCCGTCCCAGCGCAGAGCGATCCGGGCACGCTTCCAACCGGCCGGTCCGGGCGCCTGGCCCGGCGCGAGCAGGGCGATCTGGTACGGGTACCAGATGTCGACGGACGCCTTGTTCCTACTGGCGGTGACCACCCGGAAGGCGCCCAGCTCCGGTTGGGCGAGCGCGATGACGTGTCCGTCGTGGACCGTCCCGAGCGCGGTTCTCCGGTCGGCGATCCGCCGGCCGGCATCCGTGACGAAGTCGGCGTCGCCGATGGCCTTCAGGATGGCGGCCCGCCGGGACGGGTCGAGGACACCACTGCCCTCGACCACGGTCAGCCACGCCGTCGCGGCGCTGACCGCTCCGTCCGTGGAATGCGCGAAGCCCAGCGGCGTGCCGGCCGGCCCGGCCCGGGTCGAGCCGGAACCGGCGGCGACCTCACCGACCGGGAGTCTGGCCGGTTCGGCGTGCGTGATCTCCTCTGCCGCGTGGTCCTCCGCGGTTGCGGAGGTCACCGGCCGGGGTTCCGGCGTCTGGTCCGGGCGCAGGAGCGCCACGGCGGCCAGGCCCCCGGCTGCGGCCAGCGCGGTCGTCAACAGTGTCGCCGTACGCATCCCGGTCAGCCGACCACGGTGATGATCGTCCCGACGATCACCGGCAGGCCGATCAGCCCGGCCAGCGCGGCGGCCCGGACCTTCACCTCGCCGGTGGCGTCGGTGACCATGTGCGCGTTGCCGATCCGCTTGGCCTGCGCCATCGACAGGAACGCCGCGGCCAGGTAGAAGACGGCGGCGGCGATGAGCAGCGCCCACACCGCGCCGGCGACACGGGCCCAGGTGGTCACGAACGCGGGCCCGAGGATGCCCATGTCCGGGGTCACCCCGTCGAGCGGATTGGTGACGGGGCTGTCGCCGAGGATTGTCGTCATCAGGGTTCCTTCAGCAGGAGTCAGCCGGCGTGCGGGATGCCGCCTCGAAGGAGAGACGGAGCGATCCGGGCCCGGGTTCACGGGCTGATTCACTGACCGGGCCGTCAAGATTCACTGACCGGGCCGTCAAGTGGCGCTGTGTACCGTCCGCCAACTGTGTTCTCACATTCGAGCGGAAACCGCGGCACGATGATGATCACCATGGCGGTTCTCGCCGTCCTCGCCCCGATATCGCTGGTGGCCGTGATGCAGTCCGCCGCCCCCGCGGTGACGGTCGGCGCGGCCGACTGCCTGACCCCGGAAGGCACGGCGTGGGTGCTGGACACCGAGCAGAAGGCCAACGCGCAACTGATCATCGACGTCGGCGCGGCACGGTCGATCCCGCCCCGGGGCTGGGCCGTCGCGATCGCCACCGCCGCCCAGGAGAGCGCCCTGAGGGCGGCGCCCGAGCCCGACGGGTTCGGCTCGTCCGGCCTGTTCCAGCAGACACCGCCGGCCTGGGGCACCCGGGCCGAGGTCAACGACAACCGGCACGCCACCGGCTCGTTCTACACGGCGCTCGAGAAGGTCGGCGGCTGGCAGACGATGGACCTCACCGTCGCCGCCCAGACCGTCCAGATCAGCGCGTTCCCCGACGCGTACCGCAAACACACCGCCACCGCGATCGACACGGTCCGCGACCTGGGCGGCCAGGAACTCGACTGCTCCCGGGTCACGCTGGCCAGCGGCATGGCCGAGCCGGCGCCACGCAACCCGGACGGTTCCTGGCCGATCGAGACCTGCGCCGTCCGGCCCGACCCGACGACCGGCGGCGGCTGCCTCACCCCGCGAACCGATCACCTGGTCCGGGTCGCGGCGGCGGCCGGCTATCCCAAGCCGGGCTGCTGGCGGGTCGACAACCACGGCGAACATCCGAAGGGCCGGGCCTGCGACTTCATGATGACCTCCGGCGGGGAGGCCTCCGGCGCGCAGCGGGCGCAGGGCGACGCCATGGCCCAGTGGGCGGTCGCCAACGCCGACCGGCTCGGCCTGATGTACGTGATCTGGTTCCGCCGGATCTGGACGCCGGCCCAGGGCTGGCACGCCTACAACAACCCGTTCGGCGGCAACGACCCGTCCGGCTGGCACACCAACCACGTACACATCTCGGTCTACTGACCGGACGGCCACTTGATTCGCGGGTACGGCCGATCAAGTGGCGGTGAAGACGGCTCCGCCAGCATCGACCGCATGAATCCCCTCAAGCGCGGCGTTCTCCTCGGTCTCGCGGGCGTCCTGGGCGCCACCACGATCGTGGCTGTCGGACTGGCCGGCGGCGGGAGCGCCGCCCCGGCCGCGACGAAGTGCACGCCGAACCCCGGCACGTACGCGATGGAGGTCTGCGCGACCGGCACCTTCACCGGCAAGCTGGTCGCCAGTGGGGCGGCGTCCGGCACCGTGACGGCCGCCCCGGGGACAGCGAACACGTTGCGCTCCTTCGCGTCCATGGCGCCGATCAGCGGGGTCGCGGTCGTGACGTTCTACAACGCCGACAACAACCCAGGTGCTCGGCTCGGCCTCGTGGGAGCCCTCGAAGCGAGGGATCTGCATCGCCCTCGGCGGCACGACGGCCAGCCCCACGTCGATCGCCTGCTGACCGTCGTCGTGAACCGCGACCACCGGGGCTTCGTCTCACCTGCGAGACCGTGAACGACGTGCGAGGACGGGAAGGGTTCGGAGCGACATGACACTGCGTGCGGCGGAGCTGTTCCCCAATGCTCAGCGGGCGCGGCACTACGGTGCCCCGCCACCCGGCCCGGAACGGGGTCCCGTCCCGTTGCAGCCGCCACCCTCGGTGCTGACGATGCCCGACGGCAGGGTGATCCCTCTGCTCTGGGACGGCGAGTCCAGGAGCGAGACGGATCCGGCTTCCGCTGACCCGCTCCCGCCCGACACGGAGACCGGCGGCGGGACTGACACCGAGACCGAAACCGGCACCGAGACCGAGGCCGAGACCGAGACAGACAGCGTGGACGAGGCAGACGAGCCCGAGCCCGAGGTCGATCCGGCGGTCCACGTGGCCGGTGTGCGGCGTTCGGTGAGCTACAGCCCGCAGATCATGGTCGCCAATCCGGTGTCCGGGACCGGTAAGACGACGGTCACCGCGGCGCTGGCCGCGACGTTCGGCCGGGTCAGGGAGGTGCCGGTGCTGGCGTGGGAGCTGACCGGCGCGGTGTCCGCCGGTGAGCCGCGGTACGCGCGGGGCGACGGGTACGACGTGCTCGCGTGCGAGGACCTGCTGGCCGTCGGGCTGACCACACCGGACAGTCTGGTCTCGCTCGGCCGGAGGATGGCCGGCGACTACGACGTGCTGGTGATGGACACGGGCGACGACGACACGGCGGCAGGCTGGTCGGCCGCGGCAACCGTCGCGGATCTCGTGGTGGTCGCGGTGACCTCGCGGCCGGAGGCGCTGGCCGCGGGGTTGCGGATCCTGGAGAGCATGCCGGAGCGTTCGGCGGTCGCTGTCGTGTCGTGCACCGCATCGGACACGGATCCGCAGGACGTCGCGTGGATGGTCGAGCAGCTTCGGCCGTACACGAGTGAGGTTGTGGTCATCGGTTTTGATCCTGTGCTTTCCGGGGCTGAGGCGGTCCGCTACGACCGCCTCAGCAGCTCCACCCGGCAGGCCTTCCTGGCGCTCGCCGCTACTGTCATGGACTTTCTTCCGGCCGACTGACGACGCCGTCAGCGCGTCCAGGCCGCGGCGGCGCGGCGGGTGATGGCGTCGACCTCCTCCTTCGCCGCCTGCGAGATGGGCGCGGCGTCCGGCTCCTTGTACCAGGGGCGCAGGCGGATCAGCGCCGGACGCACACCGGTGGCCAGGAGTAGCGCCGTACCTTTGGGAAGGGCTCTGATCTTGTCGGCGGGGAGGATGTGCTCCTGCCGGTAGGAGACCGAGTGTGAGGTGCCGTCGCGGCTTCGCGAGCGGCTCTTGGTCGCCACGTCGTGCTGGCCGACGAGCCTCGAGACCTTCTCGACGAAGTCGGCGTCGTCGAGGCCGGCGCCGAGCAGTTTGACGGTGGCGGCGCTCCAGAGCGCGTCCATTCCCGCGTCGCCCCACACCCGGGCTCCCTGTCGGTAGCTCTGCAGCAGGGTGACGACGTTGATGCCGCGGGATCCGAGGTGGCTGTACAGATCGGGCAGGTCGCTGATGCGGCAGACGTTCGCTGCTTCGTCGAGGACCGCGGTCATCGGCGGGTCCAGGCGGCCGCCCATGCGTTCGGCGGCGACCACGCCGGCGCGCAGGGTCATGTCGGCGAGGCCGGCGATCACTCCGGCCGCGGATCCGCCGCCGTCCTTGGAGAGCAGGTAGAGCGTGTCGCGGCTGACGACGTGGTCGGCGGGGATGAACTCGGGGAGCCGCGGGTCCCGGCTGACCCAGGCGAGGATCGCCGGGTCCAGCAGACACGCGACGCACTGCCGGGCCGTCTCGTAGATGCCGTCCCGGGTCTCGACCGCGCCGCGTACCGTGCCCTGCAGTTGTTCCGCCATGGCGGGCATGCCGATGTCGCGGAGGATGTCGATCGGGGTCCGGTCGGCCGGATCGGCCAGCCAGCCCAGCAGGTCTTCGACGGATCGCCCGCCACGGCAGGCGGCCATGAAGAGCGCGGTGAGGGTGTTCTGCGCCGCCGAGATCCAGAAGTCCTTCTTCGCCGCGTCGTCGTTGACCGAGCTGACGAAGTGGCCGGCCAGGCGGCGGGCGCCCTCGATGGTGTCGCAGCTGGCGAGCATGTCCCACCACATCTCGCGGGGGCTGTGCGCGATGCCCTGCGGGTCGAAGGTCCAGACCCGGCCGACCTTCACCCGTTCCTGCCGGGTGACGGTGAAGACGTCCGACTTGTTGGAGGTCAGCAGCACCGCCCCCCTCGCGCGCAGCAGCCGCGGGATGGCGATCCCGGTCGACTTGCCGGCGCGCGGGGCCATCAGGTCGAGTTCCACGTCCTCGAACGAGGAGCGCAGTTCCGGCCCGTTCGGTTCGAGATCGCCCAGCAGGTTGCCGATCTCGTCGGGGGCGGGATTGCGGATCCCCTTCAGCGAGGGGCGCAGGTCCCGGGCCCGGGCCGCCGCCTGTTCGGGCAGCATGCCGGCCAGGTCGCGCCGCGAGGCGAGCCCGTTCGTCGTCGAGCCCCCCTTCTTGCGGAACTTGGCCGCCAGGAGGACGGCCGGGGTCACGAGCACGATGAAGAGCACTGCCGCCCCGCCGTACACCACCGAGGGCGCAGACCCCGGCCAGAGCGCGGAGACATCACCGACGAGCAGATTCCGGTACGTGCCGCCGGTGAAGGACGGTGGATGCCACCCGTGCCCGGTGAGCGCGGCGGCGACGGTGCCGCCGAGCCACAGGATGCCGAAGAGGGCGAGGTTGGCCGCGGCGAACCCGGGGATCAGCCAGGCCATCGAGTCGCCGCCGCCGTTCCTGCTCACGAGGCGTCCAGAGTGTTTCCGGCGGTCAGGTCGGCCTGGGCGTCCTGGCGGGCGGTCTGGATGCCGTCGGCCACGCCGTTGGCGACCCACCGGGTGTTGGTGTCGTGCAGGTGCCGCTCGATGTCGGTGATGGCGACGTGGATCGGGATGCCGGGGCGACCGCCGACCTTGATCAGGAACCGGCCGCGGCCGGGCGGCTCCTCGTTCTCGCCGTTGTGCGACCAGCCGGGCGGTGACGACCACGAGGAGACCAGGTCGATCTCCCGGCGTGACATCCCCACGACCTTGCCCAGCTCCTCCATCTCGGTTCGCGGCAGGCCCGCGCAGACCACCATGCCGGCGCGTTCCACGAAGCCCCGGGCCTTCGCCTTGTCGGACTCGCTGCCGAGCGCCTCGGCGTCCTTGAGCGTGTGGGTGATCTTCGAGTCGGCCAGGCCCAGCGACCTGTTCAGGCGGGTCAGGGCGTCGATCCGGTCGACGATGCCGGAGGCCGCCCGGAGCGGGCGCCACAGCTCGTCGAGCACGGTGAAGAACCACCGCCGCGGGGTCAGGCCGGCGTCCGCGAGCGCGTGCGACGCCGCCACCGTGCCGAGCCCGTCGGACCAGGCGGCCAGCATCGCCGCGGCGGTGAGCTGGCTGTCGGACTCACCGATGCGGGAGATGTCGATGCAGACGGCGGTCGCGTCCGGGTTGATGTGGGTGGACGTCTCCGAGGCGAAGGTGTCACCGAGCGGGCCGTCCAGGATGCCCAGCAGCGACCGGTGCAGGGGGTCGACGGCGTCGCGGTAGCGCGACTCCTCACCGCGGTCGAGGGTGAACTGGCGTACCTCGTCGGGGCCCTCCTGCAGGACCGCGAGCAGGTCGCCGAGATGGGCGGTCGTGCCGGCCGGGTGGCGTTGGTGGAGGTGGCGCAGGCAGACGGAGAGCACCGACTGCTCGTGGTCGGTGATCGACTGTCCCCGGACGACGCTGAGCAGGGCCGCGACCATGTTGAGCACCCGGCCGTGCGTCTCGGCGGTGAGCATCTCCCCGGCCCGGCCCCCGATCCGGGTGGCGGCGGCGCCCATCGCGCCCGGGTCCAGCACGTTCAGGCCGCCCATGCCGCGGCCGATCGAGATGACCTGGCCGCCGAGGGCCCGTACGGTGTCCGCGTAGTCGGGTTTGAGGTCGCCCAGGACCAGGGGCACCACGCCCTGGGCGGACAGGCCGATGAGCATCCGGTTGATCAGCGTCGACTTGCCGAGGCCGGGCATGCCCAGCATGAACAGCGACGGGTTGGAGATGTAGCGGGCCCGGGTGAACCAGTTGAGCGGGTCGCCGCACACCGTCGCCCCGGTGGACAGGTGCTGGCCCAGCGGCACGCCGATGGTCGGCGCGCCCGACCCGGAGGCGAAGGGCCAGAGGCCGCACGCCTGGACGGTGGTGGCACGCCACATCGCCGGCGGGTCCATCGGCGCGACCCGGCCACCACCCGCGGCGTAGGAGCCCCGGGTGGGGACGCTGTCGTCCCGGTTCCGCCGGGCGGCGTAGATACGGCGCCGCCGTTCGGCCTCGTCCAGCCGGTGCTGCTGCCGGGCCTGCTTGCGCAGCGCGCGGGGGCTCTGATCGCCCAACTCGTCCGGTTCGAGGTGCTGTTCGCCGAGGGAAGGGAGCCCGAGGCTGTCCAGCGCGGTCACAGCGCCTCCTGAAGTTCACGCGGGATGAGTGTCTGTTCCCAGGGCAGCAGGCCGACCGGCAGCGCACAGGTGAAGGCGGCGGCGTGCATCCGGTCGGCGGGCCGCATGGCCAGGCGGGAGGCGCCCAGCAGGTTACGCATGGTCGCGTTGACGTCCGGGATGTCCGCCGTCGAGTCCACTGTGACCGTGACGATCATGGAGAACTCCACGAGGCCGGCGCCGGAGGCCTCTTCGGCCGCGGTCTGTTCGGCGGCCGCGACCGCGGTCGCCGCCCGGGCTCGCACCGGACCTTGCGAGGAGTTGGCCAGGAACTGGGCCGATCGCCGGTCGCTCTCGACGATCTTGGCGGAGGTTGCCGGGTCGATCGGCCGGTAGAACAGGGCGACCCGCTTGCGCCGGATGCTCGGCGAGGGGTCGAGCAATGACCGCAGCACGCTGGACCGGACCGTTCCCCGCGGGGCGAGAGTGAGCAGCCAGCTCCGGGACACTCCGGAGTCGTGGTGGTACGCGCCGACCGTCTCGACCGCCGCTGCCGGCCCGGCATCCGCCCACTCCAGGCCGGTGGCGCCGTACTGGGCCCGGATGTCGAGGACGTCGGCGGCGACGGCGGGGTCGTAGGCCACCCGGACGACCTCGGCGATGCGTCCCGCGGACAGCGGGGCCGCGGCGCCGCCACCCGCGTTGACCAGCCCGTTGACCAGTCCCGGGATGCGCAGGGCGAGCTCGGTCAGGATCTCGTCGGGGTCCCGGCGTGCCGAACCCCGCAGGCCGTACGTGAGGGTGACGTAGGTGTTCATCTCGGAGGACGCCTCGGGATAGCGCTCGACGACCTCCTCCATCACCCGGCGGGCCGCGGCCGGCGCATCCGGGGAGATGCGGGTGAACACCTCGTTGGCGAGCCGGGTCCCCGGGTCGGGTGCGGTCTCCACGATCACCGAGGCGCCGCGCAGGTCCGGTTCGTGTGCGAGCCGTGCCAGCCAATCGCCCCACTGGGCCACCCAGACGTCGACCTGGTCCTCGTCGACGAGCGAACCGCCGTCCGGCTCGCAGCTGAGCACCACCGTGTAGAGGTCGCGGTGGCGGTGGTGCAGGACACCGAAGGGACGACCGTACGGATCGGTGCCCTCGGTCATCGTGACCCGGCTGAGCATGCCCGGCGGCCGGAACCGACCGCCCGGACGGGCGGACAACGGCCCGGAGGCGTAGGCGGTGCTCCGGTTCGCTTTGCGGCGCGACCATCCGGCGCGTACCGCAAGAAGGTTGTAGATGTTGCGTCCGTCCTGGGTGCGGATGGCGAGGGGGCCGACGAAGGCGGCCACGAAGAACGCCATCACCACGGCCGCGGAGAGGGAGAACATGGACGCGAGCAGGATCAGCACCAGCCCGCCGAACACACCCACCGTGCCGACCAGGCCGAACGAGCCCAGTCCCGCTTTCCGCGGCCGGCTCCAGTTGCCGTAGGTCCGCGTTCTGATGATCTCGGTACTCACGTCTTCCGTTCTCCTGCCGGTGTGTGGCTAGTTGTCGGCGCCGTCGTGGCTGCCGGGCAACGCGCTGCGCGCGATGTTCGAGCCGTGCGCGACGGCGGCATTGGCCTTGTTCGCCGCGGAGGCCGCCAGCCCCGCGACCGTCGCGACACCACCGACCGCTCCGAGCGCGGTGCGCCCGGCGGTCGCCAGCCTCGACCGCGCCGGGCTGCCCGCGGTGGAAGCGCCCCGCGCACCACCGGCGCCTGATGCCCCGGCGGCACCCGACGATGCCGCTGCGGAAGGACCGGCCGCCCCGGCCGCGCCGGTCGCTCCCCGGCCGCCGCCGGCGGCGGCTCCGCGGCCCATGCCGGCGAGCTTCCCGCCGGCCGTCGCGACCGCACCGGTGGCCGCGGCCCCGGCGCTGAGCACCGACCTGGTCGGGTCACCCGAGCCGAGGGCCGCCATCGCGGGCACGATGAGCCGCAGCAGCGCCGGGAGTGCCACGGCGGAGAGCAACAGGACGCCGCACCCGGCGATCTTCTGCTGGGTGGCGCTGGTGCCGGTTGCGGCGATCATGGTGGTGCCGGCGTACAGCACGAGACCCACCGCCGGTTTGTACGCGAGCCAGGCGACCATCCACGCGATGTGCTTGCGCCACCACGAGGAGCCCCACTCGGTCATCGAGGCGGAGGCGGCGAGCGGCAGCGTGCCGAACAGCAGCGTCATCACGCCGAGCCGCAGGTAGAGCAGGATGATGTGGATGACGCCGGAGATCAGCAGCAGCAGGCCGATGATGATCAGAAGAAACGTCGCGATGCCGCTGTTGCCGCAGCTGGCGATCGATTTGAGCTGTGCCTTGACGCCCGCCTCGTACAGGTGCGAGGTGTAGTGGTCGGAGAGGGTGGCCAACTCGACCAGCACGAACGATCCGGCGCCGGCGACCAGGACGACCCGCAGGATGCCCTTGAGCGCCGTCATGCCGGCCTGACCCCGCCGTTCCAGGGCCATCCGGCCGGCGGCGAACAACAGCGAGGCCACGGCGATCAGCAGGACCAGCCAGTTGATCTGGAACCCGATCTTCTCGTTGAGCTCCGCCGAGTTCGGCGCCAGGGTCGGTACCTTGTCCGCGGCGTCCTCGAACAGGTTGGCCGCCGCGGTCATGATGGCGGTGGCGATCTTCGCGAGGATGCCGTCGATGCCCGAGTCGAAGAACTCCATGACCCCGGACAGGGTGCCGAAGTACACCGCGTCTCCGGTGGCGCACTGTGCCATCTCACACCTTCCACATGATGAAACCGTCGAGTCCGGAGACCGGTGAGATCGGCGTGTGCAGGTCACCGGAGGCGAGCGCGCTGATCTTCCAGTCGCCGCCGGACCAGGCGACCGTGTAGTCCGTGGCGGCCTGGACCTGCGCCGACCTGATCAGCACCCGTACCGTGGCGATCTCCGGGGAGTAGGCGAGCAGCATGAATCCGGCCAGGAGCCCGCCGCCGTACTTCACCGGCGAGTCCGGGACCGACGAGCGCATCGCCACGAAGATGTCCCGTCCCGGGCCGTCGACCACCTGCTGATCGACGACGGCCGCCCACGAGTCGCCGCTCATCTGCCGGGGGATGACGTTCGCCGCCATGACGGCGCCCATCGGGGTGTGCGCGAAGCACCATTGGATCGGGCTGCTGGTCATCGTCGGGCCGGCCGAGGCGGACAACGGGACCGGCGCCCCATTCAGCTGGCTCCAGGTGACGTCGCCAGGGGGACGCACCGGGGTGCTCTGGCTCGAGTCGTCGGTGGCGCAACCCTCGGGACGCGAACCCGGCGCCGCATCGATGCGGACCGTTGCGCCAGCAGGCCCCGCGGCCGCCGGTGCGGCGTCGCCGGTGCCGGCGCCCAGCGCCACGACCGTGCCGCCGCCGATCACCGCGACCGCGACGAACGCGGCCGAGAGCTGCCAGCCCATCTGCTGCCAGAACGGCTGCTCCTCGGCGTCGCGTGATTCCCTGCCCCTGAACATCGCCGGCATCGGTTACTTGGCGGCGTTGAAGTCGAAGACGAACTGGACGATGGGGCCGGCGACCGCGACGAGGATGCAGCCACCGAGAACCATGCCCAGCCGGCTCATGTGCTCGGACGTCTCGCCGCGGCGGTGCGAGATGGCCATCACCGTGCCGGTGATCAGAACTCCGGCCACCCCGGCGGCCGTGCCCGCCCAGGCGATCAGGTTGAGACCCAGCTTGACCATGTTGATCAGAGCGTCGGGCGCGTTGCCGCCCGCGTCGGGCTGGGGGACCGCGGCGAGCCGGATCGCCCTGAACAGGACGTCGGCCATATTCGTGGAAAAGGACATCATTGACTCCGATCGGAATGGGGTGGCTACCAGAGAGGAATGGCGAGGAAGGCGACGATCGGGCCCGCGGACATCGCGAGGAAGCAGGAGATCGCCACGATCAGGATTTCCTGCCGGATCTCCGCCATCGAGCCCGGTACGCCCCGCCTGACCTGCAGCGCGAGCTGCATACCGATGACGATCAGGCCGGCGACGCCCGCCGCCGAAATGCACCAGGCCAGCAGGTTCAGAAGATTCAGCTGGGACGGGAGGCCGTTGCTCCCTTTCGCCTGGGACGGATCGTAGGTGGGGATGGTAGGCGGCGGAACCGGATCCGCCGTCACCGCCTTGAAACTGTCACAGACGAGTTTCGCCGCCTGCACCGTGCCGGACAGGGAGCATTCCTGGGCGCCTGTCACATCGACGTCCCGCTTGATCGGGCCGTGGAGGACGTGCAGATACATGACGAGGTGGTCGCCGGGGGTGTACGGAACCGAGAAATGGTGCTGCTGGCCCGCCAGCATGCCGCCGTGGCAGGGGCCGTCCTTGCTGCCCTGCGCGGCCGTCGTGTCACTGCCGACGCACGTCTTGATGGTGTACGCGCCGTGGTTCTCGAGATGAACCTTCCAGATCCCCGAGCCGGGACCCTGCCATCCCATGCCACCCGGCGCGGCGGCGGTGAGCGACGTCGTGGCGGTGGCAGTCGGCGCGGGCGCCGGTTCCGTGGTCGGCGCCGGCGCGGGATTCGTGGTCGGCAAGGGCTCCGCCAGGGCGTACGCGGGACTCATCCCCGTGAACCACACGATGACCAGGACGAGAACGGCGCTCACGAGCTTCATCGGCTTCACTGCGCGACGCCGAGTTCCCGGAGCTGCCGGTCGAGCAGGTCCACCTGCCTCGGCAGCCGGCGGGGCTGCTCGCCCAGCCGCCACTCGGTGATCCACGGAATCCGCTGCACCGGCGCGACGGAACGCAGCACGCGTACCCGGTTGAGGAGGGCGCGCGGCAGCGAGCCGGGCGCGTCGGCCACCAGGACCAGCGCGACGAGCTCCATTCCGGACGGATGCCGTCCCTCGCGCATCGCGTTCAACGTCTGCGATGCCGCCTGCAAACCACTGGCATGGGTACGCGCCACCAGGAACACCCGGGCCGGCTCGGCCCGGTCCGGGTCGGGCCAGCGGCAGCCCAGGTCGGCGCCGCCGAGCAGCCCGGCGAGCGTGCTGACACCGGCCCCACCGTGTGCCCCGATCCAGCCGGTGCCGTCCGGCGTGAGCCTGCCGACCGGCGCCGTCGCGGCGGGGTTCCTGCCTACCAGGCTCACCGTCCTGCGCCGTAGATCAACGCTCATCTCACTTCCCCGTCCTGGCCTTCGCGGAAAATCCCCTCTGACAACGGCGCGGATCCGAAACGGTTCACGAGGATCTGGCGGCCGGCGTGAGCCGAGGGTCCGGGCAAATCTATTTGCCGTAGACGATGATCGATGACATGGAGTTGTCCGGAATGCAGTAGCCCTGACCGTCCAGCTCACGGGTGTATCCCACGTTGATCCAGTACACCCCTCCTTGGGCGTTGAAGTCCGTGTAGATCCACGCGGTGTGATCGGTTTTGTTGATGATGGACGACGCGTTGTCGTTGACGGGCGTGCCGTCGGCGAAATGCCAGTTGCTGGTGAAGTTCCACGTGCCGGTCTTGACGATGAGCACGCTGCCCCTGAGATTGTGCTCGGCGTAGATGCAGACCTCGCCGTCCTGGCAGATATAGGCTGCTTGCGCGGCGGATTCCAGCCCGAACAGGCTCGCCGAAATCGCCAGCACGGAGCTGAGCGCAGTGCGCAGTAAGATGTTTGTCTTCATGGAGGCAATTCCGTTCCGGTCAAGTGTCGGCAGCCCGCCGCCGATGGAGCCTAGAAAGTAATTCGAGGCTCTTGACCATCACTTGATGAGAACTGGATCCCGGTCCACAGCCGGTCAACCCCGCGCGATTACGTTTCCCGCCACGGTGGCTCCTCGACGACCACCCGCCGTAACGGCCCGATGAGGAAGCAGACGAGGCGGGAGCCCCCACAGCATGAGAGACCTCAGCGCGGGGCCCATGACCGTCGCGGCCGGGTGCGTCCGGTGATGGGACCGGCCCTGAGGATGCGCGTGCTCGGACCCCTGCGGGTCTGGCGCGGCGACACCGAACTCGATCTGGGACCACGCCAGCAGCGATGTCTGCTGGCACTCCTCCTCGTCCGTGACGGCCAGCCCGTCGGCGTCACCGAACTCGTCAGCCAGATCTGGGGGAGCGACCCTCCCGCCACCGCCGTCAACACCATCCACAAGGGTGTCGGATCGCTGCGGCGGATACTCGAGCCGGGAATCCCGCCCCGGTCATCCGGGTCGTACCTGTGCCGGCACGGCTCCGGATACCGGTTCGTGGCGACGGCGGAGACACTCGACCTGGCCGCGTTCCGGCGCCTGGTTGCCGAGGCCGAGAGCGACCCCGGGGTTGCGCTCGACCGCTACCTCGAAGCGCTCCGGTTGTGGCGTGGGCAGACCGGCGATCTGGTGTCGAGCAGCGCCGTCGCCACGGCGGTGTTCGCTCGCGTCGACGGGGAGATGCTCGACGTCGCCGTCCGCGCCGCCGGGATCGCGATGCGCCTCGGCCGCGCGTCCGAGGTTCTTGTTCCGCTGCGTACGGCCGCGGGGATCGGCCGTTTCCATGAGCCGGTCCATGCGAGCCTCGTCGCGGTGCTCGCCGCCACGGGACATCGGGCTGAGGCCGTGGCCCATCGCCGGGAGGTGAGCGAGCGGCTCCGTGGGGAACTCGGTATCAGCCCCGGGCCGGCGCTACGGGAGGTCCACCGGAGGATGTCGGACCGTGCCGGTCCCCTTCTGCAGGCGCTCGTCGAAGGGTTGCGGGAGAGTTCACGTATCGGCGCCATGGTGATCGCGGTCGACGGCCGGCCCGGAGTGGGCAAGTCGGCGATCGTGCGACAGTTCGCCCATCAGTCAGCCGGGGATTTCCCGGACGGCCGGCTCTACGTCGACCTGCGCGGCGACGCCGGCCTTCCGGCCATCGACGCTCTACGTTCTCTCGTACGCGAACTCGGCGGCCGGGCGATCGCGGAACGGGAGACGATGGACAGCCTGATCGAGCGGTACCGGGTGCTGACCGTCGGAAAACGGCTGCTGGTCGTGCTGGACAGCGTCGCGGACTGGTCGCAGGCCCGGCACCTGATGCCGCACTCGGCGGAGAGCCTGGTACTGCTCACGAGCCGGGAGCCGCTGACCGGGCCGGACGCACCGAGAGGCGTCTGCCGCCTGCCGTTACCGGCGTACTTCTGAACAGCCCTTCCAGTGGCCGTCAACAATCCGCGGCTACCCTTCGTTCGTCCGCACATACCGTGACATGGCTGCAAGCAATGGGGAGGACAGCGATGGCGATCAGACGGATACGCTCGACCGAGCAGGTCGAGCAGTTGCTCCTGCACTCCCCGGACATCGAACTGCAGATGAGCCAGGACTGTGCGGACCTGGAGATCGAAACCGTCAGCGCCCAGTCGACCGACGGCACCGTGACCGTCACCGTGGGCGGGATGGGAAAGATTCATGCGGTACGCGTGGATCCCGCGGCTCTCGAGACCGGAGACCAGGCCGCATTGGAGTCGGCCGTCGCCGAGGCGTTGTCCGCGGCTGCCGGGCTCGCCTCGGACCTGGCGTCGTCACGGATCGGCCCGACGCGGGTCGCTCTCCACTGAGCATTGTCGTCCTGCGCGGCCGTCTTCGACATGCTGCTCGGCCGTACCCCCGTTGTTCGAAGGCCTCGCTACGGTTGGCGTTTCCTTCGACGGGTCCGGAACGGAACGGTGGCCGCTGCGTCCCGGCGTGATAAGGACGTCGTTCACTGCCGGTGTCTACCGTTGGTGTCTCCTGACGGCCTGGGAACAGATCCCCCTGCCATGAACCCTCGCGAACATTCTTCCGTTGTCTGATGGACGAGCCGATGCGGAGAGCATTCGGCCTCAGTTCCGGTGGAAGCTCTATCGGGGAGGGAAGTCGTGCCGTACGACCTGCAGAGCCTGGAATGTTCCTTCGGTAGCCAGGGAGGGGAACCGCCGCACTTTGCTCCGAAATCATTTTTCGCCGCGCCGATCCTGCCCTGCGCCAGTAATGCCGGTACGTCGCTGCAGAAGTCAGGGAAAGAGGTCGGGTGATGAGTTCTTCGGAAACTTCAGGAGCGGGTCAGCGGGCACCTTCGCAGGCGTCATCGGTCAGGTCTCAGCCGCAGATGGCGCCGGCGGTGCCGTATCGGTCGGAGCTTTTGGGTGCGTTGGGCACCGATGGGGTACTGCCTGTCCCGGGTGCGAGTTCGGTGCCTTCGCAGGCGTCATCGGTCAGGCCTCAGCCGCGGATGGCGCCGGCGGTGCCGTATCGGTCGGAGCTTTTGGGTGCGTTGGGCACCGATGGGGTACTGCCTGTCCCGGGTGCGAGTTCGGTGCCTTCGCAGGCGTCATCGGTCAGGCCTCAGCCGCGGATGGCGCCGGCGGTGCCGTATCGGTCGGAGCTTTTGGGTGCGTTGGGCACCGATGGGGTACTGCCTGTCCCGGGTGCGAGTTCGGTGCCTTCGGCCGGCGGATGGAGGCAGCCGTCATTCGCGGCGCCGCAGAACATGCAGTATGCCCCTGCCGTCTCAGCGGGACCGCAGATGATTGGCCACCTGCCGGGCGGATCCGGGCATCCTGCACCGACTACGAACCTCGCCCCCGACATGGGGCCGAGGCCGATGAAGACAAAGACCCAGGAGACCGACCGATTCTGGGCGGAGCACATTGCGGATTACGTCCGGAAGCATCAGTCCGGAGAATTGCGGAACCTGGAACAGTATGCGGTTTCGCAAGAAGACGTCAATGCAAGGACCATGTCGAATATTGTCAGTGGAAGGTTCCGGCCGGAAATTTTCAACAGCCTCGGCGCGCGCGAGCAGCATTACATCCTCGATCGCCTTGTCCTTCCTTCTGTGGCGATAGAAATGCGCGGAGTCTTGGCGGTGAAGCCGCGCCCGCAGCCTACTTCTTTGGCTGCGGTAGCAGCGCCGATGAGCGGCACGGATGCGTTTTGGCGGCATCATATCCTTGCGTTCATCGGACAGCGTCAGAGTGGGCAAGTAAGCGGTTTGAAGGAGTATGCTTCCACTAAAGCAGGTGTTGCCTACTCAACCATGCAGAATGTTATCAGTGGAACCACTCGAAAAGGCGTGTTCAACGACCTCGGTGCGGATGACCAGCATTACATTCTCGAACATCTGGTAACTGCCGAAACGGCGCGAGGAATGAGATCCCGACTGGCAATCAAACCGCGTCCGGAGGCTCCTGCAGGGAGATCTCCGTCTTACCCTTCTGGTCCGTCGGTTGCCGGGCCGTCCGGCTCGCAGATCGCGCCCGGGGGAGTCGGTGGCGCATGGGCGGGCTATGTTCCGCAGGAACAGGCGAGGGCTGAGTGGGGTGCGGGTTCTGGGCCTTCCGCGATGCCGGGCACCTCATATGGTTCGCAGTCTCAGGCTGCGATGTTGCGTTCCGCTGCCGGCCCGATTCCGCCCGCTGATCCCGGTCATGGATCCAGCGGGTACGGCCAGCACGGGTACGGCCAGCACGGGTACGGCCAGCACGGGTACGGCCAGCACGGTGGTCAGCAAAGTCATGGGCGCGGTAATTGAGGCTGAAACAGCTGTAGCCGACGGCGCAGGTCGGACCGGCATGCCGGGTGAGGGCGACGCCCGTGGGGGAGCGTGCCGCTGGCGCCGTGGCGTGACAATGATGGGCATGGATTTCCTACTGGACGTCGCCGACCGGATGATGGGTGAACTTCGCCGACGCTATCCGTGGGTGCTGTTCGGGGTGGCCATGGCGCTGTGGCTGCCGGTGCTGGTCTTTCTGACCCTGCTGATGCACGCCACCGGGTGGTGGCCGTTGGTGGTGCTGGTCAGCGTGCCTACGACAGTGCTGGCTGTCTCCGTCGCGGTGTGGGGGCTGCGGGATACGTGGACGACGGTGTGGGTGGTCGGGACCGGCGCGATCGTGCTGCTGTCCGGGCCGGCCCCGCAGTGGTGGAATCCGCCGGACGACTGGCATGCCACGGCCATCACGATCGGCGCGTTCCTGTACGCGCAGGTCTACTTCGGCCTACTGGGCGTGCTTCACCATTTCTGGACGCTGCGTCACCCTGAGGTCGGGGCGGAAGCGGAGGCTGGCGAGCGGTTCCGGATGCGCCGGATGCTGCAGGTGCGGCTGGCGCTGGCCACCCTGGTCGTGGTCTTCGGCGCGACCAGCGGCAAGACCGACGATTATCCGCGGGTGATGCCGATGGGGTTCCTCTTCGGGCTCGTCACCCTTCCGATGCTGGTGGCCCTGTGGTTCCGGGTGCGCCCGCTGGCGTGGGTGTCGGCTGCTCTGATCGTCGCCGCCCTGGTGCCGAATCTGCTCCTCGCCCCGGATGAGGGGTCGCTGCAACGGATGCTGATCGAGTACGGGTGGGCCCAGGCGGTCGCGATCTATTTGTGGATCAAGGCGGCCCGGGTCTGGTACTGGCCGGACGCCTTGATCCGTGAAATCAGGGACGAGAGCGGAGGCCGGCGGACCGCCTGGTGAGGACCGGAAACCGGCGCCGGGTGGGCGGACCGTTCACTGGAAGTCGCAGCCCGGGTTCGGGGCGTCGACGGACAGGGCTGAACCGGCCGGCAGGACGTAGAGGACGTCGAGGATGATCGGGACGTCGCCGTGGTTCACGCCGATGTGGACGTTGTCGGCGCCGGCGGGCTCCTGGATGACGCTGCCCTGGGGGTAGACGCCGTCGGACTCGCAGGTGGCGTCGAAGTGGCTCAGTGTGCCCTGCTTCACCCGGCCGTACAGCGGGCCGAGGTGGCTGTGCCAGCCGGTGGCCTGGCCCGGCGGGATGGTGATCTCGCGCAGGATGTAGTCGGTGCCGTGCACGGTGCGCTGCGAGAGGATCACGCCGCTGACGCCCGGTCCCGCGGGAGTGGCCAGGGCGGGCGTACCGGTGGTGAGCAGGGCGGCGACGGCGGCGATCGCGGTGATCCCGGCCCCGGAGGCGGTTCGTTTCGTGGGCAAGTGAGGGTCCCTTCCTCGTTGTGTCCATCCAAGGCTACGAATGCGCTCTTACCGGGGACTGAACGTCTCTGAAGTTTTCTCGTCGCGGATCGAACTTTCGGCTCGCGGGGCGCATCCGGTGTTCGGTGCGTTCGTCCGGGCGCCGGCCGTGAACGAGGAGACGCGAGGGGTCGATGGCAGTGCCGAACAAGAGGGAGCTCGGCGACGGGGTCCACCTGCAGGTTCTCGGCCCGCTGCGGGTGTGGCGGGCGGGCGTCGAACTCGACGCCGGCCCGCGCCAGCAGCGCTGCCTGCTGGCCCTGCTGATGGCGCGGGAGGGCCGCCCGATCAGCACGGCCGACCTGATCGCGCTGATCTGGGGGCCGGACGCGCCGGCCAGCGCGGTCAACGTCATCCACAAGTACGTCGGGGCGCTGCGCCGGCTGCTCGAACCCGGTCTGCCGGCGCGGGTCTCCGGGGCGCACATCGTCCGGCACGGCCCCGGATACCGGTTCACGGCGGGGTCGGCGGAACTCGACCTGGTCACGTTCCGGCGCCTGGTCGCCGCGGCGCAGACCAGCGTGCGCCGGGACCTGCCCGGTGAGGCGCTCGACCGGTACGTCCGTGCGCTGCGGCGCTGCCAGGGCAACGCCGGTGAGGCGCTGGCCGACGGCACCGCGGCCACGGCGGTGTTCACCGGTGTGGACGGCGAGTTCTTCGATGCGGTGGTCGGCGCGGCCGCGCTCGCCGTCCGGCTCCGCCGTCCGGCCGAGGTGCTCGCGCCGCTGCGGCTGGCGGCCCGGATGAGCCGGTTGAACGAGCCGGTGCACGCCTGGCTGATCACCACGCTGGCCGCCCTGGGGCACCAGGCCGAGGCGCTCATGGTCTACCAGGCCATTCGTGACCGTCTCGTCGAGGAATTGGGCATCGACCCCGGAACCGACCTGCGGGAGGCCCACCGCCGGGTGCTCACCCGGGTCGTGCCGGCGGCGGTGGCGCCGGCACGACCCGCGCGGCCGGTCCCGTACGTCCGTCCCGCGCAGCTGCCGCCGGACCTGCCGCTGTTCGCCGGCCGCGCGGACGAGACGGCGGCGCTGACGGCCCTGGCCGGCGCGCACGGCCGCGCGGCCGGGCGGCGGGCCGGCCCGCTGGTGATCGCGCTTCATGGGATGCCCGGGGTGGGCAAGTCGAC
Source organism: Actinoplanes sp. NBRC 101535 (assembly GCF_030269225.1). Classification (NCBI taxonomy): domain Bacteria; kingdom Bacillati; phylum Actinomycetota; class Actinomycetes; order Micromonosporales; family Micromonosporaceae; genus Actinoplanes; species Actinoplanes sp. NBRC 101535. Next base: position 393,830 of record NZ_BSSY01000004.1, on the reverse strand, counting down.
GCTCGCCGTGCACTTCGCCCACCGGGTCGCGGCCCGGTTCCCGGACGGGCAGCTCTACCTCGACCTGCGGGGCGACCAGGACGAGGAGAGCCGCCCGGTCGGCGAGGCACTGCGACCTCTCCTGTACGCCCTGGGCATGCCGGCCGCGAACGTCCCGGACACCCCCGACGCGGGTTCCGGGATGTACCGCAGCCTCACCGCGGGCAAGCGTTTCCTGATTCTGCTGGACAACGTCCGGGACGTCGCTCAGGTGCGCCGCCTGCTGCCCGGCTCCGCGGAGAGCCTCGTCCTGGTCACGAGCCGCGGACCGCTGACCGATCTGGCCACGTTCGACGGCGCCCGCCTGATGCGGGTCGACGTTCCCGGCCGGGCCGCGGCCCGGGAACTGCTCGGCCGGCGTCTCGCCGCGGCGGCGGCCGGCGTCGCGGTGGACCCGGCCGTGGCCGACGAGATCGTCGAGCGGTGCGGGCGGTTGCCGCTGGCCCTGGCGGTGCTGGCGGCACGCCTCTGTGCCCGGCCGGCCCTGTCGGTGAGCACGGTGCTCGCCGAGCTGCGCGACGACGCCGGTCCGCTGCGGGCGTTCGAAGGCGGCCGTGGCGTCCACGATCCGCGTACCGCGTTCTCCTGGTCCTACCGGCGGTTGAGCCCGGACGCGGCCCGGCTCTTCCGGCTGCTGGCGGCGGGGGCGGGACGGGGCCCGCGCCGCGGCGGCGCCGACCTGGCCGAATTGGTGGCGTCGTCACTGGTGGCCGAGGATGCGGCCGGGCACATCTCGATGCATGTGCTCGTCCGGGCGTACGCGAAAGAGCTGGTGAAAGGGGTTGATCTGGTCATGTCACGTGGTGTAGCTGAACCGGCATTCGGTCACCCGGCCCTGGTCCTCGCGGAGCAGCCAGACGGCGGACGGCGGCTTGTCGACCCCCTCCTGGTGTGAGCGAAGGTCCGCGGACCAGTCCGGCGGGTAGAGGAAGTCAGCCGACCAGACGGTGATCCCGGGCCCGGCGACCACCTCGGTCAGCCGGTAGGTGAGGCCGTGTTCGAGGTCGAGGCGGAACACCTGGAACAGATAGTCCAGATCGGTGTTGAGCCCGTCCGGCCAGAGGAAACGCGCGTCGTCCGCCCAGCGCTGGTGGACCAGCGGCAGTGACACGGCGTTGCGGGGCGCCGTGAGGATCTCGGCGGCCTCCTCGCGGCGCCGGACGGTGAGCGCCGCGACATCGTCGTGGTCGGCGTCGCGTACCCGGGGGAGCGCGGCGGTGAGCTGGCGCCGGGCCTCGCTGAGACGGCTGCGCACGGTGCCGACCGGCGTCCCACAGGCCAGAGCGATCTCCTCGTACGTGTTGCGCGCCGTGAAGTACCGGAGCATCGCGACCAGCCGGGTGGCCGGGGTGAGCTGCCCGATGGCGTGCCAGACCCAGTCGCGCTGGGCGCTGCGCTCGACGACGGCGGCCGGGTCGTCGGTGTCCGGGGCGGGCAGGTGTTCCCCGGCGACCCCGACCGGGATCGGCCGACGGGCCCGCAGCATCATCTTGCAGTTGTTCCGCACGATCCGGTGCAGCCAGGCCCGGGCTGCCGCCGGGTCGCGCAGCTCGCCGATCCGGGTGAGTGCGGTGATCGCCGCGTCCTGGCAGGCGTCCTCGCCCTCCGGTCCGGGGCCGAGGATCCGGACGGCGACCGCCCGCATGCCGGCGTAGTGCCGCGCGTACAGCATCGCGAAGCTCTCGGCGTCGCCGTGCTGCGCGGCCACGACCAGGTCGGTGTCGCCGATCGCGCCGCCGGCTCCGAGGTTGCGTAACAGCATGGCGCGGATGCTAGTCCGGCCCCGCACGTCCGGCCCGGCCGCTCGGCGCTACGGGAACGGCGGTGAGATGGCCGTTCAGTGGAAATCAAGAAGGCGTTCTTACGGTCGGGATCGACGGCCGCGATGGGTGGCCGGTGGGAAGGTCTGTGATCCATGAAGTCTGTTCGCCGCGCTGCGGTGTTCCTGTCCTCCCTGGTGGTCGCCTCGACGGCGACCGTGTTCGCGGCGTCGGCCGCCCAGGCGGCCGCCACTTGTTACGACGGGGAGTTGTGCATCTATCAGACCCACGACTACACCGGGTCGGTCTACAAGGTTCCGAAGCGCCCGGACGGACGGCACCCCTGTGACCTCGACTTCCGGGACAACACCCTGTACAACGGGCAGAGCCTCGACAATCGGGCGTCCTCGATCAAGAACAACACGCACAACTCCCTGCAGCTGTACGTGGATCCCGAGCCGGTGCAGAGCACGCCCGCGACGTACATCCTGGCTTCGGAGCAGAGCGTCGCCGATCTGAGCAACGTCCCGGCGTCCGGGCCGTTTCCGCGCATGAACATCGACAACCAGCTGTCCGCCATCTGCTGACTCGTGGCCGGTGCCGCTGGACGAGTTCGGTGGGATCTGTTCGTCGGCGGCCTGGCGATCAATTGCAGATCAAGTCGAAGGCATTACCTTTCCCCCGGGTTTCCTGCTGGAGGAATACCCGAAGGTGGAACTTGGGGAGAAAGGGAGACGATGAAGAAGCGCAGAATCCTTCATGCGATTCTCGGTACGGCCGCGGCCGTGGTGGGCACGCTGGCCGTTCTGCCGGCACCCGCGCAGGCGGCGTGGAAGTGCCAGGAAGGATGGGTCTGCCTGTATCGTAACGATGCTGCCAGGGGCACAGTGGCCGTCCTCGGAGCACTCAACCCGAGAAGCGGCGGTTTTCTCGGCGCGGTGTCGGATTTTCGCGTTTACCGGTACACCAACGGCATGGACCTGAACGACTCCATCACGTCGGTCGTGAACAACACGGACAAGGCGCTGTACCTCTACGAGAACAGCAGCTACAACCGTTACGTCCCCGGTCGGAATTTCCGGATTGATCCGCACACCATCGGATACTTCACCCCGGAAAACGACAACGTGGTCTCGTCCGCCGTCCTGGCGTAACCCGAGCCTCGGTCCGGCCGCCACCCGGGGAGCTGATCGTCGGGGACTCGATCATGCAGGGTCCTCCGGGGGCTACACCTGGCGTCGGATCCGGGTCGCGAGGGCCGGTGCTCCGGGGCGGTCGGAGCACCGGCTCGACCGGCGAACCACCATGCACATCGGCACGACATGGGCGCCCGTCGTGCCGCCGCGATGATGGTCCCGCCGGTGTTCGCGGCCTGAGCCGCGTCGCCGCATCCCGGCGGATCGATGGCGTGACACTCGTGGTCGGGTCCTGTTCCCGGCGCCGCCGTGGCCCGCCTGGCCATGGTCCAGCAGGCCGCCACGGCCTGGCTCGTCTAGGAGTCGGCCGGCGCTGCCGGCATCGGGCAGGGGTGCCGGCCGGTCCCTTCGGCGGCCGTAGTGCCAGGGCGGAGCGCGGACGGTCGAGGTCGCGGATGCGGGCGTCGATCTTGTCGAGTCTGCCGGCGAAGTGATCGGCAGCACATGTATTTCAGATTTGAAATAGAGTGAGTGGGGGTGCGGTTGTGGCGGACGTGCGATCCACACAGGACCGCGAAGATCGAGGAGTGGTTCCCATGGCTAGCAAGACGATCGCTGTTGTCGGCGCCACCGGTGCTCAGGGCAGCGGTGTGGTGCGGGCCGTCCTGGCCGCCGGCGGAGACGAGTTCACGGTACGGGCGCTGACCCGGGACGTGACCTCGGCCAAGGCCCGTGAGCTGGCCGAACTCGGCGCCGACGTGGTGGCCGGCGACTACTCCGATCCGGAGGGCCTGGCCGAGGCGTTCGCCGGCGCGGACGGGGCGTTCCTGGTCACCGACTTCTGGACCCACATGGATCCGGAGAAGGAACAGGAGTACGTCCGCAACCTGATCGACGCGGTGCAGAAGGCCGGCGTACGACACGTCGTCTGGTCGACCCTGGAGGACACCCGGGAACTGATCCCGGTCGACGACCCGCGGATGCCGACACTGCTGGGCCGGTACAAGGTGCCGCACTTCGACGCGAAAGCCGAAGCGGACGAGTTCTTCCGGGCGGCCGGCGTGCCGACCACGTTCCTGCGCACCACCTTCTACTACGAGAACCTGGCCGACGCGCTGGCCCCGGCCCGCGACGAGACCGGCCGGCTGGTCCTGACCATCCCGATGGGCGACGCACCGCTGGCGGGGATCGCATCCGGTGACATCGGCCGGGTGGCGCTGTCGATCTTCCGGGGTGGGGACGCGTACATCGGCCGTACCGTGAGCATCGCCGGTGACGTCCTGACCGGCACCGAGATCGCCGCGGCACTGGGCGAAGCCCTGGGCGAGCCGGTCGAGTACCGGCCGGTCACCCACGACCAGTTCCGGGCCTTCGGCTTCCCGGGCGCCGACGAGTACGGCAACATGCTGCAGTACTACACCGACTTCGCCGACGAGTTCACCGGCCCGCGTGACCCGGCCCGGGTCCGCGAGCTGACCCCGGAGGTCCAGTCGCTGCGCGAGTGGCTGGCCACCGGGTACCGCCTGCCGACCGCCGCCTGACACATCAGCAGAAACCGAGGGGACGCGACCGGCGGTCGCGTCCCCTCGGCCGTCCCCGGTGGCGGTCGTCGTCGGCCAGGCCGATCCGTCGTTACCTTTTCGTTAGCCGAAGGCTGAAATCAGCCGGGCTCCCGGCGCGTGTCCGTGGCACATCAACAAGCCACACGTGAAGGAACCCCCATGCGTTTGATCCTCGTCGGAGCCGTCGCCACCGCCCTCGCGCTCACCGGATGCGCCGGCACGCCGCAGGCAGCCCCATCGCAGGCCGCCCTGCCGCAGGCCGCCCCATCGCAGGCAACCCCGCAGATGGAGCCGGTAGCGGCGGCGAAACCGGACGAGAAGGCGGTCAAGTCCAACCTGAGCCGGCTCAAGAAGCTTGGCATCACCATCAACGCCGGGGTCCTCATCGACGTCGCGGACGACGGCAAGGACCGTTTCCTCGCAGTCGGCAAGAACGGCAAGGTCGACTTCACCGGCACCGGGCGTACCGACACCACGATGATGTCGCTGCAGGCCGCGCCGGTCGCCGCCGAGAACCGTGTGGTGATCAAGCCGCCGTTCTGGAACGAGGACCTCGGCGCCGGCTACTGCGTCGCGGACACCAAGGGCGCCCCGCTCAAGCTGGAGACCTGCGAGACCGGCAAAGCCACCCAGATCTTCACCGTCGTGCCGGCCGGCGACTCCGGCCAGTTCGAACTTCGCGGAAAGTACGGCATCCTCCGGGTCGACGACGGCAAACTCACGACGAGCGGCAAGGGCCGCACCGGCCTGCAGACCATCAAGTACGCGCAGTGAGAACGAGTACATGCGTGATGCCGGAGACTTCGACGCGTTCTACGCGACGTCGTCGCGCCGGGTCCTCGCCCACGTCGCGATGATGGTGGGCGGTGCGGCCGAGGCCGAGGACTCGGTCGCCGAGGCGTACCTGCGCGCCTGGAACCGATGGCACAGGATCAGCAGATACGAGAACCCCGAGGCATGGGTACGCCAGGTCGCCTACCGCCACGCGGTGAGCACCTGGCGCAAAGCCGTCAACCGGCTCCAGGCCCACCGCCGGGACACCACCGACGGTCACGTGGCCGCGCTCGGCCCCGACCACGTGGCCATCGTCGCCGCCCTGCGCCGGATCCCCGCCGGCCAGCGGCGGGTCGTGGTGCTGCACCATCTCGTCGGCCTCAGCGTCGCCGAGATCCACCAGGAGACCGGGATCCCGTCCGGGACCGTCAGTACCTGGCTGGCGCGGGGCCGGCGCGCACTGGCGGACCATCTCACCGACGGTCCACCAGCGTTCTCAGAAAAGGACGGTTCGCCAGCGCTCTCAGAAAAGGACGGTTCGCCAGCGCTCTCAGAAAAGGACGGCTCACCGGCGTCGAAGCTCTCAGGAAAGGACGGTGATCGCGGCGATGCCTGACGACGAGATGCAGTCCAGCCTGCAGGCGTACGCCGATCATCTGCAGCGGGGGGCGACGATGGCACCTGCCACGGAGATCCGCCGCCGCGGTGACCGTCGTCGCCGCAACCGGGCCGCCGGGGGCACTTTCGCCGCGGTGCTGGTCGCGGCGGCCGGCGTCGGGCTCACGCTCGACCGCGGTGATCAGAATCAGCCGGTGCTTCCGGCAGGACCGTCGGCGAGCGCTTCGATCATTCCTTACACGCCGGGTACGCCGCTGAGCTCGGACGTCAGCCAGTTGGACCGGATCGGCGTTGATCTGGGAACCGGCACGCTGATCGACGTGGCGGACGACGGCGCCGACAGGTGGATGCAGATCGGCGCCGATGATGGCGTGGACTTCACCGGTACGGCGAAGGACGCGTCGACCCGGATGTCGTTGCGGGCCGCGCCGGTGATGGTGAAGAACCAGGTCCTGATCATTCCGGTGGCCCGGCCGGACAGCTGTGTGACGGCCGTGTCGCCGGTGACGCTGGCGCTGCAGCCGTGCCGGGACGGGGAGACCGCCCAGATCTGGGAGATCGTCCCGGCCGGGGACTCCGGGCAGTTCGAGCTCAGTGGTGAGCACGGGATTCTGCGGGTCGACGGGACACTGGTCGCGTCGGGTGGACGGAGCGGGATGCAGACGATCCCGTTCTGACGAGGGCGCGGCAGGGCATCGGTGCCAGGGCGAAGAGCGGAAGCCGGACCAGCCGGGCGGCGAGCCGGGCGTACGAGTCCGGAACGGTGTGCAGGCGGCCCGCCAGCGGACGGTCGCCCACGATCCGGCCGAGGGTGGTGACCGCGGTCTGCTGTCACAGGAAGATGCTCATGGCGAGCAGGTACGCCGTCACCACCGCCGTCCCGATCCGCGGCCGAGTCGGTTCCGGCAGATGCCGAGTCGGTTCCGGCAGATGGTGCAGAGGACTGGAGCCGGTGAGAACCCCGTCGCCGGAGACGAGTGCGGTCACCAGCCAGTGACCGAGAACCACGCCGAGAATCGACGGTTCTTCCCGACCTCCGGTGCCGGATACGGGGCTGAGCCGGAGAGCAGGGGCTGATCCGGCGGGTCCGAGTGCTGCCAGGGAGCCGTCCCGGGACTGGCCCTCAGGTACTACGTGCGGCGTTACCGCAGGTCATCGACCCGGGATCGCCGCCGCCGGTCGCGGCTCCGGGCCTGCGTGGCACAGGATCGCGATCAGTCCGGGAGGTGTGGGGTGTCCGGGACGGCCGTTCACGCGTACAAGATGAAGGTTTTGATCTTGAAGGTTCTCCGGCACGAGCCCCGGTTCGTCGGCCGTCGCGTCGGCGGGCACAATGGGAGGGTTGATTGTCTGGGGACCTGCAGGAGGAACGGTGGAGCTTCAGGAACGGCCCGAAACGTGCGTGGTGGCCGTCGACGGCCCGTCCGGATCGGGCAAGTCCACCGTTTCCCGGCGGCTCGCCGCGGCTGTCGAGGGCGTCTACCTCGACACCGGGGCGATGTACCGCGCGGTCACCTGGGCGGTGCTCAACGCCGGCGTCGACCTCGGCGACCCGGACGCGATCGCCAAGATCGCGCTGGAGACCGAGCTGTCGATCGGCACCGACCCGCTGGCGCCGCACTTCGCGGCCAACGGCACCAACGTCGACGAGGCCATCCGCGGCGCGGAGGTGACCGGCGCGGTGTCCGCCGTCGCCGCCGTCCCCTCCGTGCGCAAACACCTGGTCACGCTGCAGAAAGCGATCATCGACGGGCATCCGCGGATCATCGTCGAGGGCCGTGACATCGCCGCGGTCGTCGCTCCCGACGCCGACCTCAAGGTCTACCTGACCGCCTCCGCCGCCGCCCGCGCCGCCCGGCGCAGCGGCGAGAACGGATCCGACGTCGCCGCGACCGAGGCCGACCTGGCCCGCCGCGACAAGCTCGACTCCAGCCGGGCCACCGACCCGCTGCGCCAGGCCTCCGACGCTCTCGAGGTGGACACCACCGGCATGGGCATCGACGAGGTCGTCGCGCACCTCCTGCATCTGCTGAACAGCAAGGTAAGTAAGTGACTGAACTTCCCGCCGGCCTCGACATCAACGATTTCGAGGGTGGTTTCGATCTCTCCGCCGGTTCCTCCCCGGATTCCGACTCCCCGGAATTCGAAGGACCGGTGCCCGTCGTCGCCGTCGTCGGACGCCCCAACGTGGGCAAGTCGACGCTGGTCAACCGCATCATCGGACGTCGCCAGGCGGTCGTCGAGGACGTGCCCGGGGTGACCCGGGACCGCGTTCCCTACGACGCGTCGTGGAACGGCCGCCGATTCACCGTCGTCGACACCGGCGGCTGGGAACCCGACGCTCGCGACAGGGCCGCCGCCATCGCCGCCCAGGCCGAGATCGCGGTGCAGACCGCCGACGTCGTCATCTTCGTGGTCGACGTGACCGTCGGCGCCACGGACGTGGACGAGGCCGCCGTCAAGATGCTGCGTCGCAGCCACAAACCGGTCATCCTGGTCGCGAACAAAGCGGACAACCAGAACCTCGAGATGGAGGCGGTGTCGCTCTGGTCCCTGGGCCTCGGCGAGCCGCACACCATCTCGGCGCTGCACGGCCGGGGCTCCGGCGACCTGCTCGACGACATCCTGTCCGCGCTGCCGCCCACCCCGCCGATGCTCGAGGGCAACGTGCGCGGCCCCCGCCGGGTCGCACTGGTCGGTCGCCCGAACGTGGGAAAGTCCAGCCTCCTCAACCGCGTCGCGAAAGAAGAACGCGCGGTCGTCGACTCGGTCGCCGGCACCACCGTCGACCCGGTCGACAGCCTGGTCGAGATGGACGGCGACATCTGGCAGTTCGTCGACACCGCCGGCCTGCGCAAAAGAGTGAACCAGGCCTCGGGTACGGAGTACTACGCGTCCCTGCGCACCGCGGGAGCCGTCGAAGCCGCCGAGGTCGCCGTCGTGCTCCTGGACTCCGGCGAAGTGATCAGCGAACAGGACCAGCGCGTCATCACCCAGGTGATCGAATCCGGTCGCGCCCTGGTGATCGCCTTCAACAAGTGGGACCTGGTCGACGAAGACCGCCGGTTCTACCTGGACAAGGAGATCGACCGCGACCTGAAACGCGTCACGTGGGCCGTCCGGGTGAACATCTCGGCAAAGACCGGCCGAGCGGTCGACAAGCTGGCCCCGGCCATCCGCCGAGCCCTGGCCTCCTGGGAACAGCGCATCCCGACCGGTGCCCTCAACCAGTGGCTGACCACCCTGACGCAGGCCACCCCCCACCCGGTACGCGGCGGACGCGCCCCACGCATCCTGTTCGCCACCCAGGCCGGCATCGCCCCGCCGCGCTTCGTCCTGTTCACGACAGGGCCGTTCGACGCGGGCTACCAGCGCTTCATCGAACGCAAGCTCCGCGAGGAGTTCGGCTTCGAAGGCTCGCCGGTCGAGGTCACCGTCAAGCCCCGCAAGAAGACGGGGCCGGGGGGCCGCGGAAAAGCGCATGGGTGAGGTTGCTAAGCTTTAGGAGATGTCGCGCCGGGCTGAGGTTCGGGGCGGGATCGGGCTGTAGCGCAGCTTGGTAGCGCACTTGACTGGGGGTCAAGGGGTCGCAGGTTCAAATCCTGTCAGCCCGACTTAACAAAAGGCCAGCGTAGCTGGCCTTTTGCATATCTGGACATCGATGGAATCGTGGCGCCGGGACACGTATTTTTGCACGTACGCGCGTACGGTTTACGCCCGGATTCCGGCTGATCTTCGGAGCCGGCTCGTACTCAACAGCTCGTGATCGTTCTCCCGGAGTCGGCCTCACTGCCGGGGCGCCTGGTTGAGCAGGGCGTTCATGGTTGGAGTGATCGGATCTCGACGCGATAGGTCTCCCTGTCCGCGATACCGAACGTCGATGCACAGGATTCTCCTATGTGGATGATCACGACACCTCGATGACACGAACGTTCGTGCGGTGATCTTCGCCGGGGTTCGCCGGTCCTGTCTGGGGCCGGTGATTCCATGATCGTGCCTACTCGTGGGGTGCGGAAGTTGGCTGCGGTTGTCTCGGGTTGTCCGCGGTAGTCCCAGCCGGCTTGTCGGCCTGCCGTCGCGGCTCCGGTGGGGCCGATCGGGTTGCACCAGTTCCGGCATCTGGTCGCCGTAGAGTCTGGTCACCGGTCGGTTGCGGGGAGTGCGGGTGGGGTCCGGCGGTTGTGCGGCCGACTCGTCGCCCGGGTTCCCAGCGGTGTGTCTGTCCCGGCCGGTCGATCGCTCGTCAGAGCGGACGTTGATGGCGGCGGCGACGGTCCAGGCGATCCGGACGGTGTCGTCTTCGAGCGTGTACTGCTGAGTCCATTGCTTTTCGGGTGGATCAGGTTGCGTCGGCCTTATTGACCTCCGGATCCCAGACCGCGAGCGCGACATCGTCTCGGCAGTGAGCCGGGAGGCGAGCCGACGTCGGCACCCAGAACACGTCGGCTACGCAGTGTCACGTTGCCATCCCCGGGTGACCGGCGGCAGGGCCGTCGCTGGGGGTAGGCGCGACGGGTCGGCGGTCGATACCGCCCGCTTGGCTCTTTGGGAGAGTTCAGAGTTCAGCGTCGGCCCCTGGCTAGAGGTGAAGAGGCCGGTCCTCGACGATCGTTTTCATGACGAGGGTGGAGCGTAGGCGTTGGACGCCGGGGAGGGTGGCGAGTTGTTCGTCGTAGACCTCTTGGAAGGCGGGGAGGTCGCGGGTGATGACGTGCAGCAGGTAGTCGGGGTCGCCGAAGAGTCGCTGGGCGTGGGTGATGTGCGGGATGTCGATGAGGGCTTGTTCGAAAGTGTCGAGGGTGCGGCGGTCGGCGGCGTTCATGGTGACGAACACCTTGGCGTCGAAGGTCAGCCCGAGGGTTTTGGCGTCGAGGTGGGCTCGGTAGGCGCTGATCGCGCCGGCCTGTTCGAGGGCGCGTAGTCGGCGGTGGCAGGGCGAGACGCTCAGGCCGACACGTTCGGCGAGGTCGGTGACGCTGAGGCGGCCGTCCCGCTGGAGCTCGGCAAGAATCTTGCGGTCAAGCGCATCCATGCGGAATATCTTTCCCCATGTGCGGCCTGTTGGCGAGATTGTTGGGAACACTTGCCCTCGTTTCGCGCATAGACTTCTAAGCGGGACGACGTTGCCCGAGAAAGTCATCTGCGTTGGAACGGGGCTGCTCCATGGCTGTCAGCACGATCGCGGCGTTCTGGGCTGTGTCGTTCCTGTTCGTGATCACCCCGGGCGCCGACTGGGCCTACGCGATCACGGCCGGTCTGCGCTTTCGTACGGTGTTGCCTGCGGTCGGTGGGCTGTTGGCCGGACATCTGTTGGCGACGATTGTGGTGGCGGCCGGGGTGGCCGCGCTGGTCGCCGGGTCACCGGTGGTGTTGGCGACGCTGACAGTGGCGGGCGCGGGCTATCTGATCTGGTTGGGCATCGGCATGCTCCGGCAACCTCCGGGGCCGCAGGCAAGCACCGGGCGGGCACCGGGTTCCTGGGTGCGACAAGCGGTTACTGGTCTGGGGATCAGCGGCCTGAATCCGAAGGTGTTCCTGTTGTTCCTCGCGCTGCTGCCGCAGTTCACGCGGTCTACAGCGAGTTTGCCGATCGCGGCGCAGATCGTCGTGCTCGGGTTGGTGCATGTGGTCAGTTGTGCGGTGGTCTACACGCTGGTCGGCGCCGGGGCACGGCGGGTGCTCGGAGCACGGCCGGCTCTCGCGCGAGCTGTGACTCGGTTCTCCGGGGCCGCCATGGTCATCATCGGCGTGGTGCTGCTGACGGAGCAGGCCATCGGGTAGTACGAGCTCGTTGACAGGTCAGCCGCGCCCGGGTGGCGAGGTGCCTGTCGAGAGGGGGAGTCCATGGAAGACGGCGGTCAAGGTCAGGCGGACGCTGAGGTTCGCGAACGAATCGAGGCGAGCTTCGCCCGGCAGGGTTTGATGCGTCATCTCGGCGCCCGGTTGACGCGTGTCGCACCGGGATGCGTGCACATCGCCCTGGCTGCCCGGCCGGAAGTGACCCAGCAGCACGGCTACGTTCACGCCGGAGCTACCAGCGCCATCGCCGACAGTGCCGGTGGATTTGCCGCTCTCACGCTGTTCCCGCCGGACGCTGAGGTGCTCACCGTCGAATACAAGATCAATATGATGGCCCCGGCGACCGGCGATCATGTCGAAGCGGTCGGCAAGGTCCTGAAGTCGGGCCGGACCTTGACTATCTGTCGGCTTGAGGTCTTCGGCATCCAGGACGGACAGCGATCTCTGGTGTCGGCCGGTCAGCAGACGCTGTTCCGTATCGCCGCCACTGGCTGACCTCGGCACGCTAGGCGGCGGGGCGATCGTTTCTGGCCCGGGACCTGTCGCTGGCTCCCAGCGCCAGGTCCCCGCCTCGATCGGGCGGGATTTCAATGTCGGCGCCATGACGGGCAACGCGAACATCGGCTGGTCGACGAAAGCCGATCTGCATGGCGAGCAGCACGTGGGGCCTGGGGGAAAGCGGTGGCAACGTTGTCCAGCCGTCGTGGCGACAACCAGCGTGCCGTCGAGGTCGAGCAGCACCGCTGTAGCTCGGATCGACTACCAGTCGCCATGGGCGACCACCCAAGAAACTCGATGGCCGCCCTGACGATAATGGGAAGGCGCGTCAGAGGCCGAGGCCGCGGCGTCCGGTGGCATTCAAGTCTTCGATGTGGAACCGGTTGGGCCACTCGCGTTCGTAGTGCTCGGCCGGGAAGTCGCTGGGGCTCTCGCCCTTGGCGAGAGCGTCGCGCACCTTCGCGGCGTACGCCTCGTTGCGCGGGCACCAGGGCGCTGCCGGGATGTACATGACGTTGCCCCAGCCCTTCTGGGCCTCGACCGGCGCGACGCTGTGGATCATGTCCGCGTGCCACCAGACGGAGTCGCCAGCGCGCACGTCGGGGATGCCGGCGAGCGCCTCCATCAGCGGGGCGTGCCATTTGTGGCCTGCCGGGAAGACCTGGTTGACGGTCACGCCGCACATGTCGTCGTCGGGGACGTCGCTCAGCAGCGGGCGCAGCATCAGGTAGGCCATCGCCTCGGGGATCGGCACAGTGTGCAGGACGCCTTGGTCGTGGTCCATGTCGGACAGCGCGGTCCAGCCCTGGAACGTCCGGAACGCCGAGCACATGGTGGAGCCGGGGTACTGCGGGCCGGCGGTACGGTGGGCGGCGTCCCACGGGTCGTACTGTTCGACGCTGCCGTCGAACAGGTGCCGGAAAGCCTGCTGGTAGGCGCTCGTCATCCACAGATCGAGGGTGCCGGGGTCGAGGTGGGTGCCGAGGCCGGCCGAGTCAGCGCCCTCGGGACGGCGGCGGATGCGGTCGGGGTAGAGCGAGTCGCGGTTCGGGTCGAACCACTGGACGCCCTCCGAGGAGGACTTCCACTGGCTGTTGAGGAACGCCTGCACGTTCGCCATGCGGTCGCTCTGGCGGGCCTGCATCTGGGCCGGTGACCAGTAGATCGGGTAAATCTCAGGCTTGGATCCGACGCTGCCGAAGAAGTCGTCGCCGGGGCCGCGGTAGTCCTCGAAGAAGTGGTTGCCCTCGACGTAGTCGACTATGTCCTGATCCCACCGGAGGGCCTGGTCGCGCTCGAAGTTGCCGCGAACGATCAGGCAGCCGCGCTTGCGCAGGTGGGCGGTCTGCTCGGGAGTGACGGTGCCGTTGGCGATGTCGGCGTAGTCGATGACCGGCCAGACGCTTTCGCCCCGGCGGCGGGCGGCGACGATGTCGTCGACAGCGGCCTGTACGCGCTGTTCGACCACGGCGAAAACGTCCTCGACGGTGCGGCCGGAGGCGGCGATGCGCTCGCGCAGTGCCTGCTTGATTTCGCGGGTCGCCGCCTTGAGGTCGGTGGGGGTTTCCTCCCAGTGAGGCAGCGCGGTGGTCGTCGACACGGCAGTTCCCTTCAAGTTAGATATCCTTACTTGAAGAACTGTACGGGGGCTTCTCGCTTCAAGGCAAGGGCCCTGACTAGAATAGTTTGGTGGATTCCGCCAAGCCTTCGCTGGACCTGGTGCGGTCATTGACCGACCAGCACGTGCTGCACGCGCTCATGCAGCACCGCCGGCTGACCCGTGCCGAGCTCGCGACCATGATTGGCATCTCCAAGCCCACCGCCGGAGAGAGCGTGCGCCGCCTGACCGAGCGGGGCCTGGTCACCGACACCGGCGAGCGCACCCCGGGCGGGCGCGGCAAGGGCCGGGTGGGCTTCTATTACGCGCTTGCTCCGACGGTCGGCGCGGCACTGGCGGTGACTATCGCACCAGCGGGTGTGGTGGCGGAGTGCGTGAACATCTACGGCGAGCCGGGAGTGCGCGTCACCAGGCAGATTGATCGTCCGGCTCTTCCTGCCCGGGTTTCCGCGGCGTTGGAGGACGCCGTCGCGGAGGTACGGGAGACCGCGGGCCAGGACTTCCGCGTGGCCGTGGTCGGCGCTGCCGATCCGGTGGACCGGGCCACGGGCCGGTTGGTGCAGCTGCCCGACGCGCCGTTTCTGGTGGGTTCGCTGGACCCGGTGGCGGTGCTCGCCCCGTACGTCGACGGCCCGGTCGTGGTCGACAACGACGTGAACTGGGCGGCCCTGGCCGAGCGTGACGGTGCCGGCGCTCAGGTGCTGCGCGATTTCGCCTACATGTACCTCGGTGAGGGACTGGGCTGCGCGATCGTCAACGACGGCGAGGTGCGCCGCGGACACACCGGTCTGGCCGGCGAGGTCGCCCACCTGCTGACTCTCGGCCCCGGCGGACGAGCGGTCCGTTTCATCGAGCTGTTCGGCAAGCTCGGTCTTCGCCGCAACGGCTCCACCGCGATAGACGTCGACCGGCTCCTGGCCAGCCCGGCCGCCACCCATGAGGTTCTTGCCACGGCGGTCGGCGGGGTGGTCGCGGCCGTGATTGCCCTGGCCGATCCACAGGCAGTGCTGGTCGGCGGCCCATGGGGACCGGCGGTGGTGGACAACATGCGCGCGGCCACCGCAAACATGCCGCGCCACGTCCCCATCCGGGCGGCCGAGGTGACCGGCGAGCCCGTGCTCGCCGGCGTGCGTGCCGAGGCACTGAGCCGCCTGCGCGCCGAGGTCACGGCAGACGGCTGAGTTCTGCTTCTCGCCGGAACGCCGAGAGTTCCTCTGCCGTGGGCATGGCGGCCAGGTCACCGTGCCGGGTGGTGACGAGCGCGCCGACAGCGGCGGCTTGGTCGACGCGTTCCTGCAGCTTCGCGCCGGCGAGCTTCGCCGCCAGGTAGCCGGCGGCGAAGCCATCGCCGGCGCCGACCGTGTCCACGGCCTCCACCGCGAAGCGTTTCGAGTGCGCCGAGGCGTCCTGAGTGAAGGCGACCGCTCCCGGGGCACCCAGTTTGACGACGACCTCCTGCGCGCCGGCAAGCAGGTAGTGCCGGGCGATGTCGGCGGGAGCCTGACAGCCGGTCAGGGTGCGGCCTTCGGCCAGGCCGGGAAGCACGATGGTGCAAGCGGAGGCCACCGCGTTGACGGTGTCGCGCATGGCTGTGGCATCGGGGAACAGATTCAGCCGGAGGTTCGGGTCGAACGACGTGGTCAGGCCGGCGTCGCGGGCGGCGGCGAGCAGGGCCGTCGTGGTGCGTCGGGCGGCAACGGAGACGCCGAGTGGGATGCCGGTCAGGTGCAGATGCCGTCGGCCGGTGAGCGGGAGCAGCTCCGCGAGCAGGTCGTCGGCGTGACGCGCGAAGGCACTGTCCCGCCGTAGCTGTAGGACCTCGGGGTCGGTGCCTGAGCCGCCCGCTTTGAACATGATCGCGGTGTGGCCGGGCGCCTGGCGGAGCTGGGCGGTGATCCCCAGTTGGGTAACGGTGTCGCGGACGTATGCGCCGTGCGCGTCGTCGCCGACGACGCCGGCCCAGCCGGCGCTGACGCCGAGTCGCGCCAGAGCGACGGCCACGTTGAGCTCGGCCCCGCCGAGAAATCGAGTGAAGGCGGAGGCGCTCGGCAACGACGGTTCGGTGCTGCCGTACCCGACGAGCGCCTCGCCGAAGGTGAGAACTGCCGGGCTCATGGCGCGGCCGCGGATCGGACGGCGGCACATCGCCGTCGCAGAGCCGCCGGGTCGCCGCCGGAGAGAGCGTCGCCCAGCAGCGGTCCGCCGATGCTGACGGCCGCGGCGCCGGCGGTCAGCCAGACTCCGGCCGCCTCGACGTCCACGCCGCCGGACGGTATGGCGATCAGTTCGGGGAACGGTCCGTGCAGGTGGCGCAGATACTCGGGGCCGACCGTCTGGGCGGGGAAGATCTTGACGGCGGCGGCACCGGCCTCCCAACCGGCGGCGAGTTCGGTCGGTGTCAGACCGCCGGGCAGGATCGCGGTCTCGCCGCGTACGGCAAGGTCGATGACCGCCGGATACAGAGCAGGGGTGACCAGGTAGCCGACGCCGGCGTCGATGGCGGCGGAGGCCTGGGCCGGCGTGGTGACCGTGCCCAGGCCGACGTCCGCGACGGCGCCGTACCGGCCGACCAGCGTGGGAAGTGCGTCGAGGATGCCCGGAGTGGTCATGGTGAACTCGAGGCTAACGATGCCCTCCTCGACCAGCACGTCGCACACCGGAGCAAGCCGCTCGACGGTGTCGGCGCGCAGCACCGCGATGACCCGGCTCGACAGCGTCTTCTCGCCGAGCGGCCGGCGGGTCATCCGCGTACCACCCGGGCCAGGGTCTCGACGAAGAAGTAGTCGCCCCACATGACGCTCTCGTCGACGCCGAGCCCCTTGCGTTCGTGGTAGCTGCCGTGTTTGAGGACTCCTTCCCAGGCCGGGTCGATGCCGAGGAACAGCGGCTCGCACAGCCGCCGTACCGTCGTCTCGGCATGCCGGTGGTAACGCTGGGCCAGCGTGTCGTCCTCGACCAGCGCGGCGAGCATGATCAGGCCGCCGGCGGCGCAGGCGGCCGCCGAGGATTCCCACGGCCGGGTGGGATGCGGCTCGTCGAAGTCGTTCGGTGGCACCGGATCGGCCTGGGTGTGCTCGATCCAGTAGTCGGCGTTGGCGATCGCGGTCCGCAGCAGATGGGTGTCGCCGGTGAGCGCGTACATCGAGGTGAAGCCGTACAGCGACCAGGCGAGGCCACGCGCCCAGGAGGAGTCGTTGCGCCAGCCCTGTTGGGTGGTCTGCCGCAGGAACTCTCCGGTGCCGAGGTCGTAGATGCCCTCGTGGCTGACGGATCCGTCGCCGCGGACCAGGTATTTGCGGGTGGTGTCGCAGTGCCGCCGGGCGATGGCCATGAGGTTGTCGTCGCCGGTCTCCAATGCGGCCAGGGCGATGATGCCGATGTTCATCATGATGTCGATGAAGTTGGAGTCCGGGGCGAGGAAGGAGCGCAGGAAGCCGCCCTGGTCGTTGAGGCGAAGCGCCATGGTGCGGCCGCCTTGGACGACGACCTTCTTCTGTTCGGTGCCGCCGTCGAGCTCGGCCCACTTCTGCCAGGTCGGGCACAGGACGAAGCCGAGGTCGTGGACGTCGCGGTCGTGCTGTCGCTGTTCGACCAGAACGGAGTAGTGCTCGGCGCGGGCTCGCCATTGGTCGCCGAGCCCGAGTTCGTGGAAGAGCCACATCTGGCCGCCGAGGAATCCCTCGCACCAGTTGGTCCACGATTCCTTGCCGTGCTTCCACCGGCCTTCGTGCGTGTAGAGCGGGAAGTAGTCCGGGTGTTGTTCGGCGAGCCGCTCGACCTTGCCGGCGGCGACGCCCAGCGCGGCGCGTGCGGTGTCCCGGGTGGACGCGGCGAACGGCAGTGTGCGTTTTTCGGTGACCTGCCTGGAGTTCCAGTACATCAGTTCACCCACTTGGGCAGGGGCGCGCCGGTACGCACCACGATGCTCTTCTGTTCGGAGAACTCGTCGCAGGCGGTGCGGCCCAGTTCGCGGCCGATGCCGGAGGCCCCGTAGCCGCCGAAGCAGACCTCGGGGAAGCCTTCCATGTAGCAGTTGACCCAGACGGTGCCGGCCCGGGTGGCCTGGGCATAGGACATGGCCGTGCCGATGTCGCGGCTCCAGACTCCGGCGGACAGGCCGTACCCGGTGGCGTTGGTGATCTCGACTGCCTCGGCCAGGTCGCTGAAGGTGACCACGGACAGCACCGGGCCGAAGATCTCCTCGCGGGCCACCCGGGCGGCCTTGGGCACACCGGTGAGCACGGTCGGCTGGAAGTAGCGGCCGACCGGGGCGTCCAGCCGTTGTCCGCCGGTCGCGATCGTGGCGCCCTCGCGCTCGCCCAGGGCGACATAGTCGGTCACCACGCCCAGGTGGTGCTCGGAGATCAGGGCGCCGACCTTGGTGGCTTCGTCGAGCGGGTCGCCGACAACGACGTCGTGGGTGCGCTGGACGACCCGCTGGGTGAACTCCTCGGCGACGTCCTGATGGACCAGCAGCCGCGAACCGGCGTTGCAGCATTCGCCCTGGTTGAAGTAGGCCCCGAAGACGACCTTCTCCAGGGCGGCATCCAGGTCGGCGTCGGCGAAGACGACCTGCGGGTTCTTTCCGCCGAGTTCGAGGCTGACCTTTTTGAGACTGTCGGCGGCGGCACGGGCGACGCTTTTGCCGACCCGGGTCGAGCCGGTGAAGGTGGTCATGTCGGTGCCGGGGTGCTCGGCCAGCCACTGCCCCACGTCGCCGCCGCCGTGCACGAGGTTCGCGGCGCCCGGCGGTAAGCCTTCCTCGTGCAGGATCTGCACCAGGCGGGTGGTGGTGCCGGGGGTCATGTCCGATGGCTTGATCACGGTGGTGCAGCCGGCGGCGAGCGCGAACGGAAGCTTCTGGCTGACGATCAACAGGGGGAAGTTCCACGGCGTGATCACGCCGACGACGCCGACCGGTTCCTTGACAACCATGGCGAGGAAACCCTCGCCGAGCGCGTTGTGGGCATCACCGTAGGTCTGCTGGGCCAGGCCGGCCGCGTAGTGCCAGATGCCGGCAGCGCCGCGCACCTCGTCGCGGGCCTGGCTGATCGGCTTGCCCGATTCGACCGTCTCGATCAGCGCGAGCGCGTCGACCTCCTGCTCGATCCGGCTGGCGACGCGGCGCAGGACCGCGGCACGTTCGGCTCCTGACATTCGCGGCCAGGAGCCGGTGTCGAACTCGCGTCGCGCGGCGGCGACGGCAGCGTCGACGTCGGCCTTGCTCGCGCTGACGTAGCGCGCGGCGATCTGCGCGTGTCCGGGGCTGATCCGTTCGGCGGCAGAGCCGGAGCCGTCGAGGGCCTTGCCACCGATCAGGTTGGGCCAGTGCTGGGTTTCAAACGTGGTCATCAGAAGCCTTTCGGTAGTTCATGCGCCGTGGAATGTCGGGTCGCGGCGCTCCTGGAAGGCGGCGAAGCCCTCCACCGCGTCGTCGGTGTATGCGGTAGCGGCCGAAGCCAGTGGCTCCATCAGCCGGTAGGCGGGCCCGGAGTCGATCGCCTGCTTGGCCATCTGCACGGCGATCGGCGCACGTCCAGCGATGCGCTCGGCGAGCTCGACCGCGGTCGCGTGTACCTGGTCTGTAGGAACGATCCGGTTGACCAGGCCGCAGCCGGCCGCCTGTACGGCGCTCAGCGGGGTGCCGGTGAAGATGAGCTCCTTGGCCCGGGCGGCGCCGATGGCGGCCGGTAGCCGGCCCGTGCCTCCCCAGCCGGGCACGGTGCCCAGGCCCACCTCGGTGAGCCCGAGTGTCGCTTCCTCGGACAGGACGCGCAGGTCGCAGGCGAGCGCGAGTTCGAATCCGCCACCGTATGCATTGCCGTGGATCGCCGCGATCGTAGGTTGTCGCAGGCCGGCGAGCAGATCGAACACGCGCAGCCCGGTTCGGGTCCAGCCGGCCCACATGTCCAGCGGCGGCAGGGCCTTGAACAGCTTGATGTCGGCGCCCGCGCAGAACGACCGGGTCCCGGCGGCCGCGATGATCACTACGCGTACGGCGCGGTCGGCGTCGAGGTCGATCAGGATGCGCTCGAGTTGTTGCAGCATTGCCGGGGTCAGGGCATTGTGCTTGTCCGGCCGATCGAGCAGAACGGTGGCGACGGTGCGGTCGAGCGTGAGCGTGACTTGGCCGGTCATGCGCTGACCGCCTGGTCGTCGACGTCAGCGACAGCGCCGCCGAGCACGTGGTGGGCGCCCTTCTCGCCGATCATGATGGAGGTGGCCTGGGTGTTGCCGCTGATCAGCGTGGGCATGATCGAGGCGTCGATCACGCGCAGGCCCTCAATGCCGTGCACGCGCAGCGCCTGGTCGACCACCGCCAGGGGATCGGCGCCCATCTTGCAGGAGCCGACCGGGTGGTAGTCGGTCTTGGCCCATCGGCGGACGTACTCGCGGATCTGCGCGTCGGTGCGGATGTCCTTGCCGGGCATGTGCTCGCGCTTGACGAAGGGCGCGAACGCCTTGGTGGCCAGCATTTCCCGGCCCCAGCGGAAGCCTTCGAGGGACACCTTCCAGTCGTACGGGTCATCGAGGAAGTTAGGGTCGATGTCCGGCTCGTCGGCGGGGTCCGAGGAGCGCAGGGTGACCTGGCCGGTACTGCGTGGTCGCAGGTTGCAGGTGTTGATGGTCATGCCGTGGCCCTTGACCCGCATGCGGCCGTGGTCGATGACGTACGCGGGCAGTGCGTGCATCTGGATGTCCGGCGTGGCGACATCGGCGGAGCTGCGCACGAACATGCCGGCCTCGCAAACCGACGCGGTGATCGGCCCGGTCCGGGTGGTGATGTATTGCAGGCCGGCGAGCAGCGCCCTGTCCGGGCGGTCGGACTGGTTGTAACTGACCGGAACGGTCTCGGCGGTCAGGTAGACGTCCATGTGGTCCTGGAAGTTCTTGCCGACGCCGGGCAGGTCGTGCACGACATCGATGCCGAGCGCCCGCAGTTCGTCGGCGGGGCCGATCCCGGACAGCAGCAGCAGACGGGGCGAGTTGACGGCTCCGCCGGACAGGATGACCTCACGGTCGGCGTACGCCGTGGTGGGGTGTCCTTTGTGCAGGTAGCGCAAGCCGACCGCGCGGCCCTTCTCCACCAGCACCCGGGTGGCGAGGGCGTGGGTCTGGATGGTGAGGTTCTTGCGGCCGCGGATGGGCCGCAGATACGCGGTTGACGCGCTTTCCCGGCGGGCGTTGCGCTGGGTCACGTCGTACCAGCTGACGCCCTCCTGCCGGGCGCCGTTGAAATCGGCGATGAAGGTGACGCCGAGCTCTTGCGCGGCGCGGACGAAGGCCTTGCTCAGCGGGTTGTGCTGAATCTGCTCGGTGACGTTCATGGCGCCGTCGCTGCCGTGGAACTCGTCGTTGAGCCGCTCGTTGTGCTCGGCGCGTTTGAAGAACGGCAGGACGTTCGCGTAACTCCAGTCCGGGTTGCCGTTCTGGGCCCACCGGTCGTAGTCCTCGCGCTGGCCGCGGATGTAGATCATCGCGTTGATGGAGGTGCTGCCGCCGAGGGTGCGGCCTTGCGGGTAGTACATGCGCCGGTTGTCCAGCTGTCGCTGCGGCACGGTGTGGAAACCCCAGTTGACCTTGGGCCCGGAGAGTTTGGTGAAGCCGACCGGCATGTGGATCAGCGGCGACCAGTCGCGGCCGCCTGCCTCCAGCAGCAGGACGGTGGTGTGCGGGTCGGCGGACAGGCGGTTGGCGACGGCGCAGCCGGCAGCACCGGCGCCGATGACGATGTAGTCGTACCGGGATGTACTCATCGTTTGGGGGTCCTTAGGAGGCGAGGGGTGCGGTCGGGCGCGCCGTGAACCGGGAGATCCGGGCGGGCCGGCTCGGCAGGACCAAGCCGGTCGGTTCGGGCCGGAACAGGGCGGGGTCCATGAGTTTGAGCTGGTCGCTGACCCGCAGTGGGATCTCCGCGCGGCCGAGGACGTCACGTTCGAGGTCGACGCCGGGGGCGATCTCGATGACGGTGAGCCCGTCGTCACCCAGTTCCAGCACGCAGCGTTCAGTGACGTAGAGGACGTGTTGGCCGCGGCGGCGCGCCATCTTCCCGGAGAAGGTGACCTGGGCCACGGCGGGCACGAACTTGGCGACCGGGCCGTCCTGGACGATGACCAGAGCACCGTCGGCGATGCGGATGTCTTTGCGCCCGGCGGTGAAGAATCCCGAGAAGACAATCTTGGGCGCCCGGGTGACGATGTCGGCGAAGCCACCGACGCCGGCGGTCACGTGCGGCCGCGACGGCAGGTGCGAGACGTTCACGTCGCCGTGCTGGGAGACCTCGAGGAACGACAGCATCGCCGCGTCGAAACCGCCGCCCTGCAGCTGGGTGAACTGGTCGATGCTCTGCATCAACGCTTGCGGGTTCAGGGCGCAGCCGAACGCGAATCCGGTCAGCGGGAAGCCGCCGACGGCGCCCTGCTCGATGATCCAGGTGACGTCTTCGGCGTGGCCCTCCTCGAGCAGGATGCGCGGGACCGCGGCCGAGACACCGAAGCCGAGATTGACGGTGGCGTCGAGGGTGAGTTCGGCGGCGGCGCGTCGGGCGATCACCTTCTCCATGCCGAACTCGACCGGCTCGACGTCGTCGAGACTGCGGCGTTGTTGTCCGGAGAGCGCGGGATCGTAGGCGGTCTGGGTGGTCTGCAGCTGGTCGGGCGCCACGACGATGGCATCCACCAGGATGCCGGGCACGTGGACGTCCGGCGCGTCGAGCTGAGCGTCAGACAGTCGTTTGACCTGGGCGATGACGATGCCGCCGCTGTTGTGGGCCGCGTACGCCTGGTCCAGCGCGCCGAGCGATCCGCCCTCGTGCTCGTACGACAGGTTGCCCAGCTCGTCGGCGGTGGTCGCCCGGATGATCGCGACGTCCACCGTGATAGCCGGGTAGAACAGGTATTCCTTGCCGTTGACCTCGCGCAGTTCGACGAAGTCGGGCGTACGGGAGTTCATCTTGGCTCCGTCCAGCCGAGGGTCGGCATAGGTGCCGAGGCCGACCTCGGTGAAGACGCCGGGCTGGCCGGTCGAGGCGGCCCGATGCATCTGGAAGAGCACACCGGACGGGATGTTGTGGGCCTCGATCTGTTCGCCGTGGATGAGTTGCCGGATGAGGGGCGGATCGAGTTTCGAGGAGCCGGAGGGCAGCGAGCCGGCGAACACTCGCCGCAGCTGGCCGGGCCGGCAGAGGTGGTCGATGCCTTTGATGCCGTACATGTCGCCGGCGGCGATCGGGTGCAGGGTGGTCAGGTCGCGCGGGGCTGACTCGGCCGCGTATCGCTCGCCGATCGCGGCGAGGACGGCGTCAGGGCAGCCGAGACCGGACGAGGACGAGACCGAGATGACGGCGGCGTCGGGGATCAGCCGGGCAGCCTGCGATGCGTCCAGGACGGGAACGATGCGCATGGAGAGTCCTTCGTGCGTGATGAGTGTTCCGGTTGCTCGGCGTCGGCACGGCGAGCCGGTCGGGCTGCGTCAGCAAGGGACTGCAGCGGCGCTTAGACCGATCTAAAAGCGCGTGTGGCGAGATTGTCAAGGTGGGCGACGAGGGTTGTCACGGCACGGTGACGACGGCCTTGATGACCTCTCCTCGGCGCAGCGCGGGCAGCAGATCGACGAGTTCGGTCAGCTCGATGCGGTGGCTGACGATCGGCGAGAGGTCCAGCAATCCGCTTTCCAGCAGCCGGATCGCGTCGGGGAAGGCGTGCTGACCGACGAAGGAGCCGACGACCGTCAGTTCCTTCAGGGTGATCTGGGCCTGCGGCACTTCGGGCCGGGCGTGGTCGTTCAAGCCGAACAGCAGGATCCGGCCGCGTGGGGCGGCCAGGCCGACGGTTGTGGCGAACTGTGAGCCGACGGCGTCGATCACGATGTCGGCGTTGAGGTCGAGATCGTCCTCGGGGGACAGCACCCGGTCCGCGCCGATGGCCCGGGCCGCCTGCGCCCGGGTCGGCGAGATCTCCACGACCGTGACGCTGGCCGCGCCGCTGGCTTTGAGGACCGCGGTGAACAGCAGGCCGATCGCGCCGGCGCCGAGGACGACGGCATGTTCGCCGGCGCCGGGCCGGATTCGGCCGACAGCGTTGGTCACGCAGGCCAGTGGTTCTGTGAGTGCCGCGATGTGCAGCGGGAGCTCGGCGGAGAGCCGGATGCAGGCAGTCGCCGGGACCACGACCTTCCGGGCGAGGCCGCCATCGCGCCAGACCCCGAGATCGACACGATCGGTGCAGTGGTTGGGAATGCCGGACAGGCAGGCGCGGCAGGTCCCGCAGGTCAGGATCGGCCGGATCGCGACCCGGTCGCCGACGGCGACGTTCGTGACGCTGTCGCCGATCGCTGCGACGTCGCCGATGATCTCGTGGCCGAGGACGACACCTTGCTCGGCGGGGTAGCCGGGTGGGTCGCTGAGGATGTGCAGATCGGTGCCGCAGACGCCGCAGGCGCGGACGCGGACGATGACGTCGGCGGGTCCACCGAGGGTGGGTTCGGGGCGGTCTTCAACCGCGAGGACACCGATGTCCTGAAGGACGGCGGCGGGCATGGTCGTCATATCTCTCACCTCAAGAGGTCGCCCTCGCGGGCGACGCGGATGGCTTGGGCGGCGATGGTCAGGGCGGGGTTCATCGCCGCCGAGGACGGGAAGAACGAGCTGTCGACGACGAACAGGTTCTCGACGTCGTGGCTGCGGCAGTGGCTGTCCAGGACGCTGGCGGCCGGATCGGTGCCGGCGACGGCGGTGCCGCACATGTGCGAGTTTGTGGCGATGCCCATGGTCTCGTGCAGGACCACCGGGTATCCGACCTTCTTGAGCATGGTCCGAGCCTTGCGGATCAGGCCTCGATGGGCGCTCATGTTGTTCGGCCGCCAGTGGACGACGGGAACGTTGTCGCCGTTCAGAGTGATCCGGTTAGCGGGATCGGGCAGGTCCTCCGACTCCAGGTAGAAATCGGCGGAGTACTTCGTGGCCCCGTTCAGCAGCGGCAGGGGAAGGTAGGGGCGGGCGGACTTGATCATGGCGCCCTGCAGCTTGCCGAGCATCTGGATGTTGCCCAGCGGCTCGCCGAGATCGGAAGTCAGATACCAGTCGTTGATCGAGATGGTTTTCTGGAAATCCGTGTGGTTGGGCCGGCGGGGATCGAGCGCCACCATGAACGTGGCGTTGTGGACCATGTAGCGACGCCCGAGCAGCCCGGAGGAGTTGCCGAGCCCGTCCGGGTGCTTGTCGTTGGCGGACATGAGCAGCAGTCGTGCCGAGTTCACCGCTCCGGCGGAGACCACGAACGTACGAGCGCGTACCCGTACCTGCTCGCCGTTGCGAACGCCGGTGGCCTCGACGACCCGTGTGCCGGCCGGGTTGGTGTGCAACCGCAGGATTCGTACTGAGGTCTCGAGGCTGGCGTGGCCGCTCTGCAGTGCGGGATCGATGGCGCGGGTCTCGGCGTCGCCCTTGGCGTCCACGGCGCAGGGAAAGCCGTCGCAGGTCCGGCAGCGAATGCAGGCGCCACCGTCGCGCCGGTCGACGGCGATCGACGCCGCTGCGGGGGAGTAGCCCGCCGCTCGCAGGCGGTCCTGCAGGGCCGTCATGTACGGCTCGTGCGGCAGCGCCGGGTAGGGATAGTCGGTACTGCGCCACGGATCGGACGCGTCCTGCCCGGGTGTGCCGTGCACGCCGAACCACTGCTCGGCGATGCCGTAGAACGGCTCCAGATCGGCGTAACTGAAAGGCCACGCCGGGGAGAGGCCCTCACGGAACTGGATCTCGCCGAAGTCCTGCTCGCGAAAGCGGGCGAGGCTGGCCCCGTACATCTTGGTGTTGCCACCGACCCAGTAATGAACCCCCGGCTTGAACGGGTTACCGGTGGTGTCGAGCCACGGGGCGGCGTTCTTGTAGACGTCGTCGACGAACACTTTGCGCGGCGACCAGTTCTCCTCCGCCGCACGCGGCAGGCGGGTGCCGCGCTCCAGAACACAGGTGCGGATGCCCTGCTCGGCGAGAGCCCGGGCGATGACTCCGCCGCCCATGCCGGAGCCGATCACGGCGACGTCGGTTTCGATGGTGAACGTCATGGCTGGTCTCACTTCCGGCCCGGCGTTTCTAGTAAGCAGTCGTTACTTAGTGGCGGAGTGTAGACCGGCCGGAAATTCTAGGCAAGGGCCCTCACTAGAACGTATTCCATGGTGAGCACAAATCGGCTTACCCCATTGACAGCCTGCGCGACCTGTCCTTAGATCGGTCCAACTCGCAACTTAGACCGTTCTAAGCGACGGTACGAGACGCCTCCGTAACACGCCGGAACGTCGCCTGGCACGTGCATTCCGATCTTTCAAGGAGAGCTGATGATCAAGAAGCGGATGGGTGCCGGCCTCACCGTCGCCGTCTCGATAGCGCTTTTCGCCGGCGGCTGCGGCGGTTCTGGTTCGACCGGTGACGGCGACAAGAGCAGCGGTGGCAGCAAGAGCCTCGAGGTCTTCTCGTGGTGGACCTCCGGCTCGGAGTCCGAGGCGCTGCAGGTGCTGCAGAGCGCATTCACCACGGCCGCCCCCGGCGTCACGTTCAACAACGCCGCAGTCTCCGGTGGCGGCGGCTCGAACGCCCGCACCGTGCTGGCCACCCGGCTGCAGGGCGGCAACCCGCCCGATTCCTGGCAGCTGCACCCCGACCAGGACCTGATGTCGGCCGTGGAGGACGGCAGCGTCGCCGACATCAGCGACCTTTACACGTCCAACGGCTGGGACACCAAGCTGCCCGACACCGTGAAGGCGATGCTACAGAAGGACGGCAAGTACTACGCCGTGCCGGTCAACGCCCACCGTGCCAACGTGCTGTGGACAAACCCCGCCGTCCTCAAGAGAGCCGGCGTCGAGCTCACCGACACCTCCACCCCGGCGGACTTCGTCGCCGACCTGCCCAAGCTGAAGGCCGCCGGTGTGGCGCCGGTGTGTCTCGGTGCCAAGGACTCCTTCGCTCCGGCTCAGCTGCTCGAGGCGTTCATTCTCGGCGGCGTGGGCGTCGACGGCTGGACGCAACTGCTGACCGGAAAGCTGTCGTTCGACGACGCCAAGGTCCGCACCGCCGTGACTCAGTTCGCCGAGACGCTGAAGTACGTCAACGTCGACAGCGCCGTGCTCACCTGGGACCAGGCCGCGCTGCAGGTCACGGACGGCAAGTGCGCCGCCACCCTGATGGGCGACTGGGCTTTCGGAGAGTACCTGGCCAAGGGCAAGAAGGACGGCACCGACTTCAGCCACGTGATCTTCCCCGGCACGGCCGGCCTGTTCGACTACGTCGGTGATGCCTTCGCGATCCCGGCCAAGAACGCGCCCAACGCCGACGCCGAGAAGATCTGGCTCACTCAGCTGCTCAAGCCTGAGGTCCAGGCTCAGTTCAACCTGAAGAAGGGCTCCGCGCCGGTACTGGCCGGTGTCTCGCTGGACGGCTATCCCGACTACCAGAAGGACTCCGCGGCGGCGTTCCAGAAGCTGCCGGTCGTCAGCTCGCTGGCCCACGCCCAGGGCGCCCCGGCCGAGTTCGCGAACACCTACGTCGACGCGGTCACCTCGTTCCTCGGCTCGAAGAACGTCGACGGTCTGCTGAAGACCATGACCGAAGCCCAGAAGACCCAGCTCAACAGCTGACCCGGAGCCGGGGCGGGCGACCGCCCTGGCAACCGCCCCCGGACACCCGCTTTGGAGACACCGATGGCTGCCATCACGGCAACCCCACCCTCGACCCGGCCGGAACGTGCCCGGTCAACCCCCGGGCGCAGAAACCGGGGTCGGTCACGATTTCGCTCAGCGCCCTGGTTCATGGCCCCGAGCATCCTTCTCACCTTCATCTTCATCTACGGGTTCATCGGCTTCTCCGGCCTCATCTCGCTCTCCCAGTGGAAACGCCCGACCCGCAGTGACCTGGCCCTGCGCTCCCCGTTCGGCGCCACGTACGTCGAGATGTTCCAGGAGCAGCGCTTCCAGGCCGATCTTCGCAACGTCACCGTCTTCACGGTGCTGTTCCTGCTCGTCACCGTCCTCGGCGGCCTCGTCATGGCGCTGCTCGTACACCACGTCGTGGTCGCCAAGGGGCTGTTCCGCACCGTCTTCCTGCTGCCGTACGCGCTCAGCTTCATCGTCACCGGCGTGGCCTTCCGCTGGATCTTCAACCCCAGCAGTGGCATCAACGTCTGGCTCGGCGACCTCGGCGTCACGAACCTGCCCAAATGGTCGACCGACACCACCGTCGCGTTCACCATTCACCATGCCGGCGACGGTTTCTGGCAGATCGATCTCGGCATCCCCCGGGCCATCATCCCGATCGTGATCGCCGCGGCCTGGCAGCTCAGCGGTTTCGCGATGGCGATGTACCTGGCCGGCCTGGCCAGCATCCCCGAGGAAGAACTCGAAGCCTCCAGCATGGACGGCGCCGGCTACTTCCAGCAGCTGCGCTACGTCATCCTGCCGCAGATGTGGCCGGTGACTGTCACCTGCCTGATCCTGCTGCTGCACACCTCGCTGAAGATCTTCGACCTGGTCGTGTCCATGTCGGGATCGGGGCCCGGTTTCGTCACCGACGTTCCCGGCATCTACGTGTACGACATGATGGGCCGCGCCAACCGGTACGACAAGGGCACCGCCGCGGCGATCGTCCTGCTGATCATGGCCTGCGTGTTCGTGGTGCCGTATCTCGTTCGCGTCTACCGGAAAGAAGGGAAGGGCGCGTGACCTCCGCCGTCAACACCCTCAACACCACGGCGTCGCCACCGCCCACGACCGGGACGCGCCGCGCACGCAAAAACCGAGGCTACTGGCGCCCGCGATCGGTCGGTCAGTGGCTCACGCTGGCCGCCTGTAGTGTGCTGCTGATCTACTTCGCCTTCCCCGTCTACGTGATCGTCAGCACCGCCCTCAAAGGACCGGGCGCGGCCGGCGGTTCGCTCGGACTGCCGTCATCGATCGACATGTCCGGCTTCAGCCTCGCCTGGGGGCAGCTCAAGGGCAACCTCTGGAACTCCGTCCAGATCGCCGTGCCCGGCACGATCATCTCCTGCCTGCTCGGAGCCCTGAACGGTTTCGTGCTTGCCAAGACCCCGTTCCGCGGCGCCAAGCTGCTGTTCGTGCTGATGATGGTCGGGATGTTCATCCCGTTCCAGGCGGTCATCATCCCGCTGTTCGTCTTCCTGCGGGCGCTCGGACTGCAGGGCACGCTGACCGGCATCGTGCTGGTCCACGTCATCTACGGACTCCCGTTCGTCACGCTGATCATGCGCAACTACTACGTCAACATCCCGGACGCCATCATCGAGGCCGCCACCGTCGACGGGTGCGGCCTGCTGCGCACCTTCACCCGGATCGTGCTGCCGCTGTCGATCCCCGGCTTCGTGGTCGCCGGCATCTTCCAGTTCACCAACATCTGGAACGACTTCCTGTTCGGGCTCATCGTCACCTCCCAACAGACCTGGCCCGTGACAGTGCGGCTGAACAACCTCCTTGGCGACACCAGCGTCGACTACGGAACCCTGATGGCCGGCGCCCTGATGGTGGCCGCACCCACCGTGCTGGTTTACATCGGGCTCGGCCGCTACTTCATCGGCGGGTTGACCTCGGGCGCGGTCAAGTAGTTCGGGCTCGCGGGGCTCGCCGGCCCGGCGAGCCCCGCTTTCCTGCTGGCGCCTACGCGATGGCCGGGCGCGGGCAACCACAGGTCTCCCGCGGCTCGAGCCGCGTCGGCAACTCCTCGTGAATCGGATCAGTGGCCAGGCCCTGCGCTCGCTGCAGCACGATCTCTGCTGCCCGGCGCCCGGTATCACGCGCAGGGACGGCCACGCTGCTCAGCGACGGCCGGTTGTGCCCAGCCTCGTGGACATCGTCAAACCCGATGACCCGCACCGCCGAGCCGACCGGACGTCCGAGGTCCGCCAGCGCGTCCAGCACGCCGAAACCGACGACATCGTTGAAGCAGATGATGCCATCGATGTCCCGCTGCCGAAGCAATGCCAGCGCCGCCTGATGGGCGTCCGGGCGCAGGGGGGTGCACTCCGGAGCAAGCTCTGCGGTGAGGTCGAGCCCTTTGCTCGCCAAGAACCTTCGTACGCCGCCCGTCCGCTCCTTGCGGGCCGAGGAGTCCTCGAATCCGCCGAGGAAGGCGACGCGCCGGCAGCCATGCTGGTACAGATGTTCCGCGGCGGCTGCGGCGCCGGCCTCGTTGACGGCCCCGACGTAGTCGGCGACCACGCCGGGCAGCTTGCGCGCCATCAACACCAGCGGAGTATCCAGAAGGGGCGGTAGGTCCGCTGTAGTGGTGCCATGCGCGGGAATCAGCACGATGCCCTCCGCGCCGCGCTCCACCAGAGATCTGACGATCCGCGCCTGCTGCTCGCGATCCTCGTTGCTCACCCCGAGCAGCGGCACAATGCCCTGCTCGCCCAGCACTTCCTGCAAGCCGGCGGCGAACTCCGCGAAATAGGGATTGTTGATCTGCGTCAGGACGACCCCGATGACCCCGCTCTTCTGATTCCGCAACGACGCGGCAGCCCGGTTGTAGACATAGCCGAGTTCACGCATCCCCCGCTTCACCCGCTCCCGGGTCGAGTCGGCCACCAGGGGACTGTCCCGCACCACCAGGCTGACCGTCGCCCGCGACACGTTGCAGTGCCGAGCAACATCGTTCAGGGTTACCCGTGCCACCGCTTGCTCCTCCGTGCTCCCGGACTGCCGATTAGATCGATCTAAGTGGCATCGAATATACGTTTCGGCGGCCGGCGTGTCGATGACCATGAGACCCGGGAAACCTGCCAGGAGTCACCAGCTCCCGCTGTCTCGCCAGGCCGCGACTCACCGCAGCCGGGCGAGGCGACGCTGCTGTCTAGGCTTGCCGGGTGAAGCCCGCCAAACCGTCACTGGATCTCGTCCGGTCCGTCACCGATGAGCACGTGCTGCGTGCGCTCATCCAACACCGCCGGCTGACCCGGGCCGAACTGGCCGTCGAGATCGGCATCTCGAAACCGACCGCCGGCGAAAGCGTGCGCCGGCTGACCGAACGCGGCCTGGTCGCCGACACCGGAGAACGCACCCCCGGCGGCCGCGGCCGCGGCCGGGTCGGCCTGTACTACGGGCTCGCCCCGAAACTCGGAGTCGCGCTGGCGATCACGATCACCCCGGCCGGCGTCGCGGCCGAATGTATCGACGTCTACGGCGAAGTCGTGGCCCGGACGACCAGGCCGATCGATCGTCCTGTCCATCCGAGCCAGGTAGCTGCCGCGCTCGAAGAAGTGGCAGCCGAAGCCTGCGCTGCCGCAGGGCAGCCGGCCCGGCTGGCCGTCGTCGGCGCCGCCGACCCGGTGGATCGCGAGACCGGCCGGCTGGTCCAGCTGCCCGACGCGCCGTTCCTCGTCGGCGAGCTGGACCCGGCCGCCATCCTGGCGCCACTCGAGGTTGTCGTCGACAACGACGTCAACTGGGCGGCGTTGGCCGAGCCCGCCCTGCGCGACTTCGCCTACCTCTACCTCGGTGAGGGCCTTGGCTGCGCGATCGTCAACGACGGCGAGGTCCGGCGCGGCCACGCCGGCCTGACCGGCGAGATAGCCCACCTGCTCACGACCGGGCCCGACGGCCGCGCGGTCCGCTTCATCGACCTCTTCGGCGAGCTGAGCCTGCGTCGCGAGGGAACCACTGCGATCGACGTCGACCGCCTTCTCGCGAGCGGCTCCGCTACCCACGAGATCATCGGCACCGCAGTCGCCGGCGTCGTCGCAGCCGTTGTCGCGCTCGCGGACCCACAGGAAATCGTCGTCGGCGGATCGTGGGGACCAGCGCTGCTCGACCGCATCCGCCCCGCCGTGGACCGCATGCCCCGGCGGGTTCCCGTGCGAGCCGCCACCCTGACCGGCGAGCCGGTACTCGACGGCGTCCGTGTGGACGCGCTCACCCGCCTGCGGGCTTCGATGACCACCCACTGATCCCAGCCCTGTTCCTCGGTCTCGCGGCGTGACGCCGTTACCCTCGCGGGTTCACCATCCGCGGTGACGACCCTTCGCCCTTTACGGTCGTGAAGTGCAGCACTTTACGACCGTAAAGCTTTTGTGAGCGAGTCTCAGCCCACTAACGTTCGATTCCCGGACATCGGTGGTAGGGAGCGGACGTGGTCTCAACAGCGCGCAAGGTCACGGACAGCCAGCAGCGATTCCTCGACGCCGCGATCCACCTGTTCGCCCGGCACAGCGTCGCCGGCACCTCGCTGCAGATGATCGGCGACGAGCTCGGCGTCACCAAGGCGGCAGTGCATCACCATTTCCGGTCCCGCGCGGACCTGCTCACCGCCGTGGTCGAACCCGTCTGTGCCGGCCTTCGGGTGTCGGTCGAGGCCGCGGAGGCACTGCGAGGCCGGCATGTACGAGCGGACCGCGCCCTCACCGGTTTCGTCGACGTCGTCCTAGGCAACCGCGAACTGCTACCCGTACTCACCGGTGATCCCGGCGCCGCGGAACTGCTCGGCTCGCACCCCTGCCTCGGCGACCTGACCAGCAGACTGACGGCCCTGCTCGCCGAGGCGGAAGGCAGCGACGGCGGGCACCTGCGGGCCGACATCATCCTGTCCGGCATCGCCTGCGCCGCCGGACCCCGCAGCCGTCACCTCGACCCCACCGAACTGCGCGGACACCTGGTCGACACCGGACGCCGCGCTCTCGGCCTGCGCATCCCCCGCCCCTGAAAGCACTCCGGAAGGCATCCCCATGAGCAACGCCGCAGTACTCGTCGTCGGCGCCGGCGCCGTCGGGCTCTCCCTCGGCTACCACCTGCAACTCGCCGGCGCCGACGTCACCTTCCTGGTCCGCCCCGGCCGGCGGGAGGCGTTCGCCGCGCCGCGGCGGCTCTACGACTACAACGACGACACCGTGAGGACGTTCGACGGGTACCGCACCGTCGAGGACACCACCGAACTGGCCGGGCAGCGGTTCGCCTTCGTGCTGGTCACCCTGAACGGGCACGTCAGTCGCACCGCGCAGGGCGCCGCGACGCTCCGGGAGGTCGGCGACCTGATCAGCGATGATGCCGACGCGGTGGTGCTGATGGATGGCATCGGGGTCGGCCTGCGGGAGTTCTACCTGGAGACCATGGGCATCAGCGGTGACCGTCTGCTCCTCGGGTTCCTCGGCATGCTCGCCCATCAAGGATCAGCGGGTCTGCCCGTACCCGCAGGTGCTGATCCGGCGGCTATCGCCGCCGCCGACATCTGTTATGTCCACCCGGCAACGCGCACCGGATTCACCGTCGCCCGCAGCAACCCGGCGGCGGCGAAGAAGTTCGCGGCGCTCTACGACCGCAGCGGTGTGTCAAAAGTCGGCTTCATGCCCGCCAAGGTCGCCGACATCATCGGCAGCGCCGTGTTCACCATCTACACCGCCTGCGACATCGCAGGCTGGCCACCTGTCGCCCACGTCGTCGCCGACAAGCCGTTGTGGAGTCTGGCCGTCCGCGCTCAGCGCGAAATCCTCACCCTGCCCCGCAACGGGCTGTTCGGCAAGATCGCCGCACTGGTCATGGGTTCGCGGATCACCGCCGCGATCCACCTCAAACAGGAAACCGGCATGCGGCCGCTGGACACCGCGGCGTTCAACCGCTTCCACCACGGCGGCAAGGTCCGCGCACAGGACATGGACGTACTACGTGACTTCGCCGCCGAAGGGCAACGCCATGGACAGCCGATGACCGCCCTGCGCGCCCTGCTGGCCCGCGCCGAGCGCTCGACGCCCGGCGCCGCCGTCGCGTAGATCGGCCGGGCGGTCGTCACCACGGGGCGTGCGGCTTCCGCTTTCGGCACGCGTGGTTGGCCCACCGGCAGTGGGTGTGGCACTTTGAAGATCTCGTCAAGCTGCCCGGCGGCCTCCGTTGATCACGCCGCGTGAGACGTTTCTGCGTCGTACAGGTGCATCCATCGCGATGGCGGAGGCTGGGGCTTGGTGGGGGCAGCAACTGATGCAGCCCTACGGTCGTCGACCGCTGGATGGTGCGTCAATCTTCCGATTGACATCTGGCACTCGGCAGTTGCTGCCGTCGGCCCCCCGTCGTTGATGAAGGTGAACGTCCCTCCTATTTGGAGGGGCCGTTACTGGAGCTGAGGTGCGGGCCATGCCCGAGACCAGTGCCATCTTTCATGATCAGGTCACCGGGTTGTTCGGGTTCCGTCTGGAGCTGGGCAACGACAGCAGCGGGGTCCGGATGCAGGCGCGGCGGTCCGGGTTCGTCACGGTGAAGGCCGCGAAGATCGTGTACGACCGGCTGCGCCGGCAGCGTGATGAGCGGCATCCGAAACCGCGGCCGAGTGACACGATGCAGGCCATCTGCGAGGGCTGGCTGCTCGCCCGTAAGCAGGAGCTCGAACCCAACACCCGCTACAACTACACGTGGCTGCTCAATCTGATCTACCCGTATGTGGGCCGGGTTCGGGCGTCGCGGCTCAGTGCCCGAATGGTGGAGAACGCCTACCGCGACCTGGAAGCGGCGGGCTACTCCCGTACCAGTCTGCGGACCCTGGACCTGGTGCTGTCCAAGGCGTTCGAGGAACAACTCGGCCGCCGGTTGGGGACACGCAAGCCGCGGGAGAGCGACGACGAGCGGTTGGTGTGGACGCTGGCCGAGGCCCGCCGGTTCGGTGAGCATGTCGGTGAGGATCGCCTGTACCCGATGTGGCGGCTGCTGCTGGTGTCCGGGCTGCGGCGCGGCGAGTTGTGCGGTCTGCGGTGCGGTGACCTGGAACCCGATCAGGCCACGTTGACGGTGCGGCGGCAGATCGTGGTCGAGAATCCTGGCAACCGCAGCCGGACGCGGGTGAAGCCGCCGAAGTCGCACAACGGCCTGCGGACGCTGGTGCTGGATGCGGTGACGCTGCGGATGCTCGCCGGCATGGCGTCGGGTTCGGCGTCGCGGTATCTGTTCACCGGGCGTACCGGTCAGCCGATGCGGCCGGACAATCTCACCGACCGGTTCAACCAGCTCGCCGTCGCGGCGCAGGTCCGGCCGCTCGGGCCGCATCAGATCCGGCACATGCTCGCGTCGAATCTGCTGGACACCGGCTACGGCATTCATGAGGTGGCCGAGAGGCTCGGCCATGATCCGGCCACGCTGATGCGCTACTACGCAAAGGTCAGCGCCGTCCGGCGTCGGCAAGCCGGTGACCGGATTGCAGAACTGGTGGCACCGATCGAGCGTTGGGATAACACCACTGGCTCCATCGCGGTTCCATCCCCGACGCCTGCCGAGGCGACACGTGCTGAAAAGGAGGCGTCGTGGGGATGAACGATGGAGCTCAAATGGCGAAATACTATTTCGGAAGGCACGCTTGATTTCCGTATCGCCTTGCCTAAGGGCGGGGGAGGAGGCGCGCTTTCCGAGTCAAGGGGTCCACCTCGATTCGGGTTAGCATGCCGCTCGTCGCCCTGAATGCATGCGTCGAGGCTTCGGCAAAGTGCCGGTAAACGCCCGGGAGAAGGCTTCTGAGGAAATCTGGGTTGCAAAACTGCTGGTAGGAAGGTTGGGGATGGATCTTCGAGGGGTGGTTGGTGGCGACACCTTAACTCGCCCTGGTATGCTTATCGGTGACCTGGGAAAACGTTATCGAGCACGTCGCTGGGCCTTTCAGCTGCTGGGGGTCAAGGGGTCGCAGGTTCAAATCCTGTCAGCCCGACTTTTAAAAGTTCCCGCAAGTATCTGACTTGCGGGAACTTTTTTATGTATGCGCGTTTCAATGGAGCCCTTGAGTCGGCTGCTCCCCTGTCTGTTCAAGGTTCAGGCATTGACGAGCTATGTGACGAGCACGCGGCGGTCGGTAGAATCAGCAGCACGTCGGTAGTTCGGGGGCACACCTTGCCAAGTAACGTGCATGACGTCGCGGCCGCGGTCCTGGACCATGTCGGGCCGGTTGAGGCCATGAGGCTGCAGAAGCTCGTCTACTACAGCCAGGCCTGGCATCTGGCACTCGTCGACGAACCTCTGTTCACCGAGGTCATCGAAGCATGGCGCGACGGCCCGGTGACGGTGGCGCTCTGGGATCGGCACCGGGGTCAGCGGACTGTCAGGAACTGGCCCAGCGGTGACCCCGACAACCTGGCGCTTACCGGGGCCCAGGTTATATCGCTGGTCTGCCAGGTCTACGGCGACCTGTCCGGTGACGACCTCTCCGAGCTGACTCACAACGAACTTCCCTGGCGTATCGCTCGGCAAGGCCTCCCAGATCACGAGCCTAGCAAGGCTCGTATCCGCGATGAGGAGATGAAACGGTTCTACCGGCGACGTTCCCTGGCCGGCCGGCGCGTGGCTGATCTGGTGTCCGGTGGTCTCCACGGTCCGGCCGGCACCGAGATCAGTGCCGCTGAGAGGAGGCAGATCTTGGCTGACATCCGTTCCGACTTCCGTCACCAAACGCCTGACCACGATTCCGGAAGCCCGCAGCGCGTGGCTTCCGCGTTCACCACGGCCTGCGATCATGCCCAACCGCCGCGTGTCGCGGCCCGCATCAACCGGGAGCGCCCGCAGCGTGCCAGCGCACCACGAGGCTGAACCAGACCTCCACACCGTCGTTTTCGACCTCAACATTCTGTTGGATGTCGCGGATCTGCTCGGGCCGCCGTTCACCTGGGACAAGTTCCGGGATGCGGCGGCCCGCCACAGCCAAGCGCCGGTTCCGAACCGAGCCGACAGCCGGGTCGACAGCCTGCGGGCCGTCGCGCTCACCACGACCGGTCGGTTCGCGGGCCCGGAACTGCTCGAGGTGTGGACCTCCGACCACATTGCTGACCTGCTCGTTCTGAAGGCCCGGCAGCCTCGTGATGGGGCCATCGCCGAAACCCGCGGGCTCGGATGGTCACCCTAAGACGCCGAGAACCTGCTGCATGACTTCCTCTACGACCTGGTCTACGACATGACCAACGGCGGCCACGTCGAGATCATCAACGTGGATGGCCACCCGCCGCTCGACCATGAAGATGCGTGCGTGTTCACCACCGCCCTGCAAGCCGCCGATGATGCGGCGCCGCCATCGATCAAATACTGCGTGACACGCGACCATGGCTTCCGGCAGGCGACCAACCTCAGCCCGAACGTCCTCGTCCTGTACCCCTACGAGTTCGTCACGCTCGTGCGCCGATCACGCGGAGCCCTGGCAGCCAGGAAGATGCGCCCGCCGTTCCAGCAGCCGTAACTGGTCACCGACGTGGACCTCGGCATCGACTCGGTGGTCCTGCACGGTAAAGGCGGCAAGCAACGCCGTGTCCGGTTGGGTCCTCAAACGGCGCGCATACTCCGCCGATACATCCGATCCCGGAACCGACGTACCGGCATCGACGATGTGCCTCAGTTGTGGATCGCGTTGAAGGGGGCACGTCGGCTGCGGGCGGCCGGTATCAAGATCCGCCTCAAGCGGCTGGGAGAGAAGGCCGGCATCACCAATCTCTTCGCCCACCGGTGGCGGCACAGGTGACATCCGATGCCTCTCCTCAACCTCGACCGTCTGTGCGAAGGCCTCGAAAAGACCGACTGGGCCGGCCTCCTCAAAGACTGGGACAGTCACCTACGAGCAGACCCAGGAAAGATCGGCTACCGCTGCACAAGCCGGATGAACTCCGTGTCCAAGTTCCGGCGGTAAGGCCCCTTGCCGGCCTGGCCCCGCTTTCACCACTGCGGGTGACGGGCACGCGGCCGGTACCATGACCGGCCGTGGATGGCCTCATATTGTTCCTGATCCCGATCGCCGCGATCGCCGGGTGGGGCGTGATTTCGCCCCGCTCCCAGTGGCGGGTGCTCGAATCCTGGGCCTACCGTGACCCGGAGGCGAACGAGCCGAGCGAGGGCGCGTTCGTCATGCGCTGGATCGTCCAGTTCGTGATCCTCGCCGTGGTGGTGTGGCTGGTCGTCGACATCAGCCGCACCGACGATCCTCGTAGCGCCGCGAATTCCACCTCGGCGCCCACCTCCACCGCGAGCGCCGCCGAGCAGATCCTCGAGGACTTCGACGTCGAGGCGGCCACCGTCGTCATGGCCCCCGAGGTGACGGAGGCTCCGGAGCAGGCCCAGGAGGTGAAGATCGTCGAATACAAGGAGATCACCGGCGCTGCACCACCGGCGTACGTGGCACAGGAGTTCGCCGGGAAGTCCGGATCCTGGTTGATCCTCGGGGTCCGCGCCGACAAGCCGCCGACCGCTGTCCGCGTCAACGAGATCCAGAAAAGTATCGTCTTCGCCAGTGTCACCACCGGATGTGACGCGCCGTGCCCGACGGCGACCGTCACATCCGGTGAGACCTTCTACCTGGTGCCGGTGCAGCTCAGGAGGCCCCTGGGCCACCGGCACGTCTGGAACGGCGAACTCCCGGTCGGGGCGTGACAGGCCGTCACGGCTTGTGTTTGGCCCAGGCCGTGCACTGTGCCCCGTACTGATCCGCGCGGTCGCCGGCGTTGTCGATCTGCATGTCGGTGAGCCACCGGGGCTCGCCGTCACCGGTCTGGACGAGTTTGACGACGATCGACTCCAGGTTGGCCGGATCCTCCCGGACCTTCGCCTCGTCCTTCACCCGAAGCCAGTACCCCCGGTCGGTGCAGAAGTTCACCCGGACCACGTCCGGGCTGGTCTTCTCGACGCCCATCAGCTTGATCCAGAGCGGCCCTCGCAACGGGTCCTCGAAGTCGGTGACGCCGGCGAACGGCTCGTACACCTCCTGGAAGTGCTTCTCGGTGACCAGGTGCCGGGCGATCGGGATGATCGGGGTCCAGTCGGTCTCGCTGCGCTCCCAGTAGAGGAACGCGAGACTCCTCCGGGCGGCGAGGACCTGCTCGCTCTCCGGGGATTCGAGCGATTCCCAGGTGATCGGGACGGCGTCGGTGCCGTCGATGGGCACCTTCCGGTGAGCCTCCTCGTCGGTCATCGACGCCGTGGCCGGCGAGGACGGCGTACTCGAGGTGGAGGGCTCGTCGGTGCCGGTGCACCCGGCCAGCAGGCTCATCATCACGACGGCGGCCCCCGAGGTCAGTCGCTTCACTTCGGGGTTCCCGTCTGGTTGTTGTCGAAGGTGTTCCTCGCCGAGTTGTACCCGCTCTCGTAGGATTCCAGCGAGTCTTTGGATGCCCTGCCGACCGTGTCCAGACCCAACCCGTTCCGGTACGCGTTCCAGTCCTGCCGCTGGCCTTCGTCGAGTTGGTCCAGCGGTATCAGCTTGCCGTCCTGGTAGAGCGTCTCCGGGAGATGCTGCAGCCGTCCGGAGGTGTAGAGCCCCGCCTCGGCGAGCTCCGCGGCATAGCTGCGGCTGGTGCCGAGCATGGTGCCGACGTCGTAGGAGGTCCGGCCGGAGTTGTCGACCTTCTGGCTCTCCTCCAGCTGGCTCAGGACCTCGCCGGTGACTCCGTTGATCAGGTCGCTGGCGCCCGGGACTCGCGAGGTCGCCACACCCGCGATCGCCTCGGCGACCGGGCCGGCGAACTTGTACCGGTTCTCGATGGTGGTGTTCGCTGCGTCGTCGAGCGTTTGGCTGGTGTCGTGGTTCGCCAAGCCGGCGCCGTAGTCGATGGTCCCGAGCACAGCACCGTACTTGTGCGACTCGGCCGACATGGCGTCCAGGTTGGCGTAGATGTCGGCGTCCGGGTTCTGCTGGCCGGAGAGGATGTACTGGTACCTCTGCTCGGTGTAGATGGCCTGGGCGTCGGCGATGGCCGCGTGGGCGGTCTCGTCCTTGCCGACGTCGGCCAGGAACCGCGTGAGGTGGGTCTTGTCCACCTGGAAGGTGTCCGCCTCCACCGATCCGATCATGTTCTGGTTCACGTCGCTGATGTACGACGACACGATCCGGCCCATCGAGTCGCGCAGCTGCGGGCTGACCATGTCGGTCTTGGCGAAGATCTCGGACTTGCCGCTGTCGTTCGCGTTGAAGGCGTTCTCGTAGCCGCGGGCCGTCTCGTCGACGTTCGTCTCGAAGATGATCGACTCGATCAGGCGGCGGGAGTCGTCGCTGTGGTGGGTGATGGTGGCGTTCTCCAGGGCCTCACCGAACTTGTCGAGACCGCTGCTCTGGTAGTCCTCGCCCTTGTCCATCAGCACCGACATGAAGCCCGGGCCGCCGGGGACGTCCGGGGTGCCGGTCCAGTCCCGGTCGGTCAGCAGGTAGTCGAGACGGGTCAGCCGGCCGTCGGCCGGACCGTCGGCGGAGAACTCGGTGACCTGGGTGAGCAGGTCCTGCGTGGCGGCGCCGTTCTTCGACAGGCCCTCCATCAGGCCGTTCATCGGGTCGTAGCCGGCCGCCGCCAGGTCGTTGTCGTGGTCCTGCGTCCAGTCGAGGCGGATGTTCTCGCCGCGGCCGGTGTTCCACATGGCGCTCTTGTCCTCGTTCGACATCTCGAAGTCGACCATGTCACCGCCGACGTTGGTCAGGAAGGAGGCGTCGAGGTCGCTGTTGCGCAGCAGCGGGGAGAGCAACTGGTAGCCGTAGACGCCGTCGATGGACCGTCCCGGCTGGGTCGGGTCGCCGATGGTCATCGTGCTGCGCCCGGCCGTCATCAGGTCGGCCACCCACTGGCTGGACAGCTCGTTCTCGCCGGGGATGTAACCCTCGCCGTACGGGCCGGTCTCGACGCCGTTGCGCTCGGTGGCGGTCTCCAGCATGTTGCCGAGGCCCAGCTGCAGGGCCTTCACGGTGTCGGCCCGGTGCGTGTCGAACAACCAGCCGTCCTCGTCCTTGCCCGGCCGGTCCAGCTGGTAGGTCGCCAGGGTGCCGTTCAGCTCCAGCAGGCCCTGCGGCCCGAGCCTGGTGAGCATCTGGTAGGCGAACTCCGGGTCGTTGCCGTACTCGGTGATGAGGTCCGCAAGCTCGTCGAGCTCCGCCGCGGTCGGCTCGTACGTCGGGTCCTTGAGCTTCAGGGCCAGTTCCTGGGCGCGCGCGATCGTGCCGGCCTCGCCGGCCCACGAGCCGCCGCCCGGGGCACCCGGCACGTTGCCGTTGAGGATGCCGGCCGTCTCGTCGTCCTGCGCCTGCGCCCGGGTGACCACCTCGCGGAGCTCGTTCAGCAGGTTCCCGGTCGCCCGGCCGGTCTGGTCGAGGTTTCCCCCCATGTACGCCGACGCGGGCGCCTCAACGGTCATCGCCACCGGGTCCACGGTGTAGCCGGCCTCCTTCGCCGACGCGATGATCTGTTCGGCGTAGCGTCGCAGCGCCGCCATCGAGTAGCCGTGCAGTTCCAGCTGGTCGCCGATGTTCTTCACCGGGCTGTAGGCCGCGTTGGTCCGCTGGCGCAGTGTGGTGGCCTTCACGGCGGCGGCACTCGACCCGGTGCCCTTGCTCCACGCCTCCGGCAGGTCACGCACACCGTCGATCATCTGCTCATCGGTTCTGTCGAGTGCCTTGGCCAGGGTTCGCCAGGTGTCGGCGGCGGCCAGCCACGGGCCGGACTCGACGGCGAGGACGTCCGGCAAGGTCAGGTCGCTCATCACGGTGCCCCGTTCGCAGCGTTCCGCAGATCGTCGGCGTTGTCGTGGTCGGTGGCGGAGTATTCGTCCGCCGCCGCCTTGAGGCTCACCGAGAACCCGCCGATCTCGGACTGCAGGCTGCCCAGCTCGGTCAGCCAGGTCCTCTCCGCGGCCTGGACCGCGGTGAACGCGGCGGAGCCGGTCTGCGACGACGGCGCCAGCCCGGTGCCTGCCGCTTTCACCCCCGACTGCAGGGTCCCGGCGGCGTCCGCCACACCCGCCGCGATGCTGCGTAGCAGCTTCTCATCGAGGTCCAACTCAGCCATGCGGCCCTCCCCCGCTGATTGTCATCACGCGACAATAGCCACCCGACTACCGGAATGACCGGCTGGGCCGAGTGCTCATGATCATGAGTACTGCTGTGTCAGGGCTGTTGCGTTCTCGACTCATGCTCCCCTGAGCAGGGTTTTCGTGGGGTGATCGGCCGCTGCCGAAGCAGGGGGAGCCGGTGAGGCCGTCAAGGTGACCGTGACAACCCCCGGCTCTGACACGCCCGCACCGCCGGTCACCGGTAGTGAACACGCAGCCTTTCCTCCTTGGTCCCGGCCTCGATGAATATCATCAAATCATCGGACCGGGACCTTTCCCGGGGATGCCGAACGTGCTCCGAACAAACGCCGTCCACAGTGCTGGGTGTCAGCTCGCCCGCAGGGTGTCGAGGGCGCGGGAGCGCAGCGCCAGGCGGGCCGGCACGACGCCGCCGACGAGTCCGATGAACAGGGCGGCGGCGCAGATCAGTGCGTACGGGCCGGGGGCGAAGGGCAGCCACAGCGAGTGGGTGAAGATGTAGCCGTAGCCGAGCAGTGGCACTGCGGCGACGAGCGTGCCGAGGAGGATTCCGCCGGCCACGATGATCGCCGTCTCGCAGATCACGGCCCGGATGATGTACGCGGGCTGTGCCCCGGCGAGCCGCAGCAGTGCGAACTGCCCGCGTCGGGCCATGGCCGAGCTGACCAGCACATTGATGGCGGCGATTCCGGCGTAGCCGCCGATCAGGACGACGAGGAGATGGATGATCCAGGTGTCGCCGCTGCTCTGGGTCCGCAGGAATGCCATGAAGCCGTCCTTGGTGAGAGCCTCGACGTTCGGGTCCACGGAGCGCAGAGCGTCGATGCGGGCGGCGACGGCGGCGGGGTCCGCGCCGGCGTCGACCCGGACGAGCACCCCGGCGTCGTAGGGTTCGAGCAGGTGGGGCTGGGCCATCGAGCGTGGCATGAGGACGGACAGCGTGGCCGCGCCGGCGTCGAAGATCGCTGCCACCCGTACGCGTTGCGGGGTGCCGTCGTTGAGCAGCACGTCGGCCTGCTGTCCGGCGCGCCAGCCGTACTGGCTCGCCACGCCGCGGTCGACGGCGATCGAGCCGGCGCCGAAATCCTGCCACGCGCCTGCGGTCACCGGTACCCGGAACAACTCGCCCGCGGCGGCCGGGTCGACGGCCAGGGCCTCCACCGAGGAGCCGTCGCGCGGCACGAGAAGGCGCGTATTGATCATGCCGGTCGCCGCCGCGACGCCGGGTATGTCCGCGACCCGGCCGGCCAACCCGGGCGGCACGCCGAGCTGCTCGCTGCCGCGCACGGCGAGGTCGATGTGCAGCTGCTCGGCGTAGTTGCGGGCCTGCGCCTCGAAGGTGCCCTTCTCCTGGAAGATCAGCAGACACGCGAAAGCCACCATGAGCAGCAGCGGCGTGGTCACCCCGACGGCCCGGGACAGGTCGTTGCGGATCTGCCGGGTGGCCAGGAAGACGCCGAACGAGCGGCCCAGCAGCGGCGTGACCAGCCGCAGCAGCCCGGCGAGCAACTGCCGTCCGAGGAGCACCGCGGCCAGCACCAGGAAGGGCGCCGACAGGATGAACAACACTCCGGCCACGTCGATCGTGGTGTAGCCGCGGGTGCCCGCGACCACGGCGCCCGCGATGACGAAGTGGGCGGCGATGCCGAGCATCACGAAACCGGTGACGATCCGCAGCCGGCTCGACGGGGTGGGCTGGGCGTCGGCCGAGCGCATGGCTTCGGCCGGGGAGATCTTCGACGCCTTCCACGCGGGCAGGGTGCCGGCCAGGATCGCGGTGAGCACGGCGACGCCGGTGCCGGCCAGGAAGGGGGTCATGCCGACCTGCAGGCGTACGGAGTCCGCGATCATGCCCTGCGCCGCGAAGAACCGGATCCCCACGGCGCCGACGCCGACGCCGAGTAACCCGCCGAGCAACCCCGCGAACACGCCGATGAACGCGGCCTCGCCGACCACGAGGCGGCGTACCCGGGCGGGGGTGGCACCCACCGTGCGCAGCAGGGCGATCTCGCGGCGCCGCTGGTGCACGGACACGGACAGCGTGCTCGCGATGACCAGTGCCGCGATGCCCAGGGCGCTTGCCGCCATCAGCAGGACGAACTGGCTCGACCCGCCGGACAGCTCGGCCGTGCGCCGGTCCAGGATCAGCGCGTGCGACCGGTCGGCGGTCACCTCCGCCTCGGGCAGCGCGGCCCGCAGCGCGTTCCGCACCGCCGCCGGATCGCCGGACACCCTGACCAGGGCGAGCAGCGGGTCGCCGCCGAGTTCGGCCGCGCGGGCGTCGGTGAGCAGGACCGCGTGCTCATACTGGGAGCCGGGCCAGGTCACGATCCCGGTCAGCCGGTAGGCAGCCGTGCCCTTCAGCGTCACCAGCGTGACCTTCTCGCCGACTGTGACGCCGGCCGCCGCGGCGGTGTCCCGGTCCAGGACGACGTCGCCGGGCACCCGGGGCGCCGTGCCCTGGGTCAGCGTGACGGGTTCCGTGAGCGCGGTGCTCCACGGGTGCGCCCACGACCGCTTGGTGGTGTCGCCGATGGTCGCGCCGCCGGTCGAGACGTACGCGGGGGACGGGTTCTCGGTGGTGACCTCGGCGACGCCGTCCGTGGCGCGGATCCGCTCGAGTTGCCCGGCGGTCAGCCGGCGCCGGTCGGTGAGCGGCATCGTCCGGCCGTCGGCGGCGACCGCCTGGTCCGGCATCCGGACGACCAGGTCGGTGTTGCCGAGTGCCCAGGGCGTCGGGGCGCCGTCCGGGTTCGCGGCGGAGGCCGACTGCTGCAGGATCAGGGCCGCCGCCACCAGCGCGGCGCCGAGCATCACGGCGATGATCGAGCCGATCGCGGCCGGCCAGCGGGTACGCAGGCTGCGCCAGGCCATGGTGATCATGCGAGGCCCTCCAGCGCGGCGAGCCGGGCCAGCACGGTGTCTGCCGTCGGGCGGACGAGTTCCTCGACGAGCCGGCCGTCGCGCAGGAACAGGACCCGGTGCGCCCAGCCGGCCGCGAGCGGGTCG
Source organism: Actinoplanes sp. NBRC 101535 (assembly GCF_030269225.1). Classification (NCBI taxonomy): domain Bacteria; kingdom Bacillati; phylum Actinomycetota; class Actinomycetes; order Micromonosporales; family Micromonosporaceae; genus Actinoplanes; species Actinoplanes sp. NBRC 101535. The sequence continues at coordinate 349,240 of NZ_BSSY01000004.1, read as the reverse complement.
TGCGTCACCATGACGACCGTCTGCCCGGACTCGTCGACCGCTCGCCGGAAGAACCGCAGCACCTCCAGCCCGGTCCGCGAGTCCAGGTTGCCGGTCGGCTCGTCGGCGAACACCACCTCGGGCCGATACAGCAGCGCCCGGGCGACCGCGACGCGCTGCTGTTGACCGCCCGACAGCTCGGCGGGCCGGTGGGTCAGGCGGTCGCCCAGCTGTAGCGAGGTGACCAGGTGCGCCAGCCACTCCCGGTCGGCCCGGCGCCCGCCGAGCCGCTCGGCGAGCGTGATGTTCTCCTCGGCGCTCAGCGTCGGGATGAGGTTGAAGGCCTGGAAGACGAAGCCGAGCCGGTCGCGGCGCAGGGCCGTCAGACGCCGCTCCGACATCTGTGTCAGGTCGGCGCCGGCGATCGTGACCTGACCGGCGGTGGGCCGGTCGAGGCCGGCGACGCATTGCAGGAAGGTGGACTTGCCCGAACCCGAAGGACCCATGATCGCCGTGAACTGTCCGCGGCCGAAGTCGGCCGACACGTCGTCGAGCGCGGTGACCCGCGTGGCCCCCGACCCGTACGTCTTGGTCAGCCCGCGGACGGAGACGGCCTGGTCACCGTCGGGTTTGGGGGCGGTCTGCTTGGCGGATGTCTGTTCCGGACGCATGGATCAAGCTCATCAGGACAGGGCGTTCCGGACATCATCGTGGAGGTGAGTTCCGGGGGTAGTGCCAGCGTTACCTCCGGGGTACCGCTGCCTGGACCTCGTCCCGGTCGGCGACGTGAGCGGCCAGGGCCCGGAGCCGGCCGTCAGCCCTGCAGATAGGTCAGCACGGCGTGCACCCGGCGGTGATCGACGTGGCTGCGGGCCAGGTCGAGCTTGGCGAAGATGCCGTTGACGTGTTTGAGTACGGTCGCCTCGCTGATCGACAGGGTGGCGGCGATCGCGGTGTTGGTCCGGCCCTGGGCCATGAGGGCGAGCACCTCGGTCTCCCGCTCGGTCAGCCGCTCCAGCGGTGAGGCGTTGCGGCGGCGGCCGAGCAGTTGGCGCACCACCTCCGGGTCGATGACCGAGCCGCCGGCCGCGACCTCGTCGATCGCGCCGAGGAAGTCGTCCACGTGCCCGACCCGTTCCTTGAGCAGATAGCCCACGCCGCCGGTGCCCGAGGACAGCAGGTCGGTGGCGGACTGGTGGGTGACGTGCTGGCTGAACACGAGGATCCGCGCGCCCGGATCCTCCGCGCGGACCTGGACGGCGACCCGCAGCCCCTCGTCGCTGAAGTCCGGCGGCATGCGGACGTCGATGATCGACAGGTCCGGCCGATGCTCCCGGATCGCCGTGAGCAGGGCGTCGCGGTCGCCGGCCACCGCCACGATCTCGTGCCCGCCGGAGCCGAGTAACGCGACCAGACCCTCCCGGAGCAGGACGGAATCCTCACCGATCACGATGCGCACGGAAGCTCCATCGTGACGATCGTAGGACCCCCGGCCGGGCTGCGGACGAGCACCGTACCCCCGTACGCCTCGACCCGGTCGGCGATGCCGGCCAGCCCGCCGCCGGCCGGATCCGCCCCGCCCGTGCCGTCGTCGCGCACCTCGGCGACGATCCGGGCGCCGGTGGCCACGACCGACACCGAGGCTGCCGGCGCACCGCTGTGCTTGACCACGTTGGACAGCGCCTCGGAGATCGCGAACCACAGCGTGGACTCGATCCCCGCGGAGGGCCTGCGGGGCAGGTCCACGTGCAACTCGACGGGCAGCGGGTGATCGTCGGCCAGCTCGGCCAGCATCGCCGGTAGCCCCCGCTCGCGCAGCGTCGCCGGGTAGATGCCGTGGACCAGGTCGCGTAGCTCTCGCAGGGCACGGCCGGCGTCCTCGTGCGCCTTCTCGGCCAGCGTGCGGGCGTCCGGGTCGCCGTCGCGCAGGCGCACCCGCAACATGCCGAGGGTCATCAGCAGGGAGGTCAGTTGCTGCTGGGCACCGTCGTGCAGGTCCCGCTCGATCCGGCGCCGCTCGGACTCGAACCCGGCCACCACCCGGGTCCGTGACGCGGTGAGCTCCCGCACCCGGCTGCCCAGCACCACCTCCTGGTCGCCGACCAGCAGCGAGCGCACCACCAGCGCCCGGGCGGCGGTGATCGCGGTGATCAGATAGAGCCCGGCGGCCAGCAGCACCAGGCCCAGGACCGGGGCGAGTACGGCCCCGGGCAGGTGGGACGGGTCGAGACGCAACCAGGCGAGTACCTGCACCGCGTCGCCGCGCCGGCCGGCGGTGAGCGGGGCGAGGACCAGGGTCAGCGGGATGGCGAGCAGCATGAACGGTACGAGGAAGTCGACGACGCTGAGCGGCAGGAGCAGGAGGGCGTACCCCAGTTCCTGCCAGGTCGCCCGCTCCCGTAGCCGGTCGGCGAGCCACCCACCCGGGCCGGGCCGGGTGGGCCTCGTGTGCGGCGACGACGGCATGCCGCCCTGAACCCACGACAGACGCCGGCGTTCGACCGCGCCGAGTGGGATGCCGGCCCACGGTCCGAGCGGCAGGCAGATCATCAACCAGCCGTACGCGACCAGCGGCGAGCACAGCAGGTAACCCGCACACCGCCACGGCCACCAGGTGCCCAGCAGCCGCAACCGGCGGGCCGTCAGCGCGTCCCACGCCGTCTGTGTCATGCCGTGAGGACTGCGGTGAGGTCGCGTACCAGCGTCTCGTCGTTGCTGATGCTTCCGAATCGTCCTCCGCGTTCGGGGCGGGCGAGTTCTGCCCGGATCTGTGGCACCGCGGGTGCGGCGGCCGCGCCCATCCGTTTCAGGCAGGCGGCTACGTGATTGCCCGTCGCGGAGTTGTTCCGCCAGGCGTGCAGGAGCACGTCCAGCACGGCGGGAGCTTCCGGCTCACCGGCGACATCCCAGACGGCCGCGGCAGCGTGTACGCGATTCCAGTCATAGTCGGCCGTCAACAGTTCTCGCAGGCGGGGAAGGGCCGCCGCCGCTGGTGGGCCGATGCGGCCGAGCACGTCGGCCGCTTCTCGTAGCGCGAAGGTTTCGAGCAGCGCGAGGGCAGCCGGCATGACCTCGTCGCGGTCGCCGCTGACAGCCCAGAGGGTGGTGACCGCTGCGGCCCGGGTCCAGGTGTCCTCGACAGCGATGACCGATCGGATCTCGGCGAGCGCGGATGTCGCTGCCGGGCCGAGTGCGTGGAGGGCCGTCAGTGCGGATCGTGTGACGTCCCAGTTCTGCTGTCGGGCAGCGGCCACGAGTGTTTCGGTGACGATGGGCAGTGCGGACGGATCGCCGAGTCTCGTCAAGGCGGACAGGATGCCGTTCGCCTCGGACGGCCACTTCTCGGACAGGTCGGCGTCGCGTAGCCGATCGTGCAGGCGCGGCACCAACTGATCGGCTGCCTGCGGCAGTGCTCCGGCCACCTCGACGGCGAGCCAGGCGTCGACGTCGCTGTCCAATGCCACCCGCAGGCTGGGAAGTGCCCGAGCGTCGCCGAGCCGGGCCAGCGCCATGGCCGCTTTCTGGTGCAGTCGGCGCAGGTGTGGTCGCTGGGTCGTCCATCCGTCCGGCCCGTGGCTCGCGAGCCGGCCGGCCAGGGCCTCACGGGCGGGTTCGGCGATCGGGTGGTGCCGCTCCAGCAGCGTTGCCGCCTCGGCCGCGACCTCCAGATTGTTCGCGGCGAGTTGGGCGGCGACGAGCCGGATCAGAGCGCTGTGGTCGCCACGGAAGGCTTGGAGAAGATCGCTCGTCATCCGGATCGCGTCCAGCCGGACGCCGGGCTCGGGGCTGCTCAGCTGCGCGGTCAGGAGATCGGTGCGTTGCGAGACGCGTGCGCCCAGCGATTGGTGCAGTGTTCTCAGCAGATCCGTGGTGAGTGCGTAGCGCCGATCGGCGCGCTCCAGATCGTCGAACGCGGCGGAGACGAACGGCGGCACATCGTCGGCCGGTGGCGTGACCGGTGGCGGCTCTGGCCACGGCTGCTCCTGCGGTGCCGCGTCGGCGATCTCGCGCAACAGAGCGATCGCGGCCGGTACGAGATCGTCGCTGATCGCCTCCGGATCGCATCCGGCCTGGTGGATCAACGCGGCCAGCCGGAACTCGGGTTCCCCGAGCGGGTTCCGGACCAGGCCGGCGAGCCATGCCGTCGCGGCCGGCCTGATCTCCGGCAGTCGCCGGGTCAGCGTGGCTGTCGTCCGTGTCACCAGGAGGCGTTCGAGGAGGCAGAAACTCATCGCCGAGCGGTCCTGCAACACGGCGAGCGCCCGGTCGGCGTCGTCGAGGAAGAGGCCCAGGCTGGGGATGGCGGCCTGACGAACCCGGCAGTCGGCATCCGCGGTGAAGTCGGCGAACGCCTCCGCATGACTGCGCGCGAACGCTGCGGCGCCGATGAAGTCCGCATCGGCGTAGTCGGTATCACCCTGCCCGACCGCCTCCGTGCCGATGTTCACCAGCAGGGCGATGACCTTCTCACGATCCGGGGTGGCCGGATCACCGGCCAATTCGAGCAGGAACGGCAGGCTCGCTGTCGTGCTGGAGTAGACGCTGCCCTGGTGATGAACCTTGCTGTAGAAGTCGCCGAGCGCCCGGTCCCGTTCCCCGGCGTCGGGGGAACGCATCGCCTCCAGAAGTGCCGGCACCTCGTCGGCTGAGCCGTAGGCATGCTGCAATGACGCCCAGTCGACGTCATGAATCCCGCTGAACATGCCGGACACTATGCCCGGACCCACCGACAGTTCTCAGAGCTGGCTGGCTCCGGCCGCGACGACAACCGTTACAGTCGCGTTCGTGAGCGCAGATCAGGGTCTTGTCCGGGTGTCCGAATCGTTTGGCGTACGCCGTACCCGAGCCGGATCGATCCTCGCGGATGACGGGGCAAACTACCAGGTCAAGTGGGATGACACCGGTGAGGAGGAGCTTGTCCCGCGGGGCGCCGGCGTTCACGTCGCGACGAGGGGTTCGCTGCGTTTCCTGGCTCTGTCCGACTCCCGGCTGTTCCACGCCGTCTTCGCCCAAGAGCCCCTCGCGGTGGTTCTCCACCTGCTGGCCGAGTCGTCGGTCCCGCTGAAGGTGCGAGAGATCCGGGAGAGTCTGGCCGAGCTCGGTCTCCGGAACGAGACCTGGGCCCGGCACGGGCCCCGCGCCCTGGCGGTTCTGCCCAAGTGGCCGAATGTCGTCCGACGTCAGAAGGGCGACACTCTGGCCTACGTCTGGGTGGGGGACGACCTTCCCGACCTTCCGGCAGAGGCCGAGCCTGAACCGGAGCCGGCACCTATGCCCGCGCCTGTGTCGAAGCCTGCTCCTTCTCCCGTCAAGCCGATCGTGACGGCTGCGACACCGGCCGAACCGGCGGTGCCGTCTGCCGAGCGCCTTCGGCGCCAGATGAGCGCGGCGCGGAGCCTCGGCGAGGTCGCTCGCCTGCTCACGCTTCCGAGAGAGTTCGTGGCTGAGCTGTCGCCGGAGGTGGTCGCCTCCGCGCTCCGCCGGATCGCCGCTGAGGATCGGCTGGTCGCGGGCTTGCTCGACGCCCTGACCGCCTCCGGGCCGATCGGTGCGCTGACCGAGGAACTGGCGACGGCCCGGGCGGCGAACGCCGCACTCCAGAGCCGGGTCGATGAGCTGGAGGAGTGGTGGACGGCCCTTGAGCAGAGCACCGATCCGGGTGCCGCAATCCGTCAGCCGGGTAGCTGAGGAGCTTCGAGGGCATCGGAACGGGCGCGAATCACCGTCGAGCGGTTGACCCGCAGGGCCGCGACATCGAACACCCGCTGGCGGATAAGCACCTGCACAGCAGGTGGAGCCCGGCGACCCCGCTCCGCCGGGCGGGACGCGCGGTCTTCGCCGACCTGCTCGAACGGGGCCTCGACCCCGCACAACTGCACCTGGATGGCCGAGACGTCGACAACATCGTCATGCCGTACTTTGCCGGCTTTTCAATGCGCCGCATGAGGTCGATGGCGCGATGCCTGACCGATTTCGAGGGCAGGGAGTGGCTCGAGGTCGTCAACCCAACCCGGACCAAAGACCTCGGCGCTTTGCGGATCCTTCCCAGATCTCCGGCCGCCCTCGAACGGTTGTCCCGCGTGCGCCTATAGCAACGTTCACCGCGTCAGCCTCGGTCCCCACCAGGCCGAACAAGTCTCCGAGGACTGACCGACGGGGTAGGGCGGCAGCGATTTGTAACAAGGGGTTGCAGGTTTAAATCCTGTCAGCCCGACGTAACAAAAGGCCAGCATGGCTGGCCTTTTGTATTTCTGGACATTGATGCGCATACGGTGCCGCGACACGTATTTTGCACGTACGCGCGTACGGGTTACGCCGGGATTCCGGATGATCTCCGTGGCCGGTTCGTGCTCGGTAGTTCTTGAGTCCTCTCTCTGGGTCTGCCTCGCTGTTGGGGCGTCCGGTCGAGCAGGACGTTCATGGCTGGAGTGATCAGCTCTCGAGGTGACGGGTCGCCTTGTCGGTGACGTCGAACGCCGATGCGATGCCGCCTTCTATGCGGATGATTGTGACACCTGGATGACACGAACGCTCGTACGGTGATCTTCATCTGTTCGGCCGGTCCTGTAGGGCCGGTGAGTCCATGATCGTGGTTGGTGGCGGGGTGCGGAAGCTGGCTGTGGTTGGCTCGTGTTGTCCGTGGTGGTCCCGGCGGTCGACCGATTGGCCTGCGGCGTACCGAGATCGGATGAAGGGCCCGTCGGTGTTGGCGGTCAGACGGCTGTGCTGGTCAGCAGATCCCGTAGTTGGGCCGCGGTGGGGATGTGTCCGGCGAGGACGACGTGCTCGTTGACGACGAGGGCGGGTGTGCTCATGACGCCGTAGCCGACGATGGTGGGATAGTCGGTGACGCTGGTGACCTCGGCGGTCAGGTTCAGTTCGGCGAGCGTGTCGCGGGTGATTCTCTCCAAGGTGTGGCAGTTGGTGCAGCCAGGCCCGAGGATCTTGATGATCATGGTGCCGGTCCTTTCAGAGGATTGCGTTGAACAGGTAGCCGGTGACCACGATGGCGGTGGCGACCACGCCGACGAAGGTGGCGAGCAGCGGTGGTTTGAGGACGCGGCGCAGCAGGATCAGTTCGGGTAGCGAGAGCGCGACGACGCTCATCATGAATGCCAGGACGGTGCCGATCGCCATGCCTTTGGCGTAGAGGACCTCGACCAGGGGCAGGATGCCGGCGGCGTTGGAGTACAGCGGCACTCCGATGGCCACGGCGATCAGTGGGCCGAACGGGTTGTCCGGCCCGGCGGCGCGGGTGAAGAAGTCCGCGGGTGCCCAGCCGTGGATCACCGCGCCGAGGCCGATTCCGGCGAGCAGGTAGGGCCACACCTTCCGCAGGATCGTGGCGACCTCCTCGCGGCCCATCGTGACGCGGTCCGACCAGGTCAGCTGTTGCCCCGGCACGACGGGCGTGCCGCGTAGCGTGGTCTGGTAGACGAACTCCTCCACCCAGCGTGCCGGGCTGATCCGGCCGAGGACGTATCCGGAGATCGCGGCGATCAGCAGTCCGGAGATCACGTAGAGGACGGCGATACGGGCGCCGAACATGCCGTAGAGCAGCACGACGGCGACCTCGTTGATGAGCGGGCTGGCGATCAGGAACGACAGGGTCACGCCGAGGGGGACTCCGGCGGTGACGAAGCCGATGAACGCGGGCACCGCGGAGCAGGAACAGAACGGTGTGGCGACACCGAGTCCCGCTGCGGCGAGGTTGGTGACTCCTTCGCGGCGTCCGCCCAGCAGGGCTCGGGTGCGTTCCAGGCTGAGGTAGGAGCGGGCGATCGTGATCACGAAGATGATGCCGGTGAGCAGCAGCAGGATCTTGACGCTGTCGTCGAGGAAGAAGTGCACGCCCGAGCCCAGCCGGGATCCGGCGTCCAGGTCCAGCCATTCGTAGACGACCAGGTCCCACCACGGCTGGTTCAGTTGGTACGCGGCCAGCCATGCGCAGGCCACGGCCACCAGGGTGGCACCCTGGGCGGCCGGTCGGTGCCAGCCGCTGACGGCCGGTGCGGGTACCCAGTTGCTGGTCATCGCGGCCTCCCGGGAAAGGTGGGCAGCGCGGCCTGGAGACGGACGGCGGCATCACCGGCGATGGTGTAGTCGATCCAGCGGCCGCGTCGCCGGGTGGTCACCAGGCCTGCCTCACGCAGCGCCTTGAGGTGGTACGACAGCAGGTTCGGTGCTACCGCGGCGACCGGCTGCAGATCGCAGACGCATCGGGTCCGGCCGTCGGCCAGATGGGTGAGCAGCCGCCACCGCACCGGGTCGGCGACCACGTCCAGCAGCGCCGCCGATTCGATCGGGGTTGCTGCAATCGCCGTTGAAGTGTTCACCCCCGCAGCGTCCACCCGCCGTCGTCGGCCTGCGTAGATCCTGTCGACTCGTTCGACAAGGACTGATGGGCCGTCGGCGTCTTGCACCGTGGAAGCCGTGAACTGTTCGTCTGTCGCCTCGATGCCGGGCACCAAGCCACCGGTGCATCCTCGGTGGCGAACACGCCGGCGACGTGGGTCCGGGTGCTGGGCGAGTCGCCCTTCACGTAGCCCTCGTCGTCGAGCTCGATCTTGCCCTTGAACAGCTCGCTGCGCGGGTCGTGCCCGATCGCCACGAAGACGCCGGTCACATCGAGAACTTGGACTCACCGGTCTGCACGTACTTCAGACGGGCACCGGCGACCTTGCCGTCGGAGCCGAGGATCTCCTCGACCACCGAGTTCCACTCGACCTTGATCTTCGGGTTGTCCAGCGCCCGCTTCTGCATGACCTTGCTGGCCCGGAAGGAGTCGCGGCGGTGCACGATCGTCACGGTCTCGGCGAACCGGGTCAGGTTCTACCGGTGACGTTCTCTGGCCGGCCGACGCGTGGCTGACCTGGTGTCCGGTGGCTTCCACGGGCCGACCAACACCGAGATCAGCGCCGCTGAGAGGAGGCGGATCTTGGCTGACATCCGTTCCGGACTCCGTCACCGAACGCCTGACGAAGATCCAAGAAGTCCGCAGCACGTGGCTTCCACCTTCACCACGGCCTGCGATCATGACCAGGCGCCGCGTGTCGCGGCTCGTATCAACCGGGAGTGCCCGCAGCGTGCCGGCTCACCACGAGGCTGAACAGATCGGTCCATATCGACATCTCATAGTTGAACTTCGGCGACAGAGAACCTGTCGCTGATCTTCAAGGCAGCGCGGGCCCGTGACGTCTACCGTCGCCGCGTGGATCTTCTGCCCGGATTGTGGGTCGAGGGGTTCGGGCCTCTTCGCGCGTATGCCTGTGGTGCTGAGATCGATCTCGGGCCGCCCAAGCAGCGGGCCGTCTTCGCGCTGCTCGCCCACGGTGGAGCCGGGATGGTGTCGCGGGCCGAAATCGTCGACGGGGTCTGGGGCGAGTCGCCGCCCAGCACGGCGGCGGGCAGTGTGCACACGTACGTGTCCGGGTTACGGCGTGTGCTCGGCCCTGCCAAGGGCCTGCTGATCGCCGACCGGAACGGGTACGGCCTGCGGATCCACCGGGATCTGTTCGACATCACCCGGGCCGAGGATCTGGCCGTCCGGGCGCGTGCGAGCCGGGCCCTCGGCGCGTACGAGCAGGCGCTGGAGCAGTGGCCGGCCGGCCCGGTATTGACCGGGGTGCCGGGCCCGCATGCGGCCCGGGAACGCAGCCGTCTGACCGGGCTGCGACTGCAGGTGCTGATCGAGTACGCCGAACTGGCCCCGCAGGACAGGCTGCCCGAGGTGGCAGGTCAGCTGCTTGCCGAGGTCTCCGGGCATCCGCTGGACGAGCGGCTGTGCGGTGTGCTGATGAGCGTGCTGCACCGGGTGGGCCGTACCGGTGATGCGCTGGCCCTCTACGGCGCGTTGCGACGGCGGCTCGTCGCGGAGCTGGGCATCGGCCCGTCCCCGGCGTTGCAGGCCGTGCACGGTGCGATTCTGGCCGACGACCGTGGTGACGTCGGCGACCCGCCGCCGTCCGCGGCCGTCACTGTCGGCGGGCCGGTGCGCCCGGCGCAACTGCCACCGGGCAGTGACCTGTTCGTCGGGCGGGCCGACGAGATGCTTGCCGTGGTGCGTGCCGCGGCCGGGGACGTGACGTCGCGGTGCCGTACCGTGCTGGTCGCCGGTGTCGGCGGGATCGGCAAGACCGCCCTCGCGGTCCGGGCCGCGCAGCTGGTGCGGGACAGCTATCCGGACGGTCAGCTCTATCTCGACCTGCGGGGTTTCGACCCGGACCGGGCAGCGCTCACCCCGGATGCCGCGCTGCGGCACCTGCTGACCTCGGTGGGTGCCCCGCGGATTCCGGCTTCCCGGACCGGCCGGGTCGCGTTGTGGCGCAGCATGACTGTCGGCCGTCGGCTTCTCTTGGTGCTCGACGATGCCGCGTGCGCCGCCCAGGTCGAGGATCTGCTGCCCGGCGGGGACTCCTGCTTCACCGTGGTGACCAGCCGTGGCCGGCTGTCCAGCCTGGCCGTGCACCATGCGGCCCGGCGTATCACGCTGGGTCCGTTGGCCGAGCGGGACGCGGTGGAGTTGCTGACCGTGGCGTTGGGTGCGTACCGGGTGCGCACCGATCCGGAGGCGGCCCGGCGGCTCTCGGTATTGTGCGGCTACTCGCCGATGGCCCTGATGATCGCGGTGGAGCGGGTGTCCTCGGCGCCGGAGGGGGAGCTTGGCGCAGCGGTGGCGGAGGGGCCGGGCCGGTTGGACACGCTGCAGGTGGCCGGGGAGCCGCTGCTGTCGGTCCGCCGGTCGCTGGCCGGGACGGTCGTGGTGCTCGACGACGCGGCGGGCCGCGCGTTCCGGCTGCTCGGTGTCTTTCCCGGTCCCGCGCTGACCGCCGGTGCCGCCGCCGCGCTCTTCGGCACCGGGCCGGAGGAGGGTGGTGTGCTGCTGGACCGACTGATCGAGTTGTGCCTGCTGGAGCGGCGTGACCAATGGTTCGGCGCCGACGAGCTGACCCGGGCGTACGCGGGGGAGCTGGCCGCCGAACTGCCGGAGCCGGAGCGGCGGGCGGCACTGTCGCGGGTCTTGGACTGGTACCGGGCCATGCTGACGCGCGGAGACGAACGCGATCTCCGCGACTGGTGTGCCGCCGAGTGGCGCAATCTGACCGCGCTGATCACCGCCGCCGAGCAGGCCGCCCTGCATGCCGCCGCGTGGCGGCTGGCCGGGCTGATGACCGGGCAGTTCATCGCGGTGGGCCGCCCGCTGGAGTGGCTGGACCTGCTGCGTGTGGCGCTGCGTGCGGCCGAGGCCGACGGGGACCGGGCCGCTCGGGCCGTCCTGCTCGGGTTCCGGGCCACCGCGTACTGCCGGCTGGGCCAGTCCGGTGTCGCGATCCCGCAGATGCAGGCGGCGCTGGACCTGCTGACCGAGCCGGGCGACCGGCGCAACCGGATCACCGTGCTCCTGCTGATGGGCGGCACGCTGCGCCGGGCCGGCCGGTACGACGACGCCTTGGTCCGGGCCACCGAGGCGGGGGAGCTGGCGCGGGCCGGCGGGGACGACCAGTCTCAGGCTCGGGCACTCGCCCTGCTCTGCCAGCTGCACGCCGACACCGGGCGATGGGCGGAGGCACTGCGCCACGGCGGCACCGGGATGGCGTACGCCCGGCGGGCCGGTAGCCCGATGCTGGTGACCCGGTTGCACCTCGGGCTGGCCCTGGCCCATTCCGGTCTGGGCCAGGCCGGGGAGGCCGAGCGGTCGTACCGGGAGGCCGCCCGGATCAGTCAGGGGGCCGGCGACCGTTTCCACGAGGCTCGCGCCCTGTTCGGACTGGCCCGGTTGGCGGTGGGGGAGCCGGTTTCCGCGTCGGTGCTGGCCCGCCGGGCGCTGGCCCGGTTCGAGGACCTCGACGTCGGTGAGGCCAACGAGGTGCGGTTGTTCCTGGCCGGCTGCGAGACCTGAGCCGCGGTCAGGTGCGGCCCTGTTGCCAGATCAGGACGGCCTCGACCCGGTTGCGGGCGCCGAGCTTGGCGAAGATCCGGTTCACGTGGTTCTTCACGGTCTTCCGCTGGATCCGCAGGTGGGTGGCGATGGCGGTATTGTCCAGCCCACGACCGATCGACTCCAGCACCTGCGCCTCACGCGGGGACAACACCGCGGTGGCGTCGGTGGCCGAGGCCCGGGGCGCGGTGTCCTGCGCCGCTGCGGTCCGGGCCTTGGGCAGCACGTTCAGCCGGTAGCGGGCCGTGGCCGGACCCCGGCGGCGGGCGTGTGGACCGGCCATCCCCTTGATCGCGGCGGCGATCGCGGTCCCGGCCACCGGGGTGCCGGTGACAGGGGTGATCAGCACCTCGACGGTGGGGAGGCCGTCGATGCGCACGTTCAGGCCCTTGACGGCGAACTCGTGCCGGATGTGGGCCAGGATCTCCGGGCTGGATACGGCGATGCGCAGCCACCCAGCACCCCGGTCCGGTACGACGGACTCACTCGACATGGCGGTCAGTGTCGCCACCGGTGGTGTCCGGGTCCTTCACATTCGCTCCAGACGGACCGGTACGTGCGGTGACGCCCGCGATGACGGTCAGGCGGCGCGCAGGCGTACCGGCTGCGCCAGTAGCCCGGTGTCCACCGACCCGTCCATCCCGACGACGAAGCGCCAGACCGGGTCGGCGGGTCCGGCGGTCACCACCGACCAGCGGCGTACCCGCTCTGCCAGCAGCAGGTCGACCTGGTAGCGGTCGCGTCGCTGGGGTGGAACCGCGAACAGCAGGACACCGGCGTCCATACCGGTCAGCAGCGGTCCCGCCTCGGCGAGCCGGCCGACGTCCAAGCCGGTGAAGCCGGGATCGGGCTCGAAACCCACCCGGACCACCCGCAGCCCACCTGACCACGGTGCGGCGGTGAGCCGCCGTGCCCACGACCGGATCAGGCTGCCGGCCAGCCCGAGATCGCCCTCCAGACCGATCACGCCGGGGGCCGCGGCGAGGTTGAGCAGCAGCCGCGCGTCGCCGACCGTACCGAGGGAGACCAGCGCCGGGCAGGGATGGGGCAGCCGGTCGTCCACCGGGGCCCGGTCCAGCCGGTTCAGTTCGGTGCTCCAAATGCGGCCTGGCGGTTCGGCGAACCAGCCCGGCGGGGGCGCGAGGTCGGGTCCGGTCAGCCTCAGCGTGATCGTCGCCGGGCCCAGCTCGACAGTGCCGATGCCGGGTGCCGGCCGGCCCTGCTGACGGCAGCCGGTCGCCAGCGCCCGGACCGCCCGGTCGACGGTCCAGGCGCCGGCCCGCTCGTACGCCCGGGGCTCATGGCTGTCCTGCGCGGCTGGTCCCCGCCCGTTCATCGTCGGCTCCTTCACCGCTGTCGCCCGCCGTCCGGGCTGTCCGAAATCGTGGGTGCCGTGGTCTCGGGTGTCAACGACGGGCGTGGGCCCCTGGGCCCAGGCGGACTACGTCCGATCTGGACTATCCACGCTCATGGTTCCTAATTTGTACGGCGTTGCCGATCGAGGTGGTCGGCGTACGGTGCGGCTCGCAAACCCCCGAAGGGACGACCCCCATGGCGAATCTGAACATCACCTACCAGGAGATGTCGGACAGCGCGACCCGGATGCGGAACAACAAGAACGAGGTCGACGCCCGGCTCACCGAGTGCAAGTCGATCGTCGACGACCTGACCGCCTCCGGGTTCGTCACCGACCAGGCGTCCGGCCGTTTCGGTGAGGTCCACACCGAGTTCGTCGGCGCGGCCAACGAGCTGATGGAGAACCTGACTCTGCTCTCCGAGTGGCTCGACCAGGCCGTGGCGGCCATGCAGGACATGGACACGCAGCTCGCCGGCTCGCTCAACCAGTAAACGGGGAAGCACCGTGCGCATGCTGATCACCCTGGCGTCCCCGCCCGCGTGGTCGGCCGACGTGGTCGTGGACGCCGAACCGGTCACCCCGGTGCGGGACATCGTCAAGAACCTGCTGGACAACCTCGACCCCGTGCACGGCGCCGCTCTGCCCGCCGGTCCGGTCCACCTCGGCGACCGGCCGCTGAACCTCGATGCGCCGCTGTCCGCCAGCGGTCTGCGGGACGGCTCGGTGCTCTGGTTCGGCGGGCCGGGCCCGGCGCCGTTCGCTGTCGGCGGGCTGGTCACCGTCCGTGCGGTGGCCGGCGCCGACGCCGGCCGGATCTGGTCGCTGGGCCCGGGCGAACACCGGATCGGGTCGTCCGGCGTCTGTGCCGTGCGCCTCTCCGGTGATGTGGCGCCGGTGGCCGGGACCGTCCGGGTCACCTTCGGCGCGCAGTGTTTCGTCCGCCCGGACGCCGTCGGTCTGCTGCTCGACCGGGCCGCGTTGGCCGCGGGTGAGACCGCCTGGCGTGAGACCGCCCAGCTGGCGGTCGGCGGTACGGTCCTGGAAGCACACCCGGTTCTCTGCCCCGACGCGGACATCGCGCCGTCGGAGGAGAGCGAGTACCTGGATTACAACCGTCCGCCGCGGCTGCTGCCGCCGGTACGCCGGGACAAGTTCAAGATCCCGGCGGCGCCGAAGCCCCCGAATCCGAACGCCCTGCCGTGGCTGGCGGCGGCGCTGCCGGCGGTGTTCGGTGCGGTGATGGCCACGGTGCTGGGCAACCCGGTCTACCTGATGTTCGCGGCCATGTCGCCGCTGATGGTGCTGGGCAACTGGTACAACAACCGTCGCCAGGGCGGGCGCAGTCACCGCAGTCAGCTCGACGAGCACCACCGCCGGGTGGCCGCGATCGAGGCGGACATCGAGGAGACCCTGGTCCTGGAGCGCCACGACCGGCGGGTGGCTACCCCGGACCCGGCCGAGATGCAGATCATGGCGACCGGTCCGTACGCCCGCCTCTGGGAACGCCGACGCACGGACCCGGACCATCTGGTGGTCCGTGCCGGGACCGCGGATCTGCCCAGTGCGATCAAGGTCGATCGGGCCGGTGACGACCGCCCGGCCGAGCCGCGGTGGCTGCAGGACGTGCCGGTCACCCTCTCGCTGGTGGAGTCCGGTGTGGTGGGGGTGGCCGGCCGCGACGACTGGCCGCGCCGGCTGGCCCGGTGGTTGGCCGGTCAGCTGGCGGTCATGCAGAGCCCCCGTGACCTGCAGCTTTACATCCTGACCGACCCGTCGGGCGGGCCGCTGTGGGAGTGGGCGGTCTGGCTGCCGCACACCCGGCCCGGGCTCGGCCAGCAGACTCTCACCCTGCTGGGTACCGACGCCGAGACGATCGCCCGCCGCGTCGCCGAGCTGATCGAGCTGATAGACGGCCGCCGCCAGGCCCGCCTCGACGCCGGCCGGCACCACGTCAGCAGCGACCCGGACGTGGTGGTGGTGCTCGACGGCGCCCGGCGGCTGCGGGCCCTGCCCGGGGTGGTGTCCATCCTGCTTGCCGGCCCGTCTGTCGGTGTCTACTTCATCTGCGTCGACGCCGACGAGCGGACCCTGCCCGAGGAGTGCTCCACGGTGCTCGCCGGCGGTGACGGGCTGCGGACCACCCTGCGCCGGCAGCGCACCGCCCAGGTCGACGACGTCCGGGTCGACGAGGTGGTCGACGACTGGTACACCACCGTGGCCCGCCGGCTCGCCCCGGTCCGCGACGTCAGCGACACCCAGGGCGAGGCCGCGTTGCCGCCGTCGGCCCGGCTGCTCGAGGTGCTCGGCCTGCAAGACCCGACACCGGCCGCGCTCAGTGCACGGTGGGCGGCCTCACCGCGCGGCACCCGCGCCCCGATCGGGTACAGCCTGGACGGCCCGTTCGCCCTCGACCTGGTGCAGCACGGGCCGCACGGCCTGGTGGCCGGCACCACCGGCTCCGGCAAGTCGGAGTTCCTGCAGACGGTGGTCGCCTCTCTGGCCGTCGCCAACCGTCCGGACGCGATGAACTTCGTGCTGGTCGACTACAAGGGCGGCGCGGCTTTCAAGGACTGTGTCGACCTGCCGCACACCGTCGGCATGGTGACCGACCTCGACACGCATCTCGTCGAGCGGGCGCTCACCTCGCTGGCCGCGGAGCTGACCCACCGCGAGCACGTGCTGGCCGCGGTCGGTGCCAAGGATCTCGAGGACTACGTCGACTACGCCACTCGGCGGCCGGTGCCCGAGACGATCCCGCGGCTTCTGATCGTCATCGACGAGTTCGCCTCGATGGCCCGTGAGCTTCCCGACTTCGTCACCGGCCTGGTCAACATCGCCCAGCGGGGGCGGTCGCTGGGCATCCACCTGATTCTGGCCACTCAGCGGCCCTCCGGGGTGGTCTCCGCCGAGATCCGGGCCAACACCAACCTGCGGATCGCGTTGCGGGTCACCGACCCGGCCGAGAGCACCGATGTCATCGACGCCCGGGAGGCGGCGAGCATCTCGGCGGCGAACCCGGGCCGGGGGTACGCGCGGCTGGGCCACAGTTCGCTGATCCCGTTCCAGACCGGCCGGGTCGGCGGGCGCCGGCCGCAGGAACGGGCCACCGTCACGGTGGCGGCGCCGTTCCTGCGTCAGGTGAGCTGGCTCGATCTGGGCCGTCCGGCGCCGCAACGGCCACGGGGCAAGGTCGAGGTGGACGAGGCGACCGATCTGTCGGTACTGGTCGCCGCGATCCGTACCACCAACGACATGCTCGGTGTCCCGGCGCAGCGGCGGCCCTGGCTGCCCCCGCTGTCGGCGGTGCACGTGCTCGATCTGAACCGGGAACCAGCCCGGGACTCCCGGGGCGAACCGTCGTTCGTGTGGGGTGTGCAGGATCTGCCGCGTACCCAACAGCAGTTGCCGTTGACCATCGACCTGTCCACCTTCGGGCACCTGCACATCGCGGGTGCGCCCCGGTCCGGGCGGTCGCAGGCGCTGCGGACCATAGCGGCGGCCGCGGCCAGTGCGGCGAGCGTCGCCGACCTGCACCTGTACGGCCTGGACTGCGGCAACGGAGCCCTGTTGCCGCTGACCCGTTTCCCGCACTGCGGGGCGGTCGCCCAACGTTCCGAGGTGGACCGGGCGAGCCGGTTGCTGAACCGGCTGCACGCCGAGGTGCAGCGCCGCCAGCAGCTGCTCGGCGAGGGCGGGTTCGCCGACGTCACCGAGCAACGCGGCACGGTGCCGACCGCCGAGCGGCTGCCGCACATCCTGCTGCTGGTCGACCGGTGGGAAGGCTTCATGGGTTCGCTCAGCGAACACGACGGCGGCGCGCTGACCGACCTGATCCACACCCTGCTGCGGGAGGGCGCCAGCGCCGGGGTCCACGTCGTGATCGCCGGCGACCACGCCCTGCTCAGTGGCCGGATCAGCTCGCTGTGCGAGGAGAAGCTGGTGTTGCGGCTCTCCGACCGTACCGATGCGGCGCTCGCGGGTTTGAATCCGCGCAAGATCCCGGAGAGCATGGCGCCGGGGCGTGCCTATCGGGCGCCCAGCGGTGTCGAGACGCAGGTCGCCCTGATCACCGGCGATCCGGCCGGCCCGGCCCAGGTCGCCGCCATGCACGAGCTGGCCACGGCGTTGACCGGGCGGGAGGCCGGGGTGCCCAAGACGAGGAGGCCCGCCCGGATCGCGTTGATGCCCAGCAAGATGGACTTCGAGCAGGTCTGGGAGCAGGTCGAGCGGCCGGTGACGCTGTGGGCACTGCTCGGTGTCGGCGGCGACGAACTGGAGCCGGTCGGCGTCGATCTGGGCGGCGGGCCGCCGACCTTCCTGATCGCCGGGCCCGCGCAGTCCGGGCGCAGTACCGCGCTCGGGGTGATGGCGGAGTCGCTGCTGCGCGGCGGCACCGAGCTGGTGATCGGCGCCCCGATGCGGTCACCGTTGCGGGAGCTGGCCGGGCGTACCGGTGTGCGCGGGATCCTCACCGGTGACGCACCGGCCGAGGCGGAGTTCGCCGCGCTGGTCGATCCCGGGGAGGGGCCGGTCGCGCTGCTGATCGACGACGCCGAGGTGTGGCGCGACATCGCGGCCCGCGACTACCTGCGGCGGCTGATCCGTGGGGCCGCGGGCAACCGGCGTGCGGTCGTGCTGGCCGGGGATGTCGCCTCGGTGGCGATGGGTTTCTCCGGCTGGCAGATCGAGGTCAAGAAGAACCGGCGGGGCGCGCTGCTGTCGCCGCCCACGATGAGCGCCGGCGATCTGGTCGGGGTGCGCCTGCCCCGGTCCGCGATCGCCGATCGGGTGGTGCCCGGCGCCGCCCGGGTCCACCTGGGCAGCGGTGACCTGCAGGCGGTCCAGATTCCCCTGCTGCACGCGGATCCGGGCGGATCGCCCGGCGAGAGGAAGTGGTGAGCGCGATGGCCGACCTGGTGGTCAAGGACCTGGCCGACCTGTCCAGCACGCTCAAGGCCCTGGTCGCCCAGTTCCAGGGTGCGCTGGGTCTGGAGGAGGAGTTCCGCGACGAGTGGGGTCAGGCGAACGCGAATCAGTCGATGAGCGTCTTCGCCGACAACTGGACCCACAACCGCTACAACCTGGAAGAGGACATGGGCGGATACGCCGACAAGGTCGCCGAGGTCGACAAGGCCTGGGCCGAGGCGGAGACCGACCTGGCGAACAGCATGGAGTCCCAGTGAGCGACGGCCGCCTCGACACCCTGCGCAAGGCCGACCTCGGCCGGATCGCCGACGCGCAGCAGCGTTATCAGCACATCGCGGTCACCATCGACGACGCCGTGACGAAGCTCCAGAGGATCGTCGACGCCGGGTCGGAGACCCTGCAGGGGCAGTACGTCGAGCCGCTGCGCGGTGACGCCGAGGAGATCCTGGGCAAGCTCACCGCGGCGTCACGCCGGTACCACGACGTCAGCAGCGAGATCGACAAGTACGAACCCGAGCTCGCCCACGCGATCGACGAGGTCGGCAAGGCCGAGACCGCGGAGGCCGACGGGCAGAGCAACCTGACCAAGGCGAACGCGATGCCGGACGCCCAGCCCGGCCCGGACGGCACGATCCCGCCGGAGGAGCAGGACAAGGCCGATGCCAAGAAGCGGGCACTGGAGGCGGCGAACGCCGACATCACCGCCGCGCAGACCAAACTGACGACGGCCCTGGACGCGTTGGACCGGGCCGGTGAGGCCTTCGGCGCGGCGGTGGACTTCAAGCGGTACGACGACGGGCTCACCGACAAGGTCCACTGGACTCTCATGCGTCTGTTCGCCCTGCTCAGCAAGATCTTCGGCTGGATCGCGCTGGCCCTGACCATCCTCGCCTTCTTCATTCCCGGCGCCGGCTGGCTGGCCATCGCGGGCCTGATGGCCGGAATCGTCACCCTGGTCAGCGACTCGGTGCTCTACCACGGTGGCGATGGCAGCGTCGCCAGCCTGGTCCTGGGCGCGCTCGGCCTGGTCTTCGCAGGTCTCGGCACGCTGGCCGGCAAGTTCGCCGGGATCATCGGGAAGTTGATGCCGAAGGGCCTGCCCGGCGGTGGCCTGCAGGGCGCGAACGTGTTCCTGATGGGCGGACCCAAGTTCCTCGGTGCGGGCGCCGGCGGCAACATCGTCACCAAGCCGGGCTTCTTCACCAACTTCAGCAACCTGTTCACGGGCGGGCCCAAGGCGACCTTTTTCACCTGGTGGGCGTCCTACTCCGGGGGCAACACCCTCGGCCACCTCGGCATGCTGGACAAGTTCAACCTGCTCGGCTTCACCGTCAGCGGCACCACCGGCCAGTTCCTCTGGGCCGGATGGAACGTCACCAACCAATCCTTCAACTTCATCGGCGGCATGGTGATCGGCGGCCTGATGGTCGCCGAGGACCCGGCCGTTGCGGGCTGGGAATGACGGCCCCGGCCGATGCTGTCGCGACCACCTGGTGGTGGGACTGGGTGCCGGACCCGGACAGCGGCCCGGCAGACCGGGCGGCCTGGATCGCGGCGGTCACCGCCCGGCTCGACGAGTGGGTCGGTGCCAAGGTGGCTGCGGCCCGCGAGGCCTGGACCGCCGGGGATTTCCCGTTCGCCGTCGGCTCGATGGGTGACCAGGTGACGCGGGCGCTGCTGGAACGCGCCGCCACGCTGCCCGGGCACGCCCGGCTGCTCTGGGGCGCGGGCTTCCTCAACGGTGAGGCCCGCTGGCTGCCGGTACTGCTGCTGGTCGAGTTCCGGGTGCCGCTGCCCGGCGATTCCGCCTACCTGATGGCCACCGTCGGCGCGGAGGGCCGCCCGGACGACGTCCGGGAACCGGTGATCGAGTACGTCAGTACCGACCACGGCGACGGCGTTCAGGTGTTCGCACTGGTCGACAACGCCGATGAAGGCCTGCACGCCCGGGTCGAGGCGGCCCTGCGCCTGGAGTCCTTCGGCGCCGACGTCCTGATCAGTACGAAGGTCACCGCCCTGGACCAGATGCCGGTGATCGGAGCCGGGTTGACCACGGCGATGACCATGATCGACGCCTCGCTCGCCGCCGGGCCGGTTCGGTTGCCGCTGCCCGCGGAGGACCAGCCGTGATCGACTTCAACCTGATCACCCCCACCGGATGGGTACGCATCCCTACCACCCCCGACACGAGCCGGCTCCGCGAACGTGTCATCACCGGCGTCGTCCGTACCGTCCTGCCCGACGACCTGCCACGGGACAAGGCCGGACCGTGGCGGCGGATGCTGCACCGGCAGCTCACCGAGGCGGCCGGCCAGGCCGAACAGCAGGGCGCCCGATCGGTGGTGGTGCCCGTCCAGGAGATGTACGGCATGCGCCTGCCCGGCACCCTGGTCCTGTCGATCGTCGAGGACGACGAACCGCAGGACCCGCGGGCATTACTGGCCGCGATCGTCGCCGACGCCGGCCCCGGTGGGGAGATCCTCGACATCGGTGGCTGCCCGGCCGCCCGGGTCCAGACGGTCATCGCCAGCGACACGATCAAACGAAAGGCGCCATCGATCCGGGTCAACTACTACGTCTGCGCGCCCGGCCATCCCGGCGTGTGGGGTGTGCTGACCTACACCGTGCTGACGGACGGCGACGTCGAGGCCGACGCGGTGCAGGCGGTCGTCCTGATGTTCGACGCCGTCGTCGCCACCCTGCAGTGGGGCGACCCCGGTGACCATCCCAGCGAATCCTGAGAGTCCGGAGAAAGTGAGAACCCTCTGATGGTCCGGATGCCGAGGTTGCGCCGGCCGGTAGTGCTGGGCCTGGTGTTCGGCCTGGCCGGGCTGCTCGGGGCCGGTGGCTTCGCCGCCCGGCAGGCGGCCGCCGCCACCGAGCCGCTGGCGGGCAGCCAGGTCAGCGCCGGGGACATGCGCATTCTGGTACGCGCTGCCGCCTCCTGCCCGGCACTGACCCCTGCCCGGCTCGCCGGACAGGTCATGGTCGCGTCCGGGTTCGGTGCCGAACCTGTCCCGGAGATGCGCGACGGCGGCGCCACGGGCGTCGCCGCGCTCACCGCCGAACAGTGGCGCGCCGCGGCACCGTCGGCGGACGCCGACCCCACCGACCGGGCGGCCGCCGTCACCGCCCTCGCGGTCACCGTGTGCCGGCTGACCGGGCAGGCCCGGGCGCTGGGACTGGACGAGGATCCGTGGCGGATCGCCCTTGCCGCGCACCGCCGTGGCATGGACCAGGTGGTCGCGGTCGGCGGCATCCCCGTCGACGCCGCGGACTACGTCGGCACCGTCGAACGGTACGCCACCTGGTACGCGCTGCAACCCGCCTTCGGCGGCGCCGCGCCCACCCCGGTGGCCGTGGGCGCGGGCGTGGTCCCGCCGGTACCCGATCAGTACGTGACCCTGATCGCCGCTGCCGGTGAACGGTGCGACGAGATGCCACCGGCCCGGATCGCCGCACAGCTGATGGCCATGTCCGGCTTCGACCCCGACCTGCTCGGCCCGACCGGCGAACAGGGCATCGCCCAGTTCCGCCCGGTGATGTGGACCGGCTACGCGAAGGCGAAGAAGAAGCAGACGCCGTGGCAGCCGTCGGCGGCCATTCCCGCACTGGCCCGCACCATGTGCAAGCTGGTGCGGGAGTCCGGCGGACAGTACGGCCCGGCACTGGCCGCATTCACCCGCGGCGACGCCCGGGCGGTGTCCCCGCTGGCCGAGTTGGTCACCGAGGCCGAGACCACGTACGCCACCGACACGCGGCTGGGTGGGGCGCCACCACCGGTGGCCGCCTCCGTACCGGCGTCCGAGACGCCTCTCGCCGGGCAGCCGCCGTCAGCAGCACCGGTTCCGTCGCTGTCGCCGTCACCTGTGCAGACCGGCCGTAACCAGCCGGTGGTCAAGGCCGCCGACCGGGGCGCCGACGGCAGCTACGGCCCCTACTTCCTGCTCAACCTGGCCAGCGGACTCTGCGCGGACCTGAAGAGCTTCGGCACCAACCCGGCCGGTACCCCGGTTCAGCAGTTCACCTGCGGCAAGACCATCAAGGAGAACCAGGAGTGGGTGTTCGTACCGGCCGGAAAGGACGCTGCGGGCTACCAGCACTACCGACTGCGTAACACCACCGACAACCTGTGCATGGACCCGCCCGGCACGGGTGCGGCGTCGGCCGGCGCCCGGCTCACCACCGCCACCTGCACCGGCGGCGACAACCAGACCTTCCGCCTCGAACCGACCACCGTGACCGGTGGCTTCGAGTACTACTGGCTGCGCAACATCGTCTCCGACCTGTGCCTGGACGTCCCCGGTGCCGGCACGGCCACCCAAGGCCTCGACGCGCCGCTGCAACTGGCCGCCTGCAATGCCGGCGGCGACCACGAATGGGCCCTCGTCCAGAAATCGGAGTGGTGACCGTGCGCACGACGACCCGGGCAGTACTGGCCGTCATGCTGGGCGCCGCCGTGTCCGCCGGGCTCGGGGCACCCGCCGCCGCGGCGAACCAGTACTACTACACCGTCACGGCGAGCCACGGGGGAGCGCCGGAGAACCTGTGGGAGATCGCCGCCCGGTTCCTCGGCGACGCCGGCCGGGCCGGAGAGATCCTCGACCTCAACGCCGGCCGGCCCCAGCCCGACGGCGGCACCCTGAGCGACGCGAGCCGGCTGACCGAGGGATGGCGGCTCGTGCTGCCGTTCGACGCCGTCGGCACCGAGCTGCAATACGGGCCGTTGCCGGCGGTGAGGGCCGCCGCCCCCGCCTGCGACCACGATGACAGCACGGCCGACGGGGCTTGGGGGCAGGAAATGCTGGCACCGCAGCGGGTCTGGGCCACCGCCGACGGCACGGGCGTCGACGTGGCGGTGGTCGGTTCCGGGGTGGACGGCACCGCCGCCGCCCTGGCGGGGAGGGTCACCCCCGGTGCAGACCTGGCCGCGGGCACCGGCCGCGGCGACACCACCTGTGCGGGCACTGGAACAGCCCTGGCCGGGATCGTCGCCGGTGACGACGGCGCCGGGGGAGAACAGTTCGGGCTGGCGCCGAAAGCCCGTATCGTGCCGGTCCGCATCGGCAGCGGCACACCGTCCACCACCCTGGCCGCGTCGGCGATCACGGTCGCGGCGGGCACCGGAGCCCAGGTCATCCTGGTCGCCGACGGTGTCGACGCGACCGGCCCCGAGGTCCGCGCCGCGATCCGCGAGGCGATCACTCGCGACGTGGTGGTCGTGCTGCCCGCGACGGCCGGCGCCGAACCCACCGAGGGCCTGCTGCGCACCACGGCCGTCGACGAGACCCGCCGGCCCGCCGCTGATCCGTCCGGCGGCGGGGAACCCGGCGGCGGACAGGCCGGCGGCCCGGTGGACGTGCCGGCAGTCGGCGTGGACGTTTCCGGGCCGGGCGTCGCCGTGACGAGCATCGGCGGAACGGGAAGCGGTCCAGGCCGGGCAGCCGCGTTCGTCGCCGGCGCGGCCGCCCTGCTCCGCTCGGCGCATCCGGCTCTACCAGCCGTCGAGGTGACCCGGCAACTGCGGGCCACCGCCACGGACGGCCTGATCGATCCGGTCGCCGCGATCAACACCCCGCTACCCGAAGGCGTCGGGGCGAACGCCGACCCGGTCGCCACCGAGAGCGCCCTGAACATCACCGGCCGGGTACTCCTCCGGGCCGGCGCGATCCTAGGTGCGCTGACCCTGATGGCACTGCTGCTGCAGAGCCCGGCCCGCCGGCTCCGGACGGTCCTGGCCCGGCGCCGGGACCACCGTCAGGCCCTGGCCGCCCGAGCCCAGGTCTCCGCCGACATCGACGACCCGTTCTGGGATGCCCCGGCCGACCACCCGAACAGCGACGCCACCCAGCAACTGGTCATCCCGCCCCGCTGACACCGTCTTCATTCCGACCCCACGCTCCCGGAGGAGCGTGCTCACCAGGCGACGACACCCTGCCGGCTCGGCTGGATCGTGCCGATCTTCAGCGACGCCATGGTGATGCCGTTCTTCTCCGGCGCGGGGAAGCCCTCCAGTTCGGCCGGCTTGCCGGTACCGCCTCCGAGACTCACGCTCAGACCGTTACCTGCGCCGCAGCCGGCGTCACCCTTCTCGCAGATCGTCCACTTGATGCCCTGGTAGGCGCTGTTCCCCGACTTCAGGACAGCCGCCACGGAGGCGCCGGGCTGGTCGACGTTCTCGGCCGGCACGTCCACGACCTCGTTCGCCGGGTTCGTCAGGGAGACCGTCGCCCAGCCATCGATCCCGCACTCGGTACCGGACTCGTTGGTCAGCGTGACCAGCCCCATCCGGGTGTCACCGTCGCCGTCCGGTTGCAGCGTGATCGTCGCCGCCAGGGCACCGGTCTCGCAGTCCGGAACCTCGCCGCCGGTTTTCTCCGCCGCCGGGGAAGTCGTCGTGTCCGCGGCCTCCGAGGGCGAGGGGACCGCCGCCTTCGAGGCCGCGGGGGCAGCCGCAGGTTCGGCGGCCGTGGCATTCCCGCAAGCCTGCTGGGAAAGCAGCACACCGGCGGTCATGACACCGAGAAGAGCAATCTTTCGAGTACGCATAAAGCACTCCACCAATCGCCAGGGGATTCAGCTACGCCACCGACAATGCCCGGAAAAGCACCCTGCCAATCAGCGAAAAATGGATAGCAAACTGTTTTCGATACAGCTTGAATATGCGCGCCATTCCGTCAGGACATCGGTGACAGCCCCGGGGCCGGACGTCCTGTGGGACCCCGGCGGGCGTAGTCGGTCGGCGTACACCCGTATCGCTGTTTGAAGGCCCTGCTCAGGTGTCCACTGTCGCTGAACTGCCAGCGCGCGGCGATCTCGGCGACGGTCAGCCTTCCGTCCGGGTCGGCGAGGTCCTGGCCGGCGCGGACGAGCCGCTGTCGCCGGATGTACGCCATCACCGGCTCACCCTCGGCGGCGAACGCCCGGTGTAGCGTCCGCGTGGACACGTGCAGGTCCGCGGCCAGCGTGGCCGGCCCGAGATCGCGGTCGGCGAGCCGGTCGTCGGCGAGGCGCCGCGCGGCGTCGGCCAGTGCCGGGGCAGTCAGCGTATTCTCACTGCCGGCCGCACTCCGCAGCACACCCACGGTGAGTTCGACCAGGGCGTCGCGGGCCGACCGCATCCCGGCGGCTAGTTCCGGCCCGGTGCGGCGCAGCAGGTCGGCGTACGCGATCAGCAGCCGCATCTCGGCCGAGCCGGACTCGCCGCGTACGATCCGGTCGCCGAGCAGCGACCCGAGTGCGGCACCCGGCAGGGTGAGTGACATACCCGCCGTGCCGGGCCCGTTGGTGAACGCGACCGGCCGGTCGAGCCGCCGGATCAGAAAACTCCCGGCGCCGATGGCGTGCGTGTCACGCGGCGCCTCCAGGGTCGCCGACCCGCGCCGCACCAGGATCAGCGACACCGCCCCTTCGACGCCGGCCGGCTTTCCCGCCCGTACCGGAGAAAAGCCTTGATGGGTGTGGATCAGAGCGTCACCGACCCGCGTCTGCTGAAATCGCACCCGTAGGTCGGCCATCGTCGCCCGATCGTAGGCGGGTGTGGCGGACCGTTCCCCCAGAAACGTCTGCCACCTGCGTAGCGACAGGGGTAGCCCGGAGGCCCCGCCGACCCTGGTATCCAGTGTGAACGTTCGAACCCCGGCATCACTGGTCACCGGTCCCAGCCTATCCCGATACGTCGTGGACCGCGGCGGTACCCGGGGCGCCTGACGCCGAGGGCGGGCCAGGATCCGTGGTGTGTGCACGGCCCGCGCCGGGGAGGGGCGCGGGCCCTCGTCGGCGGGTCGGCGGATGTCGGCGTCCGGTGAGGTGGCTCAGGTCGTCATGACGGTCGATGCGTGGTCGACCTCGTTGCTTCCTGTGCGGATCGCGTCGA
Source organism: Actinoplanes sp. NBRC 101535 (assembly GCF_030269225.1). Taxonomy (NCBI): domain Bacteria; kingdom Bacillati; phylum Actinomycetota; class Actinomycetes; order Micromonosporales; family Micromonosporaceae; genus Actinoplanes; species Actinoplanes sp. NBRC 101535. The sequence goes on along the minus strand of NZ_BSSY01000004.1, from coordinate 323,164 downwards.
GGGTAGCGGTCCCCGGGGGCCACCCGATCGTGATAGACCAGTTTCAATGAAACAGCTGTGTAATGTTTCCGAAACGAGGTGGGCATGTCTGTCAGTCGTCGTGGTGTTCTGGTTGCCGGTGCGGGAGTCGCCGCCGGTTTTGCCCTTCCCCGGGCGGCGCGGGCCGGCCGGGCGAGCGTCCGGTTCCGGCTCGAGGCGCGGACGCTCGACGGTGGGGAGCAGGTCGTCGCGGTCACGTTGGCGACCGCGAAGCTCGGGCGGATCGATCCGGCGACGCTCACCAGCGGGACCTTCGCCGTGCACGCCACGGCCACGAGTCCGCTGGCTGCCGACGATGTGGTGCTCGGGACGTACGACATGGACCGGGTCGTGACGGCCGCGCGGCTGGACCGGCACGGGGACGTCGTGCTGGAACTCAGCCATGCCGAGGGTCAGGCGGGTGGGGCCACGCTGGGGTGGGCCGCGCTGCGCGGGCGCAACGTCCGGCTGGTGCTGGAGTACACGATCACGCAGCTGGCGCCGCTGCGGCTGCGCGGCGGCCGGACGGTCACTGTCGACGACTTCGTGCAGGGTGACCTGGTCGATCCCGAAGTGGACGCTTTCGGCTACCACACCTCCAGGGGCGGCTTGAAGTACCGGCTGTACGAGCCCGCACGAAGCGCCCGCCCCCGCCCGTTGGTGGTGTGGCTGCACGGTGGGGGAGAGGGTGCATCGTTGCCGGAGTACTACGACAACGAGACGCAACTGCGGGCCAACCGGGGCGCCCTCGGGTTCGTGACCGCCGAGGGGCAGCGGGCGTTCGGCGGCGCGTACGTCGTGGCCCCGCAGAGCACCTCCTTCTGGCTCGAGGACGGCGACCGGTTCGCCCCGCAGATCCGCGCGGTCATCGACGAGGTGGTGCGCCGCCACCGGGTCGACGCCAGTCGTATCCACGTGGTCGGGTGCAGTAACGGCGGTTACATGAGCCTCAAGATGACCACCGTGTACCCGGAGTTGTTCGCGTCGTCGGTGCCGATCTGCGGTGTGGTTCAGGCGTTCCAGCCGGGTGGCCCTCGCATGATCACCGACGCGGAGCTGGCCGCGATCGGCACCCCGACCTGGCTGGTGGCCTCTCGTGACGATGACACGGTGGCGCCCGAGCCGAACACCGTGCACGCGCACGACCTGATCCCGGGGTCGCGGCTGTCCCTCTACGACCGCGTCGAGTGGGGTGGTTACCGGTTCCCCGGTCACTGGTCCTGGATCTATGTCGGCCGCAACGACCCGCGCGTCGGCGGTGAGCGCATCTGGCAGTGGATGGCGAGGCAACGTTCCGAATGATGCGCGGCCATCTTTTGCATACTTAGGCAAAAGTTGACGCTGATCCATATGAAGACATGGACACGTCGATCGATGGCTTCTACTGTGTGTCGCACGTAACAGGTCGGTAACTCAGCGTTGAGGAGTTGCGCGTGCGTATCTCAGTCGACCCGCCCTACCTGCGACTTCTGCAGATGCTCCGGGACGAGGGGCCCCTCTCCCGGGCCGAGCTCGCGGACCGCCTCGAGCTGACCCGGCCGCGGCTCCTCGCCGAGGTGGAACGGCTCGTCGGCGCCGGGTACGTCGCTGAGGCCGGAATGGCCGCCTCTCGCGGGGGCCGGCGGTCCACCCTGGTGGAGTTGCAGCCGCGTCTGCGGTTCGCGGCCGTCGACCTGGGCGCCAGCTCCATCGACGTCGAGGTCGTCAACGGCCGGCTCGAGCCCGTCGCGGCGTACACCGAGGCCGCCGACATCCGGTCCGGGCCGAAGAACATCGTGCACCGGGTCAACGAGCTGCTCGCCAAGGCTCGTATCGACGGCGCCTACGAACGCCTCGACGGCATCGGCATCGGGGTGCCGGGGCCGGTCAGTTTCCGCGACGGCGTGCCGGTGTCGCCGCCGATCATGCCGGGCTGGGACCGGTTTCCGGTGCGCGAGCTGATGGCCCGGGAGCACGGTTGTCCAGCGGTGGTGGACAACGACGTGAACATCATGGCGATCGGTGAGCGGCACGGGGGAGTGGCGCACAGCGTCGACGACTTCCTGTTCATCAAGATCGGCACCGGGATCGGCTGCGGCATCCATCTCCACGGCGACGTCTACCGGGGCACCGACGGTTGTGCCGGGGACATCGGCCACATTCAGGTCGACCCGCAGGGCCCGGTCTGTTCCTGTGGCAACACCGGTTGTCTGGAGGCGGTGTTCAGCGGTGTGGGCCTGGCCCGCGACGCGACCGCCGCAGCCCGGTCCGGCGCCTCGCCCGCGCTCGCTGAACGGCTCGCGGCGAACGGAGTGCTCACCGCCCGGGACGTCGCCGACGGCGCCGCCGAGGGGGACGTGGCCTGCATCCGGCTGATCCGCGACGGCGGGCACCGGCTCGGCTCGGTGCTCGCCTCGCTGGTCAGTTTCGCCAACCCGTCGATGATCGTGATCGGCGGCGGGCTGGCCCACCTCGGTCACCTGCTGCTGGCCGAGATCCGCAGCGCCGTCTACCGCCGCTCCCTGCCACTGGCCACCGGGAACCTGCCGGTCGTGCTCTCCGAGCTGGGCTCGCGTGCTGGAGTCACCGGTGCTGCGGTGCTGGCCAGCCACGTGGCCTTTGAGCAGGCGTCATGACAGCCGATGTCATCCTGCGGCTTACCGACCTGGTCAAGACCTTTCCCGGGGTACGCGCACTCGACGGTGTCCAACTGGAGGTGCGGGCCGGGGAGGTGCACTGTCTGCTCGGGCAGAACGGCGCCGGTAAATCCACCCTGATCAAGGTGCTGGCCGGCGTCCACCGCCCCGACGAGGGAGTCGTCGAGTGGCTCGGTGAGCCGGTCGCCTTCGCGAACCCGCAGGCCGCGATGAAGGCCGGCATCGCCACCATCTACCAGGAGCTGGACCTGGTCGAGGACCTGACCGTCGCCGAGAACGTGTTCCTCGGGCACGAGCCGTGCCGCGCCGGGTTCGTCCGCCGGGGGCACGCCGCGGCGCGTACCCGGGAGATCCTCGGACGTCTCGGCCACGGTGAGATCCCGCCGCGCCGCCCGGTGCACAAGCTGCAGGCCGCCGCGAAGCAGATCGTCAGCATGGCCCGCGCGCTGTCGCACGACGCCCGGCTGCTGATCATGGACGAGCCGAGTGCGGTCCTGGCCCACGACGAGGTGGCGAACCTGTTCCGGATCATCCGGGAGCTGACCGCCCAGGGCATCGCGGTCGTCTACATCTCGCACCGGCTGGAGGAGATCCGGACCATCGGCGACCGGGTGACCGTCCTCAAGGACGGCCGCACCACCGCCGCCGGGCTGCCGGCCGCGCAGACCCCGACCGCCGAGCTGGTCAGCCGGATGACCGGGCGCACCATCGAGTACGTCTTCCCGCCCCGGCCGCCGGAGAAGACCGGGCAGAAGGAACTGCTGCGGGTGGAGAACCTGAGCCGCGGAGGCGAGTTCAGCGGCGTCTCGCTGACCGTCGCCGCCGGGGAGATCGTCGGGATCGCCGGTCTGGTCGGCTCGGGCCGTTCGGAACTCCTCGAAACCGTCTACGGCGCCCGCCGTCCCGATGCGGGCACGGTCACCGTCGACGGCCGCCGGCTGACCCCGGGCAGTGTCGGCGCGGCCGTCCGCGCCGGGCTGGGCATGGCCCCCGAGGAGCGCAAGAGCCAGGCGCTGCTGCTCGGCGAGCCGATCTACCGCAACGTGACCCTGTCCACCTTCACCAGGCTGGCCCGGTTCGGTTTCACCAGCGCCCGCCGCGAACGCGAGTCCGCCGGCCGGGTGACGAGGTCGCTCGACCTGCGACCGGCCGACGTCGACCGCCGGGTGCGCACGCTGTCCGGTGGTAACCAGCAGAAGGTGGTCGTCGGCCGGTGGCTGCTCGGCGGCACCCGCCTGCTGATCCTCGACGAACCGACCCGTGGTGTGGACGTCGGCGCCCGGGCGGAGCTGTACCGGGTGATCCGGGATCTGGCCGCCGACGGGGTGGGCGTGCTGCTGGTCTCCAGCGAGGTTCCGGAGGTTCTCGGGCTGGCGGACCGGGTGCTGGTGATGCGGGAGGGCCGGCTGGTGCGCACCGCGGCCGCCGGCGAACTCGACGAAGACACCGTCCTCGATCTCGTGATGGCGGGATCGCTCATGGAAGGGGCGCCCGCGTGACCGCCACAGCGGTGAAGAGCGACGTCAGACGCCGATGGGCCGGCGAGAACAGCGAGAACACCACGCGCAACCTGGTGCTGCTCGGGGTGCTGGCGGCGCTGATCGCGATCGGCGCGATCACCCGGCCGCAGCTTTACAGCGACTCCACCTGGGTCTGGAACAACGTCCTCTCCATTCTGCAACTGGCCTCGGTGATCGGCGTGGTCACCGTCGGCATGACCTTCGTGATCATCGGCGGTGGCATCGATCTGTCGGTCGGGGCGATCGTGGCCCTGGCCGGGGTGTGGGCCACCACCGTCGCCACCCAGTCGTTCGGCGCCGGCGGCATGATCTTCACCGCGGTGGCGGTCGGACTGGGCGTCGGGCTCGTCAACGGGCTGCTCATCGCGTACGGAAAACTGGTGCCTTTCATCGCCACCCTGGCGATGCTGGTGGCGGCCCGCGGCCTGGCCGCGCAGATCTCCGGCAAGCAGACCCAGATCTCCGAGAGCGCCGTGATCAACGGCATCGCCAGCACCAAGATCCTCGGTATCCCGCTGCTGGTCTACATCCTCGCGGTGGTCGCCGCGGCCGGATGGGTGCTGCTCAACCGCACCACGTTCGGCCGGCGCACGGTCGCCGTCGGTGGCAATGCCGAGGCCGCGCGTCTGGCGGGCATCGACATCAAGAGACACACCATGCTCCTGTACGGGCTGAGCGGGCTCTGTTGCGGCCTGGCGGCCATCATGTTGACCTCGCAGGCCACGTCGGCGCAGGCGGCCATGGCCAACCTGTACGAGCTGGACGCGATCGCCGCCGCCATCATCGGCGGGACGCTGTTGAGCGGCGGACGGGGCACCATCGTCGGCTCGCTGCTCGGCGTGATCATCTTCGCCACCATCACCAACCTGTTCGCCATCAACGGGCTGTCCACCGAGGCCCAGAACATGGTCAAGGGCGGCATCATCATCGCCGCCGTCCTGGTTCAGCAGTTCCGGTTCGACGCCGTCACCCGGCTTCTCGGCCGCATCAGGAACTGAGTTCCGGCCGGCCGCCGGGTCCCGTGTGCCCTTTTCTCGCTCCATCCATACCGATATATCGGGAGAAAAGATGACTCAGAGCAGTCGCGACCTGTCGCGGCGCCGCCTGTTGCTCGGCGGGGCCGCACTCGGCGCGGGAACCCTTCTCACCGCGTGCACCAGCAACGAGGCCGAGCCGAACGACGCCCAGATCAAGACCGGCGGGTCCGAGGCGGCCGGTGGCAACGCCGCGCCGGGCACCGAGGTCGTGATCGGGTTCTCCGCCCCGGCCGCCGACCACGGCTGGCTCGGCGCGATCATCACGAATGCGAAGGCGCAGGCGCAGGCGTACCCGGATGTGGAACTCAAGGCCGTCGAGTCGGGTTCGGACGCCGCCACCCAGCGGGCCGCCCTGGCCACCCTGCTCGGGCAGAAGCCGAACGTGATCGTCCTGCTGCCGCACGACGGCAAGGAGCTCAACGCGTTCGGCCTGGAGGCGATGGCCGCCGGGATCCCGGTGGTGAACCTGGACCGGGCCTTCCCCAGCGCCCGCGCCTACCGCACCCAGATCCTCGGCGACAACTACGGCATGGGGGTGGCCGCCGCCGACTACGTCATCGCGCAGATGAAGGCGAAGGGCGTGGCCGCCCCGATCATCGGGGAGATCGCCGGGATGGACGAACTGGAGCTGACCCAGACCCGGTCGAAGGGGTTCACCGACACCCTGGCCGCCGCCGGATTCGAGGTCGCCAACCGGCGGGCCGCCCGGTTCACCGTGGACTCCGGTCAGCAGGAGGCGTCCCAGCTGCTGCAGGCGTTGCCGAGGATGGACGCGCTCTGGAACCACGACGACGACCAGGGCGTGGGCGTGCTGGCGGCACTGAGCCAGGCCGGCCGCAAAGAGATGATCATGGTGGGTGGCGCCGGCTCGAAGAAGGCGATCGAGTCGATCCAGGCCGACGACTCGCCGTTGAAGGCGACGGTCACCTACAGCCCGTCGATGGCGTCCTCGGCGATCTCCCTGGCCCGGCTGATCGGGCAAGGGAGGGGCCTCGGCGACCTGGTCGAACTCCAGGTGCCCAAGGAGATCGTGCTGGCCTCGGAGACTGTCACCAAGGACAACGCGAGCGCGTACCTGAAGCTCGGTTTCTGACCGTACCGGAGGGGGAGACCCATCTTGTCCACGCAGACCACGGACCTGCGCATCGGCATGGTCGGCTACGCGTTCATGGGCACGGCGCACTCACAGGCGTGGCGCACCGTGAACCGCGTCTTCGACCTGCCGCTGCATGCCCGGATGACGGCGGTCAGCGGCCGGGATCCGGGCAAGGTCGCCGCGGCGGCCGCCCAGCTCGGCTGGCAGGAGCACACCACCGACTGGCGGTCGCTGATCGCCCGGGACGACATCGACCTGATCGACGTCTGCACCCCCGGCGACAGTCACGCCGAGATCGCCATCGCGGCCCTGGCCGCCGGCAAGCACGTCCTCTGCGAGAAACCCCTCGCGAACACGATCGACGAGGCACGTGCGATGGCCGCGGCCGCGGCCCGTGCGGCGGCCGGCGGCGTCCGGGCGATGTGCGGGTTCAACTACCGGCGGGTGCCCGCCGTCGCCCTGATGCGCCGGCTGATCGCCGACGGCAGACTCGGCGAGATCCGGCACGTCCGCGCGGTCTATCTGCAGGACTGGATCACCGACCCGCAGTTCCCGCTGGTCTGGCGGCTGCAGAAGGACAGGGCGGGCTCCGGCGCGCTGGGTGACATCGGCGCGCACATCATCGACCTCACCCAGTACGTCACCGGCCGGCGTATCACCGGAGTCAGCGCGCTGACCGAGACGTTCGTCAAGGAGCGCCCGCAGGCGGCCGGCGGGCTGGGCACGGTCACCGTCGACGACGCCGCGCTGTTCGTGGCCCGCCTCGACGGTGGCGCCATCGCCACCTACGAGGCCACCCGGTTCGCCACCGGCCGCAAGAACGGTCTCCGGGTGGAGATCAACGGTTCGCGGGGCTCGGTGGTCTTCGACTTCGAGCGGATGAACGAACTGGAGTTCTACGACGCCGCCCTCCCCTCGGACGAGCAGGGCTTCAGCCGGATCCTGGTCACCGAACCGGACCATCCGTACGTCGCCGCCTGGTGGCCGCCCGGCCACCTCATCGGGTACGAGCACTCCTTCACCCACCAGGCTCGCGACCTGATCGAGGCGATCGCCACCGGCGGCCCGATCACACCGTCGTTCGCCGACGCGCTCCAGGTGCAGCTGGTGCTGGACGCCGTCGAGCGGTCCGCCGCCCTGGGTTCCTGGTCGGAGGTGGAACCGGCGCTGACCGGGATCGCCGTCTGACCGCCGTCTGTCGCCGCCCGCGAGTGCGAAGGCTCGATGTCCCGGTGAGTCCCCCGCGACCGATGTGAAGGCCCTGCTGTGGGAACCGTCCGGAAGCCGAAGGAGCTGATGAGAGTGGCACGACCGATCACCCTGTTCACCGGCCAGTGGGCCGATCTGCCGTTCGACCAGGTGTGCCGGCTGGCCTCCGAGTGGGGCTACGACGGTCTGGAGATCGCCTGCTGGGGTGATCACTTCGAGGTCGACAGGGCGCTCGCCGACGACGGGTACGTCGACCGCAAACGTGAGCAGCTCGCCGAGTACGACCTGCGGGTGTACGCGATCAGCAACCACCTGGTCGGCCAGGCGGTCTGCGACCATCCGATCGACGAGCGGCACCGGGACATCCTGCCGGCCCGGATCTGGGGCGACGGCGAGCCCGAGGGGGTACGCCGACGGGCCGCCGACGAGATCAGGGACACCGCCCGGGCGGCCGCGAAACTCGGGGTGAACACCGTCGTCGGGTTCACCGGGTCGTCGATCTGGCACACCGTGGCCATGTTCCCGCCGGTCCCGCCGTCGATGATCGAACGGGGGTACGCCGACTTCGCCGACCGCTGGAACCCGATTCTGGACGTGTTCGCCGAGGTGGGGGTCCGGTTCGCGCACGAGGTGCACCCGAGCGAGATCGCCTACGACTACTGGACGACGAAGCGGACCCTGGAGGCGATCGGGCACCGGCCGGAGTTCGGCCTGAACTGGGACCCGTCGCACTTCGTGTGGCAGGACCTGGATCCGGTGAATTTCATCCTCGACTTCGCCGACCGGATCTATCACGTGGACTGCAAGGACGCGAAGGTGCGCACCGGTGACGGGCGCCGCGGCCGGATGGCCTCGCACCTGCCGTGGGCGGACCTGCGGCGGGGCTGGGACTTCGTCTCGACCGGTCACGGCGACGTGCCGTGGGAGGACTGTTTCCGGGCGTTGAACACGATCGGCTACGACGGTCCACTGTCGATCGAGTGGGAGGACGCGGGCATGGACCGGCTCGTCGGCGCGCCGGAGGCGTTGCGGTTCGTCCGCGGGCTGGCGTTCGACGCGCCATCGTCGGCGTTCGATGCGGCGTTCTCGTCGAACCGATAAGGCTTTTCTCAGATCGTGCGGAAGTTCAAGTGTTTCATAAAGATGTCCTACTAGTGACGAACGTGAATGCAATGTAACGTCCGGAAAGAACGTCGTTCTGCGTGAAAAGTTGCCGACCGCGGGGGTGCCGCGGTCATCCGCGTTCATCACCGAAACCGGAGGCACATCGACCATGCCTGAAATCAGCCGACGTCATCTCTTCGGCGTTGCCGCCGCCGCCGGCGCGTCCACCGCCCTCGGCACGCCCGCGTTCGCCGGTGCCGGATCGCAGCCCGGAACCGCCCACCGGGTACCCCGCGAACAGATCAGCGTGCAGCTCTACACGCTGCGCAACCAGCTCGCCGTCAACCTGGAGACCACCTTCACCGAGCTGGCCGCGATCGGGTACCGGCGGGTCGAGCACGCCGGGTTCGTCGGGCGCACCGCCGCCCAGTTCCGGGCCGCCCTCGACAACGCCGGCCTGAAAGCCACCTCCGGGCACGCCGGCATCCCGCAGCCGTGGAACGCCGACACCTGGAAGCGCACCCTCGAGGACGCCGCGATCGTCGGCAACGAGTTCATCGTCCACCCGTACTTCGGCGCCGGCGCGAACGGGCCGGTCCGCGACGCCGCCGTCTACCGGGCCTTCGCCGCGGACCTCGACAAGGCCGGTGAGCTGGCCCGCCGCGCCGGTCTCAGCTTCGGGTACCACAACCACCAGAACGAGTTCGTCCGCCAGAACGGCACCAGCCGGACCGGGTTCGACATCCTCACGAGCGAGACCGATGCGAAACTCGTACACCTGGAAGTGGATCTGTATTGGGCGTGGCGCGGCGCCGCCGACCCGGTCGACCTGATCGAGCGCCACCGCCGACGGATCAAGCAGGTGCACGTCAAGGACATGGACGTGGCCAGCGGTTTCGCCGACCCCGGCACCGGGCTGATCGACTTCGAGCGGATCTTCCGGCGGGCCGCCGACGCCGGCCTGGTCGAGTACATCGTGGAGCGCGACGACGCGGGCAGCCCGCCCCGCACCCCGGCCCAGGCGCTGGACACCGCCCGGGCCGGCTACCGGTACCTCGCCGGACTGAGGTTCTGACATGCGTGGACTTCTCGCGGCCGGTGCCGCCGCCCTGCTCGTGCCGGCCGTGCCCAGCCCGGTGCATGCCGCCCCGCCGCCGGACAGCGACTTCCAGAAGGTGACCCTCAACGACTTCCCGGGCGAGCCGATGGCCCTGGCCGTGCTGCCCGACGGCCGGGTGCTGCACACCGCCCGCAAGGGCCAGGTCCGCATCCACGAGCCCAGCACCGGCCGTAACGTGCTCGCCGCGACCATCCCCGTCTACCTGCACGACGAGGAGGGGGTCCAGGGCATCGCCGTCGACCCCGACTTCGCGAAGAACCAGTGGGTGTACGTCTATTACAGTCCGGTCCTGAACACCCCGGCCGACAACCCGGACACCCCGGTCAACGAGGGTGACGCACCGTTCGACGGCACCGCAGCCGACTTCGCCCCGTACAAGGGGCACCTGCAGCTGTCCCGGTTCAAGCTGCGCGGCAACACCCTCGCGCTCGGCAGCGAGCAGAAGATCCTGCAGGTTCCGGTCGACCGGGGCATCTGCTGCCACGTCGGCGGCAAGATCGATTTCGACGGCGACGGCAACCTGTACCTGTCCACCGGGGACGACACCAACCCGTTCTTCTCCGGCGGCTACACCCCGATCGACGAGAGCCCCGGGCGCAACCCGGCGTTCGACGCCCAGCGCAGCTCGGCCAACACCGACGACCTGCGTGGCAAGCTGCTGCGGATCACGGTCAAGCCGAACGGCTCGTACACGGTCCCGAGCGGCAACCTGTTCCGCAAGGGCACCGCGAAGACCCGCCCGGAGATCTACGCGATGGGTCTGCGCAACCCGTTCCGCTTCGACGTCGACGACAAGACCGGCGTGGTCTACCTGGCCGACTACTCACCCGACGCCAAGGAACCCGATCCGGCGCGCGGACCGGTCGGGCACGGCCGCTGGATGGCCGTCGACAAACCCGCCAACTACGGCTGGCCGTACTGCGTGTCACCGGACCTGCCGTACATCGACTACGACTTCGCCACCGGCACCTCGGGTGCGCCGTTCGACTGCGCGAACCCGGTCAACGACTCGCCCAACAACACCGGGCTGCGCCGACTGCCGCCGGTGGAGAAGGCCGAGGTCGTCTACAACTTCGGGGCCGGCGCGGAGTTCCCCGAGCTGGGCGCCGGTGGCGTCGGCCCGATGGGTGGGCCGGCCTACCACTTCGACAAACGCAACAAGTCGCCGTTCCGGTGGCCGGCCGACTTCGCCGGCAAGCCGCTGTTCTACGAGTGGACCCGCGACTACATCAAGGCGTTCAGCCTGGACCGCCGCAACCGGGTCACCGACATCGCGTCGGTGCTGCCGTCGATCGTCTTCGACAACCCGATGGACCTGGAATTCGGTCCGGACGGCGCCCTGTACGTTCTGGAATACGGCGACGGATACTTCGCCGAGAATCCCGAGGCGCAGTTGGCCCGGGTCGATCACGCGCCGAAGAACAAGACCCCTATCGTGAGGACGAGCGGCAGTCCGACGGTCGGATCGGCGCCGTTCACCGTCGACTTCTCCAGTGCGGGAACCGTCGATCCGGACGGCGACCGGCTGCGGTACGCGTGGGACTTCGACGCCGACGGCCGGGTCGACTCCCGGCAGCCGAACCCGTCGTACACGTACCTCGAGAACGGTGACTACCGGGCCACCCTGAAGGTCACCGACTCCACCGGCCGGTCCGCCTCCGCGGAGTTCCTGCTGCACGTCGGACCGGTGGCGCCCACGGTGTCGTTCGTGACGCCGGTCGCCGGGCAGGACTTCGCCTTCGGCGACACCGTCGCCTTCGCGGTGAACGTGGTCGACGACGCCCCGGTGAACTGCGCGAACGTAGAGGTGACCTACATCCTCGGCCACGACCAGCACGGCCACCCGCTGTCCACCGCGTCCGGCTGCACCGGCTCGATCACCACCTTCGTCGACCCCGGTCACGAGGGCGCGGAGGGCCTGAACGCGGTGTTCGTCGCCGAGTACACCGACGCCCAGGGCCAGACCGGTTCCGCCCAGGTCGTTCTGGCGCCCACCGGCGACTGAGGAGAACGAGAGCCTGCACCTGGCCGAGTTCGCCCGGGTCTGCCCGGCCGAGGCGCTGCTGCTCGGCCGCCTGCCCGGCTGACCCGGGCCCGCCGGCATGGCTTCCGCGTCGGTGACTGTCCGGACCGGTCAGCCGGTTGCGGCGGTGCGGGCCCGATGCCGGAACACGTGCCGGTAGGACTGGGGCGACACACTGATGATCCGCCCGAAGTGCTGGCGCAGGCCGGCGCTGGTGCCGAAGCCCGCCCGACGGGCGATCTGCTCCACCGTGTCGTCGGTGGTCTCGAGCAGTTCCTGCGCCAGCCGCACCCGCTGCTCGAGCAGCCACTGCAGGGGGGTGACGCCCAGCTCGTCGCGGAACCTGCGGGCGAACGTGCGGGCGCTCATGTGCGCCCGGCCGGCCAGGTCGGCCACCGCGAGCGGCTGGTCCAGCCGCTCGCGGGCCCAGGCCAGCACCAGCCCCAGGTCACCACGCTCGTCGGCCCGGATCGTGGGCTGCACGAACTGTGCCTGACCGCCCTCGCGGTGCGGCGGCACGACCATCCGGCGGGCGGTCTCGTTGGCCGCCGCCGCGCCGTGGTCACGCCTGACCAGGTGCAGGCAGAGATCGATCGCCGCGGCCGTGCCGGCCGAGGTGAGCACCGACCCCTCGTCCACGTAGAGCACCCGCGCGTCGACGGTCACGGCCGGATAGCGGTACGCCAGGTCGTGGGCGTTCAGCCAGTGCGTGGTGGCCCGGCGGCCGTCGAGCACACCGGCCGCGGCCAGCACGTATGCGCCGGTGCAGATCGACACGATGCGCCTGCCCGCCGCGTGGGCCCTGCGGACCGCGTCGACCAGCGCGGCCGGCGGGTCGATCTGTTTCGGACGGGTGCACGCCGGCACCAGCACCGTGTCGGCGGCCACCAGATCCTCGAGCCCGTATGCGGGGTTCACCGCCAGCCCGCCGGCAGTCCTCAGCGGACCCGGCTCGGCGGCGCACAGGCGCAGGTCGTACCAGGGGGAGGCGATGTCGCTGCGGTCGTTGCCGAACACCTCGACCGGCACCGACAACTCGAAGATCGGCATGCCGTCGGTCACGGCGACCGCCACCACATGAGGCGCCATGGCAGGAATCTAGCGCATCCCGACGTTTCTGCCACTATCCACGATGGATCGACCTGACGAGAGTAGGCGCCATGAGCGAATCAACTGCCCAGTCGCCCGGCGGCCGCCTGAACACCATCCAGGGCACCGCACTGTACGTCGGCGCGGTGCTCGGCACCGGGGTCATCGCACTCCCCGCTCTCGCCGCCGAAGCCGCCGGGCCCGCGTCGCTGCTCGCCTGGCTCCTGCTGGTGGTCGCATCCGCGCCGCTCGCCTTCACCTTCGCCGCCCTCGGCGCCCGCCACCCCGACGCGGGCGGCGTGTCGACGTACGCACGCCTGGCCTTCGGCCATCGCGCCGCAGCCGTCGTGGGCTGGTGTTTCTACCTCGCCGTGCCGCCCGGCGCGGCCGCCGCGGCCCTGTTCGGCGGGGCCTACGTGTCCGCCGCGCTCGGCGGCGGCGCCACGACGACCGCGATCGCCGCATTCCTGCTGATGGTCGTCGTCACCGCCACCAACGCGTTCGGCGTCCAGCCGGCCGGCAAGGTGCAGCTCGCCGCCGCCGTCCTGCTGGTCACCTTCCTGATCGTCGCCGTGGTGGTGGCGATACCCGACGCGAACACCGCCAACCTGCGGCCGTTCGCCCCGCACGGCTGGGGTGCCGTGCCGACCGCCGCCGCCCTGCTGGTGTGGAGCTTCGTCGGCTGGGAGACGATCACCCACCTGACCGCCGAGTTCCGCCACCCGCGCAAGGACGTCCCCCGCGCCACCGCCGCGGCCATCCTCATCATCGGCCTGCTCTACCTGTCGGTGGCGTTCGCCATCATCGCGGTGCTCGGGCCGCGCGCCGCCGAGACGGACGCACCGCTGGGCGAGTTGATGGCCGTGGGCCTCGGTGGCAACGCCAGGATCCTGGCCGCCGTCGCCGCGCTGCTGCTCACGTTCGGCGCCATGAACGCCTACTACGCCGGCGTGGCCAAACTCGGCTCGGCGCTCGGTCGCGACGGCGCACTTCCGGCGTGGCTGTCGCGGGGCAGCCAGGCCGGCCAGGTCCCGCGCCGCAGCCTCGGGGTCAACGCGCTGCTCTCCTTTCTCTCCCTGGGCATCGTCGTCGCGACCGGGTTCGGCGCGAAGCCGCTGGTGCTGCTGACCACCGGTTCCTTCGTGACGGTGTACGCGGTCGGCATCTTCGCCGCGCTGCGCCTGCTCCCGAAGGGCAGCGCGGGACGAGCCACCGCCTACGCTGCCTGCGTGGTGGTCCTGGCGTTGCTCGCGGTGACCGGCGTCTACCTGTTGTGGTCGCTGTTGGTGATCGGTGGGGCTCTGCTCTATCTGCGCGTCAACCGCAGCCGTGTCGCACCCGGCGTCGCGGTGGACACGGCGTCCGGGACTGGTCACCGGATCCGCGGCCGCTCGGCGCGCCCTTCCGCTTCTGCTCAGCGGGGGTGGTGCGGGTTCACCTCGAGGCGTTCACGGTGCGAACAGCCGAGGGCCGACACGAAACGGCGGCCCGGCTGAATCAGCCGGGCCGCCGTCATCGCAAGGCGGTGGATCAGAGCGGGCGGATGTTCTCCGCCTGCGGGCCCTTCTGGCCCTGGGTGACGTCGAACTCGACCTTCTGGTTCTCGTCGAGGCTGCGGTAGCCGCTCGACGCGATCGCGGAGAAGTGGGCGAAGACGTCGGCGCTGCCGTCGTCGGGGGCGATGAAGCCGAAGCCCTTGTCAGCGTTGAACCACTTCACGGTACCTGTAACCATTGTCTGCTCCTTCGCAGGCTGCTGGAGGCCGCACTGTGCGGACTCGCTTGCCGCTGCGTTGATCACCCGCGTCGGAACCGACTAAAAAACGAAAAGCGCCTGCTTGGGTTCAGATAACCCCAACAGGCGCCGAAAACGTCTACGGAAATCAAAACTGCAACAAGATCACGTTAGCACGGCCGGTTGCCCCGCGTCGATGGGGGTGCCGGTCCGAGCGGGTTCGGCCGGTGCGAGGGCCGGCCCGTCGCCGACCGGACGTGCTCCGGGCGAGTCCGCTGCTCGCCCGGAGCACCCGTCACGCCCGGGTGGCCAGCCCCAGGCTCCGGATCAGCAGCGAGTCCATCGTTCGCGCTGGTAACAGCCGGGAGGTGACGATGAGGGCACGGGAGCCGACCAGGTAGCGGGTTCGGGGCCGGGCCGCGGTCAAAGCCCGCTCCACGGCGGCGGCGACGCGGTCCGGGTCGCCGGCGGTGGCTTCGACCTTCCGGTTGGTCGCCAGCAACGCGTCCATGGTGGGGCCGTAGCGTTCCTCGGCGGCCCGGCCCAGAGCCGTACGGTCCGCGAGCGCCGCGGCCTCGGTGGCGTCACGGTTGCGGGACCTGAACGTGCCGGGCTCGATCACGACGACCGGGATCCGCCACGGCCGCAACTCCTGGCGCAGGGCGTCGGCGACGGCCTCCACGGCCTGCTTCGACGCGCAGTACGCCCCGTGCAGCGGGATCGTCACGCGCCCGGCGGAGGAGCTCATCATCACGATGCGCCCGTGCCCGGCCCGGATCGCGGGCAGGAAAGCCTGGGTCACCGCGACTGTCCCGACGACGTTGACGTCCAGCTGGGTCCGCAGGCGGTCGAGGGGGAGATGCTCCAGCGGGCCCACGAAGGTGACACCCGCATTGTTGACCAACCCGTCGAGGCGGCCGACGCGGGCGGACGCGTCGGCCAGCTGCGCCGGGTCGGTGACGTCCAGCAGCAGGGGGCGTACGCGGGGATGGTCCGGGGCGTCGGCGGTGCGGCGCACGCCGGCGAGCACGTCATGGCCGCGGGCGGCGAGCCGGAGAACGGTTGCCCGGCCGATGCCGCTGGAGGCCCCTGTCACGAGGTATGTCGCTGTCACGAGAAACCATGGTCACCGGTGGAGCCGTCTCTCGTGATCATGTGAGCGGATCCCGGGCCGGGTGGTGGCAGTCGCTGTCGTAGGCTTCGCGGATGCGCTGGGATGCCGAGGAGAACCGGGTCCGGATCCTGGCCGCCGCTCGCGCGGTGTTCGCCGAGGTGGGCGAGGACGCGCCGATGATCCGGGTCGCCCGCCGCGCACGGCTCTCCGTCGCCACCCTGCGCCGGCGGTTCCCCACACGCGACGACCTGACCGTCGCCGACTTCCGGCTGCTGATCGCGGGGAACAGGGGTGTGGTGGCGGCCGCGGGGACGGATCCCGCCGTCGCCTCGCGCCGCTACGTCACACACATGCTCCGTTCGTTCGCCTGAGCCGGGACGTCCCATGGGCACCGGTGGGCTCGCGGGTGGCCCTCGCCGTCGCCCAGCCTGGCAGCGGTGATGGGCCGGTGCGGTACTCGGCGAACACGATCGGTGATCGCTCCGCACCCGAAGGAGTGTTCATGAGTGACCTGTGGCGGCAACTGGATCACAGCCGTGCGATGGACGGCCGCTACACACGGATCATCAGCGACCGGCCGCACCTGGCGGGTCTGCTGACGGGCCTGCGGGACAATCATCGCGCCCACGCGGCGGAACTGGCCACGGCCATCGCTGCCGAGATCCGTGATGACAGCGATGCCGTGGTGGTGGCGGGCCTGCTGCGAGAGGAGACGGCAGGGGCGGCGGAGGCGGTCGGCGCCTGCATGTCGGCCGAGCCTCGGCATGCCGCGCTGTTCGGCAGCATCGCCGCTGCCCTCGCGACACACCGTGCGGTGTTGGAGGATCTCCCTTGATCACGGCCGAGCCATGACCGTGTGGCCGGGCCGCCCCGGCGGGCGATCCACACCGTCGTGGCCGAGGTCGTCAGGACCGCGGCGCCACCCGCGGCGAGCGGAGGGCGACGAAACGCACATGGGTGCGAACGTCGAAACCCATCGATTCGTAGAGCCGGATCGCCGCGGTGTTGCCGTCGATGACGTGCAGGAAGGGAATCTCGCCCCGGCTGCGGATGCCGTGCGCGACTGCCCGGACCAGCCGCGCCGCCAAGCCCTGTCCCCGGACCGCGGGATCGGTGCAGACCGCGCTGATCTCGGTGTACCCCGGTGGCCGGAACCGTTCACCGGCCATGGCTACCAGGCGACCGTCCCGGCGGATGCCGAGGTAGGAGCCGAGTGCGATGGTGCGGTCACGGAACGGCCCGGGCCTGGTCCGGGCGACCAGATCGAGGATGTCGGGCACGTCCGCGGGGCCGAGGGGGACCGCTTCGGGATCCGGTTCGGTCCGCATGCCGGCGCCGGTGTACTGGATGCCGTGCAGGGTGCCGGTACGGGTCCAGCCGGCGGGCGGTGCCGTCAGCCGGTCGAGGAGCAGTGTCTCCGTGCCGGGGGTGGTGAGCGCGGCCAGCCCGGCCCAGGCGGCCGGATCGCCGGTGTCGTCGAGGGCGCCGAACGGCGCGATGTCGTCCGGGTAGCGGACTGCGGATCCCGCCGTGTCGGCCAGCGCGGCGTGGGGGCCGCGAAGAGAGCTACCGACCGGGTCGTCCAGCACGGTGAAGTCGGTGATGGTGGTCAACTGTTTCCCTCCGTCGTTCGAACACCTGGCAGTCTTCGTTCGCCGGGTGCTCAGACGACAGGTCAGAAGCGGTCACCGACGGCCGGGGGCCGGTGCCGGCGTCCATCCGTGGTTCTCGACCGCGAGGTGCGGATCGAGGTGTGGTTGCCGTCTGCGCGACGGGGCGTCCGTACCTGATGAGACGGTCGTGGACGCGTACGCCGTGCGTGCCGCGGCGCGGGGCTGAGCGGGCCGTCACGGCCGCATGCCGTCCAGCTCCTGCTGCCACAGGGAACGGCAGATGCCGTCGACCGCGGCGCGGAGTCGCCGTTTGAAGGTGCTCTCGGCCACGCCGAGCCGTTCCGCCGCGACGGCGTACGGGATCCGCCTGCCGAAGTAGGCGACGCGGAGAGCCTCGTGGGTGTCGTGCAGACGCCGGTCCGCACCGAGTTCGGCGGCCGCTCGCTCGATGACCCGCCGCAGCCCGGTCACCGGGTCACCGTGTTCCGCGGCCACGACCCGGGTCCGCAGCAGCGGGCTCGCGGCGAGTCGTACCGGATCGTCGAGCACACGCAGCGCCTGGCGTACCCCTTGGGTGAATGCGTCGGCGGTGAGCACGGCGAGCGGCGGCGGCCAGGGCGCGGCACCGTCCAGCACTCGCTGGTCGAGCGTCCTGCTCCAGGTACTGACCGGCACGGTACGCCAGTCGTGGGTGTAGAGCCGCCGGCCCTGGTGGAGGCCCGGCAGTTCGGTGAAGCCGAAATAGTCCAGGAACCGGTGCCAATCCGCGGAGGCCGGGATCGCCACGTACGTGGCGGCCAGCCGGGGCGTCGTGAACAACTGCGCCGTGACCCGGAGGATTCCCAGGTCGGTGGCGGGCGACGGCTGGTAGTACCGCTGTGGCGAGACCAGGAAGCGCACCACGTTGAAACGTTCGCCGGGCCGCAGGTCGGCGGTGTCCCGTAGGTGGCGGCGGGCGTCTCCGGCCACCGGGTCGGTGTCGGACGCGTCGTCGTCGCCGTTCAGGAGCAGGCAGCCGACGAAACCGGTGAGCCGGCCCGTGACGGTGTGCCGGTGCACGTGGAACGCTTCGGGCTGCCGGTCCGACCAGAACGCGACCGCTTCGGCGCCCGCCGGTCCCTCGGCGCTGGCGGCGAGCTCCATCAGGGCGGCGCGGTCGTCCGGGTGGTACGGCTCCTCCCGCAGGCCGTCGTGCGGCCATGATCGCAGGTGGGGGCCGGAGCCCTCGGCGCGGTGATGGAGGTGGGTCAGCGCGGCCACGATCGGCAGTTCGGCGGCGCCGGTCACGGTGCGCAGCCGTCCGGTGAAGTGGCGGCGGATGCGAGCGTGCAGCTTCCGGTAGCCCTCCGGGTCGCGCCAGCGCAGGTCGTCGTCGAGGTGGCGGCGTACCGGCTCGTGCGGTACGAGCCCGTGTCGTCCGGCCTCGATGAACGGTTGCTCCCGCAGCCAGTCGAACAGCTCCTCGCCACCGTCACCGGTGACCTCGCGCAGCAGGCCGGCTGTCGTGTGGTGGGCGTGCGCGCAGACGTCCAGAGCAAGCTGATGTGCCGCGCTGGGCGCAACGCCGACGACTCGGCCGAGCAGGGTGGCAGAGGGGTCGACCGGAGGGGCACGCCGGGTCGCGAGGGCCAGGGCCAGCGGATACCCGGCGGCGTGCCGGAGCAGGCGGTGCCGTGACGCCGGTGGCACACCGTGCCGGTCGAGTATCGAGGAGGCCTCGGCGTCGGACAGCCAGGGCAGGGCGATCACCCGGAGCAGATCGGTCCACCCCGGGTCGGCCGCCCAGAGGGGGTCCGGTGGCCGACGGCAGGCGATCACCACGCGTACCTCCGCGCTCAGGTGCGGAAGGAACGTCTGCCAGAGCCATCCGGCGAGGGGATGACACAGTTCGAAGCTGTCGATCAGCAGGACGGTGCGCCGTCGCCATCCGGATGCCGCGGCCGACGCCCACAGGCCGTGGGTGGTCGGTGCGACGGTCCGGCAGTCGACCGACCTCACCGGGAAGCCCGCGGCCTCGGCGATGTCCGCGTACCGCCGCAGCAGCATCGTTTTGCCGATGCCACCGGGGCCGTGCACGTACATGACCCGGGCCGGGTCCCTGTCGTCGAGCATGGCCCGGAACCGGTCGATTTGGGCGTCCCGGCCGACGAACGACGTCCGGGCGGTCGCCCTCAGCCGTTCGGCCCATGTGTTGATCATCAGTCCCTCGATGTGCGCTGCCGCTCTGGTCGAGCGCCACCGTGCACCGGCGGACTGTTCAACGGTCAGGTCATTCGTTGTTCACTACGCCGGGTTCTCCGTGCGTAGCGGTTTCCTGTGCCCAGAGGCGGTCCGCCACCCGTTCCGTAGCGCGGGTCACATGCCGCCGGTATGTCGTCATGGGCAGCCGCAGCCGTGCCGCGGCGGCCTCCTGCGACGGCAGGTCGTCGAAGTAGGTGACGCGCAGCGCCTCGGACTCCCGGCCGAGTCGCTCGACCGCTTCGTGCAGGAGCAGGTCCAGGGCGGCGACGGGGTCGGGTTCCGGGTGCTCGGCGACCAGCCGGGTGCCCAGCAGCGGATTCTCCGAGGTGCGTTGTGGGTCACGACGCGACCGGAGGGCGTCGCGGACCGCGGTGTCGAAGCCGGACCGGGAGAGGATCGTGTAGCCGCCGGCCGGGACGCCGTCCGGATCCGGACGGCGTCCGAAGAGATCCTCGGCGCCGACCGCGGCCAGCCAGCCGGACAGCGGCCGGGACCGCCAGTCGTGGCCGTAGAGCCCGCCCTGCGGCAACGTCGCCACCGACTCGTGCTGGGAGTACGTCATCAGCTCGTCCCAGAACGACGGATCCGACCAGAGTGTGTAGGTCCAGGCCGGTGCCGCCGTGAGATAGGTTCCGACGAGACGTTGCAGCGCCAGGTCCAGGATCGCGGACGGTCGCTGGTAGTGGACCGGGTCGATGATGAACCGGGCGATCTCGATGTGTTCGCCGTCACGCAACGGTGCGGTGTGACGAGTGTGCTCCCAGGCGGCTGCCGTGACCGGGTCGGAGGCGGCGAGTCGTTCGTCGGCCGGCCCGAAGCGGAGCCGGGTGAGGAATCCGGCGGGCTCGTCGGTGTCGCAGCGGCGGTGGACGTGGAAGGCGTCCGGCTGGTGCCGCAGCCAGTGATCGACCAGTGTGACGGATTCCGGGCCTTCGGCACGGCGGGTCAGGTCGAGCAGCGCTGTTCGGTCCCCGGGGCGTACCGGCGTCTCGGTGACCTCCCCGCACCCGGTGAAACGGTAGTAGCGGCGTTTGATCCGCCCGTTACGGTGCAGGTAGTTGACGGCGTCCACCCGGTGCAGCAGCGAGCCGGGGGCCGCCGTCCGCACTTCCTGGACCAGATGTTCGAGCATCCTCCGGTGCATCGCCCGGTACTGCTCGGGATCACGCCACCGCAGATCGGTGTCGAGTACGTCGCGGATCATGTCGTGCGGCCGGAGGCCGTCACGGCCCTCCTCGATGTAGGGCTGGACCCGGAGCCAGCGGAAGATCGGCTCGGTGTCCCGGTCCGGGAGGGCGGCCCGTAAGAGCGCCTCCGTCGTTCCGCGGGCGTGTGCGCAGATGTGCAGGGCCTGCCGGTGCGCCGGTGACGGGACATCTTCGATCAGCCGGCGGAGCAGGGCCGAGGTGACGTCCTGCGACGGCTGCCAGACGCCCTCTCGCAGGGTCACCTCCGCGGCGAGGGAGAGCGCGAGCGGGTGACCGTTGGCGTAGGCGATCAACGGTGGCTGCTGTTCGGGCGGGACCCCACGGGCGCAGAGCAGCTCCGCCGATTCCGCCGGGGTGAGACCGCTGATGGACAGCACCCGTACCAGCGGGAACCAGCCGGGATCGGTCCGCCAGGCGAGATCCAGCGGGCGGCGGCCGGCCAGAACGACGACCGCCCCGTCGGGCAACCGGGGCAGGAACCGCTCTCGGAGCCAGCGTTCCAGGCCCTGACAGTGTTCGAAAGCGTCGATCAGCAGTACCGGACGGTCAGCGGTGAGCGCACCGGCGGCCTCCGCCTCGAACGCGGCGGGCCCGCCGGTGACCGCCGTCCCGTCGACCTCGATCGCGGGCCGTCCCGCAGCGGACGCCATGTCCGTGAAACGGCGCAGCAGCGCCGACTTGCCGATGCCGGCGGGACCCTCCAGATACAGCAGGACGGGAGCGCCGGGCGTTCCCGCGAGCGCCGTGCGGAACTCGTCCAACTGGGGATCGCGGCCGGTGAAGGTGGTGCTGCGGGTCTCTCTGAGCCGGTCCGCGAGACGGCGTGGCGGTGGATCGTCGGTCACGGACACGACGGCCATCGTATGCCCGTGTCGCGGGCCACCCGGCCGGTGGTCCAGGCGGGTGGACGGAGAACGGCGGGGAATCGGACGCTGATCGGCCCGGATCGGCGGTGTTCCGGTCTGGGATCGGCCGGCCCGGTCGCGAAGGCTGGACACCGCATGGCCGTGACCGGTTCGTGCACAGCAATCATGAGGAGTGACATGAGCAAGGCCTACGTCAGCGCGGTCGTCCCGGGAGAGGCCGCCGACGTCTGGGCGGTGATCCGGGACTTCGACGGACTCGCCGCCTGGCATCCGGGAATCGCGAGCAGCGAGATCACCTCGGGTCATCCGTCCGCGGTCGGGGCGGTCCGCGCCGTGAGGTTCGCCGCGACCCCGGCCGGAACCGGGGAACGGCTGACCATGCTCGACGACACCCGCCGGACGCTGGGCTACGAGGTCATCGAGCACCCGTTCCCGGTCCGCCGGATCGACGCGGTGATGCGGGTCCACCCGATCACCGACAGTGGTCACGCCTTCGTCGAGTGGTGGGCCGACCTCGACGTCGACGCCGCCGACGAACCCGGGAGCGTCGACTTCGTCATCGGCCTCTACGGCGCCGGCCTCACCGCTCTGCGCGATCGGTTCACGGCATGAGCGCCCCGGACGGCGCCACCTTCGGCGAGCCGCTGCTGGGCAGGACCGTACTGGTGACCGGCGGGGGCCGGGGGATCGGGGCGGCGATCAGCCGACGGCTGGCACGTGCCGGCGCCCGGGTCGCGTTGCTCGGCAGCGGGGCCGATCATCTCGCCCGCCTGGCCGGCGAACTCCCGCACGACCCGACCGTGATCCACATGGACCTTTCCCGGCCCGACGCCCCGGTGGCCGCGCTGCGGGAGGTGATCGCCCGGTTCGGCCGGCTCGACGTCCTGGTCAACAACGCGGGCTTCGGTACGTTCGGATCGAGTGACGAGGTCACCCCGGAGGCGTTCGACGCGTTCATGGCCGTGAATCTGCGGGCTCCGCTGCTGCTGGCCGGGCATGCCGCCCGGCACATGGCGGACAACGGTGGCGGCAGCATCGTCAACATCTCCTCCGGCATCGGGGCGACCGGTAACACCGGTTGGATCCTCTATGCCACCGCCAAGGGCGGCATCGAGGCGGCCACCCGTACCCTCACCGCGGAATGGGGCCCGCACAACGTGCGCTGCAACGCCGTGCGGCCGGCTCTGATCCGGACCTCCGACGCCTGGCCCCCGCCGGGCTGGGACGAGACGGTGCGGGACGGCTACCTGCGGGATGTTCCGTTGCGGCGCATGCAGGAAGCGGCCGACGTCGCCGAGGCGGTGCTCTTCCTGGCGAGTGACGCCGCCCGCAACGTCAGCGGCGCCTTCCTTGATGTCGACGGTGGCTGGGGTGCGGTCAAGCCGTCGGTCGTGGGCGCCGACATCTGACCCGGATCCGAGCCGGACGGGCGCCCGGCACGGTTCAGTGTCCGGACCGACACGGAAGGCGGTGACCGGCCGAAGGATGGACGCCATGATGATCACGATTGCGCTGCTGGTAGGTGTCGCCGGCGGGGGGATGCTGCTCGTCGCCCGATTTCTACGGCGGCGGACGCGGTCCGTGCCGGAGCATCCGGTGGACGTCGCGGACCTGAACGCCGAGGTGCTCAGCACAGCCGCGGGCCAGGGCGATGTCGCCGCCGTCCGGATCTACCGGCGCCGTACCGGGGCCGGTCTGCGGGAGGCCAGGGACGCGGTGGACCGGATAGTCCGGGAAAATCGTGACGTAGAGCCACATTAAGAGTGTCGCCGAATCGGTCACGGCGGCGGGTGCCGCCGTGACCGTGATACTCCTGCGCCCGACCGGCGCCGTCGGTACCCGGCGGTACGGCGCCGCACCATCGGCCCTCCTCGCCCGAGTGGCCGCCCGTCAGGACACCCCGCCCCGCCAGAGGTGCTGTGTGACCTCCTCGATGCCGCGGGCGAGGTGCCGGCGGTAGGTGCTGAACGCCATGCCCAGCCGGGCCGCGGCGGCCTTCTGCGTGGGCGTTCCGTAGAAGTACGTCGTCGCGAGCGCCCGGTGCATCCGGTCCCCGCAGGCCCGGGCGCGGAGCTCGTCGACCGCATCCATGATCTGGTCCCGCAGGAACTGTTCGGCGTCGTCGCCCTCGAGGCCGGCCGGGACGACGTGACTGGTGATCAGCGCCCCGGCACGGAACGCGCGAGGATCGGTCCAGGAACCGAGGGCTTCCCGGACCGCGGCGGCGAACTCCGGGCGGGTCAGCGCGGCAGGCGAGCCGGCAACCCGGTCGTCACGGACCGCCCGCCCGTCGATGACCCGATTGCTGATCGCCGTGATCCATGCGGGACCGGGTACGTGACGCCAGTCGTGACCGTAGAGGCACAGGACCTCGGTGCCGTACTCGATGGGGTCACCCAGACGGTCGTGCCCTGCCTCTTCCAGTGATCGTCCGAGGGGGATGGTCGCGGGCAGCACGACGAAGGACCATGCGGCCTGCCCGGCCTCGAGCCAGTTCTCGAAGGCCGCCACCCGTACCGCCGCGGCCAGTTCCGGCGACCACCGGCCGTTCGGCAGCAGGTGCAACCAGGTGACCAGGACGTGTCCACCGTCCTCCGGCATGCGGTCGGCGATACTCCGCCAGAGGCTCGTGGTGACCGGATCGTCGCCGCCGGCCGCCTCGTCGGGGGTGTGCCGCCGCCGGGTCACGCTGATCGCGGCCACCTCACCGGTACCGGTGTGGCGGAACATGCGTACCTGCGCGTCCGCCGTGACTTCCGAACCGGCGGGCAGCCCGTCGAGCAGAGGGCGATCCCGGGGGTGTGGTGTGCCGGCGAGGTACTCACCGGCGTCCTCATCCCCGGTGTCCGGCAGGTCCCGGTACAACAGCCACGACAGGCCCCGCGCGGTGTGTGCGGCATCGCCGTCGGTCTCCCGGCGGGCGTGGAACAGATGCTGAACCAGGGCGTGCCGTATCTCGGCGTGCCTCTGCGGGTTCCTCCAACGGAACTCCCGGTCCAGCACGGTTCGTGCCGTCCGCATCGGGCGCAGCCCGCCGGGTGCCGCCTCGATGGCCGGGTGGCGGCGCAGCCATGCGTAGAGACCGGGTGCCTGGTCTCCGGCGACCGAACGGAGCAGGGCTTCCGTGGTGACCAGGGCGCAGGCACTCACCGCCAGGGACAGCGCGTGTGCCGCCGACGGCACCGGGCCGGTCAGGCGCCGGGCCAGCGTGGTGACCAGTTCGGGGCCCGGTTCCCAGGAGTACGGGTCGGCGGCCTGCCGGGTGGCGGCCGCGCCCAGAGCGAGGGCCAGGGGATTCCCGCCGGCGAACGCCAGCAGAACGGCCCGGGCCGGGCCGGGTACGTGCCGGCGGCGAAGCAGTTCGGCTGCCTCCCGCACTCCGAGGTCGTTGAGCTCGATCACGGGTATCGGGTCCGGCCACGATCGAGCACACCACTGCGTTCCGGGTGGTTGCCGGGCCGCGACGACGATGACCGTTCCCGGGCCGAGCGTGGGGAGGAGCCGGCCGGTCAGCCAGTTCATCATGGCCGGTGACTGCTCCAGCGCATCGATGAACAGGACGTCCGCGTCGGACGCCACATGAGCGCGTGCCCCGGGAACCGGCGGTGGCCCCCCGATCAGGGTGCCGTCGAGGTGGACGACGCTGCGTCCCTGCTCCCGTGCCTCGTCGGCGAACCGGTGGAGCAGGGCTGATTTACCGGTTCCGCTGCGGCCGTGCACGTAGAGCAGGCAGGGCGGGCCGGATCGGTTCGCCAGAGCGGCCCGGAAGATTCGCAGCTCGGCCTCCCGGCCGACGAAGGCGCGGCGACGGGCGTCGCGGATCCGCTCCTCCAGGGTGTGGGGTACGCCAACGCTGGTACGCATGATCTGCAGGCTCCCGACGTCGCTCATCCGGTGTGGTGGACACCGTCATCGTGGGCGCGTCGTCTGCTCGTTTCCCAGGCCATCGTCTGTTCACCCGGATCGCGGCAAGGGGCGCCGTGAGGCCCGGGATGAACACGTCTGGGCCGGTATTCGAGCCATGCCGGACCGCATGATCATCGCTGCGACACGTCAGCCGTGAGGAGAGGAAGTCCCGTGACAGCAGCCGTTGACGAAACTGAGCCCGAGGTGGCGTTCGGCCACCTGTCGGTGTGCCGGGTGCGGATCGATGATCTCGACCCGTTCGGGGTCATGCACAACAGCCGTTACGCCCTGGTCGTCGAGCGGGCGATCGAGGACTACTGGGCAGACCGCGGTTACGCCTTCGTGGGCACCGAGGCGACCAAGCCCGACGTCTACCAGTTCGCCCGCGAGATGACCGTCGGGTACCTCCAGCCGGTGCGTGGTGCCGGCGACCTCGTGTGCCATTTCTGGCTGGAGAAGATGGGCAGGACCAGCGCCGAGTACGGCTTCCGGATGCTCTCCCCGGATCGGGAGACGACCTATGCCGAGGGCTCACGGGTGGTGGTCCGGATCGACCCGGCGACCGGTCGTCCCACCTCCTGGACGCAGGAGGGCAGGGACATGGCCGCCGCGTTGATCCGTCCCGTGGATGCCGGTCTCTGAGACCGGTGCCGGCGGGGCGGCCGGCGGCACGCTCGCCGGCCGGGTCGGCTCGCGTGAGCAACGGTGGCCTGCGAAGTGAGCACCGCCGTCCGGCACTCTGCATCTCGACCGTGGCGGCGAGCGGACGCTCATGTCATCTCGTCGCCACGCCGGGGTCAGGGCCCGGGTCGTCGTCCTCCCCAGGGCCGGCCCGGGCCCGTCGTCATTTGTGGGGACAGGACACCACCCCGCTGACTGCCACGATGTCCTCGGACTCGACCGCGCACCCGCGGCCGGAGACGGTTCACCGTTTGACCCTCACCCCAGCACGGTGTCGGGGCTGTGGTGACATTCCGGAGTTGATCCCACAGTCGGCGATGACCGTTCGTGACGGGGAAGCCATGGTGGCATTGATCATTAAAACTGGTCTGTTAGCCCGGAAGGCCTACGATCACTCGCGCATCAGATGTTGATGTGACGCAATGTGATCGTCTTATGAACACACAATGAGATACCAGGCGGAGGTGCCGTGACATGATCACGTCGACATCCACGCTGCTGCGAGACCAGCGCCAGACCCAGCGCCAGGTCCACGTCGGCCGTACCCCAGAGATGACCCTGTTCGGACGGATGCTGGCGGGTGACCCGCAGGCGCCGTCCGTTCTGCTCGTGCACGGCCCCGGCGGGGTGGGGAAATCCGCGCTGCTGACCCGGATGGCCGAGGAGGCCCGGGACGCTGACCGGACGGTGCTGCGACTCGACGGCCGCACGACCGTCTCGGCGCACCGGTTCGAGGCGGCGGCGCACACCGTCAGACACGACGAGCGCGCCGTCATCCTGCTCGACTGCTTCCAGGCGGGCGAAAACTGGGAGAACTGGCTGGCCGAGAGCTTCCTTCCGGGCCTGCCGATGGGCGCACTCGTCGTGATCGCCGGCCGTCGTCGCCCGTCCGGAGACTGGCGACTCGATCCCGGCTGGTCGCAGATGGCGGCGGAGGTCGCGCTCCGCGAGCTGACCACCGTCGAGAGCCGGCAACTCCTGCAACCGTTCCAGCTTTCCGCACATCACGGGGACGCCGTTCTGCGGTTCGCCGCGGGGCATCCGCTGGCCCTCGTCGCGGCGGCCATGGACGCGGCCCGGAAACCTCACGCCGACCCGTGGGAGCCGGGACCAGGCCTGTTGGACATGCTTCAGCGGCGTGTCCTCGGCGACGTACCGTCCGAGGAGCATCGTGCCGCGCTGCGGATCGGCGCACAGGTCCACAGCATCACGCAGGAACTGCTCGGGGCCGTGCTCCCGGGCCGGGCCGACCAGTTGTTCGTCTGGCTACGCGACCGGCCCTACATCGACCGGAGCCCGACCGGACTCCACCTTCGGCAGGTGGTCCGGGAGATCCTCGTCGCGCACTGGGCACACCGCGATCCGGAATCGTTGCGGGCGGCCCGAAGCCGGGTGGGTTCCTTCCTCGTCCACAAGGTCCGCGACGCCGCCGAGGTCGCCGTCATGCCCGCGGTGGCGGAGCTCGACCACCTGGGACGCGGCGCCGGACGGCCCGGCTACCCGCGGGGAAAGGTCGTCGACGAGGCGATGGAGCCGGCGGACCGGGCGGTGATCCTGGACCTGGCGGAACAGGCCGAAGGCGCCGAGTCCGCTGCCGTCGTGCGATTCTGGCTCGATCGGCGACCGGAGGCCTTCCGGGTCTACCGGAGCTCGCCCGACGCGCCCCCGCACGCCTTCATGGCCTGGTTGCGGCTGGCGGCGCCGGACCCGGTGGAGTCACGGGCGGATCCCGTCGTCGCCGAGGCTTGGCGGCATTGCCGTTCGGTGGGCCCGCTGCGTCATGGCGAGTACATCGGGATCTGCCGGTTCAGCGTCGATCCCCTCACCTACCAGCGCCCCTCCCCGACCCGTGAGCTCATCGGGATGCGGGTCGCCGCCCACTGGTACCGGGAGAGCCCGCTGCGGTGGTCCTTCGTCTCGGTGGCGGACATCGGCGACTGCCGTCCGGACGCCGGCGGCGTCGAGCACCGTCCGATTCGGGCCCGGCCGCGCGTCGGTGACCGTACCCATGCCCTGCTCGCCCGGGAACGGAACGACCAGGCCGGGGAACCGGACCAGGCCGGGGAACCGGACCAGGCCGGGGAACCGGATCGGGCCGGGGAACCGGATCGGGCCGGCGGCGGGAATCCCGGTGCCGGCCTGATCGTGCTGACCCGTCCGGAGTTCGACGCCGCCATCCGTGCGGCTCTGCATGCCTGGCGGCGGCCGACCACTCTGGCCGCCAACCCGCTGCTGCAGACCCGTCTGATCGTGGATGCCGGGGAACCCGACCGGGCCGGAGTTCTCCGGAGCCTTCTTCAGGACGCGATCGAGTCCGTCGGGGAACTGTCCCGGTACACGAAGGCGTATCACGCGCTGACCGTCACGTACCTCAAGGGCGCGCCGACGCAGAGGGTCGCCGCCGCGGCGCTGCGCCTGCCGCTGAGCACCTACCGACGTCACCTGCGGACCGGGCTCGCCGCGGTGTGTGAGGTGTTGTGGGCACGTGAGTTGTGGGGAGGCACGGTCACGCGGCCGGAGCGGTCCCCGGCGCGTTCCCGCCCGGTACCCGGGACGCCTTCCTCGCCGCCGCTCTGACGTGCTCGCCGTCGTCACCATGGTGACGACGGCGGTCCGGCGCCGGGCCGTACCCGCGGACCGGCGGCGGGAGGAGACGATCGGCCGCGATCGCCTCCTCCCGCCGCCGGATCAGAAGACCTTCAGCTCGTACACGGAATAGCCGTAGTCGCCGGCACGCCGGGTGCCGGAGACCCTGACGTAGCGACCGGTCAGATCGTCGACGGTGATGGTGACGTTCCCGCCCTGTCCCGAGGAGGTGCTGTGCACGGTGGTCCAGGTGGCCGCGTCCTCGGAGACCTCGACGCGATAGGCGACGGCGTACGCCCGTTCCCAATCGATCTCGATTCGCCGGATCCGCCATCGTCGGCCGAGGTCCACCTGTAGCCATTGCGGGTCGCTGAAAGCGCTGCCCCACCGGGTCTCCGGATCACCGTCGACGGCCTGCCCGGCGGACCAGCGGTCGCCTTCGGCACTCGACGCCGTAGCCGTCGTCCCGAGCGCGAGGTTGCGCCCGGACGGGTTGGCGGAACCGTCCGGAGCCGAGGAGGCGGGTTCGGTCCGGGGCGTGGCCGGTGCCGCCGACCCCGTGCCGGCCGACGGCGACGGCGTGCGCTTTCGCACCCGTGCGGGGGCGGATGACCCGGCCTCGGATCGCGTCGCACCGGCCGGTGCCGAACCGGTGGGCGCGACGCTCGCCGAACTGCCGGGCGGCGCCGCACGTTGCTGGGCGTTGCCCTCCCCGTTGGCCACGATCGTCGCGCCGATCAGCCCGGCGACCGTCAACAGACCCGCGGCGGCGACCGCGGCGGGCCGGGCATGGCCGCCCCGGCGCGGCCTTGCCGGTTGTCCGGAGATCTTGGGGGTACGCGGCCGCGCGGTCGCGACAGAGCCGGCCGCATGCCCGTTCACCATCATGGCGAGCAGTTCCGGAGCGGTGGGCCGGTCGGCGGGGTCCTTCGCCAGGGCATGCAGCACCGGTTCGCGCAGGAACTCGGCGATGCCGTCGACTCGTGGTGGCCGCGACAGGATGCGGGCCACCGTCGCCTGCGGTGATTCGCCCCGAAAGGGGGTCCGCCCGGTGGCCGCGTACGTCACGAGGCAGCCCCAGGCGAACACGTCGGCTGCCGCGGTGACGGCCGAGGCCGGGTCGTCGGAGAAGAGCTCCGGTGCCATGTAGGTGATGGTGCCGACCATCATGTCGGTGCGCGTGTGCCGGCTGGTCGCCTCGAAGGGCCGCGCGATGCCGAAGTCGATCACCTTGGGCCCGCCGAGTGCCAGCAGCACGTTGCCGGGCTTGAGATCCCGGTGGATGATACCCACGCTGTGGATGCCGGTCAGAGCCGTCGCGGTCCCCACCGCCAGCGAACGCAGCGCGGCGTGCTCCAACGGCCCCTGCCTCGCGACGACCTGCGCCAGGCTGGGCCCGTCGACGTACTCGACGACCAGATAGGGCGGATCGTGGTCGAGGTCTGCGCCGAGAAAGCGCGCGGTGCAGAAGGCCGGCGCCTGCCGGGCCCGTTGCACCTCGCCACGGAAACGTCCCCGGAACTCGGCGTCACTCGCGAGGTGGGAATGGATGAGCTTGACCGCCACCCGCTCCCCGTCCCGGGACCGGGCCAGATAGACCACTCCCATGCCGCCTTCACCGAGCCGGCCGACCATCCGGTACCCCCCGAGCCACGCGGGATCGGATCTACGGAGTGGACTCACGCGACCTGCGGTGTCCACAGCGCTTCTCCTGATCTGTCGTGGGGCCGAGCCGCCGTGCGGAACGAATCGCCCGTCATTCTGATGCTCCCGGCTGTCCAGTCACCGGCTCACCGGTGCTCATCACGTGCTCGCGAACGACGATCGGGAGCCGCTGCCAGAAGGGTCACCGGGCCCGCACCCGGCGAGGTGAGCAGCGCTGACATCGCGAGTGAATAGCCGTCCTTCCTAACTTGCAGTGGTGAAATCTCGTTCCAGGGACTACCCGGGTTCAGGGGCGGTCCTGCTGGCGGCCGTCCTGTGGGGAACCATCGGCCCGGCGCAGCTGTTCGCCGGAAGCCATCTCGGCACGGCCGCGCTGGCCGGATGGCGACAGCTCGTCGGCGGACTCGCGCTCGCCGCGGTGTGTCTCCTCCGGCGGCCCGGGCGTCGCCGGTCGCTTCGTGGCGCTCCGTGGCAGGTGATCGGTGCGGCGGGCGTCATCGGTGTCGTCTATCAATACTTCTTCATGTCGTCGGTGACGCACAGCGGTGCGGCTCTCGGCACGCTCCTCGCCGTAGCGTTCATCCCCCTCTTCGCCGGGGTGTTCGACTGGGTGCTCCACGGCCGGCGGCCGGGCCGGACCTGGCTGATCGGCTCCCTGACGGCGACCGTCGGCTGCGGTGTGCTGCTGGCCCCGGCCAGTGGCACCGCTCCGGACCTCATCGGCCTAGCCTGGGGACTGCTGGCGGGTGCGACCTTTGCCGGCTACACCGTCACCGCGCAGCGGATGGCGTCGTCGTCCACATCCCTGCTGCCGGCCACCGCCGTCAGCATGCTGGTGGGCGCGGTCTGTGCGTTCCCCTGGATCGTGGGGGAGGGCGGCACCGTTCTCCAGCCGCACACGGCAGCGCTGGTGGCCTGGCTCGGCTTGGCCGCGACGGCGTTGCCCTACGCGCTTTACGCCCGAGGGCTGCGCAGCGTCAGCGCCGGCGTCGCGGGAGTCCTCGCCCTCGCCGAGCCGGTGACCGCGGCGGCCCTGAGTGCGGTGCTCAACGGCGAGCGCCTGTCGCCTGTTCAACTGGCCGGCTGCGGCTGCGTCCTCGCCGGTCTTCTCGTGGTCGTGTCCCGGCCCCGCCGCACTGGTGCCGTCGCGCCCGGAACGGCCCGCTCCGTCACAGACCGTTCCGAGTCGATGGACACACCTGAGGAACGGGTGGGGAGCCGGTGATCACCCGGCCGATTGTCCGCCGCACTGGACGTGACGGATCCGGAGCCGCCGCCGGCCGGTCACCCTCTGCGGACGGCGCCGAACGTACCGATCACCCCGCATGTCGGTGCGTTCACCGAGAGCATGCGGCAGCGGATCTACCGGCTGGCATCGGCGCAGGCTCACCGATACTTCTCCGGGGTGCCACTGGTCGATCAGATCCGGCGATGGCACCGTGCCCGCTACGGTCCGCCGTAGCGGGCACCGCAACGGATCACCCCAGCTTGCCGGTACGGATCCATTCCTCGGTGTAAGCACGTGTCACGACGTCCGCGTACTCGATCCGGGTGCCCAGAATCGGGTCCGGCGCCGTGATGACCGCGATCGGCAGCGCGTCCGGCGCCGTGCGGATGATCGACTCCAATCGGATCCCCTGCTCGGCGAGGATCGCCAGTCGTCGCTCCATGTCCTCTTCCCAGCAGCCGTAGTACAGGATCTGCCCCATGTTCCGCCGGCTGAAGATGCCGTCGCCGACCGCCTCGATCAGCTCGAAATAGGGTTCACGGGTCTGCGACATCGCCTGCCGCTGCTGGAAGTTCGTGAAGACCCTGCCGCCGTCCTCCAGATGGGGGCTCGTCGTGACGCTCGGTTCGGTGAACGTGATCCCGAAGACCTCGCTGTAGCGTTCGATGGCCGCCTCGATGTCCGGGACGACCACACCCACGTGGTAGTACGACTCGGGGAGATGCGCGGTGGTGATCATGATTGCCTTTCGCTCGGCTACGAGCGCCACCGTGTGCCGACAGGGTGTCCAGCGGCCAGGTCACCGGTGTTCGTGTGGCCGGCTGTGCCGCCATTCGCGTGGTTCCGGCCGCACATCAGTCCACTGCCCCGGCACCACCGTCGTCACGGCGATGAACCTTGCGGCCCGTGATGTCAAGGGCGCGGAGTGATGAATCGGCCCTGTTCGTGGGCGTAATCGCCCATCGTGGTGCAGACGTCGGTGAGGAAGTGTTCGACCTGGGCCAGCAGCTCGGGTGGGTATCTGCTCATCATCGTGCCCAGGCGGTCGACGAGCGGGGCGAAGAAGGCGTCGACCGTGGCCTCGACGCCGTCGGTGGAGCGCAGCGTGACGGCCCGGCGGTCGGTGGTGTCGCGGGTGCGGGTCACGTGGCCGGCGTTCTCGAGCCGGTTGAGCAGGGCTGATGTGGCGCCCGGCGTCAAACCGATGCGGTGACTCAACCCGACCTGCGTCAGCGGGGTGCCCTGGTCCTGCGCGGAGAGGATCTCGACCAGCGCGGCGGCGTCGGTGGTGTGCAGGCCCATCCGTGTGCCCAACTGGCGGCCCAGGTCGCCGTGGAGGGTCGCGTGTGTCCGCAACGCCGTCAGTAGCCGATCCCGCTGGTCGTCGGCTTCGGCCACGGGGAGCCCTTCGGCCACGGGGAGCCCTCCTCTGTCTCGGTGCCGGATGCGCCACGAATAGTATCATCGCAGAATGGTTTCACGGTGATACAGTATCGCGGTATAACTAATGGGCTCGCTCCACCACTCCGACGGAGGGAACCTCCATGGGACACCGGCCGACCGTCCTCATCGCCGGCGCGAGTATCGCCGGGCCCGCCCTGGCCTACTGGCTGGACCGGTACGGATGGGCCACCACCGTGGTCGAACGCGCGCCCGAGTTCCGCACCGGCGGCCAGAACATCGACGTTCGCGGCGCGGCACGGGAGGTGCTGCGCCGTGCCGGCCTCGAGGACGCGGTCCGGGACGCGACCACCGGCGAACGCGGGACCCGGTTCTTCAGCGAGCACGGCAAGTTGATCGCCGAGTTCCCCGTCCAACGATCCGCCACGGCGGGCGCCACCGCCGAGGTCGAGGTGCTGCGCGGCGACCTCGCCCGGATCCTGGTCGACAAGACCGCGGGGCGGACCGGCTATCGCTACGGCGACGAGATCACCGCGCTCACCGACACCGGCTCCGCGGTCGAGGTGACCTTCGCCGGCGGCCGGCAGGAGGGTTTCGACCTGGTCGTCGCCGCGGACGGCCTGCGCTCCTCGACCCGGCGACTCCTCCTCGATCCGGCCGACGTCGCGGTCCGGCCGCTCGGCATGGAGATGACGTACCTGACGATCGCCCGCCAGGACGACGACACCGACTGGTGGAACTGGTACAACGCCCCCGGCGGCCTCGGCGTCACCCTGCGCCCCGACCGGCACGGCACGACCCGCGCCGTCCTCTCCGCGATCCTCTACGACCGTGCCGGCGCCGCGGACTGGGGCCGGCGCCGCACCGCATCGGAGCAGAAGGACCGGCTGCGCCGGCAGTTCCACGGCGTCGCGGGGCCGGCACGCAGGATCCTCGACGCGCTCGACGACGCCGGCGACATGTACTTCGAGTCCCTCGCCCAGATCCGGGCGACCCGCTGGTCCCGGGGCCGCGTCGCGCTTCTCGGCGACGCCGCCTGGTGCGCCGCCCCCGTCAGCGGGATGGGCACCACCCTGTCGATCGTCGGCGCCTACGTCCTCGCCGGTGAGATCGCCCGCCACGCCGACCATCGTCAGGCCTTTGCGGGGTACGAGCGGATCATGCGCCCCTTCGTCGACCGGGCCCAGCAGCTCCCGCCCGGGGTGCCCCGGATCGCCAACCCGCGCACTCCGGCCGGCCTCGCCGTCTTCCACGCGGGGCTCCGCCTCGCCGCGACGCCGCTGGCCTCCCGGATCGGCGCACGCCTCGTCGACCCGCCCGCGGACCGGATCGACCTGCCCGACTACGCCGACCTCGATCAGCGACAGGACGGGCTGGACCGCATCTGACAAGCGGTCGTTCCGGTGCTGTCCTCGGGCGGGATGCGGGCGGCGACCCGGCGTACCCACGCCTCGGGGCTATCGGCCTGCGAGACCGTGGGCCAGTGTTGCCAGGCCCGGCGTACGCCTCGGCCACGGCACTGTGTGACGGTAGTCACTCCTCGTAGTAGCCGGGGAAGTAGACCTGGGCGAAGTGCACCGCCTGCCCGCCCCGGGTCGTCAGGAGGACGGTGTCGTCGTTTCCCGTCAGCCATTTCCGGAACTCCGTCGCGGTCGCCTTGCAGGTGGCGGCCACCAGGTCGGTGTCGGTGCACTTGCGCCAGTCGTCCGGGTCGATCAGGGCGTACGTGGCGTCGTCGGCGCGGGGCAGGGTGATCCGGGCGTCGCTGAACTCGATGCCGAACGGCGCCAGGCACTGCTTGTCGTCCGCCGGGATTCCGAACGCCTTACAGAACTCCGGCTTCTTGAGGAAGATGACCGGTTCCACCACGACCGAGCGGTTCCTGCCGGCGGTGAACGCGCGGATCCGCACGATCGAGGTCGTGTCGCCGACGCGTACATCGGTGAAGGTCGGTGTGGTGTCCGGGGTGGCGGACGGCGGCGCCGCCGAGGACGGCGCCGGCGACGACGGGGGCGTGCTGGTGGAACTGCACGCCGCCAGTGTCGCCAGCAGCAGGGACAGCGGCAGCAGGACCCGGGTTCTCACAGTTCTCGGATCTCCACATCCTGGAAGGTGACGTTGCCTTCGGTGGTCTCGGAGTAGGGCTCCTGGCCCATGCTGAGCCACACCTGACCGCTCTGGCGGCTGCGTGCGGGCAGCTTCCCGTCGAGGAGCGGGGCGTCGTCGACCGACACGGTTACCGCCTTGTCCTCGACCGTGATCTGCACGCGGTGGCCGGCCTTGTCGGCGAGGACCTCGGTCGGCGCCTCGGCGAGTGTCGTGCGGGAGTCCTCCTGCTGGTCCCACACCTCGGCCTTGGCGGCGCAGAGGTCGACGGCGAACTCGCCGCTCTCGGTGACGCCGTCCGAACCCCAGAACCAGATGACCGCGCAGCTGGTGGGCGTTCGCAGCGCGACGGTGACGGCGATGGCGTGATCGCCGGTGATCTTGTCGTCGGGGCCGTCGCAGGAGACGAACTCGGCCGGGAACTCCTCGTTC
The DNA here is from genome assembly GCF_030269225.1 of Actinoplanes sp. NBRC 101535. Classification (NCBI taxonomy): domain Bacteria; kingdom Bacillati; phylum Actinomycetota; class Actinomycetes; order Micromonosporales; family Micromonosporaceae; genus Actinoplanes; species Actinoplanes sp. NBRC 101535. The sequence goes on along the minus strand of NZ_BSSY01000004.1, from coordinate 287,531 downwards.
CCGCTGCGGGCGACCAGCCGGCCGTCGGCGAACTCGCAGATGCCGTTCTCGTTCGACTCGTGCCATTGGCCATCGCGTTCCAGCGGGTCACTGATCAGCAAGCCTTCACCGATCGGGGACGACGGGGGCAGTGCGGCGGCCGAGGGCGCGGCCGACGTGCCGGGCAGCGTGGCCGTGTCCCCGTCGAGAGCCGCGAGCCGCAAGCCGCCGATCGCCCCGAGCAGGGCGAGGACGGCGACCCCGGCGGCGGCGACCGCCACACGCCGGCCTCGGCGGCGCCTGCGGATGCCGCCCCGCCGGGCCGCCTGCGCGGCCCGGCGCAACTCCGGGCTGCCGGCCAGGTTGCCGACACTGTGCGAGCCGGTGTCCAGGAGGAGTTCCAGCAGCGCCGCCGCGGTCGGGCGGCGTGCCGGGTCCTTGTCCAGCGACCGGCTGACGATCTCGCGCAGCGGCGACGTGAGCCCACCGAGATCCGGCGGCTGCGTCAGGATCCGTGCCGCGGTCGCCGCCGGCGAATCGGACTGGAACGGGGTCCGGCCGGTCGCCGCGTACGCGACGACGACACCCCAGGCGAACACGTCCGCCGCGGGCCCGACACCGCGGGCATCCGCCTCGAACCTCTCCGGCGCCATGTACGCCAGAGTGCCCACCATCTGATCGGTCCGGGTGTGGTTGCTCGTCGACTCGAAGGCCCGCGCGATGCCGAAGTCGATCACTTTCGGCGTGCCCAGCGAGAACAGCACGTTGCGGGGCTTGAGATCCCGGTGGATGACACCGGCCCCGTGGATCGCGGTCAGCGCGGTCGCCACCCCGATCGCGACGCTGTAGAGCTCGCCGCCGCTCAACGGGCCGCGTCCGGCGACGACCTCGGCGAGATCCGGGCCGTCGACGAACTCGACCACCAGGTAGGGGATGGCGCCCTCCGGGTCGGCGTCGAGCACCGCGGCCGTACAGAAGGAGGGAACCTGACGGGCCCGGTTGACCTCGCTGCGGAACCGGCCCCGGAACTCGGGATGGCTGGCCATGTCGGCGCGGATCGCCTTGACCGCGACCGGCCCGTCCGGCCCCTGTCCCAGGTAGACGGCACCCATGCCGCCTTCGCCGAGTCGTCCGAGCAGGCGATATCCGCCCAGCTCGGTGGGATCGGACGATCGAAGAGGCTCGGTCGGCATGGCAGGAAGGCTACCGACTTCGAAAAGCGAACTTCGATCGCCGTCAGTGCCCGGCCATGTCTCCGGAGAGGCTCTCGGCCCGGCGCTGTGGCGAGGCGGCAGCGCCATCACGGCCCGGCGTGCCGAGGTGCTGCCGCGCACCGTCGAGAAGGTCGCATACCGGATCTTCCGGCGGTACCGGCCGCACGCGGTCGCCTTTGCGGTGCGCTCGGGCATCGTCTGAGGTCACAGCAGTGTGGTCAGGACACCTCCGTCGACGCGGACGGCCGTCCCGTTGACGGCGGAGGCGACGGGGCTGGCGAGGAAGGTCACCGCGGCGGCGATCTCGGCCGGTTCGATGAAGCGGCCCAGCAGGGACGTCTCGTTGGCGCCGATGATCGCGGCTTTCATCTGCTCCTCGGGGAGCGCCTGGGCCTGGGCCAGCGACCGGACCGTCTGGGCCACGCCGTCGGAGTAGGTCGGGCCGCCGAGCACCGAGTTGACGGTCACGGCGGTGCCCTTCGTGAGTTTCGCCAGGCCGTTGCAGACCGCGAGCATCGCCGTCTTGGAGGTGCCGTAGTGGATCATGTTGGCCGGGATGTTGACGCCCGACTCGCTGCTGACGAAGACGATCCGGCCCCAGCCCCGGTCGAGCATCGCCGGCAGGAGCCGGCGGGCGAGCCGGACTCCGCCGAGCACGTTGACCTCGAAGTACAGCCGCCAGTCGTCGTCGGTGACGAGCTCGAAGGGCTTGAGCTCGAAGAGGCCGACGTTGTTGATCAGGATGTCGACGTCCGGGAGCCGGCCGCACAGCCGGTCGACGTCGGCGGCGACCGAGAAGTCGGCGGGCAGGCCGCTGACGGAGGCGCCGGGCACCTCCTGGCGCAGCTCCTCGACGGCCTTCTCCAGTTTCGCCGGGTCGCGGCCGTTGAGGATCACGCCGGCGCCCTCACCGGCCAGGGTCCGGGCCGTGGCGTAACCGATGCCCTGGCTGGATCCGCTGATGAAGGCGGTCTTCCCGGCGAGCTTCAGGTCCATGTGTTCCTCCTCGGTGATGGCCGCTGTCCGTCAGCGGCAGACTCGATGCTGCCTGCGCCCGATGAGCATCCGATGAGTGAACCGGTCGCGGGTCCCGGTACGCGGAGAACGTCGCGGGAACCGGGCGGAACGCGGCCACGGGCGGCACGGCGGCGGACCGGTCCGCCGCCGTGCCGGGTCTCACGACGTCAGCCGGCGCAGGAGCGTGGTGAGGACGACGTCGGGGGAGTCCATGCCGGCGATCTCGGCGGCCACCGCGGCGGCCGCCGCCGGGGCCGATCCGGCCAGGATCTGTTCCACCGCGGCACCGGCCGCACCGGGCCGCGAGACGACGAGACCGGCGCCGCGTGCCGCCACCCGTTCGGCGTTGACGGGTTTGTCCAGGCCCATAGGGAGCAGCACCATCGGCAGCCCCGCGCTCAGGGTGGACAGCACGGTGCCGGCGCCCGCGGTCGTGACCACGAGGTCGCTCACCGCGAGGAGATCCTTCATGGGTACGAATCCCGCGCTGTGTACCTGGGGATCGGGCAGGTCCCGTTCCTCGAGCCCGTATCCGCTGTACGGCGCGACCAGGATGTCGACGTCGAGCGGTGTCAGCGAACTGACGACGAACTCGACGGCGTCGCGGTCCTCGACCACCGTTCCCATGGTCACGAGGACCACGGGCCGTTCGCCGCGGCCGCGGAACGCCGGTGGGTGCCACGAGTCGCCGGGAACGCTGTGCGGTTCCGGCCGGATCGGGATCCGGGTGACCGGGAACCTGTCGGTGGGACGCAGCAGGCTGTCCGGCCACGGGTCGAGATAGGCGACCGGCGGCGTGGGCTTCACCCCGTACCCCGGGAAGTGGTCGTTGATCGCCTGTTCGAAGGCGGTGGCGAGCGGGGCGGCCAGGGGCAGGGCCGACCCGTGCACGGCGAACGGGATGCCGCGTGCGGCGGCGACGAGTCGGCCGAGGAAGTCGACCATGTCGGCGACGACGAGGTCGGGACGGAACTGTTCGGCCGCGGCGAGGGCCTGCTCGGCTCCCAGGTTCAGCCGTGACGCGACGAAGAACTCGGTCGCGCCGCGGGCCATGTCCTGCAGGGCGTCCAGCGTGGTCCGGTGGGTGACGTCGGCGAGGGTGGTGGCCATGTCCGGGCCGGCGGGCAGCAGGTCCAGGTCCGGGGCGGCGCTGTGCATGCCGGGGTGGGTGAGCAGGGCGACCTGGTGCCCGGCGCGGGCGGCGGCCCGGGCGAGGGGCAACAGCGGCAGCAGGTGGCCGTGGGCGGGGACGCTGGAGAACAGGATGCGCATGACGTCGCTTTCAGAGAGCCAGGAGGGTTTTGCCGACGACTGCGCGGTTCTCCATCGCGGTGTGTGCCGCGGCCGCCTGGTCGAGCGGGAACCGCCGGCCGATGAGCGGGCGTAGCCGGCCCGCTGCGGTCAGGGCGAGCGCCTCGGTCGTGCGCCGGGTCTGTTCCTCGGGCGGTCCGAAGACGCCGCGCTGGACCCGGATGCCACGTTCGGCGGCGACCTCGTCGGTGATCTCCGGCCAGCCGGCGGCCGCGCTGAACCCGAAGCTGATCATGCGGCCGCCGGTGCCGAGCAGGGTGAAGGCGCTCTCGGCGACAGCGCCGCCGACGCCGTCGAGGACCACGTCGATGCCGCCGCCGCTCGACCGGACCGTCTGCGGCCAGTCGGGTTCGCGGTAGTCGACCGCGATGTCCGCGCCCAACTCCAGGGTCGCCTCCCGCTTGACGGCCGATCCGGCCGCGGCCACGACCTCGGCGCCGGCGGCATGAGCCAGCTGTACGAGCAGGGAACCGACGCCGCCGGCGGCCGCTTCGACCAGGACCCGTTCGCCGGTCCGGATCCCGGCCGCTTCCATGATCATGAGTGCGGTCCGGCCGTCGGCGAGCAGGGCGGCGGCGTCGTCGGTCGCGACTCCGTCCGGCACCTCGATCACGTGCCGGGCGTCGACGGCCACCCGCTCGGCATAGCCGCCGGCGCCGCCGGTGCCGGTCACCACCCGCCGGCCGACCAGGTGCCGTTCGGCGCTGGATCCGGCGGCGACCACCGTGCCGGCCACGCCGTTGCCCGGGATCATCGGGGGTTTCGGGAACGGCCCGAAGCCGGTGGCCCGGAACATCGTCTCGATCCAGGTGATCCCGGCGAAGTCCACCGCCACCAGCACCTGGCCCGGCTCGGCCACCGGATCGGGGGTGTCCTCGATCCGCAGCGTGTCCGGTGCTCCGAAATCTCTCAACCACACTGCACGCACGAGACTCTCCTTCATTGGATAGAGCTGACTCTGACGAAAACTAGCAGCTATGATCAACTGATGACACCTCGAGGACGACGAGCGGAATACGCGCAGCTCACCCGGCAGGCGATCCTGGACGCCGCCCGCGACCTGTTCGTGCGCAACGGATACTTCGAGACCCGCGTCGAGGAGATCGCCGCCGCCGCCCGGGTCGCGCCCGCCACCGTCTACGCCGTCGGGGGTGGCAAGAACGGGCTGCTCCGGACCCTGATCGAGGACGGCGCCACCGCCGCCGACGTCACGGCGATCGTCAGCCGGATCCAGGCCGTCACCGATCCGGGCGAGCTGGTCCGGTTCATCGTCCACGCCACCCGGATCACCTTCGAGCAGTGGTCCGGGCTGATGCGGCAGGTCGCCGCCGCAGCCCCCCGCGAGGCCGGCGTGCGGGAGAGCCAGGTCATCGCCCACGACAGCATGCGTGGCGGCTTCGCGCTGGTGGCCGCACGACTGGCCGCGATGGGCGCGCTGGGCGACGGGGTGGACGAGAAGCGGGCGACCGACATCCTGTGGCTGTACCTGTGCAACGCGGCGTACTTCATCCGCACCGACGATCTCGGCTGGCCCCTCGACGACTCGGAGAGCTGGCTCACCGGCACGCTGACCGCGGCCCTTCTCGCCCCCGGCGCCACCCGATGACCACGTTCGCTGAGCACGTCCAGACGGTCCGGGCGGAGAGTTTCGCCGGGCGGGCGGCCGAGATGCGGCTGTTCCGGACCGTGCTGACCCGCGATCCGGCCCTTCCGGCGGTCCTTCACGTGCATGGCCCCGGCGGCATCGGCAAGACCGCCCTTCTGCACCGGTACGCCTCCGTCGCCCGCGCCGCCGGGCGGCCGGTGACACTCCTCGATAATCCGGAGGACGTTCCCGTCGCCGTCGCCGCCGCGTCGGACGCCACCGGTCCGGTATTGCTGATCGACGCGGTCGACGCGGTCGACGCGACCGACCGAGGGGACAGCGTGTGGCGCCGGCTGCGGGACACCCACCTTCCCCGGCTCCCGGCCGGCGCCGTCGTGGTCGTGGCGGGCCGTCGTCCGCCGGATGCCGACTGGCTCTCCGATCCCGGCTGGTCCCGGATCTTCCACGCCGTCGCCCTCGCCCCCCTGGCCCCGGCCGAGGTCGAGTCCCTGCTGGACATGCACGGGCTGACCGGCGAGCGGCGTACGGCGGTGGCGGATCTCGGCTGTGGCAACCCGTTCGCCCTCAACCTGGCCGCCCGGATGCCGGCCGGCCGTGATCTGACCCGGGCCGTCCTGGCCCGTGTCGTCGGTGACATCCCCTCGGCCGCGCACCGCCGCGCCCTCGACGTCTGCGCCCACGCCTACGACACCACGGAGGAACTGCTGCGCGCGGCGATCCCGGACGCCGACGCGACGGCGCTGTTCGACTGGCTCTGCGACCGGCCGTTCATCCACAGCGGCGACGACGGCCTGTACCCCGCCGAGGTGGTCCGGCGGGCGCTCGGCGACGAGCTGCGCTGGCGCGACCCCGACACGTACCGGGCCACCCACGCGGCGGTGAAGGCACACCTGCTGCACCGTGCCCGGACCGCGTCCGACGACCGTCTTCTCGCCGCGATCCGGGACGTGACCTTCACCCAGCGTCTGCTGATGTCCCGGTCCTTCGTCTTCGACCGCGGTCACGACCTGCGCGAACACCCTTATCGCGCGTCGGACCGGGAGGCGGTGCTGGCCATCGCCCGCGCGACGGAGGGTTCCGGGTCCGCCGCCGTCGCCGCCTTCTGGCTGGACCACCGGCCCGACGCGGTCACGGTCTACCGGGCGGCCGGGGACGAGTCGCCCACGGCCTTCCTCATCAGGCCGCGGCTGACCACACCGACCGCGGCGGAACTGTCCGCGGACCCGGCCGTCGCGGCGGCCTGGCGCCATGTCCAGCACACCACGCCGCTGCGGCCCGGCGAGCACTTCGCCGTGATGCGGTTCGCCGTCGACGCCCGGCAGCCCTGGCGCCCCTCGGCGTCGATGGACCTCATGCAGATCCGGTGCGCGGCCGAGATGATCCGGGCACGCAACCTCGCCTGGCACTTCATCGTGGCGCCCACGTCCGGTTTCTGGGCCGAGGCGTTCACCGCGCACGGCTCGGGCACCGAGATCGCCGCGCTGACCATCGGCGGCCGGGACCTGACCGTGTACGCGGCCGACTGGCGGGTCCGGACATCCGACGACTGGCACTCCTGGACCGACGACCGGATGCTGTCGCGCCGTACGGTCGACGACGCCGGCCGGGAACAGCTCGTGGCACGCCCGACGCGGCTCGAGTTCGACACCGCACTCCGCGACGTGCTGCGGCACTGGCGCCGGCCCGACCTGCTCGCCGACAGCCCGCTGCTCCGGGGCCGGCCGGTGGCGGTGATCAAGGAGAACGTCGAGGGAGCGCTGGGTGTCCTCGCCGGCGACCCGCGTCACCACAAGTTCTCCCGCGCGGTCCGGGCGACGTACCTCATCGGCGTACCCACGCAGGAGGCCGCCGCCGAACGTCTGGGCCTGCCGTTCAGCACCTATCGCCGGCATCTGGGCCGTGGCCTCTCCGCGCTCGCCGACATCCTCTGGAAGCAGGAGATGTACGGCGTCGACCCCGCCGGGGCGTCGTGACCCGGACGATCGTCACCGCCGTCACCGTCCCGGCCGGCAGTCCGTCCCGGGGTGCGATCAGGAACCGGCGCCAGCCCAGGAATTCGCCGCTGCCCGTGTCGACGGCGATCTCCACCCGGTCGCCCCGGGCGTCCAGGGTGACCGCTGTGCCGTTGCGGCCGTCGCGCAGCACGACCGGCTGTGGGTCCATGCTCAGCCCCGGCAGGGTGGCGAGGGCCCGGTAGATGTCGGCGCGGCTGCGGGCGGCGATCCCGCTCTCCAGGGCGGCGGCCGCGTACAGCAGCGACTCCTGCTCGAGGCCGGCCGCGTCGAGCTCGGCGCCGTCGGCGACCACGTCCGCGTGCAGCCGGGCGACGAGCGCCGCGGGTTCCTCCGGCAGCCCGGCGAGGAAGACCGGCGTGGGGTCCTGCCACAGGCCGGGCCGGGTGCAGGGGTCCTGACCCGGCGTCGGGAAGTAGTCGCCGCAGACACCCTGCCAGTCGTTGATCACCACACCGGTGTCCGCGCCCCGGTCCGGTGCCCATCCCTCGTCCGGGGCGAGTTCGCGGGTGCGCCGGTGCCACGGTTCCTCCGGGTCCGCGGGGATCCGCTCCCGCACCAGGAAGTCGTGGCGGTCCACACCGGTTCCGCCGTCCTCGCTGGGGAAGACGTCGAGCTCGAACTGCCGGATCGTGACGAGCCGTGCCTCGCCGTGGTCCGGCGCGGACCGTTCCGCGGCCTCGGCGGCGGCGCGCAGGGCGGCGGCCGCGTCCGGCGGCGTCGCACCGCGACCGGCCACCTTGGTGGCGGTCATCAAGCTGAGGATCAGCGCGCCGGCCGCCGCTGCCGCCACGATCCGCCCTCGCCGCCGGGATGGCGGGGGTGGGGGCGGGGTCGCGGTGTCGAGGTCGATGGCGCCGTCAGGATGCGTGGACATGATGGCGAAGACGACCACGCGGCGGTGCTCATTCGGAATGCCATCGGATGCTCAGGTCAGACCTGGTACCGGGCGGCCATGGTGTGCACGGCCTCGTCCACGGCCCGGTCGATCGCGGCCCGGTCCGGCGCCCAGTGCGGGAGCAGCAGGCCGGGCCAGAAGACGAAGTTGGAGATCATGCCGAGGAACTGGGTGGCGGCCAGTTCGGTGTCCTCGACCTTCGCGGCACCGGCGGCGTGCACGGCGGCCAGGTACCGGCTGACGGTCTCGAAGTAGGGCATCTTGCCCCGGCTGAACTGGGCCTCGCCCAGTTCGGGGAAGCGGGGCAGCTCGGCGATGACGATGCGGAACAGCGCGGTCATGCCGGGGCGGGTGAGCAGCTCGACGTAGCGGTGACCGATCGCGGTCAGTCCGGCGGTCAGGTCGCCGGGCGGCGGTTCCGGGCTGTCGTCCTCCTCGACCTGCCAGGACTCGGTGACGATCGCGTCGAAGAGGGCCGCCTTCGTCGGGAACTGCTTGAAGAGCGTGGCCTTGGACACCCCGGCCCCCTCCGCGATCTTCGCCAGGGAGGTGCCGTCGTAGCCGGAGGCGAGAAAGAGGCTGGTCGCGGCTTCGAGGATGACGGCGCGTTTCTGCTGCGCCACCCGCTGGTGGTACGCCGAGGGTTCGGTGCTCATGGCCCCAGTATGCCGGAAGGCGAGGTGAGTCACTTGACTCGCCACCGTGTGCGGCGGTAGCTTCAAATGGCGAGGTGAGCCGGTTAGCTCACCATTCGGATTTCATCGGAAGGCCGCCATGACACGCTTCACCTCACACACCGTCCTGATCACCGGTGGCACCGGCGGCCTCGGCGAGAGTCACGTCCGCGCCTACCACGCCGAAGGCGCGAACGTCGTGATCGGCAGTTCCGCCCGCGGACTGAGCCGGGCCACCGCACTCGCCGCGGAACTCGGCGACCGGGCCCTCGCGGTCCGCCTCGACGTCACCGCCGAGCAGGACTGGACCGCAGCGGTCAGCGCCGCCGAGCAGACGTTCGGAAAGCTGACGATCCTGGTCAACAACGCCGGTGTGCAGAACGCGGCCACACCCGTCGAGGCGACCGACCCGGCGGTCTGGGAACGGACGTTCGCGGTCAACGTGACCGGCCAGTTCCTCGGCATCCGGGCCGTCACCCCGGCACTGCGCCGGGCCGGCGGCGGCTCCATCGTCACCATCGGCTCGACGATGGCGTACGGCGGCACCGCCCTCTACGCGTCCTACGTCGCGAGCAAATGGGCGCTCCGCGGCCTGACCCGCAGCGCCGCCCTCGAACTGGGCCGCGACGGCATCCGGGTCAACGCCATCCACCCCGGCGTCATCTCGACCAAGCTGATCCACGAACCGGCCGAGCCCGGCGGACAGCCGATCGCGGACTTCTACGACCCGGCGCCGTTCGCGATCCCCCGCCTGGGACAACCGGCCGACGTGACCGCGGCCCTGCTCTACCTCACCTCCGCCGAGGCGTCCTTCACCACCGGCACCGAACTCGTCCTGGACGGCGGCCTGCTGCTCGGCCCCGCCCTGCCGGCCGCCTGACCCGGGGCACCCATGCCGACGGACCAGGCCATCCGCGCGGCGCTGGCGCTGACCCCCGCGTCACCCACCCGCGCCCGCATCATCGACATCACCACCACCGGACGCCGCACCGGCCGCCCGCGACGGATCGAGATCTTCTTCTACCGCGTACACGGCCGTTACTACCTCAACAGCGGGCTCCTGTCCCCGCCGAGCTGGTACGCCAACCTGCGGGCCCACCCCGAGTTCGTCTTCCACCTCAAGAACGGTGTGCGGGCCGACCTGCGCGCCCACGCCCGCCCGGTCACCGACCCGCAGGAACGGCTGACGGTCTTCACCGCGGTGGTCGACGACCTCAACCAGCCGAGCAACCCGGGCACCATCGCCCAGCCCACGCACCTCGCCGACTGGCTCCGCACGAGCCGCCTCGTCGAAGTGACCTTCCCCGGCGGGCCGGCATGAGCCGCCCGGCCCGCCCCACGGCATCAGCGTGAAAGGAACCACCATGCAACGCTTCCTCGGAAAGACCATCCTGATCACCGGCGGCGCCGGCGGCATGGGCGCCTCGCATCTGCGCGGCTACCTCGCCGAGGGTGCGAACGTCGTGATCGGCGACATCCGTGACGACCGCGGCCGCGCGCTCGTCGCCGAGGCCGGCGACCGGGCCCACTACGTCCACCTGGACGTCACCTCCGCCGCCGACTGGCAGAACGCCGTCACCGAGACCGAGAACCGGTTCGGGCCGATCTCGGTGCTGGTCAACAACGCCGGCATCCTCAGCCGGTCCGCGCCGATCGAGCAGAGCGATCCGGAGAACTTCCGCCACGTCGTGGACGTCAACCTCACCGGACCGTACCTGGGTATCCGGGCGGCCGTCCCGTCCCTGCGCCGGGCCGGCGGCGGCGTGATCATCAATATCGCCTCGACCTCGGCGAACGTCGGCACGGCACTCATCGCCGCCTACGTCTCCAGCAAGTGGGCGCTCCGCGGGCTGACCCGCTCGGCCGCCATGGAACTCGGCCGCGACGACATCCGGGTCAACTCCATCCACCCCGGCGTCGTGAACACCCCGCTGATCACCGAACCCCTGCACCCCGGCGCGCAGCCGGTCAGCGACTACTACTCGCCCGACGCCTTCGCCATCAAGCGGCTCGCCGAACCGCAGGACATCACCCGTCTGCTCCTGTTCCTCAGCTCCGACGAGGCGTCCTTCGTCACCGGCTCGGAGTTCGTCGCGGACGGCGGCATGCTGCTCGGCCCGGCCCTGGCCGCCGGACAGACCCAGAACCAGAGCTGACCCTCCGCTGCGAAAGGCCCCGGGCCGTCGTCCGGGGCCTTTCCCGTCCCGTCAGGAAGAGAAATGCCGTTTCACCTGCACCCCCGGATCAGCACCCTCATCGCCGCGGGCGCCGGACCGTCCGGATCACCGGGATTCGCCGGCCTCCGGCGCGGAGACCCCGCCGGACTGCGTGCCGTCCTCGACCACGGCCTGGCCCAGATGAGCGCACTGCCGCCCACCCCCGGCGTCACCGCCCGGACCTACCGGACCACCGCCGAGGACGGGACCCCGCTCCGGCTGCGCTGGTACACCCGCGACGGAACCACACCCGGTTCCGCGGTCGTCCACCTGCACGGCGGCGGCATGATCGCCGGCAGCGCCGATCTGTACGAGCCGCTCGTGCGCACGTATGTCGCGTGGACCGGGGTCCCGTTCCTCGCGGTCGACTACCGCCTCGCCCCGGGCGCGGCCGTCGGCGTCCCGGCCGGCGACGCCTTCGCCGGGCTGCGCTGGGCGCGGGCGAACGCCGGTGACCTCGGCATCGACCCGGCCCGGATCGCGGTGATGGGTGACAGCGCCGGCGGCGGCGTCGCCGCGGCCACCGCGATCCTCGCCCGCAACGCCGGCATACCGATCGCCCGGCAGATCCTGATCTATCCGATGCTCGACGACCGCAACCTGATCCCGAACCGGCACCTCACCGCCGAGCCGACGATCTTCTCGTACGACTTCAACTTCACCGCCTGGCGCGCGGTCCTCGGCGACATCCACGGCACCGACGCCGTACCCGCGATCGCCGCCCCGGCCCGCAACACCGACTTCGCCGATCTCGCACCCGCCTACATCGAAGTCGGTGAACTGGACATCTTCCGCGACGAGGACGTCGACTACGCCCGCCGGTTGTGGGCCGCCGGCGTCTCCACCGAACTGCACGTCCACCCCGGGCTGCCGCACGCCTTCGACGTTCTGCTCATCGGCGACGAGGCCGGCGAACGCCACAAGACCGAACGCGTCCGGGTGCTGCACGACCTCTGAGCAGGGTCACGGTGTGTCGCGGCCGGCGAGCAGGGCGGCGTCCAGCGCGGCCAGGTGACCGGCGACCGGTCCCAGGCTCAGCAGGCCGCTGGCCGCCCCGGCCCACTCGGCGGCCGCCGGGGCCAGGGCCCGCCGGGCGCGCGACATCGCCGGCCGGTCACCGGCGGTGATCGCGGCCCGGCCGAGCAGCGCCCACATCGCCTCGGCCAGCAGATCCGCGGGCGGGCCGGGCACCTCGGCGAGCACGGCCCCACCCGGGTCGAGCAGGGGACGGACCCACGGCTCGAACGGACCCCACTGCGATCCGGCCGGCGGCAGGTCCCGCCGCATCCGGAGGCCGAGCAGGGCCAGCGGCAGGAGACCGTCGTGCATGCCGGGCATTCCCGCGGTCGCCAGGCGGGCCGCCGCCGCACGGTAGAGCTCCTCCGCCCGCTCCACCGGCACCTGCTCGGCGACGTCGGCCCGCAGCGCCCGGTACCACTGGGTGAAGACGCGGGCGAGGGGACGGTCGTGCCGGTCGGCGAGGGTGTCGGCGGCGTGCGCGTGCTGGTCGGCGGCGTCGAAGTCGACGACCGCGCAGCTCGCCTGCAACCGGATCAGGTGCCCGAGCAGTTCCAGGCCGGCCATGCCGTGCCGGGTGGCCAGACCGACCAGCTCGGCGCCGATCGCGTCACGCCCGGCCGACCCGCCGGTGCGATGGCAGCTCTGCATGAAGACGGCGTTGAGGGCGAACCCGAGCAGCGCCGGGTCGTCCAGTTCCCGGGCGATGGCCTCGGCCTGCCGGGCACAGTCACGGGGCCGGGCGTCGTGAGAGCCCCGGGACTCGACGCCGATGGTGGCGAGCAGCCGGGCCCGGGCCGGCAGGTGACCGGTGCCGGGCAGGGCGGCGAGAGCCCGCTCCGCGGCGGCGACGATACCCGCGGCCTGGGCGGGATCGTCGGAACGGGTCCAGATCGCGGGCACGTCGTAGGCGCCGATCACCCGGGCGGTCAGCTCCGGGTCGCCGAGCTCCTCGGCCGCGGCGACCGCCGCCGCCCGCTGCTCCCGGGCCACCTCGAGGCCGTCCGGGCCGGTGACGGCGAGGTTGCGCAGCAGCCCGACCGCCGACTCCAGCCGCACCCGGGAACCCCCGGCCTCCAGCGCCGCCGACGCCCGGCTCCACACCGCCGCCGCCGGATCCTCCAGCCGCGCTTCCTGGCGCAGGATGTCGGTCTCCAGCCGGCGCAGCGCCGGTCCCGGTTCCACCCCGAGCTGACCGTCGAGCAACTCCCGCGCCCGTCGCAGCACGGCCAGCGCGTCACCCTGCCGCCCCGAGCGGTACAGGGCCAGCGCCAGCAGCCGCCACCCCGACTCCCGCCACGGATGCGCGGTGACATGCTCGTCCAGGTCCGGCACCGCCTCGGCGGCCCGGCCCACCCCGAGACACGCCTCCGCGCGACGTTCGACCGCCTGCGACCTGAGCTCGGCGAGACGGGACCGGTCCGCGACCGGCCAGGCCGTTTCCAGGAAGTCGGCGTACGCGGGACCGCGCCACCAGGAGAGCGCCTCGTCGAGCACCGCCAGCGCGGTGACGTCCGGTGCCGTGGCGGCCCGTCCCACGGCGTGCTCGAACCGCCAGGCGTCCACCGAGTCGGGGGCGGCTCTCAGCGCGTACCCCGAAGCCTGGGTGACCAGCAACGTGGCCGGCGCCCTGGCGGGTCTTCCGGGTTCGAGCGCGCGGCGCAGCGCCGCGACGAAGGTGCGGACCGCGGCCACCGCCCCGTCCGGCGGCGACACCCACAGGTCGTCGACGAGAACGGTCACCGGCACGATCCGGCCGCGGGCCACGATCAGGCGGCCCAGCACCGCGCGGTGCATCGGCCCCTTCACGTCGAGCGGCCCGTGCGCGTCCTCGGCGGTGACCGGCCCGAGAACGCCGAACCGAATCTCCCCACCCACGCCGTCACGCTACCCGCGGTGCTAGTTGCCCGCGCCGAGGGAACCCATCATCGCGGTGGGGTAGCGGTCGCCCCGGGCCGCGCCCGCGGGAACGGCCTTCTCGATCTCGGCCAGGTCGTCGGCGGTCAGCGTCAGGTCCAGGGCCGGCAGCGCCTCGGACAGCCGCTCGCGGGTGCGGGCACCCACCAGCGGGACGACGTCGGCGCCCTGGGCGGCCACCCACGCGATGGCCAGCTGGGCCACCGTGGCGCCCTTGGCGTCGGCGACCCGGCGCAGGGCCTCGACCAGGGACAGGTTGTGGTCGACGTTCTCGGCCGAGAACCGCGGGGTCATCCCGCGGAAGTCGCCCTCCCGGCCGCTGCCGGCCGCGTTCCAGTGGCCGGAGATCAAACCACGGCTGAGGACACCGTACGCGGTCAGCCCGATCCCCAGTTCGCGCAGCGTGGGCAGGATGTCCTGCTCGACCGCGCGGGAGATCAGCGAGTACTCGATCTGCAGGTCGGACACCGGGTGCACGGCGTTGGCCCGGCGGATGGTCGCCGCGTCGACCTCGGAGAGCCCGACGTGCCGGACGAAACCGGCGTCGATCATCTCCTTGATCGCGCCGACCGTGTCCTCGATCGGGACCGACGGGTCGAGGCGCGCGGGACGGTAGATGTCGATGTAGTCGGTGCCGAGCCGGTTCAGCGAGTACGCCAGGAAGTTCCTGACCGCCGCGGGACGCCCGTCGTTGCCACCCCACGAGTCGTCGGGGCCGCGCAGCGCGCCGAACTTCACGCTCAGCACGTAGCTGTCCCGGGGCCGGCCGCGCAGCGCCTCGGCGAGCAGCAGTTCGTTGTGGCCCATGCCGTAGAAGTCGCCGGTGTCGATCAGTGTGACGCCGGCGTCCAGCGCCGCGTGCACCGTGGCGATGCTCTCCTCGCGTTCGGAGGCGCCGTAGACGCCGTGCGACATGCCCATCGCGCCCAGGCCGAGCGCTGAGACGACAGGACCGGTGGTGCCCAGGTTTCGTTTCCGCATGGATCCCACCCTGTGCCGGTCGCCGGGGATGCGGGAGAGGAGCGCTTATCGTAGGAGTGCCGCTCCCTGGAAAGCCGTCCGGTCGGGAGGCACAGTGGGATGCATGCAGAGTGACGAGCTGGCCGACTTTCTGCGCCGCCGCCGGGAGGCGATCAGGCCGGCCGAGGTGGGCCTGGCCGAAGGGCCCCGCCGGCGTACGGCCGGGCTGCGCCGTGAAGAGGTGGCGATGCTCGCCGGCATGTCGTCCGACTATGTGGTACGCCTCGAGCAGGGCCGCAGCAGCCAGCCGTCCACGCAGATGCTGGCGGCGCTGAGCCGTGCGCTGCGGCTCTCCGACGACGAACGTGACCACCTGTTCCACCTGGCCGGTCACCAGCCGGTGCCCGCCGACGGCACTGCCCGGCTGGCCCGCGCCGGCCTGCTGCGCATGCTCGACCTGCTCGTCGGCACGCCCGCGCTGGTGGTGTCCGACCTGGGGGAGACCCTGGCGCAGAACCGGGCGGCGCTGCTGCTGGTGGGGGAGCAGACGGCGTACACGGGTGCCCGGCGCTTCCACGTGTACCGCTGGTTCACCGACCCGCGGGTGCCCGAGAACCACCCGCCCGAGGAGCGCGCGCACCTGGCCCGCGCGATCGTGTCGGACCTGCGGGCGGTCGCCGGGCGGCGGCACGACGACCCCACTCTGGTACGCCTGATCGCGGCGCTGACCGTCGAGAGCGAGGGGTTTCGCACGTTGTGGGCCGAGCACGAGGTCGGCGTCCGCCGGGCCGACCGCAAGACGTTCGTCCACCCGCGGGTGGGGCCGGTGCAGATGAACTGCGAAACCCTGGTCACGCCGGATCAGCGGCAGCTGCTGCTGGTGCTCACCCCGGCCGACGCCGCCGCCCGCGAACGCCTCGACCTGCTGAACGTGATCGGCCTCCAGGAGTTCCCGGCCGGCGTGTAGGGCATCGAAGATCTCCCCTACATGTTGCGGAGAATAAAGTCTGCAATCGCGGAAGTAAACCCTGCAGATGCGGAAAAATGATGGCCTCTCCGGCATGGATGGGGCTCTTTCCGGCATCGCTCAACGGCAGCTCACAGGGGTTTTGAGCAGGAGGTTGGCGGAGGAGCCCGCGATCGTTCTCAACGGTCCTCGGACGGTGGGCAAGAGCACCCTGCTTCACGAGCTGGCAGACCGGTCGCAGCAGCCGGTCATCGACTGTGACGATCCGGCGACGAGAGCGGCGGTCCGGGCCGATCCCGGGCGCTTCGCCAGTGGCCCGGGCCCGGTTCTGATCGATGAATACCAGCATGTCCCCGAGCTTCTGGACGTCATCAAGGCAGGGCTCAATCGCGACCTCAGCCCGGGACGGTTCGTCCTGGCCGGTTCGACGCGATATGAGACGGTTCCGCAGGCGGGCCAGGACGGCACCACGGTCGTGCCGCTCGACGCCCTCTGGACGAACCGCTCCTGATCTCAGGAGTCGCGCTGGCGGCGGCGCATGACGAGCCAGGTGATCCAGCCGGCGCCGATGATGAAACCGAAACTGATGATGCGGTAGAGCACGACGGCGGCGATCGCGGTCGCCATGCTGGTGCCGCCGGCCACCAGGCCCAGGATCAGGGCGTTGTCGATGATGCCGAGGCCGCCGGGGACCAGGGTGACGGTGCCGGCCGCCATGCCGGCGCAGAAGGCGAGCAGCACCTGCGTGGCGCTGACCGGCTGGTCGGTGACGGCGTGCAGGCACATCCACAGGCACGCGGCGTCCAGGCCCCAGTTCAGCACCGCGAAGACGGCGGCCATGGCGCCGCGCCCGGCGGTCAGGCGGGCCGAGCCGAGCTGGCCGACGAAGGCGCGGACGTGGTCGAGGCCCTGCCCGGCGGGCCGGCCGCGCAGCCGGTTGACCCGGGCCAGCACCGCCCCGGCGGGGGCGTCGACGATCTCGGGGCGACGGGTGACCTGCCGGATGCCGATCATTATCAGCGCGATGACGGCGACCAGGCCGGCGATGCTGAACCACTGTGGGTCGCCGTCGGAGGCCACCGCCCCGGCCGCGGTGACGACGGCGAGGGCGGTGGTGGACAGGATGCCGGACAGCGCGATGCACCAGGAGGCGACCGCCGGTGTGGCCCCGAACCGGCGCAGCTGCTGGTAGTTGAACTTGGCGGAGAACGCGGGACCGCCGGGCAGCGTCTCGTTGAGGGAGTGCGCGGCGTACGCGAGAGCGAGGTTGCGGTGCACCGGAACCCGCAGGCCGGCGGAGAGCAGCAGGGACTGCTGCATGCGGGCGTAGGCGCCCATGGCGATCAGTTCGGCGGCGAGCGCCGCGGCGAGCCAGCCGGCGTGCGGGGCGCGGAGCTGCGACATCGCGGAGACCAGCGACGGCCAGCCGAGCACGAGCTCGACGGCGAACAGGACGACGATCGCGGTGACCATGGTGTGCCGCAGCCACGGACGGGTCCGGCGCGGTGCGGCGGTGTCCGGGCCGTCGTCGTCGAGGTTCCGTTCGATGATCACGGTTGGTACTGCCCGGCCGGGGACGAAGTCACGCATGGGAGCGGCGCTCAGCCGATGTCGCGGGTCCGAGACCCGGGAGACCGCGGACGCGCTCGGCATCCCGGAGGGCACGGTCAAGTCCCGGGCCCACTACGCGCTGCGGACGCTGCGCCGCCACGCCGAGCCGCCCCGGCGTCCACACAGCTCACCCACTCTTTGCCCACAGGGGTCTTCCTAGCCTGAGCCCGGTCGGCCGCCGCCGCGACGCGACGGCGGCCGCGGACAGAGGGAAGGAACCCACAGTGCCCACACCCGTCATCTTCATCCACGGCCTATGGCTGCATGCCAGCTCCTGGCAGCCCTGGGCCGACCTGTTCACCGAACGCGGCTACCAGACGATCGCACCCGGCTGGCCCGGTGACGCCGAGACCGTCGCGCAGACCCGGTCCCACCCGGAGGCGCTGGCCGGGCACGGCATCGACGACGTCGTCGAGCACTACGCCCAGATCATCGGCGGGCTCGCCGAGAAGCCGATCCTGATCGGCCACTCGTTCGGCGGCATGATCGCCCAGAAACTGCTCGGACTGGACCTCGGCGTCGCCGCGGTGGGCATCGACGCCGCGCAGATCAAGGGCGTACTGCCGCTGCCGCTGTCCGCCCTGCGCTCGGGCCTGCCGGTGCTGGGCAACCCGGCGAACAAGAACCGCAGCGTGTCGCTGACCGCCGAGCAGTTCCGGTACGCCTTCGGCAACGCGATCAGCGAGCAGGAGTCCCAGGAGCTGTACGACCGGTGGTCGATCCCGGCCCCCGGCAAGCCGCTCTTCGAGGCAGCGGCCGCCAACTTCAACCCGCACTCGCCGGCCAAGGTCGACACCGCGAACGAGTCGCGGGGTCCGCTGCTGCTGATCGCCGGCGGCAAGGACCACACCGTCCCGGAGACGGTCGTGCGGGCCACCCTCAAGCAGTACCGGCACTCGCACGCGGTCACCGACATCGTCGATTTCCCGGACCGGGCCCACTCGCTGACCATCGACGCCGGCTGGCGTGAGGTCGCCGAGCGGACCCTCGCCTGGCTGAAGGAGCAGGGCCTGTGAATCTCACCGCCAGGGGGCTGGCCGCGCTGCTCGTCGCCGCCGTCGCCCTCGCGATCGGTTCGAGCGGCAGCGCCGCGCAGAGCCGGGACGTCGCCGCCGACCGGGTGCCGGCCGGTTTCACCGAGCAGAAGGTCCGGGTCGGCGACGTCGGCATCAACTACGTGCGCGGCGGCCGGGGCCCGGTGCTGGTGCTGCTGCACGGCTACCCGGAGACCTGGTACGAGTGGCACGACATCCTGCCGGCGCTGTCCCGCCACTACACCGTCATCGCCCCCGACCTGCGCGGCGCCGGCAAGAGTGACGCCCCGGCCGGCGGTTACGACAAGAAGACGATGGCCGCCGACATCCACGGCCTGCTCACCCGGCTCGGCCTCAACCGGGACGTCCGGCTGGTCGGCCACGACATCGGCACGATGGTCGCCTACGCGTACGCCGCGGCGCACCCGACCGAGGTGAAGAAGCTGGTGCTCAGCGAGGCACCGATCCCGGACGAGAGCCTCTACTCGTTCCCGGCCCTGACCGCCGACGGCCCCGGCCCGTGGCAGTTCGGGTTCTTCCTGCTCACCAACGGCCTGCCCGAGCAGACCGTGAACGGGCGCGAGGAGCAGTGGGTGCAGGGCTTCACCGACCACCTCGAGGTGGTCGAGGACGGCGTGGACGCCACCGACGTGCGGGTCTTCGCCGGTTACCTCAAGGACGACGCGCACCTGCGGGCCAGTTTCGAGTGGTTCCGGGCCTTCCCCCGGGACATCGCCGACAACAAGATCAACCAGAAGCGCAAGCTGCGGATGCCGGTCCTGGCGATCGGTGCCGACCACAGCCTCAAGGACGTGGTCGGCAAGCAGGCGGCGGAGTACGCCACCGACGTCACCCCCGCGCTGATCACCGGATCCGGTCACTGGATCTACGAGGAGCACCCGGAGGAGATGACCGAGCGCCTCCTCGACTTTCTGCGCTGAGACCGGACCGATCAGAAGGAGTCGTCGTGGATCCGCTTCTCTCCGGTAAGACCGCCCTGGTCACCGGCGCCAGCCGCGGTATCGGGCTGGCCATCGTCCGGGCCCTGGCCGGCGAGGGGGTGACGGTGGTGGCGGTGTCCCGTTCGGCCTCCGCCGAGCTCACCGCCCTCGCCGGGTCCGGGTCCGTCCACCCGGTCACCGCCGATCTCGGCACCGCCGAGGGTGCGGTCACCGCCGTCGAGCAGGGCGCCGCTCTGCTCGGCGGCCGGCTGGACATCCTGGTCAACAACGTCGGCGGGGTGCGTCCCCGGGTCGGCGGGTTCCTGTCGGTCACCGACGAGGACTGGCTCGGCGCGTTGACCATCAACTTCCTTTCCGCGGTACGGGTGACGCGCGCGGCCCTGCCGTTGCTGTTGCAGCAGGGTGGCGCGATCGTCACGATCGGCTCGGTGAACGCGGCGCTGCCCGACCCTCTGGTGATCGACTACAGCGCCGCGAAGGCGGCCCTGGCCAACTTCTCCAAGGCGCTGTCGAAGGAGGTCGGGCCGCGCGGGGTACGGGTCAACACGATCAGCCCCGGGCCGGTCGAGACGGACCTGTGGCTGGGGTCCGGTGGCATGGCCGAGACGGTCGGCGGCGCCCGGGACGCCTCGCCGGAGGAGATCGTCAAGGGTGCGGTCAGCGGCACCGTCTCCGGTCGTTTCACCCGGCCGGACGAGGTCGCCGACCTGGTCCTGCTGCTGGCCGGTGGCCGCGCCATGAACGTCACCGGCACCGACGTCGTCATCGACGGCGGCCTGATCACCACCCTGTGAGGGCGCGGATTAAGTCGCCGGTGGACACCCGCGTGTCCGTGACGTAGTCACCGTACGGATGCCCCTCGCGATCGCACGCCGCAGAGTCGACGGTGATCGTGAGGGGTGGATCCATGAAGACAGAACGACCGGTGTGGTTCAGCGTGCTGGGACCGGTGCAGGCGTGGCGGGACGGCCGGGAGATCGACCTGGGCGCGCCCCAGCAGCGGGCCCTGCTGGCGCTGCTGCTGGTGAACGCGGGACGGCCGGTGAGCCTGGCGGACATCGTCGACGCGATGTGGGGCGAGTGCCCACCGGACAGCGCCGTCAACTCCGTGCACCGCAACATCGGCACGCTGCGCCGGATCCTGGAACCCGGCCTGGCGGTCCGTGATGTCGGCCGGTGGCTGGTGCGCTCGGCCGGCGGATACCGGATGGACGTGGACGCCGGCACCCTCGACCTGCTGCGGTTCCGCGTGCTCGCCGACCGGGCCCGGCAGGAGGAGCCCTGGGCGGCGGCCCGCCTGTTGGCCGAGGCTCTGCTGCTGTGGCGCGGCGGGATGGACGTGGAGTGGTCCCGGCACGCGGTCAGCGTGGCCCTGGACCGGGAATACCTCGCCACCGCCCGGTGTGCCGCCGACGCCGCGCTCGCCGGGGACGCCGCCGACGAGGTGCTGCCGGCACTGGAGCAGGCCGCCCGGCGCGGACTGCTCGACGAGGCGTTGCAGGCCCGGCTGGTGCTGCTGCTGGCCGCCGCCGGCCGGCAGGCGGACGCGCTGGAGGCGTTCGGCAGGGTCCGGGAACGGCTCTCCGAGGATCTGGGCATCAGCCCGGGGCCGGAGCTGGTCGCGGCCCGCGACGCGGTGCTGCGCCGGCACGGTGCCCCGGAACGGTCGCCGGCCGCCGGTTCCGTTCTGCGGCCGGCCCATCCGCAGTGCTGCTGTTCCTGCCGCGGTGCGGGGCACACCCGGTGGGCGACGGCCCGGCCCGTCTCCTCCGGGACGCCGGCCTGGTCCGTCCCCGCCTGGCCGGCGCCCGCGGGCCGGTGAGTACCGGACCGCCGCCGCGGATCAGGTGCTGACGACGGCCCGGCGTCACGCCTGCCGGGCCGTCACACGGCGCGCCGGGCCGGGCCGTCACACAGCGGGCAGGGCCGGGCCGTCACACGGCGCGCAGGGCCGGGCGCCGCGCGGGCACCTGGTGCCGGTCGCCGAGCCGGGCCACCACCGCGTCGCGGTACTCGGGGGTGTGCGCGGCGATGGCCTTACGCCGGGCGAACCAGCGCACGATGCTCAGGTAGCGGTAGTGCTGATAGCCGGCCGGCTCGATCAGGTGCGCGTCGACGAGCACCTCCAGCATGCGTTCCGCCTCGGTCGCCGGCAGGTCCAGCAGCCGGGCCGCCCCGTCGACGGTGGCCTCGTCGCCGTCCGGGAGAGCGACCAGGCCGAACGCCACCGCGCTGAGCGGGTCGACGGCGCGCAACGCCGCCAGGTCCCGCTCGAACGGCGCCTCCACCCGGATGCAGTCCTCGTGCACCGCCACCGGCTGGCGCATCTCCACCCGCAGCCGCTCACCGATCGCCGCGATCGGCCAGTCCGGCCGGTCCGCCAGCCGTTCGGCGCCGAGCCGGACCGCCAGCGGCAGGTGCGAGCAGGCCTCCGCGAACCGCAGCGCCGCCGCGGTCTCCGCGTCCACCCGGTCCCGGCCGGTCACCTGGCGGAACAGCTCCAGCGACTCCTCCGGGCCGAACACCGGCATCCGGAACCAGCGGGTCACCGGCAGGTCCGGGATGCGCCGGCTGCCGGTCAGGATGACGGCGCTGCCCCGGTCGGCGGGCAGCAACGGCCGGACCTGCTCGGCACTCTGCACGTGGTCGAGCAGCACCAGCACCCGGCGCCCGCACGAGACGCTGCGCCACAGGGCGGCCCGCTCGGCGACCTGGCGGGGGATCGCCGCGTCCGCGACCCCGAACGCGCGCAGGAACCGGGCCAGCACCGTGCCGACCTCCACCGGGTTGCCGGCTGTGCCGCGCAGGTCGGCGTACACCTGCCCGTCCGGGAACGCCGGCCGGATCTGGCGGGCCACGTGGACGGCCAGGGTGCTGCTGCCCATCCCGCCGAGGCCGGTCAGGCCTGCCACCGGCGTGCTGGTCCCGTCGGCGAGCAGCAGCGCGGTCAGCCGGTCGACGAGGTCCGCCCGGCCGACGAAGTCCCGGATCCCGATCGGGAGCTGCTCGGGCGCCGTCGCGACGGGCGGCACCGGGGCCGGGGCGGCGGGCGGGGCGGGCACCGGCGGGGTGGCCGGCTCGCCGTCCAGGATCCGCTTGTAGACCTGGCGCAGCCCGGAACCCGGATCGAGCCCCAGCTCGTCGGCGAGCAGCGTGGCGATCCGCTGGTACTGCTCGATCGCGGCCGCCTGCCGGCCGGTCCGGTACAACCCGAGCATCAGCAGCCCGCGCAGGCCCTCGTCGAGCGGGTGCTGATCGACCAGCTCACTCAGTTCGGTCACCGCCGCGCCGACCAGCGGCGAGTCGACGTCGAGCCGCAGCCGGTCCTCCCGGGCGGCCTGGCGCTCCCGTTCCAGCCGGGTCCGCTGGGCGTCGGCGTACGCGCCCGGGATGTCGGCCAGCGCCGGTCCCTGCCACAGTGCGTCCGCCTCGCGCAGCGACCGTGCCGCGGTGGTGTGCTCGCCGGCCGCGGTCGCCGCGCGGGCCCGTGCCAGCGCGGCGCCGAAGTCCGCCAGGTCGAGCGTCGCGGACTCCAGGCGCAGCAGGTAGCCGCCGCCCCCGGTGACGATGACGCCGTCGCCGAGGGCCTGCCGCAACCGGGAGATGTAGGTCCGGACGGTGACCGCACTGGTCCGCGGCGGGTCGTCGCCCCAGACCGCGTCGATCAGGGCGTCCCGGGTGGCGTGCCGGCCCTCCCGCAGCACCAGGGTGGTCAGCACCGCGCGCTGCTGCGGGGTGCCCAGGTCGAGTTCGGCACCGCCCCGCCAGGCACGCACCGGCCCGAGTACCGAGATCCGAAGTTCGTGCCCGGTCATCACGTCAACCCTCTTTCGCTGCTCACCGAACCGTCGAGCGCGTGATCTGCGCGTCTACGTTTCACCAACTCTTCGTCCACCGCGCCACCGGCCCAATGGTGAGGCCGGTGCACCACCGGCGTCACCACTGTCGAGAAGGGCCGTTCCTCGTGAGCGCAACAGCCTCCCCCGAAATTCCGTCCGCGGCGGCCGTCGCCGCCCTGCGGGACGCCGTCACCGGCCCCGTCCTCGTCGCCGGGGACGCGGACCACCCGGCGGAACTCGCCACCTACAACCTCACGGTCGTGCACACCCCGGCGGTCGTGGTCGGTGCCGCCACCGTGGCCGACGTCCAGGCGGCCGTCCGGTTCGCCACCACCCACGGTCTGCCGGTCGCCGTGCTCGGCGCCGGGCACGGCAGCTCGGTCTCCTCGGCCGGCGCGGTGCTGATCACCACCCGGCGTCTGGCCGGTCTCACCGTCGACGAGGAGACCCGGACCGCCCGGGTCGAAGCCGGCGTGCGCTGGGCCGAGTTCATCGAACAGGCCCAGAAGGCCGGCCTGGCCGCTCTGAACGGCTCGTCGCCGACGGTGACCGTGGTCGGCTACACGCTCGGCGGCGGCCTCGGGCCGTTCGGCCGCAAGCACGGGTACGCCGCCGACCACGTCACCGCGCTGGACGTGGTGACCGCCGACGGGGAGCTGCGGCACGTGACCGCGGA
Source organism: Actinoplanes sp. NBRC 101535 (assembly GCF_030269225.1). NCBI lineage: Bacteria > Bacillati > Actinomycetota > Actinomycetes > Micromonosporales > Micromonosporaceae > Actinoplanes > Actinoplanes sp. NBRC 101535. Next base: position 263,621 of record NZ_BSSY01000004.1, on the reverse strand, counting down.
CAGCGAACCGGACCTGTTCTGGGCGCTGCGCGGCGGCAAGGGCAACTTCGGTGTCGTCGTCGCGATCGAGTTCACGCTCTTCCCGATGCAGGCGTTCTACGGCGGCGGCATCTTCTTCCCCGGCGAACTGGCCGGCGACGTGCTGCACCTGTTCCGCGAGTGGACCAGGGACGTCCCCGAGGAGATGTCCGCCTCGGTGGGCCTGCTGCACCTCCCGGCGGCGCCGTTCGTGCCCGAGCCGCTGCGGGACCGGCTCGTGGCGCACCTGCGCATCGCCTACCTGGGCAGCCCGTCCGAGGGGGCGTTGATGGTCGCGCCGTTCCGGGAGCTGGGCACGCCGATCCTCGACACGGTCGGGCCGATGCCCTACGCGGCGGTCGCCTCGGTGCACAACGACCCGGTCGATCCCCTTCCGCTGTACGAGCACGGGGCGCTGCTGCGGGAGCTTCCGGCGGAGGCGGTCGACACGATCCTGCGGTTCGCCGGCCCGGGGGCGCCGTCGCCGCTGGTCCTGGCCGAGATCCGGCACATGGGCGGCGCGCTCAGCCGCCCGCCGGCGGTCCCGAACGCGGTCGGCAACCGGGACGAGACGCTCTACAACGTCTTCCTGGTCGCGGCGGGCGGGCCGCCGGACGCCGCCGCGCTGCACGCGTACGAGCAGGAGCTGATCGACGCGCTGGCGCCGTGGTCGACCGGCCGCCGCTACCTGAACTTCATGTTCGGTGGCGAGACCGATCCGCAGACGGTCGCCCTGGCGTACGCGCCGGAGTCCTTCGAGCGCCTCACGAAGATCAAGCAGCGGTTCGACCCGGCCAACGTGTTCCGGATCAACCACAACATCCCGCCCGCGGCCTGACCGTGGGCGGCGGGTCCCGCACGATGCCGCGGGACCCGCCGGGCACAGGGCACGAGCCGGCATCAGAATCAGTCCTTCGCGTCGGCGATCGTCCGGAGCGCCGCCACGAACGCGGCCCGCCCGGACGGATCCAGCGGCTGCAGCAGATCGCACTCCGCCCGCCGGATCTCGTGATCAAGACCGGTCACGACGTCGAGGCCGCGCGCCGTCAGCACCGGTTTGCGGGCCCGCCGGTCACCCGGCCGGGTCTCCCGGCGCAGCAGGCCGGACTTCTCCAGCGCGTCGATGCGGTGGGTCAGCACGGCGGGGTGCACGTCGATGCGGCGGCCCAGATCGGCGAGGGTGCGGTGGTCGTCGCCGGCCATCGCCCGCAGGATCTCGTAACCGTGCCGGCCGCCGGGCAGCGACCCGAACAGCTCCCGGACATCGGCGAGGTACCGCTGCAGCACCATGCGCAGCGCCACCCCGAGGTCCTCGACGGGTCCGGGGTGCGGCGACGTCCGGGACGGGTACGGCACGCTGGCGCCTTTCTGCGCGGGGACGGTGCGCTCATCCTCCTCGCCCGGGTGTGGACGAACTGTTGGCGATCCGTTGACGGCCGCCGCTGCCGGATCCGCGGACGTCACCAGCCCAGAGTGGCCGCGGCATGTGGACGATTCGTCAACGCGGTGTTCCGCCGGGGTTGCCCGTCGTCGTGACGTGGCGTTCTATCGGGGATGAACGCCGGCGTCCTGCCGGTCGAGGGCCGCCTGGAGACCGGCCCGGGACACCACGCCCAGCTTCGGGAAGATCCGGTGCAGGTGGGTGCTCACGGTGCGGTGCGAGACGTACAACCGCTGACCGATCTCCCGGTTCGTCAGCCCGACCGCGGCCAACTGGGCGATCTGCAGTTCCTGCGGGGTCAGCCGGTCCAGCGCGGCAGGCGACCGGACTCCACTGGATTCGCCGGCGGCCCGCAGCTCCTGGCGGGCCCGCTCACCCCACGGGACCGTCCCCAGCGCGTCGAAGGTGTCCCGGGCGGTCCGCAACATCAGCCGGGACTCGGCCCGCCGCCGGGTGCGGCGCAGGCGTTCCCCGTACACCAACTGGGCCCGGGCCCGCACGAAAGGCCAGCCACCGAGATCGGTGGCGAGCAGCGCCCGCAGACGGTCCTCGACCTCGTCGTCGGCGGCCAGCAGCGCCCGGGCGTAACCGAGACCGACCCGCAGCGCGGCGGTCGGCACCCGCTCGGACACGGCCTCCATCCGGTCCATCGCGTCGCGGACCCGGTCCTGTTCGGCGCCGCGGAAGGCGGCCTCGGCGAGATCACCGACGGCGTCCCAGCAGCGCAGCATGTTGCCGGCCGGATCGGCGTCCGCGAAGATCCGCAGCAGATGCCCGACGGCGTCGGTGTACCGGCCGGTGGCCAGCGCGGCGAGCCCCCGGGCGTGCTGCACGGTGGCCAGCGCGGCCGCCGCCCGCAACGGCGTGGCCAGCAGTTCGGCCTGCGCCGCGCTCTCCTCGAACTCGTCGAACCGGCCCCGCAACGCGGCGATCTGCGCGTGCTCGGCCCAGCCGAGCGCCTCCACCGGCGGCACCGAGATCTCCCGGGCCAGCCGGATCGTCTCCTCGGCGGCCGGCACCGCGACACCGAGGTCGGCCAGGTTCGCCGCGGACCGGCCCTGCACCGCGAGCGCCCTGGTCAGCAGCCCGAGCCGGCCCTGATCCCGCAGCCGGGTCAGCGCGGGGGCGATGAACGACAGGCACAGCCGGTGCTCGCCGACGGCGTTCGCGGCGGTGGCCAGCGTCCACGCCGCCGTTGCGTCGCCTGCTCCGGAGGTGGTCCGGGTGGCCGGCGTGGCCGCTGTCGTGTCGCCGGTCGCGGAGGTGGTCCGGCTGGCCGGCGTGGCCGCTGTCGCGTCGCCTTCTGCGGACATGGCCCGGGTGGTCAGTGCGGCCGCCACTTCGGCCGCGCACTCCACCGGGTCGAGGTACGCCAGCACCAGCAGCAGCCGGGGATCGCCGGCGTCGACCGGGACCCGGCGGGCGGTCTCCACCGCCGAGCGCCGCAGCCCGGGGCCCGGTTCCGACCACGCGCACACCAGACCGACGGCGTGCAGCAGGTCGAGGGTCAGGTCGGGTTCACCCTGGCCGAGGGCCTGGCGGGCGTACGAGACCAGCCCCCAGGCGCCGTCGACGCTCCCGGCCAGGTGGTTGTCGAAGCGGCCGCGTACCCACGCGGTCCGGGCCTGCTGGACGGTGCTGATCTCGGCCGGGCCGATCAGGTCGAGCAGCCGGTCCACCTCGGTACGCCGACCGATCTCGGTGGCCAGGACGGCGGCCGACAGCAGTCGCTCGACGCGCCGGGCCGGGTCGGTGCTGAGCCGGGCCGCCATCTCCAGGGTGTGCACGGCGCCCGCGACGGCGCCCCGCTGCCGGGCACGTGCGGCGGCGGCCTGCAGGTCGAGGGCGATCCGCTCGTCGGGGCCGGCGCTGCCGCGGGCACGGTGCCACAGCCGTCGTTCCGGCTGGTCGGCGAGGACCGTGGCGAGGGCGTTGTGGACGGCCAGGCGTTGTACGCCGCTGATCCGGTGGTGGATCGCGGACCGGATCAGCGGGTGCCGGAACCGGATCCGGGTCCCGTCGACGGTCACCAGGCGGGCCTGAATCGCGGGCTGCAGGGCGTCCGGGTCGACCGGGTGGTTCCCCAGGCGGTCGGTCGGACGGTCCGCCGGGCGGCGTTCCAGCAGGCCGGCCGCGGCCAGCGTCTCGGCCAGCACGTCGCCGTCGTTGAGGGCGGCGACCCTCAGCACGCTCACCGCCGTCGGCGGCAGATCGTCGAGCCGGGCCGAGAAGGCCTGCTCCAGCCGGGCCGTCAGGGGCAGCCAGGGGCCGGCCGGGTCGAGCGCGCCGGCCACCGCGGGCAGTTCGACCAGGGCGAGCGGGTTGCCCTGCGCGGCCGCCAGGATCGCGGCGCGGGCCGGCGCCGGCAGACCGGGCGCCCGGGCGTGCAGCAGGGCCTGCGCGGCCCACGGTTCGAGGGCCGTCAGGCGCAACTCGGGGACGTCCGGGGCGACCGGGACGTCGCCCGCGTCACGGGCCGCCAGGAGCACCGCGATCGGCTCGGCGGCCACCCGGCGGGCCAGGAACGTGAGCGCCGCCGCGCTGGCCGGGTCGAGCCAGTGCGCGTCGTCGACCACGACCAGTACCGGCTGCCGGGCGGCGGCCTCGGCGAGCAGGCCCAGTGAGGCCAGGGCGATCAGGAACAGGTCCGGCGGGGCGGCCGCGGCCAGACCGAAAGCGGTCAGGATCGCGGTGCGTAACGGTCCGGCCAGCTCCTCGACGAGATCCAGGACCGGGGACAGCAGCTGGTGCAGGCCGGCGAAGTCGAGGTGGCTCTCCGCCTCGACGCCGGTGGTGCTCAGCACCCGGACACCGGACTTCCCGGCCACCTCGGTCGCCCGGGACAGCAGGGCCGACTTCCCGATCCCGGCGTCGCCGCGCAGGATCAGGGCGGCGCCCCGCTCGGGCAGGTCGGCGAGGAGACCGGTGACCCGGCGCAGTTCGTCCGCGCGTCCGAGCAGGCCGGCCTCGTCCGCCATCGGGCCGGTCACCTCGGTCTCTGAGTAGTAGCCGAGATGATGATATGACAGCGGACTATTCGATGGCCGACCGTCGATCTCCGGCCGGCGTTGCGATCACCGCACCGCATGCCCGCAGTTCGAGGTGGGCACGGTTGACCCAGGCCGTCGCGCCCGCCTCGGCGAACGTCGTCGCGGCGTCGGTCAGCTCGGCACGTGCCCGTTCCGGGCGGCCGGTGCGGCGCAGGTGGACGCCGTACATCAGGCGGGCCCGGGCGATCTGCAGGGGATACCGGTCGGCGCCGGCCGTCCCCACCACGAGCAGATGGCCCGCGTCGCCGTCCGGGCCGAGCAACGCCCGACTGCGACGGATCACGAGGGTGGTCAGCAGCGAACCGGCCGGCCCGACCCGCCGCTGGACCGCCGCGAGCGCGGACCGCGCGTGCTCCTCGGCCTCCGCGTCGCCGTGAGCGGCCTCGGCCAGGTCGGCGATCGCCAGCACGGCCACGTCCGGATGGACCGCCGTGGCGCGCAGCAGCGCGAACGCCTGTGCCGTCCGGCCCCGGGCCAGTGCCGCCACCCCGGCGGCCCAGTCCTGCAGGGAACCGACGTCCGCCCGTATCGGTTCACCGCCGGCGGCCGGCGTCCCCGGGACGTCGTCCTGCCAGGCCCGGACGGATGCGGTCACCGCCGACGCGAAGGCGATCGCCAGCGGCAACCCGGCGTCGTGCGCGTCGCGCAGCACCGCACCGGATTCCGCGGCGGCCTCCGCCAGCCGCCCCTCGGCCAGCAGCGCGAACCCCAGCCGGCTGCGAACCGCGGAGTGGTCGGTCATCGCACCGGCCACCCGGTAACGGTCCGCGGCGACCTGCCACAGGAGGGCCGCCGACGACCACTCCTGCAGGGCTTCAGCGGCGACGGCCAGGCCGGTGGCGAGTGCGGCCGGCAGCGCCGCCGTGTCCCGGGCGAACGCGCGGACCACCGGCCCGGTCGTCTGCGCGTACCGGGCCGGGGCCAGCACCGAGCGGGCGATGACCGATCGCAGGTCGGAGTCGGGTACCGCAAGCCCGGCGAGTTCCCGGTCGATGCGTTCGCGGGGTTCCGCCGGCATGCTGATCATGTGGCCGAGCACGGCGGCGCAGGAGATCAGGTCGATCGCCGGGTCGAGGTGGCCGGCCCGGGCGGCGCGCAGGGCCTGGTCGAGCAGGCCGTCCGGGGTGCAGGTGCGGGTGCCGGTGCTGACGTCGAGGGCCATCGCGGTCATCGCGACCGCGCTGTGTACCCGGACGTCACCGGTGCCGGCGGTGGCCTGCGCCGACAGCCGGCGGGTGGCGTCCGGCAGCCCGGCCAGGCGGGCGGCCTCCGCGGCCTGGGCCAGCCGCCGTCCCCGGTCGTCGGCGGCCGGGGACAGTTGCGCGGCCCGCTGCAACGACCGCATGGCCGCGCCGGGGACGCCCCGCGCGAGTTCCCGGCCGGCCGCCTCCTCCAGGTCGTGGGCGACCGGCTCGTCCGCGCCGATCGTCGCCGCGGCCCGGTGCCAGGCCGCCCGGGACGGGTCGTCGGCGGTCAGGACGTGGGCGAGCGCCTGATGGACCTGGATCCGGCGGTGCAGGCCGGCCGTGCGGCGTACCACGGACCGGATCAGCGGGTGGCGGAACCGGACCCGGGTGCCGCTGGTGGTGATCAGCCCACTGCCGATGCTCTCCTCGACGGCGTCGGCGCCGAGGTCCAGCCGCCGGGCCGCGGCCAGCAGTTCGGGCAGGGCGGGCTCGTCGTTCGTGGCGGCGAGCAGCAGCACGTCCTGGGCCTGCGGCGAGAGCGCGGCCACCTGCCCGGCATAACCCCTCTCCAGACGGGTACGCGGTGAGGTCCGCACCGCCGGCGCGGCGGGGGAGCGCCGTCCCCGGTCCGCCGCGTCGCGGGACAGTTCGACCAGTGCCAGCGGGTTGCCCTCGGCCTCGTCGACGACCCGTTCGACGAGGTGGTCGTCCAGGCCCGGCCGGCGTTGGCGTACCAGGGTGCGGGCGTCGGCGTCGGTCAGCCGGTCCAGCCGGATCTCGTCGAGTCCGAGGGCCGGCAGGGCTTCCGGTTCGCCGGGCCGGCGGGTCACCAGCATCACGATCGGGACGCCGGTCACCCGGTTGGCGAGGTAGCCGATCAGGTTGATCGTCGGGTGGTCCATCCAGTGTGCGTCGTCGAGCACCACCAGCAGCGGCTGCCGGGCCGCCAGGTCGGCGAGCAGGGTGAACACGGCGGTGGACAGCAGCAGCCGGTCGGGTGCGGTCCGCGGGCCGAGGCCGAACACGCTCAGCAGGGTGTCCCGGTACGGCGCGGGCAGGTCGTCGGCCCGGTCGACCACCGGGTGCAGGAGTTCGTGGAGTCCGGCGAATCCGACCTGGGTCTCACTCTCCACCCCGGTGCAGGTGAGCACGGCCCAGCCGGCCGCGGTGGCGATACCGGCGGCGGCCTCGACCAGGGTGGTCTTGCCGGCGCCCGCCTCGCCGGTGAGCAGGATCGCGGCACCGCCCTCGTCCACCGTGCCGATCGACGATGCGATCCGGGACAGCGGCTGTCCCCGGCCGACGATGCCGGGTGGTACGGACGACAGGTGACTCACCTAGGAAAAGTAGGTCCGGTCCGGGCCGCCGCGCATACGTCACGTGACGGACTCCCGTACCCGCAAATGTGGCTGAAAGGGGTTTATCGCCGCTATTCACTTTCGGTTGACACTGCTCTTTTCCGCCCGGATCGGCTGAGGTTAGGGTCTCGCCATGCATGGGCGGGCACGGGAACAGGCGCGGCTGCTGGCACTGCTCGAGGACATCGACGCCCGCGGCAGTGCGCTCGTCATCCGGGGCGCCGCGGGCATCGGCAAATCGACACTCGTCGACCACGCGCGGTCCGCCGCGATCGACCGCGGCTTCCGGGTGCTGACCTGCGCCGGCGCCCAGCGCGACAGCAACGCCGGGATGGCCGGCCTGCAACAGCTGCTGCACGTGGTGGTCGACCGCGCCGACCAGTTGCCGGAGCGGCAGCAGGCCGCCCTGCGCAGCCTGTTCGGGCTGGGCCCGAGCATCTCGCCCGACCAGCTGGTCCTGTCGGTGGCGGTCCTCGGGCTGCTGGAGAACCTCGCCCAGCAGCAACCCCTGCTGCTGATCGTCGAGGACCTGCAGTGGATGGACCAGCCGACCGCGAACATGATCGGTTTCGTCGGCCGACGGCTGCGGGAGACGGCGATCATCATGCTGATCACCTGCCGCGCCGACGGCCCGGACCCGGCCGCCGACCTCGGCCTGCCCGAACTGCCCCTGGGCCGTCTCACCGACGACGAGGGCGCCGGCCTGCTCGCCGAACTGAGCCCGTCGATGCGCCGCGAGATGCGCGACCGGGTGCTGGCCGAGGCGGAGGGCAACCCGCTGGCGCTCGTCGAACTCTCCCGCGGACTGCTCGACCGCGGCCTGCACGACGCGTCCCGCCTGCCGCTCCGGCTCCCGCTCGGCGCCCGCCTGGAGAACGCCTTCGCCGACCAGGTGGCCCGGCTGAGCGTGCCGGCGCAGGACTATCTGCTGCTCGCCGCCGGCCACACCGGCATCACCCCCGCCGAACTCGACCGGGCGGCCCGCCGGCTCGGCGTCGACGCGCCCGAGGACTGCCTGCGCGAGGCCGAGGATGCCGGGCTGGTGCGCTCGACCGGTGGCGTACCGGGGTTCCGGCACCCGCTGATCCAGTCGGCGATCTACGGCGCGGCGACGTTCCCCCGGCGGATCGCCGCCCACCGTGCGCTCGCCGAGGTGTATGCCGCCGAACCGGAACGCGCCGCCTGGCACCGCTCGGCCGCCACCGTCGGCCGGGACGAACTGGTCGCCCGCGACCTCGAGACGGCCGCCGGGCTGGCCGGCGGACGCGGCGACCTGGGTGGCGCGATGCGGTACCTGGAACGGGCCGCGGACCTGTCCCCGGCACCGGACGAGATGGCCCGCCGGCTGGCCCGGGCCGCCGAGGCCGCCCGGCGCAGCGGCCTGTCCACCGCCGTCATCCGGCTGGTCACGGCGGCCACCGCCGTCACCAGCGACCCGGTGGTCCTCGCCGACCTGGCGCTCACCGAGTCCCGCCTCGGCCTGACCACCGACGCCGCCGGCCCGGACACCGACCAGCTGATCACCCTCGCCCGCCGTGCCGTCGCCGCGGACCGTGAGGTCGCCGCCAACCTGTACACCTTCGTCGCCCTGCGCTGCGCGCTCTACACGCCCGGGGCGGCCGTCGGTGACCTGGTCCTCGACGAGATGCAGCGGCTGCTGCCGGACGAGGACCCCCGGCTGCTGATGGCCGAGGCGACCCTCGCGCCGGTGCGGTACGTGGACCGGATCAGCGGCGCGGTCCGGGCCGCGACCCGCGACTCCGCGTCGCTGACCCCGCTCTGGGCCGGTGGCCTGGCCACCGCGGCCGAGTCGCTGCACGACTGGGTGCTCGCCGGCCACTGCTGGGCGGTGGCCGTCGCCGGGTACCGCCGGTCCGGGGAGGTGAGCGACCTGGTCAACACCCAGCTGCGGCAGTCACGCAACATGCTGGTCCGCGGTGACCTGTCGGACGCCGCGCTGATCGGCGGCGAGGCCCACCGGCTCGGCACCGACCTGGGCCTGCCGGCGCTGGTCGCGCACGGCGCCCTGATGACCGCGCACGTGGCGGCCTGGCGGGGCGACGACGCCGTCGTCGCCGCGTCGCTGGCCGCCGTCGCCGAACTCGTGGCGGTGCCGCGTGCCGAGCTGATCATGTTGACCACCTGGGCCCGCGGCATCTGGGCCCTGGGTGCCGGGCGCTACGACGAGGCGTACGACGAGCTGTCCGCGGTCGTCGGGCACCCCGACTTCGGTCCCCTGGTGGTGGCCGACCTGGCCGAGGCGGCCTACCGGCGCGGCACCCTGGACCAGGCGGCGGAGGTGGTGGCCGCGGTCGGGGAACGGGTCCGGCCGCTCGGGTCGCCGTTGCTGCGCATGCTGATCGATCGCGGTCAGGGGGTGCTGGCGGCCGACGACGAACAGGCCGAGCGGCACTTCCGCCGGGCACGCGACGAGCCGGGCGCCGCCGACTATCCGCTGCAGGTCGCCCGGACCCGGCTCGCCTATGGCGGATGGTTGCGCCGGCGGCGGCGTACCGCGGCGGCCCGTGACGAACTGGCGGCCGCCCAGGCCGTCTTCGACCAGGCCGGCGCCCACCCGTGGGCGGCCCGCGCGAAGGCGGAGCTGCGCGCGGCGGGTGTCGCCGTGCAGGGGCCGGCCGAACCACGCGACGTCGTGCTGACCGCGCAGGAACTGCAGATCGCCCGGTTCGCCGCCGAGGGCCGGACCAACAAGGAGATCGCCGACCTGCTGTTCCTGTCGCACCGGACGGTCGGCGCCCACCTGTACCGGATCTTCCCGAAACTCGGCATCACCAGCCGGGCGGCCCTGCGCGACGCCATCGCCGATCTCACCTGAGACGGCCGTCAGGCCATCGAGCGACGCCATCGCCGATCTGGCCCGAGACGGGCGACGGGCCATTGAGTACGGTCAAGCCGTGATCGGCCGTGAACGGGAACTCGCAGAACTGCTCCGCCTGCTGTCCACGGCCCGCGACGGGACCGCGACCACCGTCGTGCTGCGCGGCGAGGCCGGGATCGGCAAGTCCACGCTGATCACGGCCCTGCGACGGGAGGCCGCCCGGACCGGGTTCCAGACGCTGACCGGCACCGGGGTGCAGAGCGAGACCTCGATCGGGATGGCCGGCCTGCACCAGCTGCTGCACGCCGCCGTCGACCGGGTCGGCGGGCTCCCGCCGCAACAGCGGGACGCGCTGCGCAGCGCGTTCGGGATCGGCCCCGACGTCACACCGGACCGGCTGCTGCTCTCGGTCGCGGTGCTGAGCCTGCTGGAGGACATCGCCGCCGTCGCGCCGCTGCTGCTGGTCCTGGAGGACGTCCACTGGATGGACGAACCCACCCTGGGCATGCTCAGCTTCGCCGCCCGGCGCCTCGGCCCGGCCCCGATCCTGCTGGTGGCCAGCTGCCGCAGCGACCTGCCGAACCCGTTCGAGCCGCTGCGGATGCCGGAACTGACCCTCGGCCGGCTGCCGGACGACGTCGCGACGCGGCTGCTCGCCGAGGTGAACCCGGCGCTCGGGCCCGAGCTGCGCGCCCGTGTCCTCGACGAGGCGGAGGGCAACCCCCTCGCCGTGGTCGAGCTGGGCCGGGGCCTCGCCGAACGGGGGCCGTCCGAACCGGCCGGCCTGGTGTCGCGGCTGCCGCTGCCGGAACGGCTCGAGACGTCCTTCGCCGCCCAGGTCGCCCGGCTGCCCGAGCCGACCCGCGACCTGCTCCTGCTGGCGGCCGCGAACACCGAGCCGGCACTCGGTGAGCTGGCGGCCGCGGCCGGTCGGCGGGGCCTGGGACTCGACGCCCTGGCCCCGGCCGAGCAGGCCGGCCTGATCAACGCGGTCGGTGACGAGATCCGGTTCCGGCACCCGCTGATCCGTTCCGCGGTCTACGCGGCGGCCGGCCCGGCCCTGCGGACCGCCGCCCACCGGACCCTCGCCGACAGCCTCGCCGACCAGCCGCGCGCCGCCTGGCACCGGTCGGCCGCCACCACCGGCGTCGACGAGCGGATCGCCGCGGACCTGGACCGCGCGGCGACCACCCTGATGGCCCGGGGCGACGTCGGCTCGGCGATGCGGTCCTGGCGCCGGGCCGCCGAGCTGTCCGGGGACGGCGAACACCGGGCATCCCGGCTGGCACGCGCCGCCGAGGCCGCCCGGCAGGCCGGCTTCAACGCCACCGCCCAGGACCTGGCGGCGTCGGCGGCCCAGAGCTCCGCGGACCCGGTCGTGCTGGCCCGGACCGGCCTGACCCAGAACGTCCTCGCCCTCACCACCGGGGTGATCATCCGGGACCCGTTGGACCTCGGCTCGATCGCGCGGGCGGCGGCCGCCGCGGGCCCGTCGCCGGCCGAGACCGGCGTGCCGCTCGCCCTGCTGATGAACACCGCGATCCTCTGCTCGGCCCACGCCGCGAGCGATGGCGTACGCCGTCGGGTGCTGGCCGACCTGGACGCGGTCGCGCCGGACGCCGACCTGCCGCACACCGCCGCGATCCGGGCGCTGCTCGACCCGGCCCGGCACGGCCAGGCCGCTCTGACCCGGCTGCGGGACACGCCGCCACCGGCGCATCCGCTGGAGGCGCTCAGCCTCGGACTCGGCGCCGAACCGGCCCACGACTGGGTCACCGCCGCCGGGTTCCACCGGTCCGCGGTCGACCGGGCCCGTGCCGACGGCCAGGTCGGTGACCTCGCCACCGCCGCGGTCACCCTGGGCCGCGCCCTCGCCGCCCAGGGCCGGCTGAGCGATGCGCTGGCCGTCGCCGAGGAGGGCCGCCGGCTCGCCGAGGACCTCGACGAGCGGCTGCTCATCGCGCTCGCCGACGCGGTCGTCGCGCACCTGCACGCCTGGCGCGGCGACTCCGCGGGACTCGCCGCAGCCCTCGACCGCAGCCGGTCCCTCGGCTCGTCGGCCCGGATCGACATCACCCTGTGGCAGCGCTGGAGCGCGGGCCTGGCCGACCTGGGCGCGGGCCGGCACTTCAACGCGTACGTCCATCTCGGCGCGGTCAGCGACGTGGCGGGCCTGGGTCTCTTCGCGATCGCGGACCTGGCCGAGGCGGCGTGCCGCGGTGGGTACGCCGAGCAGTTCGGCGAGCGGCTGGCCGCCGCCCGCCGGTTCGCCGGGTCGTTCGACAGCCCGCTGGTCCGGATGCTCCTGCTGCGCGCCGAGGCGCTGCTGACCGAGGACGAGGGGCTGTTCACCGCGGCCCTCGAGGTGCCGGGCGCGGGCGACTATCCGCTGCAGGTCGCCCGGACCCGTCTGGTGTACGGCGAGTGGCTGCGCCGGCAGCGCCGGATCGGCGCGGCGCGGACCGTCCTGACCGCGGCGTCCGCGGCGTTCCGTGCGGCGGGCGCGCAGCCCTGGGCCGACCGGGCGGAGAGCGAGCTGGCCGCCGCCGGTGTCGCGGCGACGGCACCGGCGGAGCTGCCGACGGCGGTGCTGACCACACAGGAACTGCAGATCGCCCGGCTCGCGGCGCGCGGCCTGACGAACAAGGAGATCGCCGACCAGCTGTTCCTGTCGCACCGGACGGTCGGCACCCACCTGTACCGGATCTATCCCAAGCTCGGCATCACCGGCCGGACCGCCCTGCGCGAGGCCATCGCCGACCAGGCGTAGGCCCCGGCCGGGACGGTTCAGTGGCCGGGGCCTCTCACTGGTCAGTGCCTTTCATCGGCCAGGGCCTTCAGCGGGCGAGGCCTTTCAGCGGGCGGGACTGATGCCGTAGATCAGGCGCAGGATCGCGTCGGTGAGGGTGTCGAGGAGTTCGTCCTCGTCGTGGGCGTCCGGGTCGGCATAAGCGTCGGCGAACATCGCGCTGCGCAGGTGGACGACCATCTTGGCGAGCAGGTCGGGCGGCCCGCCGACGGTCAGGCCGGCCCGTGCGTCGACCTCGATGCGCTTGCTGAACTGTGAGCAGCCCTTGTCGAGGAGCTGGTCGCGGACCTGGGTCACGTCGGGGCCGGGGTCCGGGGCGACGAACGCCTCGCGCAGCCAGCGGCCGTCGATCTTCCACCGGGCCAGTCCGGAGGCGAGGGCCCGGCGCAGTGCGCCGCGGTCGGCCCCCTCCGACTCGAGCCACTCGGCCATCTCCAGGTCGGCCTCGGCTATCCGCTGGCTGACCAGCGCGGCCAGCAGCGCCTGTTTGGACTCGAAGTAGAAGTAGAACCCGGACCGGGTGATCCCGGCGGCGCCGGCCAGCTCGTCGATGGTGACCTGGCTGATCGGTCTGTCGCGGAAGACGGTGCGGGCGGCGTCGACCAGGGCCTGTTCCCGCTGGTCGCCCTTCGTGGGGGCCCGGCGGCTCTTGATGGCTGACACGCCGTCGACTCTACAGACCATCAAATGGAATTGACGTCACGCCTCTGGTTTTTGACTCCGTGTTGAAAATGCTTGGCGGCGCGTCTACGTTGAGGGTCATGCCCCTGAAAACCCGTGCCGCGTTACCCATCGCCTGTTACGCGGTGCTGCTCGTCTCCGCGCTGCAGACGCTGGTCGTCCCGGTCGTCGCCGACATCCGGGCCGACCTGGACGTCTCCACCAGCGCGGCGAGCTGGGTGGTCACCGCCAACCTGCTCGCCGCCGCCGTGCTCACCCCGATGCTCGGCCGCCTCGGCGATCTGCACGGCCGCCGCCCCGTGATGCTCGGCGTGCTGACCGTGGTGCTGCTCGGCTCGGTGCTCGCCGCCACCACCTCCAGCCTGCCGCTGCTCCTGCTCGCCAGGGTCGCCCAGGCCGCCAGTTTCGGACTGTTCCCACTGGCCATCGGCGTGCTCCGCGACGAACTCCCGCCGCACCGCCTGACCGGCGCGATGGCCCTGGTCAGCGGCATGCTCTCGGTCGGCGCCGGCTTCGGCCTGGCGGTCACCGGCCTGCTGATGCGCGACGGCGGCGACTACCACCGCCTGTTCTGGCTGGCCACCGCGCTGACCGTGATCGGACTGGCCGGTGTCTGGATGCTGCCGCGCCGGGCCGGCGCCGCCACCGGTGGCCTGGACTGGGCCGGCGCCGGACTGCTCGGTCTCGGCCTCGTCCTGCTGCTCCTGCCACTGGCCCAGGGCAACGGCTGGGGCTGGGGCTCGGCCCGGGTGCTCGGCCTGCTGGCCGCCGCGGTCGTCGTGCTGACCGCGTTCGTGCTGTTCGAGCGCCGGACCGCGCACCCGCTGGTCAGCACCCGGATGCTCACCCACCGGCCGATCGTGGTGGCGAACGCCGCCGGACTGTTCCTCGGCTTCTCGATGTTCGCCGTCTTCCTCGCCGTCTCCACCCTGGTGCAGACCCCGCCCGAGGTGGCCGGTTACGGCTTCGGCGCCTCGGTGCTCACCGCCAGCCTGGTCTACCTGCTGCCCGGCACCGCCAGTGGCGTGGTCACCGCCCCGCTCGGCGGCCGGCTGGTGGTCCGCTTCGGCGCCAAGGTCACCCTGGTGGTCGCCGCGGTGATGGCCGGCGCCGGCTTCACCATGCTCGCCGTGCTGCACGACGCCACCTGGGAGGTCATCGTCGGCGCGCTGGTGGTCAACACCGCGGTCACCATCGGGTACGCCGCCCTGCCCGCCCTGATCATCGCGCACGTCGAACCCGCCGAGACCGGCATCGCCAACAGCGTCAACTCGATCGCCCGTTCGGTCGGGATGTCCCTGGGCACCGCGTTCGTGGTCACGATGATGACCCGCAACCCGATCCCGGGACCGCTGCCGCTGCCGCACGAGGCGCAGTTCGTGACCGTGTTCGTGGCCGGTGCCGTCCTGGCCGCGGTCGCCGCGGTCACCGTCGGGTGGGCACTGCCCCGGGCCCGGCGGGTGGACCTCACCCTGGCCGAGGTGGAGGCCGACGAGGTGCTCGGCGCGGCCGGTCTGGACCTGCCCGCCCCGCACCTCACCGCGCCGCGCAACAGCTGACGGCGGAGACGGCGGCCGGCCGGGTGGTGCGACCACCCGGCCGGCCGCCGGGGGCTGTCAGCCGCGACGCCACTTCTGGTTCAGGGTTCCGGCGCACTCCCACAGCACCAGCACGGCGCCGTCGTCGCCGTTCCAGGCGTCGATGTCGATGCACTTGTTGGCCTGCGGGTTCACCAGATCACCGGCGGCGCTGAGCACCCACTGCTGGGCCGGGTTGCCGCTGCACGTGGCGATCTGGATGGCGGCACCGTTCGCCGTCGAGCCCCACGCCACGTCCAGGCACATGTTGTTGCCGGTCCGCAGGGTGCCGCCGGTCGCCTCCCAGCGCTGCGCGCCGGTGCCGTTGCAGTTCCACATCTGCACCCGCACGCCGTCGGAGAAGTTGCTGTTCGGCACGTCGACGCACTTGTTGTTCCAGTTGCTGACGATCGCGGTGCCGGCGTTGCCGGTGGTGGTCAGCGACAGTCCGTAAACCGAGAGGATCTCGTTGACCGGCTGGAACCACATCGTGCCGCCCGAGGTGCAGTCGCCGGTGCCGCCCGAGGTGACGCCCTGCGCCTGGTTGCCGGAGATCCACGATCCGCCGGAGTCGCCGGGCTGGGCACACGCGTTGCTACGGCTCAGGCCGGAGACCGAGCCCTGCGCGTAGTTGATCGTCTCGTTCTTGCCGAGCAGGGTGCCGCAGCGCCAGCCGGTGGTGCGCCCGGACCGGCAGATCGAGCTGCCGATCGCCGCCTCGGTCGAGCCCGCGACGGTCACGTTGCCGCCGCTGTAGTTGTTCACCCACGGCTGGGACGTCCAGTTGCCGTTGGTCCGCACCCAGGCGTAGTCGTTGCCGGGGAAGCTGGAGCCGGCGAACGTCCCCTGCGCCACGTTGTTGTAGCCGAGGGTCGGGCTGCCCGCGCCGCCGCAGTGGCCGGCGGTGACGAACCCGCCCGCGACCGAGAACCCGACGGAGCACAGGGTGTTGCCGTTGATCACGTACTGGTCGCCGCCGCGGGTGTCGTACATCGGCACCGGTTGGGCCGCGGCGGTGCGGACCGTGACGGCCGCGGCGCCACTGGCGGCGGCGAACCGGCGGGCCGCGGCCTCGGTGCCGGGTTTCGTGGTGACGACGACGCTGTTGGTGGCGGGGTCGACGGACCAGCCGCGGACGGCGTCCGGTGCCGCGTCGCCGTTGCGGTCGAGTCTCGCCAGGTCAGCGTCGAGGGCGTCGCCGCCACGCTGGACGATCGCGGGGACGGCGCCTTCGGCGCGTACCCTCGCTGCCTGGTTCTTGTCGGTGATCGCGACGGTGAGGCGCGTCGCGCCGGCCGGGATCCACGCGCCGGCGAACCGGTCGCCCAGCGCCGCTCGCAGCCGCTGTTCGACGACGGGCGCCGCGGCTTCGACGGCGAGCCGCTGGGCGATCTGCCGGTCGTCGAGCCCGAGGTCGCGGCGCAGGGCGGCCACCATCCCGGGGTCCAGGCCGAGCCCGGCGGGCGCCGCGGCCGGTGCGGGGGCCGGTTGTGGACCGGCGTGACCGGCGACGGGGGTCAGGGCGACGGTGGTGAGTGCCGCCGCGCCGACGGCGAGGGCTCGAACGAGTGCACCTGGCATCGAGAGGTCCTTTCACGCACGCGCGGTCACGTCCGGCCGGGGCCCGGGCGTGCGGAACCGCGCGGTGCTGGGGATGGGCGAAAGAGAGCGCTCTCGAAGGGAATTCTCGTCCGTCGATGCATAATCGTCAACAAACTTCACTGAATGCGGTGGAGGCGGTCCCGCAGGTACGGGGCGAGCGCCCGGGCGAGCTGCCGGCAGGACACCCGGTCACCCTGCCGGACGGCGACGCTCAGGGCCGCGAGCAGGTTCGGGCACTCGGCGTCGAACCAGGCGAGCGCCTCGGCCACGGCGATCGGTGGCGGAAGCGGGCCGCCCCGGGGGACCAGCACCGCGGACGCCACCAGCGCCGATTCCCGGTAGTGGTCGACCGCGCGCCGGACGACCAGCTCCCGGACGGCCCGGGCGTCGTGGCGGTCGGCGAGCTCGGTCGCGTACGCGCGCAGCAGGTCGTGGAACCGGAACCGGCCCGGCCGGTGCTCGCGGATCAGGTGCGCGGCGACGAGCTGGTGCAGCGAGCGCCGGACGATGTCCGGAGCGGTGGCGGACAGGCCGGCCGCGGCGGCCACCGTGACGTCCGGTCCGGGGTGCAGGGCGAGGTGGCGGAACAGCGTGGCCGTGGCGTCCGGCAGATGCCGGTAGGACCAGGAGAGGACGGTACGCGGATCGCGGCTGACACCGGCCGCCGCGAACGCGTCGAGGCGGCCCGCGCCGGTCAGCTCCCGGGCGATGGCGGCCAGCGGGAACGAGGGGTTGGCGGCGATCCGGGCGGCGACCACGGCCAGGGCCAGCGGCAGACCGTCGCAGGCGGCGACGATCGCCCGCGTCGCGCCGGGATCGGCGGCGGCCCGCGTCCCGCCGATCCGCCGGGTCAGCTGGTCGTG
Source organism: Actinoplanes sp. NBRC 101535 (assembly GCF_030269225.1). Lineage (NCBI taxonomy): Bacteria > Bacillati > Actinomycetota > Actinomycetes > Micromonosporales > Micromonosporaceae > Actinoplanes > Actinoplanes sp. NBRC 101535. Next base: position 246,196 of record NZ_BSSY01000004.1, on the reverse strand, counting down.
GGCATCCACGGCGGCCAGCGGAGCCAGGCCGACCGGGTACGCGTGATGCGTGGTCACCAGGTCGGTGAGCAGGACCCGGCTGGTGATCAGCACCGCGCAGCCGGCACCCCCGGGGATCAGGTCCCGGACCTGGGCGGCGTCGCGGGCGTTGTCCAGGACGATCAGCACTCGTTGCCCGGTCAGCAGGCTGCGCAGCAGTGCGGCCCGGTCGGGGATGCCGGACGGCAACGCGCCGGCCGGGGTGCCGAGAGCGGTGAGCATGCTGCGGAGCGCGTCCGCGGCCGGCACCGGTTCGGCGGCCGGATCGAATCCGCGCAGGTCGAGATGGAGCTGCCCGTCCGGGAAGTCGTCCCGGTGCTCGTGGGCCCAGTGGACCGCGAGCGCCGTCTTGCCCACACCGCCCATTCCGGTGATCACCGCGACCGGCACCGTGCCGGCCGACGCCCGGACCAGGGCGGTCAGTTCGTCCTGTTCCCGCTGCCGTCCGGTGAAGACGGCCGGCCGGGACGGCAGCTGCGCCGGCCGCGTCCGGTGCCCGCCGGTCCCGGCCCGCAGCACCTCCCGGCGCTGGCTCAGGATCGCCTGTTCCAACGTGGTCAGGACCGGAGCCGGGTCGAGGCCGAGCTCGTCGCCGATCAGGTGGCGGTGCCGGCGCAGCACGTCGAGCGCGTCGGGTTCCCGCCCGGCGGCCCACAGCGCGAGCGCGGCCAGGCGGCAGCCCTCGGTGCGCAGCGGCTCGTCGTGGACCAGCTGCCGCGCCTCCAGCAGCGCCTCGGTGTGCTCGCCGATCCGCAGCGCGGCCCGGATCGCGTGTTCGCGGGCGAGCAGGTGCAACTCGTCGAGCCGGGTCGCCTCCGGGGCGGCCCAGGGTTCGTCGCGGGCCTCGCCGAAGACCGGCCCACGCCACCAGCGCAGGATGCCGGTCAGCTCCGGGCGGGCCTGCTCGGCCGGCAGTGCGCGGGCCCGGGTCAGCGACTGTTCGAAGCGCCAGGCGTCCACCGCCTCCTCCGGCAGGCGTACCGCGTAACCGGTGGCCCGGCGCACCAGGACGGACGCCGGTCCGCGCCGGGGCCGGCGGGGTTCCAGCACCCGCCGCAGGTTGGACACGTAGGTCTGCAGCGACACGACCGGCCGGGCCGGCGGGCGGCCCCGCCACAGGTCCTCGACCAGCCGGTCGGTCGACACCGCCGTGCCCCGGGCGGCGAGCAGGATCCCCAGGAAGGCCCGCTGCTGGCGCCGCCCGAGGTCCACCGGCCGGCCGCCGACCTCGGCCTCGATCGGCCCCAGCATGCGGACGCCGACCGCCGGGTGCGGTGGTCCGGGCCAAGTTTCCGTCAAGTGCCCGCTCACATCATGGGGTCTCCCGTCCGGGGAGAGCTGATGTCGATGCCGCTGCCGCGGGCAGGGTGGGCGCCTGTCGTGGCCGGTGCCGGCACCGGCCGGCCCGGCATCCGGTCCCGCGGTCGCGGGACGAGAGGCGATAGGCGAATTCATGAGTTCAGTGCTCCTGCCGGTGGTCGCCGTCCAGGCGATGTGGAAGCGCCACCGCACGGTGGCGATCCCGGTGGCTGACGGCCCGGCGTCGGGCGTCGTCCCGGGCCGGGACGACCTGCGCCCGCTCCGGGTGGTCGTGCTGGGTGACTCGGTGGCCGCCGGGTACGGCGTGGCCACCCACGACGAGGGTTTCGGCGGCTCGCTGGCCCGTGACCTCGCCGAGCGCACCGGCCGGCCGGTGGCCTGGAGCGCGGTCGGCCGGTACGGCGCCACGTCGCGCCGCATCCGGCACCGGATCCTGCCGCTGATCGTCGAACGGGCCGACGTCGCGGTGCTCCTCGCCGGCCCCAACGACGTGCTCGGCGACCGGCCGCCCCAGGAGTGGGCCGAGCACCTGGGCGTCATCGTCGACGACCTGGCCCGCCGTGCCGAGCAGGTGATGGTGGCCGGGATCCCGCCCTTCGATCACCTGCCGTGCATGCCCCGGATCCTCGGCCGGCACCTGGCGCGGCGGGCGGTCGTCCTGGACCGGGCCGCGCGGCAGGTCTGTGCCGAACGCCCGTCGGTGACCTGGGTGGACGGCGAACTGCTGCTGCCGTTCGTCCCCGAGTACTTCGCGGCCGACGGGTTCCACCCCTCGGCGCCCGGTTACCGCCGATGGGCGGCCGCGGTGGCGGGAGCGATCCCGGCGACCGCGGGCCTGCACCGGAGCGACCGGTCAGGGTGAGAAACCCGCCGGGAATGTCCGTCTTCATCACGGCGGAAGCTTAGGGAGGCGACCCCGGCGAGCGGCATACGTCGCGTGACGTATCTACCGGTCCGGGGGCACCAGATCCCGCAACTGGGCACGGGACGTGACACCCAGTTTCGGATACGCCTTGTACAGGTGGGTCGACACCGTGCGGGCGGACAGGAACAGGGAGGCGCCGATCTCCCGGTTCGTCATCCCGGTGGCGGCCAGCCGGACGACCTCGCGTTCCTGGCCGGTCAGGCTCGACCAGGCCGACGGCACCACCCCGGGCGCGGTGACCCCCGCCGCCCGCAGCTCGGTGGCGGCGAAATCAGCCCACGGGAGTGCTCCCATGCGTACGAAAGCGGCGGAGGCCGATGACAACGCGGCGCGAGCGTCCCGCGACCGTTGGCGGCGGCGCAGCCAGGCGCCGTACTCCAGCTGGGCGCAGGCGAGTTCGAACGGCCACTCGGCGGCGGCCGGATCGGTGGTCGCGGCCAGGTGCAGCGGCTCGGCGTCGTCCCCGGCGAGCTGCGCCCGCGCCCGGGCCAGCTGCAGGCGCAGCCGGGGACCGGCACCGGCCAGCCGTTCTCCGGCGAGCGCGACGACCGGCCGCAGCTGGTCGCCGACCCCGGCCCGTACCCCGGTGACGACGTAGAAACCCAGCTCCCGGTACGACATGTGCGGGTGAAACGGCTCGCCGTCCGGGCCGAAGAGCGGGCGCAGCGCCTCCCACGCCCGCTGCGCGTCCCGCTCGGCGAACGCGAGATAGGCGCTGGTGACCAGGTCGGTCACCGTCGGCACCCGGAACTCGGTGGTCTCGGCGGTGAGCTGCGCCTTCTTCTCCATCGTACGAGCGAGAGCGATCTGCCCGCGGACGGCGGCGACCCGCGCACCCACCCCGTGACCGTGCTCGCCGGCGAACGCGTGCCGCACGGTGCCGGCCAGATCGACCATCACCCGGCCGGTCTGCTCGGCCGCGTCGAAGTCCCCGACGTCGAGCTGCACCTGGGCCAGCGCCATCAGCACGTTGGTCATGTTGGCCGGCCCGCCCTGGCGCATCAACGCGATCGCCCGGCCCAGCCGGGTCAGGGCGGTCCGGGAGTCGTCGAGCAGCCAGGCCGCGGCGCCCAGCATCATCTCGACACTGGCCACCCAGGTCGGTGCCCCGTCCGGCGTCGGCGCGGTGCGGACCAGGTCGAGGACGTCGAGCGGCCGGCTCAGCGGGTCGGCGCCCACCCGGATCCAGGCCCGGGCGGCGGCGACGGCCTCGGTGTGCCGCTCGGTGATCGCGTCGTAGCGTTCCATCCACTGCCGGACGACGGACTCGTCGGCACCGCGGCGGTAGGCCAGCACCGCCAGCGTGGTGAGCGAGTTCCAGCCCCAGCCGGGGTCCTCGTCGAGCAGCACCCGCAGCGCGTCGAGCACCGCCCGCCAGGCGTCGCGCTGCCGGTTGGTCTGCGAGATCGCGTACGCGACCAGATGCGCGGCCACCGCACGGGTCGTCGCGGTCCGGGCGGTGTGGCTCAGCGGCCCGGCCAACTGGATGATCCACTCGAAGGCGCCGCCACCGGCCGCCATCCAGCTCGCCCGCAGGACCCGCCGCTCCCGGTCGTCACGGTCCGGGCTGAGCTCGGCCGACCGGATCAGCAGCCGGACGGCCTCGGCGTACGCCCCCCGCCGCTCCGCCCGGTCGGCGACCTCCGCCAGCGCGGCCGCGACCGTCTCGTCCGTGACGACGGTGGCCTCGGCCAGATGCCACACCCGGCGGTCCGGGTCGTCCCGGTAGGCGTCGGCGAGCTGCCGGTGCGCGCGGACCCGGTCCTGGGCGGTGCCCAGCTGGTAGGCGGCGGACCGGGCCAGCGGGTGCTGGAACCGCACCGTCCGGCCGGCGATCACGACCAGGCCGGCCGCTTCGGCCGGAGCGAGCCGTTCCAGCAGAACCTCCGGCGCGAGCACCCGCCCGACCGTCCGCAGATCGCCGTCCCCGGCCGCTGCCAGCAGCAGGGCCTGCCGGGTGCCGTCCGGCAGCACCCGGAGACGGTCGGCGAAGGCCAGCTCGACGCTGGTCGGCTCGGCGTCGGCGGCCGCTGCCCGGCCCAGCTCCAGCAGGGCCAGCGGGTTGCCGGCGGCCCGGTCCAGGAGCCGGGGCAGGGCGGTGCCCGGCAGCCGCACCCCGGCCTGCTCCAGCAGACGGGCCGCGTCCTGCTCGTCCAGTGGGGCGAGCGCGACGGTGGGCAGGCCGGCCAGAGCGGGCGGGACCTCGCCGTCCCGGCAGGCGGCGAGGAACGACACCCCCGTGCCGGACAGCCGCCGGGCCAGGAACCCCAGGACGGACAGCGAGGTGTCGTCGGCCCACTGGGCGTCGTCAAGGACGATCACCAGCGGACCGGCCTCGGCCTCGGCCTCCAGCCACGACAGCACGTCGAGCCGCAGGCGCAACGGATGCGGCGGATCGTCCACGATGTCGGCCAGCAGGCGTTCGTCGGTGACGAGACCGGCGAGCACCGCGTACGGAAGACGACTGTCGCTCACCACGCCGGTGGTGTGCAGGGCCCGGCCGCGCGCCGCCCGGACCGCGTCGAGGACAGCGGTCTTGCCGGCGCCGGGGAGGCCGGTCAGCACGGCTGCGGCGCCCGTACCGTCGAGCAGGTCCGACAGGCTGCGCAGCGTCTGCCGGCGGCCGATGAGCATCCGGGCATCCTACGGCGGCCCCCTCGGCATCCGGTAAACGTGCCGCGACCCTGCCCTTGCTCCGGCGGGCCTCCCCTCAACGATCCCACCGGGCAGCTCCGTTGCGGGTGGCGGCGGGTCAGCGGGTGATCTGCAGGAGGCGGGCCGCGGTCGCCGCCACCCGGCTGCGTTCCCCGTCGTCCGGCAGGTCGTCCGGCGGGACGACGGCGGCGAGCAGTTCCGCCTCCGCGGCCACCGCGCCGGCGCACCGCCGCAGCGCGGCCGCCAGGACGGGGGAGGTCAGCATCGCCTCCGCCGCGGGCAGCAGACCGTCCGCGTAGTCCGGGTTGCCGTACCCCCAGTAGTCCCGGGCCCAGGGGAGGAGACCGCCCGCGAAGCTGTCGAGGATGTAGCGGTCCGCCGTCATCGTGCTCAGGGAACCGGTCTCCCGCACCAGGTCGTGTTCCGTGGTGAGCAGGTACGTCCGCAGCATCGGGGCCGCCTCCCAGAGCACCGACCGGGCCGCCCGGACCTCGTCGGGCGCCAGCCCCGAGTCGGGGAGCACCAGCGTGTCGACCAGCTCGCCCGGCTCCAGCCACGAGGGGTCCCGGGTCATCCCGGCCATGTCCCGCCGGACCAGCGGGCCGGCGAAGCGGCGCAGCATGCCGATCAGGGCGGGCGTGCCGGTGAGCCGGTGCAGGACCCGGATCGTCAGCGGGTCCTGCAGGAGATCGTCGCCGCGCGCCAGCATGTCCTCCATGACCGCGATCCCGCGGCGTACCACCGGAACGTCACCGCGTTCGGAGGCCGCCTCCATCACCGGGTGCATGTAGGCGCCGGAGAGGTACGAGTAGGCGCTGATACCGCCGTCGTCGCCGCTGTCGTAGTCCAGCCATTCGTTCTGCGTCTGCAGCAGGTGCTCCCGGCACTCCGGGAGCACCGCCCACAGGTAATCACGGATGCCGAAGTAGGTGGGAACGATCATGGGCACACCCTGCCATCCGGGAGCCCGAGACTCGACCGGATGACGGTGCTCCGGTGGTGTCCCACCGGAGCACCGTCGGTCATCGACCGGTCTTGGGCAGATCGAACTGGTCGGCGGCGCGACAGTCCTTGTGATTGCCGATAGCGGCCGGACCCAGCTCCTTGATGACGTCGCGGGCCTGTTCCCGGCCGAGGTTCCACGCGTACCAGGGGTCGGGTTCCAACAGATCCTCGGCGATCCAGCTGAGCGTGCACCGGCGTACCGGATCGGGCAGCTCCGCCAGAGCCGGGGTCGCGTCGGCGGAGAGCGCCCGCAGATACCAGGCGTCGATCTTGCCGGAGCCCTCGTAACGGGCCGCGTTACGGCTGGCCACGTAGCCCTCCGGGTCGAGGACGGCGAGACCGAGCAGCATCAGCACGGCGAGCCCGACGGTGGTGCTCGGGATCCACTTGCCGCGCCACGTGATCCCGGCGAGCGCGATCAGCACGAAGACCACACCGAGCAGCATCTCGGAGGCCATCACGAAGATCCGCTCACCGGTGAAGCTGTAGACCCGCTGGTACTCCCACATCCGGGACAGGGCGGAAGCCACGATCACGACACTCAGACCACAGAGCAGACCGAGGAGTACGCGCAGAAGGACCCGTTCACCCTGCTGGTCCCGCTTCGCCCAGCGAGCCAGTCCCGCGATCAGCGCCAGCGACAACAGCGTGACCGCGACCAGCTGCCAGAACCCGCTCCGGGCGTACTGCGAGTAGCTGAGCCCGGCGGTCTCCAGCACGTGCCGGCTCCCGCCGAACAGCACGGTGAACTGGACCGCGACGAAACCGCCGAAGAGCAGTACCAGCGCGGCGCCGGCCGGCGCCCACTCGAGCAGACCGAACCGGCCCTTACCCTCGGTGTCCAGACTCGACGTCGTGGGCGGGGCGCTCAGCGTGTAGATGCCGGAGACGGCGAGCAGGGCACCCGCCACCGCCAGGATGATCCACTGGAAGATCGAGCCGATGTCGAAGTCCGGGACGGCGTCGTCGAGCAGCGCGGAGAACGCGACGTCGGCGGAGGAGAGCAGCGCGCCGAAGACGAACAGCACCACGACGGTGAGCGCGACCGAGAAGAGGATCCGCCCGGTGATCCCCGGGTTGCGGCCCTCCCGGAAGTGCCGGCGGACCCACGGGATGCCGGCGAACGCCGCCCACGGCGCGGCGAACAGGCTGAACAGGATCGACCGGACCTGCCGGCCGCCGACGATCGCCAGCGCGGTGCAGCCGATCGCGCCGAGCACGCTGAACGTGACCAGCCACCACGCGTTGCGGAACGCCGGGACGAGCAGCAGGGCGAGCGCGGCCGCGGCCCAGCCGGACCGGATCAGCCGCTCGGTGCGCGGCAGGTCCTTCGCGGTGCGGACCGCGAACCCGACGCCGAGGGTGAGCACCAGCCACCCGAGGAACCAGCCGATACCGACCCGGTCCAGCGGCAGGAAGATCAGGAAGCCGAGGGCACCGGCGAGCACCCCGGCCGGGACGGCCCAGCCCTGGGCGTCCTTCGGGCCGGGCCAGTTCTTCTTGCGGAACGTCTGCCAGGTGGACGGCGGCTGCTCGTACATGCCGAACGGGCGGACCGGGCGTTGGGCGGCCGGCGGGTGCGGCCGTTGGTGCGGTGCCGGTTGCGGGCGCGACACCGGAGCCGCCGCTTTCGGCGTAGGCGCGGACTCCGGCTCGGGGGCCGGCGTCGGTGCCGTTGCCGGAGTCGCTGTCACCGCCGGGGCGGTGACAGTCGGCCTGGCTGCGGGCTTCGCCGGCTGCTCCGCGGGTTCCTTGACGGCCGGCGTCGCGGCCGGCTTCTCAGGCGGCTGTGCGGGCTGCTGTGCGGCCGGCTGTGCGGGCTGTTTCGCGGGTGGGGAAGCAACCGCCGACTGGACCGGAACCATCGGCACGAACAGGGCATAGCCCCGCGTCCCGGAGGGGATCTGGACCGGGATCGCCCACGCCGTCTCGCCCTCGGCCCCCGGCCAGACCATCGACGGGATCGCGTCGGTAGGGGGCATGACCAGCAGCTGGGGCGCCGGTGCCGGGGTGGCGGGAACGTCGTGGTCCGCATCCGGGGGAGTGGTCTCCGCCGGATCGGGCTGCGCTGGTGGCAGGTCCGCCACTGCACCCTCCTAGGTAGCTCGGTTCGCACACTGTAGGCCGTGCGTACGGCAATTTCTACGCTGGGACGGGTCCGTATCGCCGCGACGTTCGGACGGAATGGCACGGATGCGGGAGGTCCGGCGCCGCGGCCGTGGGGTGGGACACCACCGGAGGCGGCTGGGCGACGGCGATACGGTGTGCCGGTGAGGCCGGCGGAGGTGGTCGCCAAGTCGACGACGATCCTGCCGGCGTCGGCCGACGCCGCACGCCCGGTCACACTGCGCCGGCTGCTGGCGACCCTCGGGCCGTTCGCGCTGCGCCTGGTCGCGGGCGGCGACGACCTGCTGGACCGGCCGGTCGGGGAACCCCTGGTGTACGGGCCGGGCGAACCCCTGCAGGACGCCGGTGACGCCGTCGTGCTGCTCACCGGCAGCAACCTCGGCGAGTCCGGGCTCCGCTCGTGCCTGCACCGGCTGGCCGACGAGGGCGGCCGGGTGATCGTCCTCAAGTCCTGGGGGCAGGATCTCGGCACCGCCGCCGAGGTGGCCCGCGATCGTGGGCTGACCCTGCTGTGCACCCCGGACGAGATGGCCTGGCGGCACCTCGACGCACTGCTCACCGCCGCCCGGCTGGCCGGCGCCACGGTCGGCGAGACGGCCGCCGGCGCGACCCGCGGTGACCTGTTCAGCCTGGCCAACGCGATCGCCGCCTCCCTCGGCGGACCGGTGACGATCGAGGAGACGTCCGGGCGGATCATGGCGTACTCGAACCTGCCGGGTCAGGAGATCGACGAGATCCGCCGGCTGGCCATCCTCGGCCGGCAGACCCCGGACCGGCCCGGCAACGCGGTGGAGTACCAGGCGATCCTGCACGCGCCGGGGCCGGTGCTGTTCGAGAGTTCGCATCCCGCGTACGCGTCGCGGATGGCGATTGCGGTCCGCGCCGGGCACCAGGTGCTCGGCGTCATCTTCGTGCTGTGCGACCGGCCGCAGCTGGTCGACGACGCCGACCGGGTGCTGCTGGACGCGGCCCGCACCACGGCGCTGCACCTGCTGAGTCTGCGCGGCTCACCGGATCCGGGGCGGGCCCGGCGCGGGGAGGCGCTGCGCGGGCTGCTCGCCGGGACCCTCGACGCCGGTGCGGCGTCGGCGGCGATGGCCCTGCCGGTCGACGGGGCGGTGGTACTCGCCGTCGTCCGGCCCGCGCCCGGGACGCAGTTGCGGGCCGTCGCGGCGGCCCGGGTCGCCGACCTGGTGGCGCTGCACGGCGAGTACTGGCATGCCGGGGCGGTCTCCGTACTCGACGGCGGTGACCTGCTGCTTCTGCTGCCGACGTCCGGTCGCCCCGAGGGCCGGCGGGCCCACGAGCGGCTGGCGGCGCGGCTGCGCAAGCTCGGCGCCGACCTGTCCACCGCCGCCCGCCGCGCGGCCGACGTCGAACTGCTGATCGGATTCGGTCCGGTGGTGCGGGGACTGGACGGGGCACGGCGGTCCCGGGAACTCGCCGACCGGGTGCTGGCGGTGTCCGGAACCGGGGTGGCGACGATCGAGGACACCCGGACCGCGGTCGTGCTGGCGTTGCGCGGCGCCGGCCCGGCCGACGACGAGGACCTGCGGCTGTGGCCGGTGCGGGCGGTGCTGGAGCACGACGCGGCGCACGGCACCGACTACGCGACGACCCTGCTGACGTACCTCGGGGCGTTCGGGAACATCGTGGCCACCGCGCAGGCCCTCATGATCCACGAAAACACCGCCCGCTACCGGGTACGCCGCCTGACCGACGTGTTCGGTGTGGACTTCGGCGCCGGCGACGAGACGCTGGTGATGTGGCTGCAACTGCGGGACGCCGTGACGGCCCTGTCGCCGGCGACAAGCCCGGCCCCGGAGATCGGGATCTGACGACAACCGGCGGGACCGGTCCGGCGCCTAGCCTGGTCGCATGCTCACCCATGCGGAATACGCCTGGACCGGCGGCGACGCCGGCCTGGCACGTCTCGTCGAGGACCATCCCTGGGTGACGATGGCCAGCGCGACCTCCGCCGGTCTCGTCGTCTCCCACCTGCCCGTGCTCGTCGAAGCCGCTGGCCCGGGCGTCACCGTGCTGGGCCATCTGCCGGTCACCGACGCCGACCGGCACGAACTCGGCACCGCCGAGACGGTGCTGATCGTGCAGGGGCCGCACGGGTACATCAGCGCGAGCTGGTACGCCGGCAGCCCGTACGTGTCGACGTGGAACTTCGTGGTGGCGCACCTGCACGGCCGTCCCGTGCGTCTCGGGCCGGACGACACCTTCGAGGTGCTGCGCCGCACCCAGGACCACTTCGAGTCGGCCCGCCCGGAGCCGTACCTGCTGGAGCGGGTCCCCGCGTACGCCCGGCGGCTGGCCCCGCACGTGGTGGGTTTCCGCCTGGTCCCGGACCGGGTCGAGGCGAAGGTGAAGTTGAGCCAGGACAAGCCGGCCGTCGACGTCGACGGCGTGCTGCGCGGCCTGGAGGATCCCGCGGACGTGCACGCCGACCCGGCGCTGGCGGCCGCGATGCGTCTGGTGAGGGAGAACCGATGAGTGGCACCGAGTCCGTGATCCTGCGCGGCGGACGGTACGGCCTGGGCGGCCCGGTCCGCGACATCCTGGTCGAGGACGGCGTGGTGGCGGCCGTCGCACCGGGCGGTGAGCTGTCCGGCGCCGCGGTGCTGTCGCTCGACGACGCGACCGTGCTGCCCGGCCTGGTCGACACCCACGTCCACGTCGAACAGTGGGTGATCCACGAACGCAGCGTCGACCTGGCCGCGGCCACCGGTCCCGGGCACGCCGCCCGGCTGCTGCGCGAGCACGCCGCCGGGAACGGACTCCTCTTCGGGCGGGATCTCGTACCGGCGCTGTGGGACGAGCCGCCGCACAAGAGCCACCTGGACGCGGCGCTCGGCGACGTCCCGGTCGTGGTCCGCAGCATCGACCTGCACACCACCTGGTTCAGCAGCGCGGCGCTGGCCCTGATCGGCGAGGCCGGCCACCCCACCGGGGTGCTGCGCGAGACCGAGTCGATCGAGGCCAATGCCCGGGTCGGTGAGCTGCTGCCGGCCGCCGAGGTGGACGGGTGGGTGGCCGCCGCCCTCGCCCGGCTGCCCGCCCGGGGACTGACCGGTCTGGTCGACCTGGAGTACGGCGACAACCTGGCCGCCTGGCGCCGGCGGGCGCTGTCCCCGGTCCGGGTGCACGCCGGGATCTGGACGCCGTGGCTGGACGCGGCCATCGCCGAGGGGCGCCGCACCGGTGACGTCCTGGAAGACACCGGCGGGCGGGTGCACGTCGGCCCGTACAAGATCGTCAGTGACGGTTCGCTGAACACCCGGACCGCCTGGTGCGCCGACCCCTACCCGGACCACTCGCACGGACTGTGCCTGGTCGGCGGGGACGAGCTGCGTGCGCTGATGCGCAAGGCGTCGGCGGCCGGACTGTCGCCGGCCGTGCACGCCATCGGCGACCGGGCCAACACCGAGGTGCTCGACGCGTTCGAGGAGATCGGCTGCGGTGGGCGGATCGAACACGCGCAGCTGGTCGGCGTCGAGGACATGCCGCGGTTCGCCCGGATCGGGGTGATCGCCTCGGTACAGCCGCAGCACGCGGTCACCGACCGGGACGTCGCCGACCGGCACTGGGCCGGGCGCACCGGCCGGGCTTTCGCCTACCGGTCGCTGCACGATGCGGGGGCCCGCCTCGAACTCGGCTCGGACGCGCCGGTCAGCCCCCTCGAACCGTGGCACGCCATCGCCGACGCGGTGTACCGCCGCGACGACGAGCGCGCGCCGTGGCACCCGGAGCAGGCCCTGCCGGTCGACGTCGCGATCACCGCGGCCTGTGGTGGCCGGTCCGTGCCCGCCGTCGGCGCGGTGGCCGACCTGACCGTGGTCGCCGGCGATCCGCTGGTGGCCACGGAGACCGGGCTGCGGCGTACCCCCGTCATCGCGACCCTGGTAGCCGGTGCCTTCACCCACCGGAGTTCATGATCGCTGACCGTGCCCAGGACAGGCGGCGCCGGGCCAGCGTGGCGAGCAGCGCGGCGTGCTCGTCCAGGCGGGAGTCGTCGAAGACGGCACGATCCGAGTGCATCGGACCGGACGTGCCGTCTTCCGGCTGGACACCGAGGAAGATCAGGGTGCCGGGGACCTCGTCCAGCACGTACGCGAAATCCTCCGAAGCCATGCCCGGGAAGGGCAACCGGACCACCCGGTCGCCGTAACGCTCGTCGAGCAGCGCGAGAACCCGCGCGGTCTCGGCCGGGTCGTTGACGGTGACCGGGTACGACTCGACGAACTCGGTGGCGACCGTGCAGCCGTGCGCCGCCCCGATCGCGGTCACCAGCTTCGGCAGTTCGGTACGGATCAGTGCCAGGGTCTGCCGGGACAGGGCCCGGACGTTCGCCTCCAGACTCACCGTGGTGGCCAGTACGTTGCTCGCCGGCGAGTCGGAGGAGAGCCGGGTCACCGAGATCACCGCGGGGTCCGAGACCGGGATCCGGCGTGCGGTGAACGACTGGATCGCCAGGATGATCTCGGCGGCCACCGGCACCGGGTCGACGGAGTCCTGGGGGAGCGCCGCGTGTCCGCCGGTGCCGGTCACCCGGACCCGCAGCGCGTTGGCGCTCGACATGATCGGCCCCGGCCGGGTGACCACGTGGCCGGCCGGCGTCACGCAGTCCACGTGCACGGCGTAGGCGGCGACCGGGCGTTCGCCGGCCGCGTCGAGCACGCCTTCCTCGATCATCAGCTTGCCGCCGGCGAAGCCCTCCTCGCCCGGCTGGAACATGAACACCACCGTGCCGGGCAGGTCGTCCCGTTCCCCGGCCAGGATCCGGGCCGCCCCGACCAGGCCGGCCATGTGCAGGTCGTGGCCGCAGGCGTGCATCGCGCCGTTGACCGACGCGTACGGCAGGCCGGTCGCCTCGGTGACCGGCAGGCCGTCCATGTCGGAGCGCAGCAGCACGACCGGTCCGGGCCGCCCGCCGCGCAGCACCGCGGTCACCGAGGACAGGCCGCGGCCGGTCGTGATCTCCAGGCCGAGACCGTCGAGGGCGTCCAGGATCGCCCGTTGGGTGCGGGGCAGGTCCAGCCCGACCTCGGGATGGCCGTGCAGCGCGCGGCGCAGGCCGGCGAGGCCGGTCATGCGACCCGGGCCCGGGTGCGCTCGCCCAGCCGGGCCAGCGGTCCGGCGGCCTTGACCGACACCTTGATGGTGGGGGTCTCGGTGTATGTCACCGGCGTCTCCAGGATGTCGACCACGGTGACCTGCAGCGGGTCGGCACCGGCCTGGATCGCCTTCGCGACGGCGGCCTCGGATGCCTGCGCGATCGCCGCCTCGCGGTCGTCGAGCCGGCTGATCTGGTCGGCGCGGCCGCCGGCGAGCGAGATGGCGGCGCCCACCGCGTTGGCGACGTCGCCGTGGGCGGGCCGCACCACCGGGCCGGCGCCGGGCAGGTCGTCGGGGACCAGGAACCCGCCGCCGCCGACCACGACCAGGGGTATGTCGGCGCGGCCCAGCGAGAGCCGTTCGACCGCGTCCGCCAGCCGAACCCGGGCCTGGGCCAGGGCGGTCCGCAGCGCCGTCCGGAGGTGCGGCGGCAAGTCGCCGAGGGTGCGGCCGTCGATCGATGCCCCGGCGAGGGCGGCCGCGTCGGTGAGGGTCGGTGTGTCACCGCCGAACAGCAGGGCCTCGGTGGCGATGCGGTACCCGACCGAGCCCGGTCCGGCGGTGCCGGTCGCCGGGTCCACGGTGGTGCCGCCGCCGATTCCCAGGCTCAGTACGTCCGGCATCCGGAAGTTCGTCCGCACCCCGCCGATCTCCCGGGGCAGGGTGGACTCGCGGGGGAAGCCGTTGACGACGACACCCAGGTCCGAGGTGGTGCCGCCGACGTCGATGATGATCGCGTTGTCGGCGCCGGAGAGTGCCGCCGCGCCCCGGATCGAGTTGGCCGGCCCGGAGCCGATGGTGAGCACCGGGTACTGGGCGGCGTAGTCGAGCGACATCAGCGTGCCGTCGTTCTGCGCGAAGAAGGTGACCGCGTCCAGGCCTTCCTCGGCGACCACGGTGACCAGCGCCTCGGTCACCGACCGGGCCACGCTGTAGAGCGCCGCGTTGAGGATCGTCGCGTTCTCCCGTTCGAGCAGCCCGGTCGGCCCGATGTCCTGGCTGAGGAACACCCGGGCGTCCGGGCCGAGGTGCTCGCGGATCAGGTCGGCGACCGCGAGTTCCTGCTCCGGCGACGACGGGCTGAAGATGCCGGTGACGGCGACCGCGTCGAACGCGCCGAGGCCGTCCAGGAACCGCCGGATGCCGTCGCGGTCCAGTGGCGCGATCGGGGTGCCGTCGACCATGTGGCCGCCGCCGACCATGGCGGAGCCCGCGAGCACCAGGTCGGCCAGCCCGCGGGGCCAGCCGAGCAGCGGCGGGTACTCGGTCGCGGCCGGCGCGCCCAGCCTGATCGCCGCGACCCGGTCGAGCTGCCGGCGGGCGACGATCGCGTTCGTCGCGTGCGTGGTGCCGAGCATGACCCGGGAGACCCGGGACCGGTCCTCGCCCAGGGCGGCGAGGACCGCCACGATGCCGGCTCGGATGCCGCCGGTCACGTCGTCGGTGGTCGCCTGCTTGGTGGCGGCGAGCACCCGGCCCGTGCCGTCGATGACGACGGCGTCGGTGTTCGTGCCGCCGACGTCGACGCCGAGGGAGAGATCGCGCATGGCGCTCATCGAGTGGGTCCTCCGAACGGGATGTAGGGCAGGTCGTAGCCGAAGGCCCGGGGGCCGGCGAGTTCCAGGCCGCGCGGCGTGCGCCAGATCGGGTCGCAGGCCCAGGCGAGGACCGAGACGCGCTGGCCGTACCGGAGCATCTCGGTGGTGATCGCGTGGCCGGTCTCGGCGTCGATGATCGTCACGTTGTCGGGGACGCTGACGAGCACCTCGCCGTCCTCGAGCACTACCAGGTTCTCGTTCTGCAGTTCCAGGCGCTGCAGCCGGCCGGCGTCGGTGCCGGTCCCGGCGACGGTCACCGAGCCGCGGGCGAAACCGCCCTCGGTCCGCCGGTCCAGGTCGACGACCTTGCCGGTGAGCAGGATGGATCCGCCGAGTTCGGCGGCGACCGCAACGACCGGGTCGGACGAGGAGAGCAGCGCGTGACCGACCCGGACGGCGGCGCTCACCGTGCCCTCGACGACCGCGCCCCGCGCGGTGTCCGCGGTCAGCGGGTAGTGGACGCCGAGGCAGATGGAGCCGCTCGCGACGGTGAGGGCGCGGGCGTGTCGTTCCAGCCAGTGCAGGTCGACTGTCTTGATCACCGACACGTTGCCGACCACGTCGCTGAGGACGGAGAAGTCGCAGGGGACACCGGCGACGTTCATCGACACCATCGCGGCGTTGGGGAAGGCCCGTCCCATCGCGTCGGCGTCGAGGAGTTTCAGGCCGAGGCGGGCGGCCCAGCCGACCGGGGCGACGCCGTTGCTCCCGCCGATCTCGGCGGCCATCAGTGTGGTGATGGGCCGGCCGGCGACCGCCTCGGCCTCCCGGACCAGCAGGTCGATCTGGTGGCGGGAGGAGAGCATCTCGATGCCGACGGTCGGGGCGCCGATGCCCGACATCAGGATGACCAGATCGTCCGGGCCCAGGTCGTCGACGGTCACCAGCGGGACCGGCCCGTGGGCCAGCAGTGCTTCCTCGGCAAGGACCTGGGAGGTGTAGACCGCGCCACCGCCCCCGGTGCCGAAGATCGCGGTGCCGGCGGCGAGGGCCGCCACGTCCGGGGCCGAGACAGCGGAGAGCCGATCTGTGTGAGCCATGGCCTTACGCTACGACCGGTCGCACCCCTCACATATGGTTCGATGATCCAGAGAATCGCGTCATACTGTGCCGATGGCACAAACGACGATCGTCAATCTCGCCGAGCAGGGTGAGCGTCTGCGCATCGGTCACCGCGCCGGTCCGGTCGACGACCGTGTGGTCGCCCGAGTCACCGTGGTGCCCCTCGACCTGATGAACACGGTGGCGGGCGGCACCCTGGTGATCGTCCCCGGTGCCGAGCCGCCGGCGCCGTACCGGCTGGACGTGGCGTTGCGGCAGGCCGGCGCGCGGGAGGTGGCCGGCATCGTCTTCACCACCGAGGTCACCCTGCCCGCGACGGCACTGCTGCTCGCCGACCGCGGCGGGGTCCCGGTCTTCGCGGCGCCCGGCGCGGACCCGGCCGGGCTGGCGCTCTCCGTCGACCGGCTGCTCTCCGGCGGCGCCTCCGAGGCGATCATGCGGGCCACCCACGCGATCGAGAAGGCGGTGGAGGCGGCGGCCGGCCCCGACAGCACACCGGAGGTGATCCTGGCGGCGGCCAACCGGGCGCTCGGCACCGAACTCGTCCTGGTCGAGGACCCCTCGGTGGCCTGGTCGGCGGCGGACGCGGTCTGCGTGGGTGAGGTGCCGATCGGGCGGCTCGCCGGGTCCGAGTCCGATCCGGCGGTGCCGGTGGCCCGGCCGGTGATCGCCTCGCTGCTGTCGCGGGCCGCCCAGCGCCGGAACAGCGACCGGTTCGCGCCCACCCGATCCCGGGCCGACCTGATCGTCGAGCTGGTCCTCGCCGAGTCCGCCCGGGTCGAGGGGTTCGCCGGCCGGGCGGCGCGGCTCGGCCTGCCCCTGCAGCTCTCGCACGCCGCGGGCTGGCTGATCCCCACCAACCTGGTCGTCCCGGACACCCGGGCGCCGCGCAGCGTGCAGCCCGCCATCGAGCTTTTCGCGCTGCAGCTGGTCGAGGATCGGGAGGAGATGTGGCACGTCGCCTTCGTCCAGGACGACCTGATCCTGGTCGGCACCGAGGAGCACGGCGCCGGCGACCACCAGCGCCGGCTGCGCGAGGTGGCGGAGCGCATTCAGGAGTACGCGCGCACCCTGGCCGGGCCGGAGTGGGCGTACACCCTGGGTCTGGGCACGCCGCAGCTCGGGGCGAACGGCCTGCGGTCCTCCGCGGCGGAGGCACGACTCGCCGCCGAGTCGGCGATCGCGGCCGGGCGGCGCGGCGGGGTGGAGCTCACCGACGTGACCGGCCTGCGCCGGGTGCTGCTGGACGTCTACGCCTCACCGGTGAGCCGCGGCCTGCTGGCCGACATCCTGCTCCCGCTCGACGCGCTCGGTCCGGAGCGCGCGCACACGTCGATCCTGACCCTGCGGGCCTATCTCGCGCACCGCAACTCGCTGGCGCACGCGGGCCGGGAGCTCAACCTGCACCCGAACGCCGTCGGGTACCGCCTCAAACGGGTCCGCGAGGTCCTCCAGCTCGACCTGGACGACCCCGACACGCGGTTCGCCCTGGAACTCGCGTGCCGGGTACGGCTGTTAGGCGCCGGCCGGCGCCAGTAGAGCCCGGTCCGCGACCCGGGCCAGGACCCGGACGAAGTCCGGCCACAGCTCGCGGGGCACGTCGTGGCCCATCTCCTCGTAGATGTGCACCTCGGAGCCGGGCAGCAGCTCACCGGCGGCCACCGCGGCCCGCCAGTGCAGCAACTGATCGTGCCGGCCGTGGATGATCGCGGCCGGCACGGTGACCGCGCCCAGCCGGTCGCGGCGCTCCAACGGGCCGCGCAGCATCGCGTTCCACTGCCGGATCAGCCCGTCCGGCCGGTAGATCCGGTCGTAGTACCGGGCGGCCAGCACCGCCGACTCGTCCGCGTCGAACGGAAATCCGGGCGACTGGAGTCGCCGCTGACCGCCGACGAACATCGTGATGTAGGCGTCCCGGTCGAGCAGTTCGGGCGCCGTGGTCACCGGCTGCCCGTCGCCGTGCTCGCCGACCAGGAACTCCGGCGCGCTCGACGGCGACGTCGCGATCAGCCCGAGACTCGCGACCCGCTCCGGGTGTTCGAGCGCGACCTGCTGCACGATGTAGCCGCCCAGCGACATGCCGGTCAGATGCGCCCGGGCGACCCCGAGGTGGTCCAGCAGCGCGACGACGTCACCCGCCATGTCGTCGATGTCGTACGTGGCCGCGAGGTCACCGGGCCCGCCGGTCTGCTGGGACAGCCCGACGTCGCGGTTGTCCGGGCGTACCACGAGGAATCCGGCGTCGACGAGCAGCGCGACGAAGTCGTCGTGCCAGCCGATCAGCTGGGCGCCGCCGCCGTGCACCAGCACGAGCGGCCGGCCGGATGCCGGGCCGTCGGTCTCGTAGTGCACCGCGATGCCGTCGGGCGTGGTGAAGCGGGGCATCAGTGATCCTTCCCGGCCAGGTCGAGTGGTTGTCCCATGACGGGAACCGCGTGCAGCAGTTCCCGGGTGTACGGGTCGGACGGAGCGGCCAGCACGGTGTCCGCCGGGCCCTGCTCGACGACGCGGCCGGCCCGCATGACGGCGACGTCGTCGCTCACGTACCGGACGACCGCCAGGTTGTGCGAGATGAACAGCATGGTCAGGTCGAGGGCGGACCGCAGTTCGCGCAGCAGGTTGAGGACCACCCCCTGGACGCTCACGTCGAGCGCCGAGGTGATCTCGTCGGCGATGAGCACCGCCGGTTCCGCGGCCAGCGCCCGGGCGATGGTGATCCGCTGCCGCTGACCGCCGGAGAACCGGGCCGGGCGTTCGCCGGCCCGGCCCGGATCGATGTGCACCAGGCCGAGGAGTTCCCGGACCCGGGCCTCCTTCTCGGCGCGGCTGAACCGGCGGCCGGTGGCGAGGAGACCCTCGGCGACCGAGGTGCCGACCGGCATCCGCGGGTCGAGCGCGGCGAGCGGATCCTGGAACACCAGCTGGACGCGGCGCCGGGCGAGCCGGGCCGCCCGGGACCGGCTGGTCAGGTCGACGCCGTCGAGCCGGACGGCGCCCAGCCCGGCGTGTTCCAGGCCGACCGCGACGCGGGCCATCGTCGACTTGCCGGAACCGGATTCGCCGACGAGCCCCAGCGTGGTGCCGGAGCGCACGGTCAGCGAGGCGTCGTCGACGGCGGTGTGCGCCGCCCGCCCGCGCCCGAACCGGACCGTCACGTGGTCGAACTCGAGGGTGCTCACACCGGGACCTCCTCGTCGGCTGCCACCCCGATGACCGGCAGGGGCCGGTCCCGGTCGGTTGTCATGTCCGGCACGCAGGCGATCAGACCCCGGGTGTACGGGTGCCGCGCCTCGTCCAGCCGGTCCGCGTCGAGGCGCTCCACCACGACGCCGTCGCGCATCACCACGACCCGGTCGCAGAAGCCGCTGACCAGGGCGATGTCGTGGGAGATCAGCAGGATGGCGGCGCCGGTCCGGAGCCGGGCGTCGTGCAGCGCGTGCAGCACCTGGCGCTGCACGGTCACGTCCAGGGCGGTGGTCGGCTCGTCGGCGACGATCAGGCGCGGCGACCCCATCAGCCCCATCGCGATCATGGCCCGTTGCCGCATGCCGCCGGAGAACTCGTGCGGCAGCTGCCGGATGCGCCGCAGCGGCTCCGGGATGCGGACCAGAGCCAGCGCCTCCAGCGCCCGCCGGGTGGCGGCGCCGCGGCCCAACCCGCCGTGCACCTCGCTGACCTCGGTGAGCTGACGTCCGACGGTGAGCGACGGATTGAGCGAGGAGAGCGGATCCTGGAAGATCATCGCCTGTTCCAGGCCCAGCCGACGGCGTTGCGCCGCCGAGAACCGGCCGCGCATGTCGATGCCGTCGAAGCTGAGCTGCCCGGCCGCGACCTGTGCCTCCGGGCCGAGCAGCCCGGCGATCGCCATCGCGGTCACCGACTTGCCCGACCCGGACTCGCCGACGACACCCACCACCTCGCCGGGCCGGATCGTCAGGTCGACGCCGTGCACCCGCTCGACCAGGGAGCCGTCGCCGGCGGGGAAGGAGACCCGCAGATCCGTCACGGTGACCAGGGCGTCCCCGTCCGGTGCGGCGGCGTCCCCGGCGCGGATCACCGCGCGGGACGGGACGGTCCGCGGACGGTCCTCGCTGAGCAGTTCGCCGAGCAGCGCGAACAGCACACCGGTCAGTACGATCGCGATGCCCGGACCGATCGCCGCCATCGGTTCCAGGTAGATGCTCCGGGCGCCCTCGTTGAGCAGCCGCCCCCAGTCGTACTCCGGTGCCTGCACGCCGAGGCCGAGGAAGGACAGCGCGGCGAACGAGAGCAGGGTGACCGAGGCGTGCGCGGCGGTGTTCACCACCAGCGGCGGCAGGATGTTCGGCAGCACGTGCAGCATGGCGGTCCGCACCGGCGAACTGCCGAGCAGCCGGGCCGCGCGGACGTAGTCGGTGTTCGCCACCGAGGACGCGAGCGTCGCGACGAGCCGGGCGAAGACCGGGATGCCCGCGAACCCGATGGCGAGCATCGCACCGGTGGCCGTCGTCCCCCAGATCACCGAGAAGAAGAGCGCGAGCAGCAGCCACGGGAACGACAGCAGGATGTCGATGAACGCCGTGACCAGCCGGCGGAGCGGCCGGGGCAGCACCGCCGCGGTCACACCGAGCGTCACCCCGCCCGCCACCGAGATGCCGACCGCGCCCAGGGTGAGCAGCACCGACAGCCGGGTCGCCACGATCACCCGGGCGAACAGGTCACGGCCGAGGTTGTCGGTGCCGAACAGGTGGGCGAGGCTCGCCGGCAGCTGCCGGTCGGGGATGTTCCGGGTGGACGCGGCATCACCGAACACGGCCGGCCCGAGGACCGTGGCGGCCACCACGACGGTCAGGCCCAGCAGCACGGCGAGGCCCTGCGGGGTACGGAGAAGACGTCGAGTCATGATCAGGCCTCCGCGATCGTCGAGCGGGGATCGAGGATCACCAGGGCGAGATCGATGATCAGGTTCGTGCCGAGGACGAGCAGCGCGTACACGATGACCACGCCCTGGATGAGCGGATAGTCGCGCGCCGTGATCGACGAGACGATCGTCGACCCGATGCCGGGGACCGTGAACACCGTCTCGATCAGCACCGTCCCGGCGACCAGCCCGACCAGCACCACCCCGCCCGCGGTCAGTGTGGCCGCGACGATGTTCGGCAGCGCGTGCCGCAGATGGATCAGCCGGCCGGGGAGCCGCTTGCTGCGGGCGGTCGTCAGGTACGGCGCGTCGAGGACCCGCAGCATCTCGATGTGCACGATGCGGGCCAGATAGGCCAGCGGGCCGATTGCCAGGGCCAGGACCGGGAGCACCGCCTGGCTCGGCGTGCCCCAGCCGGCCGGCGGGAAGGCGCCCAGGCCGATGCTGAGCGTCGCGATGAACAGCACCGCGAGCAGGAAGTTCGGGATGGCGATCAGGACACCCAGCAGTCCGGAGACCGCGAGGTCGAGACCCCGGTGCCGGGCGCCCCGCGCGGAGACCGCCGTCGCGACCCCCAGCGGGAACGCCCCGACCACGGCCACCAGCAGGGCGGCGACCGCGATGGTCAGGGTCGTCGGCAGACGCTCGGCGAGCATCTCGGCGACCGGCCGCTGCGAGGTGATCGACATGCCGAGATCACCGTGCAGCAGCCCGCCGGCGTACGCGGTGAACCGGTCCACCAGCGGCTGGTCCAGACCCAGTTGCGCGCGCAGCGCCGCCACGGTGGCGACCGGGGCCGTCGGGCCGAGCGCGGCCCGCACCGGGTCACCCGGCACGAGCTGCACCATGAGGAAGGCCGCCACGAACACGATGACGAACGAGACCGCCGCGCGGGCCAGCCTGTGCAGCACGAAGACGGACCGTCCGGCGGCCTTCTCGAGGAGGGGAGCGGAGGTGAGCACGCTCGGCGGCGTCGTCACGTCAGCCCAGCATCCGGATGCTGGTCGGCTGGATCGAGCCGGCGACCTCGGCGGTCGCCCCGGCGAAGAAGATCGGCGACTCGGTCTGCCCCAGCGGGTACGCGTCGACCCGGTCGATCAGCTCCTTCTCGGCGCTCTGCCACAGGTCGCAGGCCGCCGCCGAGTCGGTGGCGGTGAACGCCTGCTGGGCCAGCGTGTTGTAGGCCTCGTTGTGTACGGCCATGAAGTTGTAGCCGCCGTCCTCGCTGGTCTTGCCGAGGAAGAAGAGGCTGAGCACGACCGGCGTTCCGGGGGCCAGCTGGATGAAACCGGTGTCCCAGTCGTACGACTGGTAGAGGTCCGCGGACCAACCGGCCGGGTCCTCGGCGACCAGTTCGGTGGCGACGCCGATCTCCTTCCACTCGGCCTGGATCTCCTCGGCGCCGGCCGCGTGGCTGGGGGTCCCCGCGTCGTACAGGAACCGGATGGTCAGCGGCTTGCCGTCCTTCGCCCGCATGCCGTCCGGGCCGGCGAGGTAGCCGGCCTCGTCGAGCAGCGCGGCCGCCTTCGCCCGGTCGGTGGCCGGCAGCGTCCACTTCGGGCCGCCCGCGACGCACAGCAGCGGGGTCTGCACCACCAGCGACGTCATCGCGAGGTAGTTGCCGTCGGTCACGACCTCACCGACCGCCTGCCGGTCGAGCGCCAGCGTGAGCGCCTGACGGACCCGCACGTCGGCGGTGGGCCGGTCGGCCCGCTCGTTGAAGAGCATCTCGCCGATCGGGTTCGGCACCCCCGCCGAGGTGAGGCCGGAGGCGGTCAGGCGGGTCCGGTCGGCGCCGGCGATCCCGGCCGCGTTCAGGCCACCGGAGAGGAGCAGGTTCGCGGCGGTGGACTCGTCGGTCACCACCTTGCCGATCACCTTGTCGGGCAGGCCCTCGGTGCTGCTGGTGACGCCGGGCGGGCCCCACGTGTGGTCGGTGCGTTTGGTGTACTCGTACTCGGTGCCGGCCTTCACCGAGGTCAGCTTGAACAGCGCGGTGCCGTCGGTGCTGTCCTTGAGCGAGTCGGGATCGTCGAGTCCGGCCTGGCAGACCATCTCGACCGAGCCGGTGGACGCGAGCAGGAACGGGTTGTTCGTCTTACTGGTGATCGTCAGCTTGTTGCCGTCGGCGGTGGCCGACATGTCCGCGGTGATGTTGGAGCCGTGCCAGAACGTGCCGTTCTTCGCGTCGGCCTGGTAGGTGATGTTCGCGGCCGCCGT
Source organism: Actinoplanes sp. NBRC 101535 (assembly GCF_030269225.1). Classification (NCBI taxonomy): domain Bacteria; kingdom Bacillati; phylum Actinomycetota; class Actinomycetes; order Micromonosporales; family Micromonosporaceae; genus Actinoplanes; species Actinoplanes sp. NBRC 101535. The sequence goes on along the minus strand of NZ_BSSY01000004.1, from coordinate 223,221 downwards.
CGTGGCACTGAACGGGCTGCCGTCCGAGCAGGTCACCCCGTCCTTCAGGGTGTAGGTGATCGTGGTCGGCGTCTCGGTCCAGCTCGCGGCGAGCCACGGCTGGAACTCGCCGGCGGGGGTGGTGTGGACCAGCGACTCGTACGCGTACGGGACGAGCGCACGTTGCACGAGCGACACGCCGGTCAGGGGGGAGAGGCTGCCCGGGTCGTCGTTGAGCGCCACGGAGAACGTGCCGCCCGAGACGAAGCCGGCGGACTCGGGTGGTGCGGTCGCCCCGCCGCAGGCGGCGACGGTCACCGCCGTTATCGCTGCCGAGGCGGCCACTGCGGACGCCCGGGTGTGCTTCATGGCCATATCTGTCGTCCTTCGTTCGATGCGATGAGGAGCGGGCAGAGGGGAGCCGTTTCGCTGAGGACGTGGGTCGGCGCCGATGCCTCGGAGCCATGATTCGAGGCTATGAAGCACGGATGCGCCCGACAATGTTTCGACAATGCAAAGAAATAGCCGGTCCTGTGCTGGGAGCACAGAACGCGGCTGGGCGGTTGGGGCGGTGCGGGTGGGTCAGGCGGGTGGCCAGTTGCGGACGGCGGCGTCGGCGAGCTGCTGCAACTCCTCGCGGGTCGCGCCGGCTGAGGCCTGCACGGCGAGACCATCCGCGGTGGCCATCAGGTAACGGGCGAGCAGGTCGGTGTCGGTGCCCTCGGGCAGGTCGCCGGCGTCGACCGCGTGCTGGAACCGGTCGCGCAGCCGGGCCCGGTTCGCCACACGCCAGTCGTCCAGGGCGGCACGCAGCGGATTCTCGAGGTTCGCGGCGGCGGTGAACGCCTGTGTGGACATGCAGCCGGCCGGTCCGCCGGGCCAGGTGCACGTCCGGACCGCGCCGGTGAGGTACGCGGTGGCCACGTCGCGGGACGTCGGCTCGTCGAGGGCGGTCACGGCGTACGCTGCGGGGCCCTCGGCGTAGCGGACCAGGGCCTTCTGGAAGAGCTCGTCCTTGTTGCCGAAGGCGGCGTAGAGGCTGGTCTTGGTGATCCCCATCGCGCGGGCCAGGTCGCTGAGGCTGACCCCGTCGTAGCCCCGGCTCCAGAAGACCAGCATGGCCTTCTCCAGCGCCGCGTCGGCGTCGAATCCTCGTGGCCGGCCCACCGGCGCGTTCTGCCTGCTCTCCACGACCCGATCATATCCCTTCTGTTCCGGGCGGAACATAACTGCTAGTGTTCTGTTCCGTTCCGACCGGAACAGAATTGTCAGGAGGTCAGCACCATGAACCGACTCGCAGGCAAGACGGCCGTCATCACCGGTGGCGGCACCCGCGGCATCGGCAGGGCCACCGCGGCCCGGTTCGTCGCCGAAGGCGCCCACGTGTTCATCACCGGCCGCCGCAAGACCGAGCTGGACGAGGCGGTCGAGGTCCTCGGCGCCGGCGTCACCGCGGTGCCCGGCGACATCACCGACCCCGACGACCTGGACCGCCTCTACGAGACCGTCCGCGCACACGGCCGCGGCCTGGACGTGCTCTTCGCCAACGCGGCCACCGCCTCGTTCGGCACCGTCGAGACGCTCACCGCCGAGGAACTCGGCCGGGTCCTCGGCGTCAACGTCACCGGCACGATGCTGACCGTGCAGAAAGCGCTGCCGCTGCTCAACGAGGGTGCATCGGTGATCGTCAACGCATCCACCGCCGCCGACAACGGCACCGCCGGCTTCGGCGCGTACGCGGCGTCCAAGGCCGCCCTCCGGACCCTCACCCGGACCTGGGCCAACGAGCTCAAGGGCCGGGGCGTGCGGGTCAACGCGATCTCACCGGGACCGACCGATACGAGCGGCATCACCGAACTCGTCGGCGAGGACGACGCGGTGGCCTTCAAGGCCAACGAGGGCGGCCGCATCGCCATCGGCCGCATCGGCCGGCCGGACGAGATCGCCGCCGCGGTCGCCTTCCTCGCCTCCGGCGACAGCAGCTTCATGCTCGGTGCGAACCTGTACGTCGACGGCGGCGAGAACCAGATCTGACTCCGCGGTTCCGCCGTCGTCGCCGGGGACAGCCGCGGAGCCGCACTGCGCGCTGTCGCTGCTGCCCCCGGCCGACCATGAACGGGCCGGCCGGGGGAGCAGGCTACCGTGCTGGTCGGGTCGCCGTGACCCGGAACCGTGCTGGTCGGGTCGCCGCGATCCGGAACCGTGCTGAGGAGCAAGATGTGCGCCGCCGAATCGTCACCCCTGCCGACACCAGCACCGGTGCGACGGTTCGCCGCGCTCCGGGTCGCTGACAGCCGGACGTACCTCGTCGGCGCCAGCCTGGCGATGATGGCGGACAACATCGAACACGTCATCACGTACTGGGTGCTGTGGGAGAAATTCCACTCCCCGGCCCTCGCCGGCTTCCAGGTGATCAGCCACTGGCTGCCGTTCCTGCTCTTCTCGCTGCTCTCCGGCGCCCTGGCCGACCGCTACGACTGCCGTCGCGTCATCCAGGCCGGACAGGCACTGTTCATGCTGGTCTCGGCCGCCTGGGGAGTGCTGTTCCTGACCGGGGAACTGGAGATCTGGCACGCCTGTGTGCTGCTGGTCCTGCACGGCTGCGCCGGGGTGCTGTGGGGGCCCGCCGAGCAGATGATGCTGCACGACTTCGTCGGCCGGGAGGCGCTGCCCAGCGCGGTCCGGCTCAACGCCACGTTCAAGAGCCTCGGCGTGCTCTGCGGCCCGGCGGTCGGCTCGCTCCTGCTGCTGGGCCTCGGCCCGACCGGCGGGATCTTCGCGAACATCGCCATCTACCTGCCCTTGACGATCTTCCTGTTCCGTACGCGGTACACGGGTCACGTCCGCGACGCGGGCACCCGGCAGTCCCGCCCCGGATTCCGGGACACGTTCCGGGTGCTGCGCGACGTCCGCGACGACAGCCTCCTGGTCGGCATGATCGTCCTGGCGGGCCTGGGCGCGTTCTTCGTCGGCGCATCGTTGCAGTCGACGATGCCGGTGTTCGCCAACGACCTCGGTGCGGGGAACGCCGGCACGGCGTACGGCGTCCTGCTCTTCGCCGCGGGAGTCGGCGGCGTGGTGGGCGGCGTGGTCCTGGAGGCCACCGGCTGGATCCGCCCGAGCGTGCCGGTCGCGGTCGTCGCCACCGTGGTGTACGGCGCGACCACCCTCGTCTTCGCGGTGACCGGAAGCTATCCGCTGGCCCTCGGCATGCTGGTGCTCAGCGGCATCGCGAACCTGGTGGCCACGTCGACCGCCCAGACCGTGGTCCAGATGCGCGCCCCGGCCGCCGAACGGGGCCGGATCCTCGGCCTCTACGGCATGTCGTCGAGCGGCCTGCGCCTGGGCAGCGGCTTCACGGTCGGCGCGGCGGGCACGGTCGTCGGCGTCCACACTTCCCTGGCCGCGAGCGCCGGAACGATGTGCGTCGCCGCGCTGGCCGTCGGCGCCTACAGTGCGCGGGGCCGCACCCGCCCGGTCCGAACCTAGGAAGCCGACATGGAATACGTGGATCTCTCGCCGTACCGCTACCAGGAGTCGCCGCTGCCGATGCTCTCGGTCGGCTGGTTGGGGCCGGGCGGCGGCGTTCAGGGTGCGGGTTCGCGGCCGGTGGACGACGCGGATCTCCGGCGGATCCGGGACGCCTCGGTGCACCTGTCGAGCCGGATGCTGGGCTTCCACGAGTGTGAGTTCTGCGCCGAGGGCTCCCGGGTTCGCGGGAACGGCGAGTACCACTACTACCTGAGCAGCGGTGAGTCGTACGCCGCCCCGGCCATGATCGTTCACTACATGGAGGTCCACGGGTACCGGCCGCCCGAGCAGTTCCGGGACGGCCTGCACGCCACCGCCGAGCCGGCCTGGGACGATCGTGCCGATCGGCTCCGCGGACTGCTGCTCGACACCGCCGAAGATCTGGAGTTCCGATGCAAGGCGATCACCGAGCTGCCGCACTGGCGTCATCCGGCGGCCTTCGAGGCGCTGCTGCAGGTCGCCCAGGACGATGAGCTGGTCGACATCGCCGGTGATCAGATAGGCATGGCGCTGGCCGCTTACGAGGGCGCCCCCTTCGCGATGGACCTCGCGAATCGCGACCTCCCGAGTTTCGTGAGGCTCGGCATGGGGGCGGTTCAGTAGCCCAGCCGTCGTTGAGGGTTGTGCTTCGCCTTCTGGACAGCCGTGGTCGACGGCTCAGCCCGTCGAGCCGTCGACCACGGCTGTTTCCGGTCCTCCCGTCGACCACTGTCGACGGCTGCGGTGACCGAGCCGTCGGCCAGGGTTGTCCGAAGGCCGAAACACAGCCCTCGGCGACGGCTCAGCCCGTCGAGCCGTCGACCACGGCTTACCCCGGCACGCGGATCTACCACTGGCGACGGCTGGTGGGGCGCCGGCCGTCGTTCACGGTCGTTTTCGGCTCGCGGACGAACCACTGGCGACGGCTGGGGTGACCGGGCCGTCGGCCACGGCTGTCCAGAAGGCGAAACACAACCCTCTACGACGGCTGGGGGTACTTTCGCCACCCCCACAAACGCAGCCTGGAACCGTGGCTGAGCAGCGGCTTTGCTGGTCCCATGCGAGCCACTCTTCTCTACGGCGCCGGCGATGTCCGCGTCGAGACCGTTCCCGATCCCGTCCTCAAACGTCCGACCGACGCCCTCGTCCGGGTGACGGCCGCCTGCATCTGCGGGTCGGATCTGTGGCCTTACGCCGGAATGCCCGCCGGTAGCCCGCCCGCCCGGATGGGCCACGAGTTCGTCGGGGTAGTCGAGGACGTCGGCGCCGAGGTGACCACCGTCCGCAAGGGTGACCTGGTCATCGCCCCGTGGAGCATCTCCGACGGCACGTGTGAGTACTGCCTTGAAGGTCAGCAGAACGCCTGTGCGCACTTCAGCATGTGGGACCTGGAACCCGACGAGGGCGGCCAGTCCGAGGCGGTGCGCGTCCCGTTCGCCGACGGCACCCTGGTCAAGGTCCCCGCGGGCGTCGACGAGGCGCTGCTCCCGTCCCTGCTGACCCTCTCCGACGTGTTCGGAACCGGTCATCACGCCGCGGTGTCCGGCGGCGTCACCCGGGGCGGCACCGTCACCGTCGTCGGCGACGGGGCGGTCGGCCTGCTCGCGGTATTGTCCGCCAAGAGGCTGGGCGCCGAGCGGATCATCCTGATGGGACGGCACCCGGCCCGGACCGGACTGGGCCGCGACTTCGGCGCCACCGACGTCGTCGCCGAGCGCGGCGAGGCGGGCATCGAGGCGGTGCGAGCGATCACCGGCGGTCACGGCACGCCGGTCGTCATCGAGGCGGTCGGTACCCGCCACGCCTACGACCAGGCCGTCGGCGTGGTCCGGGCGGGCGGCACGATCAGCAGGGTCGGCGTCCCGCAGTACGAGGAGGCGCCGATCGGACTCGGCAGTCTCTTCCTGCGCAACGTGCGCCTCGCCGGCGGCGCCTCGCCCGCCCGCGCCTACATCGCCGAGCTGCTGCCCGGCGTCCTCGACGGCAGCCTCGACCCGGGCCGCGTCTTCGACGTCACGACCGGCCTCGGCGGCGTCCCGGACGGTTATCGCGACATGGCCGCCCGCAAGGCCCTGAAAGTGCTGATCAAACCCTAAATCAAGATCAAACGCATGATGTCCCAGCCGGGTGGGTGGTGCTGACCGTCGCTCCCGCGGAGGCCGGGCGCGAGGATCTGGCCGCCGGCGCGTCCAGGGCGATCCTCGCGCCCTTCATTCTGCGTGCGTGGTCACCCGATGAGCGGCGTGAAGGGGGCAGAATCGGTACCCGTCTTCGCGCCCGCTCCGCTCGTACCCTGGGAGTGTGACCGTGAACGACAACCGTGCGGACGTCCGCGACTTCCTGGCCAGCCGCCGCGCCCGGATCACCCCCGAGCAGGCGGGTCTCCCGTCCGGGCCACGGCGCCGCGTGCCCGGTCTGCGCCGTGAGGAGGTCGCGGTGCTGGCCGGGGTGAGCCCCGAGTGGTACCGCCGTCTGGAGAAGGGCCACATCGCCGGAGTCTCCGACGAGGTGCTCGACGCCGTCGCCCGGGCGTTGCGTCTCGGCGAGGAGGAACGCACCTACCTGTTCGACCTGTCCCGGGCCGCTCGCCCGGTCCAGCGCGACCGCCGTTGCCGGGGGATGGAGCCGCTCCCGCCGCAGGTGCAGTGGATGCTCGACGCGATGACGATGAGCGCCGCCTTCGTCAGCAACGGCCGCTGGGACGTGCTGGCGACCAACGCCCTCGGCCGAGCCCTGTACGCCCCGATGCTCACCAGCGGTGAGGCCCGCGGAAACCTGGCGAGGTACCACTTCCTGGATCCCCAGGCGGCCCGCTTCTACGACGACTGGACGGGCGCCGCGGACACGATCGCCGCCCTGCTGCGCGCCGAGGCCGGCCGTTTCCCCTGCGACGAGGCCCTGCGTTCCTTGATCGCCGAACTGTCCGCGGCCACTCCCGAGTTCGCCGACCGCTGGGCGTCCCACGACATCCTCCTGCGCAGCAGGGGCACCAAACGCTTCCGCCACCCGGCCGTCGGCATGGTGGAGCTGGCCTACCACTCGATGGCGCTGCCCACCGCCGCCGACGCCTCTCACCTGCTGACCACGTACACGGCAGAGCCCGGTTCCGCCACCGAGGAACAGTTACGCCTGCTGGCCAGCTGGTCCCTCCCCGCATCGCCGCAGCCCGCCGACCATCCCTGAGTGCATCTCGCCACCGGCGTAGGGGATCACTGCCAGCGGATGGTCGTCAGCTGGTCCTGCGCGGCTTTGCGGAGGATCTCCTCGCCCACCGTGGCGGGAGCGCTGAGCCGACCTGATGTGGCGACGGCATCGCCGGGTCGACCTCGTGCACATCGTGCAGGAACGCTGTCAGGCCCTCACCCGGCAGCAGGAGATGGCGGGCGAAGGCGGTGGCCCGGCTCCCCGGTGCTCGGCGGAGGCGGGGCGTTCGCCGGGAGCGAACGGTGGAAGATCGTGGATGGCGGCGCGGTTGAGTCGGGCGTACTCAACTTTCCGGAGGTAACCGTGTCCAGCAAGAGACTTCCCGTGCTGTTCCTCGACGACGTGGTCCTCCTCCCGGGCATGGTCGTCCCGATCGAGTTGGACGAGGCGGCGCGGGCTGCCGTCGACGCCGCCCGCACCGCGGCCGGCTCCGAGCTGCTGATCGCCCCGCGGCTGGAGGACCGGTACGCGTCCTACGGCGTGGTGGCGACCGTCGAACGTGTCGGCAAGTCCCGGGGCGGGTCGCCGGCCGCCGTGTTGCGCACCGGCGTGCGGGCCCGCATCGGCAGCGGCGTGACCGGGCCGGGCGCCGCCCTCTGGGTCGAGGCGGAACCGGTCGTCGCCGGTCCGGCCGGTGAGCATGTCAAGGAGCTCGCCGCCGAGTACAAGCAGCTGGTCGTGTCGGTGCTGCAGAGCCGCGAGGCGTGGCAGGTCATCGACTCGGTCAGCGCCATCGAGGACCCGGGTGACCTGGCCGACACCGCCGGCTGGGCGCCGTACCTGTCCAACGACCGCAAACGTGAGCTGCTGGAGAACCCGGACGTCGAGGCCCGGCTGCGGCTGCTGATCGAGTGGACCCGGGACTTCCTGGCCGAGTCCGAGGTCAGCGACAAGATCGATCACGATGTCCGCGAGTCGGTGGAGAAGCGTAACCGCGAGTACCTGCTGCGTGAGCAGTTGAAGGCGATCCGCAAGGAGCTCGGTGAGGGCGAGGCGGACGGCACCGACGACTACCGGAGCCGGGTCGAGACGGCCGAACTGCCCGACGCGGTCCGGGAGGCCGCCCTGCGCGAGGTCGACAAGCTGGAGCGCGGCGGCGACCAGAACCCGGAGGCGGGCTGGATCCGCACCTGGCTGGACACCGTGCTCGACCTGCCGTGGACGGTGCGCACCACCGACAACACCGACCTGGACGCGGCCCGGGCCGTCCTCGACGCCGACCACCACGGCCTGGACGAGGTCAAGGACCGGATCGTCGAATATCTGGGGGTACGCGCCCGCCGGGAGTCCCGCGGGCAGACCGTCGTCGGTGGGCGCGGTTCCGGTGCGGTGATCCTGCTGGCCGGTCCGCCCGGGGTCGGCAAGACCTCGCTGGGGGAGTCGGTCGCGCGTACCCTCGGCCGGAAGTTCGTCCGGGTCGCTCTCGGTGGTGTCCGTGACGAGGCGGAGATCCGCGGACACCGGCGCACCTATGTGGGTGCCCTGCCCGGCCGGATCGTGCGGGCGATCCGCGAGTCCGGTTCGATGAACCCGGTGGTGTTGCTCGACGAGGTCGACAAGGTCGGCAGCGACTACCGCGGTGACCCGGCGGCCGCGCTGCTGGAGGTGCTGGACCCGGCGCAGAACCACACGTTCCGCGACCACTACCTGGACCTGGACCTCGACCTGTCGGACGTGCTGTTCATCGCCACCGCCAACGTCCTCGACTCGATTCCGCAGGCGCTGTTCGACCGGATGGAACTCATCACGATCGACGGCTACACCGAGAACGACAAGGTCGCCATCGCCCGGGACTTCCTGGTGCCGCGGCAGCGGGAGCGGGCCGCTCTCGCCGACGACGAGGTGACGATCACCGAGGACGCGCTGCGGGAGATCGCCGCGCTGTACACCCGGGAAGCGGGGGTACGTTCGTTCGAGCGTCTCCTGGCGAAGGCGTTCCGGAAGGCCGCCCTGGGCACCCTTCCCGCCACCGTCGACGCCGCCGACCTGAAGGACCTGATCGGGCGGCCGCGGTTCACCCCGGAGTCGTCCGAACGGACCGCGGTGCCCGGTGTGTCGACCGGTCTGGCGGTGACCGGGATGGGCGGTGACGTGCTCTACATCGAGGCGTCGCTGCTGCCCGGCGACAAGGGCGGCCTGTCGGTGACCGGTCAGCTCGGCGACGTGATGAAGGAGTCGGCGCAGATCGCCCTCTCCTACGTGCGGGCACACGCGGCCGAGCTGGGGATCTCCCCGGAGCAGCTGGACCACCCGATCCACCTGCACGTCCCGGCGGGCGCGGTGCCCAAGGACGGACCGTCGGCGGGCGTGACCATGACGACCGCGCTGGTGTCGCTGCTGCTGGGCCGCAACGTCCGGGCCGACGTGGGGATGACCGGCGAGGTGTCGCTGACCGGCCGGGTCCTGCCGATCGGCGGGGTGAAGCAGAAACTGCTCGCCGCGCAGCGGGCCGGCCTGACCGAGGTGTTCCTGCCGCAGCGCAACGCCCCGGACCTGGACGAGGTGCCGGCCGACGTGCTCGAGGCGCTGACCGTGCACACCGTCGCCGACGTCCGCGACATCCTCGCCGCGGCGCTGGAGCCGGTGACGGCCGAGCCGGTCACGGCCGAGGTGACGACGGCTGCCTGACGTCAGGGACCTGGGCACAGCCGGACGGTCTCCGGCGTGTCCAGGTACCGGCGCCACTCGACGGCCCCGGACGACGCCGCATCGGTCATCGTGCAGGCGGACTCCGGGGCCTCGGCGCGCAGCCGGACGAGCCGCGACATGTCCCAGCTCTGCACCCCCAGGTCGTCGGCGGGGCCCGGGACCGGCGTCGTGACCGACACACGGCGGCTGTCGCGGGTGACGGTGATGGTCGAGGCCTCGCCCTCGTACGCCAGGGGCAGCGGTGTGCCCAGCGGACGCGGATCGCGGGGATCCTCGACGTTCCACAGGACCAGGGTCTGCCGGCTCACTCCCGCCAGCGTCCGGCCGTCCGGGGTGAAGGCGACCGGGTCCGCCGTCTTCGGTAACGACTTCGCCAGGCGTACCGGCGCTGAGAGGTCGGAAAGGTCGTAGAGGCGGGTGTCGGAGCTGTCGGCGACTGCGAGAGTCGCACTGTCCGGCGACAGGGCGAGGGACTTCACCAGCGTCTCCCGGGTGCCGTCGATTCGGGACAGCTGCCGGGGCCGGCCCGGATCGGTGAGGTCGTAGACGGTGACGGTCGAGGTGAGGACCCCGTTGCCGTCGTCCTCGTCGACGCCGTCGATGACCAGCAGCCGCCCGTCCGCCGAGAACGCGGCCGGCGGCACCACCCCGGTCATGGCGGGACCGAGCGGGGCCGGCCGCGACGGGTCGGTGACGTCCCAGAGCTGGGCACGTTCCGCCCCGGCGGTGATCAGCAGATGGAAACCGGGGTCGAAGGCGGCCCAGGTCACGGCGGAGAGCCGGTCCGCGGGGACGGGCAGTTGCCGGGACCGCCCGTCCGGTCCGGTCTGCCACAGGACGGCCTGGCCGTCGAGGTCGGTCGTGACGATCAGCCGCCCGTCCGGTGAGGGCAGTGCGCGTACGCGATAAGAAGTCACCGTCCCCGGAGCGCCCAGGACGCCGCGGAGCATCTTGCCCTCCGCACTGGCCCACCACGGGTCCGCGGGCGTGCCCCGCGGCCGCAGCGTGACCGTCCCGGCGGCGTCCGGCGCGGTCCGGCCGTGCGCGTCCCAGACGATGCCGGTGGTGTCGGCGGAACCGGTCACCAGGATCCCACCGTCGCCGGCGAAGACCACCGTCCGGACGTCGTCCTGATGGGCCTCACCCGGGGTGTCGACGGCGATGGGATCGTTGCGGTCGTGCACGTCCCACAGGCGCAGGCTGCGCCCGCCGGCCTCGGCGAGGAGCCGCCCGTCGGGGGAGAGGGCGACGCCCGCGACCGGATCCGGCCGGCTGCCGAACGCCGTGTCCATGCGTCGGACCCGCTTACGGTCGGTGATGTCGAACAGGGTGATGCTCCCGGCCCCCGTGCGGTCCTGCCCGCCGGCGGCGACCGTATGCCCGTCGCCGCTGACCGCCACCGAAGCCACCGGCCCGAGTTGCGCGGCGGCGATGCGGCGTGGCGTGCCGGCGTCGTCCACCGCCCACAGGGTCACCGAGCCCGCGATGGTGGTCCCGTCCCCCTGGGACGACCCCATGACCAGGTGACGCCCGTCGCCGGTCGCGGCCAGAGCCATCGGATCGCCGTCCGCCGAGACGGCCGGTGCCCCCGACGGCCGGGCCTGCGCCACGGACGGTGTCCCCCAGAGGTGCAGGCTCGGTTTCGCCGGGTAGGGCTCGACCAGGGTGCCGGCCAGCATCGGCCGGCCGGGGAGGAAGGTCAGGGCCGTCAGCCGCCCGGTCAGCGCCGGAAGCACGCGGTGCCCGACCGCGAAGGGCTGCGCGACGTCCCAGAGGGCCACCCGGCTCACCGCCCGCGACTGGGCCGGATCGGTCACCCCGCCGACCGCCAGCACCGTTCCGCCGGACTCGAACGCGAGAGCGGACACCACGCCGATGCCGAGGTCGGCCGGACCGTGCCGTAGCCGGGGCCGGGCCGGGTCGGCGAGATCCCAGACGCTCACCGCGCCGTCGTCGTCGCCGAGGGCCAGCAGACGCTGCGCGGACGCGAACGCCGTCGCGGTGACCGGTTTGCGATGCGCGCTCAGCGTGCTCACGTACGGCGTGCTTGCCAGGGTCCGGTACACCCCACGATCCGATTCGTCACCGGGGTCGATGCGGTGCGCGGCCAGGCTCAGCCCGAGCGCCGTCCGCGGGTCGGTCGGCAGCGAGACGTCGGCGAGCGCCTGGAGTTGCCGGGCGGTCGCGACCGCCGCCTGCCGTTCGGCCTCCCGCGCCTGGTTGCGGGCGATCACCGCGCCACCGACAGCCGTCACCGCCAGAAGGATCAACACCACGACTGCGGCGATGAGGGTACGCGTCGCGCCCCGTCGCCGCCGCAGATGTTCACCGACCAGGGTGTCCTTGTCGACGCCGAGGATCGGGGCGGCCAGGTCGGCGACGATGTCCCCGAGTAGCGGCCGGCCCGTCGTCCCGGCGTACGGCCGGAGATCGATCCAGTGGGGTTCCTCGGCGAACGCGGCGGCCAGCGAGGGCGAGAGCGCGTCGGTGCCGCCGTCCCAGCGGAGTGTTCCGCCGGTGACCGCGATCAGGATCCGGTCCGTCGACCGGTTCGCCAGCCACCAGTCCACCTCGTGGCCGACCCACCGGGACCGCGCGGACTCCGGGGAGGCCAGCAGGACGAACCACTCCGACCGGGCCAGTGACCGTTCCAGGGACTCCCGGAGTCCCGCCGACGCCGGGAGGCTGGCAAGGTCGTGGAAGACGCGCAGTCGCCGGGACCGCCACCAGCTCCCGGCGAACCGTTCCAGTTCGGCGTGCAGGGCGGCGGCCAGCGCGCCGTCCCGGCTGCGGGCGTAGGAGATGAAGGCGTCGTACCGCGGCGCCGGTCGGAGCGTCGGCTCACCCATGCGCCATGGTATCGACAACCGTAGACGTGTGCGGAAGCGTCAGGCGGCCAGGCTGTGCAGATTCGCGGCCGTCGGGCTGCCGGGCTCGGCGGTGAAGAGCAGGATCTGATGGTCGTGGTCGGGGATGTCCAGGACGTCGTAGTTGAGGGTGAGCGTGCCCGCCGACGGATGAAGCACGGTCTTGACCCCGGTGCGGCCACCCGGGTGTGCGGGACGCGCCCACAGTCTCCGGAACGCCTCGCTGCCCTCGTGCAGTTCGGCCACGAGCCGCCGGGTCCGGTCGTCACGCGGGAACCGGTCGGCGGTGCGGCGCAGCGCGGCGACGGCCTGCTGGGCGAACGCGCTCTCGTCCCGGCTGGACAGGTAGCGGACCGTGGGGTCGGGGTGCAGGAAGTAGCGGCGCAGCAGGTTGTGCTCCTGGGGAAAGGACCCGAAGAAGCCCGCCAGCACGACCCGGGCCAGCGGATTCCAGGCCAGCACATCCGAGCGGCTGTCGCGGACCAGCGCCGCGGTCAGCGGCATCCGGGCGATGAGCTCACGGACGTGCCCGGGGACGTCGGCCGCCGGACTGCCGGGCAGCCGCTCCCACCCGTCGGCCAGGGCGAACAGATGCTCCCGCTCGGTGTCGTCGAGGCGCAGGGCCCGGGCCACCGACCGCAGCACGTGCCGCGACGGCGCCGACCCGCGCGCCTGCTCCAGACGGGTGTAGTGGTCGGTCGACACGTGCGCCAGGCCGGCCACCTCCTCGCGCCGCAGTCCGGGGGTGCGCCGCCGCCCGGAGGCGGGAAGGCCGGCTTCGGCGGGGGTCAGGGCCTCGCGGCGCTGCCGCAGGAAACGACCCATGGCTTGGCGGTTCACGCGCCAAGGTTAGCCACCGCTTAGCCGGTCCTGTTGCCGCCAGGCAGGGACAACTCGTCCCTGCCTGGCCGCCCGCCCGAGCCGGATGGTGGAGGCGTGACCAACTCATTGCCTGCCGGTTCATTGCCTGCCGGTTCATTGCCTGCCGGTTCATTGCCTGCCGGTTCATTGCCTGCCGGTTCATTGCTTGCCGGGAAGAAGATCCTCATCGTCGGTGCCAGCCGCGGTATCGGCGCGGCGGCGGCCCGGCTGTTCGCCCGCGAAGGTGCGGCTGTCGCCCTCACGGCCCGCGACGCCGGGGCGCTTGCCGTCGTCGCCGACGAGATCGGCGCGGCCGGTGGCACCGCCTGCACGTTCGCCGCTGACCTGGCCGACCCGCGCTCGGTGCAGGACGCCGTCGCCGGTGCCGCCGAGCGTCTCGGTGGCATGGACGGCGCTTTCAACAACGGCGGGATCTTCGAACGCACCACCGACCTCGCCGACCGTACCGAGGACGAATTCGACGAGATCATGCGCGTCAACCTCAAGGGGGTCTGGGTCGCGATGGCAGCCCAGGCGCGGGTCATGCGCGCTGCCGGTGGCGGGGCGATCGTCGGAACCAGCAGCATCGCGAGCCTGCGCCAGTACCACCTGACCCCGGTGTACAGCGCCGCCAAGCGCGCCCTGAACAGCCTCACCGAGAGCGCGGCCGTCAGCTTCGGCCCCGACGGGATCCGCGTCAACGCCATCGCCGTGGGATTCACCGCCACCGACATGACAGCCGGCTGGGAGGGGCAGCAGCCCGGAATCACCGCCGCGGTCACCGGGCAGATCCCGCTGCGCCGGGCCGCCCGCCCGGAGGAGATCGCCGAGGCGGCCGCGTGGCTGCTCAGCGACCGTGCCTCCTTCATCACCGGCGCCGTCCTGCCCGTCACCGGCGGCGCGGACGTCTGAGCCCTTCACTTCGAGGAGAACACCACCATGTCCCAGCAGCAGCGTGAAGCCGTCGACAGGATGCTTCGCAGTCTTCCGCCCACCCCCGACGACCTGCCGATGGCGGAGCGGCGTGCCGGGTACGACACTTTCATGGCCCGTGACGTGCCGGACGATGTGAAAATCGAGCCTACGGTCCTCGGCGGGCGGCCCGCCCTGTCGATCGTTCCCGGCGACGTGACGGACGAGCAGGCGACGATCCTGTACCTGCACGGCGGCGCTTTCGTCATGGGGTCCCCGGACGGGTACGCCGGTTTCACAGCGCAGTTGACGCGCCGTGCCGGAGCAGCGATGGTCTCGCTGGACTACCGGCTCGCACCCGAACACCCCTACCCCGCAGCCGTCGACGACTGCCTCGCCGCGTACCGGGAACTGCTCGAGCAGGGAGTTCCGGCCGAGCGGATCGTCATCGCGGGTGACTCGGCGGGCGGCAACCTCGCCCTGGTCACGCTTCTCGGCGCCCGCGAGGCGGGCCTGCCGATGCCCGCGGCGGCGGCCGTCTTCTCCCCGCTGACCGACTTCACCGGCAGCGGCGCATCGGTACAGACGAAGGACGGCGCCGACCCGGTCTTCGGCTCCGGCTTCCTGGAACCGGTCCGGGCCGCCTACCTCGGCGATCAGGATCCGCGGTCACCGTTGGTCAGCCCGCACTTCGCACAACTGCAGGCCCTGCCGCCGCTGCTGATCCAGGTCGGCTCGAACGAGGTGATGCTCGACGACGCGGTCGGCTTCGCGGGCCGGGCGGGCGCGGCCGAGGTCGACGTGACCCTGGAGATCGTCGGCCAGGTCCCACACGTCTTCCCGATGCACTACGAGGCCATGGAGGAAGCCGACGCGGCCCTGACCCGGGCGGCACAGTTCCTGAGCCGGCACCTCACCCGGAGCTGAACCCGCCGCGGTCGAGGAGGCGGTCTCGGTCACCAGATCCACCGGCTGTCCTCCCCACCTTGATGCGGGGAAGGCAGCCGATATCGGTCAGGCGATCGCCTTCACGTCGCCCAGCTCGCCGTAGTGATCGCGGCCTTCGCGCAACGTCATGTCGGGCGTGCTATGCAGCTCCACGTCGGCGATGTTGACGATCTCCGAGTTCGCCCGAACGGCGTTCTCGCCCATCTTCGCCGCAGTCCGGAAGGTCGCGTCGGCGTACCCGGACAGTAGCCAGAACGCGGTGCCGGTCCGGACCACCAGATCGGGCAGCTTGTCGCCGGTGACGGCGCCGACGCCGATGAGCGGCTGCGCTGTGCGGTGATGACGGCGTCGCACCGCGGTGGGCGGGCCGGCGACCGTACAGTGCCCGTTGTGGTTTGACCAGTCGTGAGAACGCCAGAGAACCTTGAGTGAGGTAGGCGTGCCCGTGCGGTGCGAGGCGCTCGGTGGTGGCGAGCGTCAGAGTTGGGAGCTGGTTCCGTTCCGTTCGGTGGGGCCGTTGCGGTTCGGGGCGAGCCGACTCGACGTGGAGGACGCCTTACGTGGTCTTGCTCTGGCGGCCAGTTCGTCCGAGGATTTCCACGCGTTTGTTCCGGCAGGCAGGCGTTTGACGTTGGCCGGCTATTTCCTGTCCTGTTACTACGACGAGGGCGGTGGATTGGCCTGCGTTGCTGTGGATGCTCGTGAGGGTCCGCAGGTCAGCCTGGCCGGTATCGCCTTGGTC
The DNA here is from genome assembly GCF_030269225.1 of Actinoplanes sp. NBRC 101535. Lineage (NCBI taxonomy): Bacteria > Bacillati > Actinomycetota > Actinomycetes > Micromonosporales > Micromonosporaceae > Actinoplanes > Actinoplanes sp. NBRC 101535. Next base: position 207,549 of record NZ_BSSY01000004.1, on the reverse strand, counting down.
GGCCGGGTTCCGTCCGAGGTCGAGGAGGAGTTCGCTGATCATCTCGAGGCGGCCGGGCAGGTGGTCGTGTTCTCGCAGAGGTCGGATCCCTCCTCCGCGGACCTGGGTTTGGTGATCCGTGCTCAGCGGGTCGGCGACGTGGTGCTGAGCCGCCCGGTCTTCGTCTGCCGGGAGTGGGCAGACCGCTGCGGGGACATCGGCGCGAGCCGCATCCCGGCGGCGGAGTGGCGGACGTGGTGAGGTTGCCCATGAGTCTGGTCACTGCCGTTCCAGGAACTGCAGAAGCACGACGGTTCGGCAAAATCGGATGAGAATGGTAAGGGCGTAGATGTTGTGAGCTTCGACTTGGCTGTCTGGTACCAGCCGGATCCGCTGGAAAGTGACGCGGCCTACTCTGTTTACGATCGGTTGACGGACGGAGATGAGGGGGTCGTCGTCCGCAGTCCCGCCATTTCAGCTTTTCTGGAGGCGCTTCTGCTCCTCTATCCTGAGAATGGCAATGGCGCCTCGCCCCCTTGGGCTTCTGGTGTCTATTCCAACGCCGAATGCGTCCTGCTGTCGATATCCTGGTCCCGCAGCGATGAGGTTGCGAGGGTTGTCGAGCGCGTGGCAGGTGAAAACGGCCTGTCGGTGTTCGACCCTCAATCTCGAGTCATGAAGAACCCGGCGTAGTCACACGGCGACGTGAGCGCGAGGCTGGAGCTGCCGGGAGCCGGTCCTGGCCCGCATCCGGCACGAGTTCGCCAGCGCCGGCCTGGATGTGCAGATCGACGGGCTGCCTGTCGTCGACGTGCTGATCGCCCCGCGTGGCGGCGTGCCGGGCAACGCGCTGTCGCACGCCCTGAACAGCTTGGCCGGGCCGCACACCGCGCACCGGGAGCCGACCACGGCCCGCTACCGGTGCGCGCTGGTGCCGCACGGGCGCTCCGGGCGTACCCCAGAAGCAGCGGAACCATCCACGGCCCGGCACCTGACGTTGTCTCCCCGTGAGGCGGAGGTGATGGACTTGATCAGTCGGGGCTGACCAACGCCGACGTCGTCGAACGGCATCTGGCAGCAGCGCGACGGGGCCCGGAGCCGCTGACGCGGCTCAGTCCGGGGCGGCTACCCGACACCCTTTCAATTGACAGATATCTATGAATGGGGGTTCACTGGGAACGCTCCCATACGATCCTTTCGCCCCCACCGAAGGATGGATCCGTGCGATCACGACGCATCGTCCTCAGCATGGCGGCCCTGGTGGCCGCACCCGTCGCCGTTCTCGGCGTCACGGCCGCACCGTCCGCGGCCGCCATCACCCTGACCGTCGCCTCCGACGGGACGGCCACTTATCGCACCGTCCAGGCCGCCGTCAACGCGGTCCCGTCCGGCAACTCCAGCCGGGCCACGATCACCATCAAGGCGGGCACCTACCGGGAGAGCGTGGTCATCCCGGCCGACAAACCGTGGATCACGCTGGAGGGTCTCGGCTCCACCGCCGCGGCCACCGTGATCGTCAACAACAAGCCCGCGTCGACGGCCGGCACCACCGGGTCGGCCACCGTCTACGTGCAGTCGAAGGAGTTCTACGCCAAGAACCTGACGTTCAGCAACGACTACGACGAGGCCGCCAACGGGTCGTCACAGGCCCTCGCGCTGGCCCTCTACGGCGACCGGGCCCGGCTCGGCAACGTCCGGGTGATCGCCGACCAGGACACCCTGCTGATCTACAACAAGGCGCGGGCGTACATCTGGAGTTCTTACATCGAAGGAACCGTGGACTTCATCTACGGCAACGGCGCGGCGGTCTTCTACGCCTGCACGATCCACGAGAAGCGCAGCACCGGCGGCTACATCACCGCGGCGAACACCGAGGCGAGCTCCCCCTACGGCTTCCTGATCTACAAGTCGACGATCACCGGAGTCCCCGCCGACCTTACCTACCTGGGCCGGCCGTGGGGTGCGTCCGCGCAGGTCACCTACCGCGAGTCGAACCTGAGCTCGACGATCAGGGTGGCCCAGCCCTGGACCGACATGTCCGGCAACTCGTGGAAGAACGCCCGCTTCTACGAGTACAAGAACACCGGCGCCGGCGCCACCACCAACAGCAACCGGCGCCAGCTGACCGACGCGGAGGCGGCGAACTACACCCCGCAGAAGTACCTGGCCGGCTCGGACGGCTGGAACCCGGCCGGCTGACCGCGCTTTCTCCTGCGCCGCCGGGCCCGGCCCGGCGGCGTACGGGTGCTCGTTTCGTCCTGGAGGCCCCGGCTTCCTCGGGGCCGCCCTGCCGCAGCGAACAATCTATGAAGTTTATTAACTAAAACCTTGACGGCGCCGTGAGGCATCTAGTTGAGTCGATGTACCGCTCGTCCCCCTCACACCGATACGTCCCTCGGCGTACGGAAGGTGCCTCATGCCCGTGAAAAGAATGCTGGCCGTGGTGAGCGTGGCGCTCGCCGCCCTCGCCGCCGTCGTCCTGCCCACCACCGCCTCCAGCGCTGCCGAGGCGTGCGTGACCGCCTACAGCAGCGCGACCGTCTACACCGCGAACAACCGGGCCTCCTACAACGGGCACAACTGGACCGCCAAGTGGTGGACCCAGGGCGAGGCGCCCAGCACCGGCGGGTCCGGCGTGTGGGCCGACAACGGCGCCTGCGGCGGCGGCAGCACCCCGACCACGCCCACGCCCACCTGCAACCACCCGAACTGGGTGGCCGGCCAGTACTACGCGGCCGGCGCGATCGTCCGCTACACCAACGGGCTCTACTACCAGGCCAGCCACGAGAACCCGGGCTACGATCCGGTCATCAGCACCTGGTACTGGTCGCCCTACACCTGCACCGGAGGTGGCACCACGACCCCGCCGCCCAGTGGCACCGGCTTCCCGGTCAGTGAAGCCCAGTTCAACCAGATGTTCCCGAACCGGATCGCCTTCTACTCCTACGCGGGGCTGCTCGACGCGATCACCAAATTCCCGGCGTTCACCACCACCGGCAGCGACACGATCCGCAAGCAGGAGGCCGCGGCCTTCCTCGCCAACGTCAACCACGAGTCCGGCGGCCTGGTCTACGTCGAGGAACTCAACCAGGCGAACTGGCCGCTGTACTGCGACCGCAACCAGTCCTACGGCTGCCCGGCCGGGCAGAGCGCGTACCACGGTCGCGGGCCGATCCAGCTGAGCTGGAACTTCAACTACAAGGCGGCCGGTGACGCGCTCGGCATCGACCTGCTCAACAACCCGGACCGGGTCAAGAACGAAACGTCGGTCGCCTACCAGACCGCGGTCTGGTACTGGATGACCCAGCGTGGACCGGGCACCATGACCCCGCACGAGGCCATGGTCAACAGCCGCGGCTTCGGCGAGACGATCCGCAGCATCAACGGCTCGCTCGAGTGCAACGGCGGCAACCCGGCCCAGGTGCAGAGCCGGATCGACGCGTACAACCGGTTCGCCGGCATCCTGGGCGTCAGCCCCGGAGCCAACCTGTCCTGCTGAGTCAGCGTTTGCGCAGGCGGGCACCGCCCGCCATCATCTGCCGGTCGTAGACCCGGCGGGCCAGGCGCTTCGTCCAGAACGCCTTGCGCGCCGGGCCGTCCGGCAGGATCAGCGGCTTGCGGCTGTCGATGCCGGCCAGCACCCGCACGGCCATCTCGTCGGCGCTCAGCGGCGCCCGCGCGATGATCGCCCCGGCGATGCGTTCCATCGCGACGTCGCCGCCGCCCAGCGACGCGGCGAGGTCGCTGCGGAAGAACGACGGGCAGACCACGCTGACGTCGATGTGCCACGGCCCGAGCTCGTGGCGCAGGCTCTCGGCGAGGGCGACGACCGCCGCCTTGCTCACGTTGTAGGAGCTCATCGCCGCCGGATGGGCCAGCCCGGCCAGCGAGGCGATGGTGACGATGTGCCCGCTCTCCTGCTTCTTCAGCAGCGGGGTGAAGGTGCGGCAGCCGGTGACCGCGCCGAGCACGTTGATGTCCAGCACCCGCCGCCAGTGCGCCTCGTTCAGCTTCTCGATACGCCCCGCGGCGGCCACCCCGGCATTGTTGACCAGCAGGTCCAGCCCGCCGAACTCCTCGGTGACCCGCTTGCGCGCCGCGTCCCAGTCGTCGCCGGACGTCACGTCCAGCCGCTGGTAGACCGCGCCGTCCGGCACCTCGTGCTCCTCGGCCAGGTCGGTGACCAGCACCCGGTCGCCGCGGGCGGTGAGCAGCCGGGTCAGGGCGGCGCCCAGGCCGGACGCGCCACCAGTGATCAGAACCCGGCTCATGTGCACACCTCTCGCGACGAAAGCGAGGATGCTACATGTCCCGCCGGTCCCGGTGAGCGTTCCGATCACGCTCTTTCCGGGGTACGCGCCGCAGCGCCCGATGTCGTGAGCAAGCCGCCCCGGTATCCTGGGCGAGTATTCGGTGCTGTCTCAGGAGGTGTGTATGACTGCCGAGATGGTCGCGCCGGCCTGGATGCATCAGCAGGTCACCGCCGAGCAGTACGACGCCTGGACCGACGAGCAGAGTGCGGGCATCGAGATCGTTGACGGGATGGTCCTTGTGAGTCCGAGCGCGTCCAAGCGGCACAACCGCCTGGCCCGGCTGCTGGCGAACGCCCTGGACGCCGCCGCGGGACCGGACTGGAACGCGGACACCGACTTCGACGTCCGGCTGCACGACGTGCCGTTGAACAATCGCCGCCCCGACGTGACGGTGTACCGGGCGGACAGCATCGACGTCACCCCGACGCGGCCTGAGCACGTGCTGCTGGTGGTGGAGGTGGTCTCGCCCGGGTCGGAGACGACCGACCGGGTCGTCAAGACCGATCAGTATGCGAAGGCCGGCATCCCGTTCTACTGGCGCGTCGAGCAGGCCGTCACCGGCGCGCCGCTCGTCTACACCTCCGTTCTCGACCCGGCGGCCGGACGCTACCGTGACGGCGAATTCTTCGCCGGCGTCGTGAAGACCGCGATGCCGTTCCCGGTCGAGGTCGATCTCAGCGCGATCTGACGGCGTCGCTCACGCGTCTTCGCGGGTACGGGCCGCGGCGGTGTCCCGTCCGGTGCCGGCCTTGAAGCGGAACGTCTTGTGAGTGCCGTCACAGAACGGCTTGACGGCGGACTTTCCGCATCGGCACAGGGCCACCGTGTCGCGTCCCGGGTCGATCGTCGCGCCGTCCGGCGTACACAGAAGGAAGTCGCCGCGGACGATCAGCGGGCCGTCCTCGTACGGTGTGATGGTCGAAGTCATGGTCTTGAGGTTTCCGTTTCGCAGCTTTACAAACGGGCATCCGCCCGGCATGAAACTGCCGCCACCTCGAGGTTCCCTGTCCAGTGCCCTGATCGAGACCCTCGGCGGCGGCGCGTCGCACCTCGCCCACCTCGTGCCGGACGGGCGCCTCGTGCCGGATGACGACGAGGATCTGCAGCTGTCGCTGTTCGTCTGCTACGAACTGGCCTATCGGGGCTGGGACGGCGTCGACGACGGCTGGGAGTGGGATCCCGGCCTGCTGGAACTGCGTGCCGACCTGGAGCGGCGCTACGCGGGCCAGCTGCACGACCTGGTCGGCGAGGTGCGCCCGGCCGACCCGGCGACGGTCCCTCAGGAACTGACGGCGATCGTGGCCGCCGACGACGGTCCGGCGCTCTCCGGATATCTGCGCGGCCGGGCGACCCGCGAGCAGTTCCGCGAGTTCGTCACGCACCGCTCGGTCTATCACCTGCGCGAGGCGGACCCGCACAGCTGGGCGATCCCCCGGCTGGGTGGGCGCGTCAAGGCCGCGCTGCTGGAGATCCAGATCGACGAGTACGGCGGAGCCGTCACCGACCGCATGCACCAGGAACTGTTCAAGCGGACGATGGCCTGGTTCGACCTGGACCTGACATACGGCGCCCACGTCGACCGGGTTCCGGCGGCCACCCTGGCCGTCAACAACCTGATGTCCTACTTCGGGCTGCACCGGTCCCGGCGCGGGGCGATCCTGGGGCACCTCGCCGCGTACGAGATGACGTCCTCGCTGCCGAACCGCGCCTACGCCAACGGCCTGCGCCGGCTCGGCGGCGACACGTCGGCGACCGCGTTCTACGACGAGCACGTCGAGGCGGACGCGGTCCACGAACAGATCGCCGCCCACGACCTGTGCGGTGCGTTCGCGGCCGACGAACCGGAACTCGCCGGCCAGGTGCTGTGGGGTGCCCGGTGCGCCCTCGCCGTCGACAACGCGTGGGCGCGGACGGTGCTGGACGCCTGGGCCCGGGGCGGATCCTCGCTGCGGGCATAGATCGTGTACCTGACCTGCGATTTTCGAGTCGAACGGCCGCCCCGGCGATTAGCGTCGAAGCCATGAACGACACGACGAACCATCTCGTGTTCACCGGGGAACACATGGGCTGGCGCCGGGGCGACGGCGACGAGTGGATCGGCTTCTACCCGCGGAACGGGACAGAGGTGATCCACGCGTACCGGTCGGGGGACGTGACCGCGCTCTCCGTCGGTGTGGGTGACGGCCGGGAACCGGAGGTGCTGGTCGGCGTGCCCTGGGAGGTCGACATGCAGGTCGAGCTCGCCGACCACGTCGAGGAGGCGATCACCAGGCTGACCGGTGACGGTCATCCCAGCAGCGAACCGCTGGAACTGCTGCTCGATCAGATCGCCGAATGGCGCGGCTCGTCGGCCGCCCCGGAGCCGGCCGCGCGGATCGGCAGTTCCTGATGCCGGTAACCCGGAGGCGGGTCTCTAGGCTGGGGTGATGAAGGTTCTGTCCATCCAGTCGGTCGTCGCCCACGGCCACGTCGGCAACTCGGCGGCCGTGTTCCCGTTGCAGCGCATCGGTGTCGAGGTCGTCCCGATCCCCACGGTGAACTTCTCCAACCACACGGGCTACGGCGCCTGGCGCGGGCCGCTGATCGCGCCGCCCGACGTGGCGGAGATCCTCCTCGGTGTCGAGGAGCGCGGCGTGTTTCCGCAGGTCGACGCGGTGCTGTCCGGCTATCAGGGCGGTGCGGGCATCGCCGACGTCATCGTCGACGCGGTCCGCCGGGTCAAGGCTGCCAACCCCAGCGCGGTGTACGCCTGCGACCCGGTCATGGGCAACGCCAAATCCGGCTGTTTCGTGGCGCCGGAGATCCCGGTGCTCCTGCGTGACAAGGTGGTGCCGGTCGCCGACATCATCACCCCCAACCAGTTCGAGCTGGGTTTCCTGACCGGCACCGAACCGGCGAGCATCGAGTCCACCCTCGTCTCGGCCGACCTGGCCCGCGACATGGGCCCGTCGACGGTGCTGGTCACCAGCGTCGAACGCCCGGACCGCGAGGAGGGCGTGATCGAGATGCTGGTGGTGGACGGCACCGGCGCCTGGCTGGTGAGCACCCCGCACCTGCCGTTCAAGGCGAACGGCTCCGGCGACGTGACGGCCGCCCTGTTCACCGCCCACTACGTGGAGACCGGCAGCGCGGCGGTGGCCCTCGAACGCACCGCCTCCAGCGTCTTCGACCTGATCGAGTTGACGTTCCGCTCCGGCGAACGCGAACTCCAGCTGGTCGCGGCCCAGGAGTTCTACGCCGCGCCGCGCATGCAGTTCAGCGCCAAACAGGTCCGCTGACCCTCGCCGCACGTCCGGGCGCCGCCACGCCCGGACGGCCGCGGGCGCGCCGAGTCACAGAACGATGGTTCTGAGGCCGCGGTCTGAACCCGAGCGGGCATCAGCCGCCGAATTCGGTGCTGGAGATGACGCGGTCGAAGCGGGGCTCGGCCAGGTCGGCTCGGCGGATCATGAAGCGGGCGTTGGTGAACTCGTCGTCCTCGCCGGGCAGGCCGAACTGGGCCAGCGGGATCCAGTCCCGCATGACCTGGTCGTGCAGCCTGCTGAACTCCTCCCAGTTCTCGTGCCGCCGCACCTCGCCCCGCTCGGCCAGGACGTCGACGACCGTCGTCTCGGGACTGTTGTGGGCGACGTCGCCGTGCCCGCCGATGCGCAGGCGGTCGGGGCCGGGCTGACCGGCTGCGGGCCAGAATTCCAACGCCAGGCGGGTCAGCGGGTGCGAGTCGTCGCCGTCGGTGCGGTAATCGTTGTCGCCGCAGGTCAGGCGTACCGTGGCGAAGAGATCGACCCGGTCGTGGCTCTGCTCGCCGCGGTGTTCGCGGCCGCCGGACGGGACGTGCAGGACACGGAAGTAGTCCTGTTCGGTGAAGCCCTCACCGCCGTCGAAGTAGTACTCGTCGTAGTTCATGAAGAAGAGCAGGCGCCCGTCGGCGGGCAGCAGATTGCCGGCGTCGGTGTCGCGCGGCAATGCGGCGCAGTCGATCGCGGCCAGCAGCGGCAGATCCTCGCCGGTGGGGCCCTGCGGCCACGGCTGGTCGTCGGGCATGATCGGGTGGCCGCCGATCTGACCGGCGACCGGGCCGGTGCCCGCGGTGGTGAGTTCGAGGCAGATCCGGGTCGTGGCCAGCCAAGTGTCGATCTCGGCCGGGGTGGCGCCCTGCTCGGCGGCGGCCGCCCGGAATGCTGCGATCTGATTCATGGCGGCCATTGAATCAGATCAGGGCATATCGTCCGTGGGCCTCTGCGCCGGTGCCGCGCTGACGACCACGTCCGGGCTGGTCAGCGCGAGCATCTTCGACGGTACGAGGTGAGCCCGCGCCAGGTCAGGCCGAGGTGGGGCGGGGCGCGGCGGCGGCGGAGTCCCGGGTGAACGGGTGCCAGGCCTCCCAGCCGCGGCACAGGATGTAGGCGACCGCGGTGGAGACGACCAGCCAGCCGTCGATGGCGGCGGTCTCGGTCGCGCCGAAGGCGGTGTCGCTGACCACGATGGCCAGCACGGTGATCGCGGTCTTGTGGAACAGGATCAGCTCCCAGACGCCGGGGACGCGCCGCGGCCAGAGGGCGATGAGGGCCCACAGTCCGACGAAGACGACGAATCCGAACGTGCGCCAGCTCTCCACGATGATCGTGTCGTCGCCGGCGCCGGCCATCAGCGAGATGCCGTTCACGACGGCGACCACGGTGAACACCGCGTCCAGGCCCATCAGTCCGCGCCCGATCCGGTCCTTGATCCCAGTCACGACTACTCCTCTTCACTCGAGTTATGAGCCGTAACTTTAACTACGGATCGGTGTTTGAGCAATGCGATACTGTTCGGACATGGTGAAGACCCCTGACGGCGAAGGGCCACGGCGCGAACGCCTGCGGGCCCGCACCCTCGAGGAGATCAAGGAGTGCGGCTTCGCCCTCGTCGACGACGGCGGCGTGAGCGCGGTGACCATCGCGGCACTCGGCAAGGCGATGGGAATGACACCACCGTCGCTGTACCGGTACCACGCGTCACGGGACGCGGTGGTCGACGCGCTGGTCGCCGCGGCGTACACCGATCTGGGTCTGGTCGTGGAGAAGGCCACCGTCGGTGGCAGCCCGGAGAAAAGACTGGACCGGCTCGTGCGGGAATACCGGCGCTGGGCGCTCGAACACCCGCGCCGCTACGCGATGCTCTTCGGCGACCGGGCCCCGGGCACACCCGATCCGGCCGACGGAGTGGTCGCCTTCAACCGGGGAATGCAGGCACTGCTCGCGGTTCTGAGCGAGATGACGGACTCCGTCGGGGGCAACGATCCGCTCGACAGCGAACTACAACGCTGGAGCGAGGCCATCGACGTGCCGGCGGGAGTGACACCGCGGGCGCTGAGGCTCGGCGTGCAATTGTGGTACCGGATGCACGGGCTGGTCTCGCTGGAGATCGCCGGTGCCTTCGCGAACATGGGTCTCGACGCGGAACACCTGCTGACGTCCGAGATCCGTGAGACCGTGGCGGCCGCGGACGCCGATTAATCGTTTCAACGGTCGCGCGCGCCAGACTGGATGCCTGGTGCCGGGGAATGACGATTCAGCTCTCGGTGTCGGGCGAACCGCGACGGGCGCTGATCCAGGCCTCCACCTCCTCGTTGAGCCACACCTTGCCCTGCGCGAGGTCCGCGATCGGCGCCGGGAAATCCTGCCTGCTCGTCAATTGATAAACCCGTTGCCGGCTGATTCCACCGAGCCGGATCCGAATCTCATGGGCGCCCAGCAGGCTAAATCCGTTTTGCTTCATACGCCCGACTGTAGGAGCGGGCCACCGGGATGCCACGTGTCATCGTCTGCGGCCCTGACGAGTGAACGGCCGCCACTTCCAGTGCCCGCCCGACGGTCCCGCCGCGCAGGACATCGAGAATCTTTTGCCTTCTGGCGGTGCCGATCCGCCGTCCGGCCATTGTCGACACATGGTTGCCGTATGGATCACCAGACATATGACTAGTCTCGATGCCGAGAAGTTTCCTAATTCACTGCGGAGAGCGATGTACGGGGCATTTGCGTCATCCTCTGGATGGCTAGGCTGATGCCTCGTTGACAGATGTAACCCCCCGATCGTGGTCCGCACCGACGACGAACGCCGACGGCGAGGCGGTTCGACAGAAACAGCCGGAGCCGTCGGCGTCGGTGGGGTCGGAGCCGGAGCCGTCGGGGCCGGTGGGGTCGAAGCCGAGCCGTCGGGGTCGGGGTCGGGTCGGGGTCGGTGGGGTCGGAGCCGAAGGCGGCGCGGCGGTCGCCCTCGAAGAAGCCGCCCTACGGCACGGCAGCCGGCAACGCGGGATGGCGAACCTGGCCGACGAGGTGCACGAGGCGTTGCGCCGGCCGCCGGCTGACCGCCACCAACGCCACTCGCGCCCGCGCCCGCGCTCTCGCTCTTGCCCGCGCTCTCGTCCGCGCCCGGCTCTCGTCCGCGCCCGGCTCTTGCCCGCGCTCTCGCTCTTGCCCGGCTCTTGCCCGCGCTCTCGCTCTTGCCCGGCTCTCGTCCGCGCCCGTGCCCGCCTCGACGACGTCTGGATCTCCCGTATCAGCCCAAATTGATCACGACTTTGGCCTGGGGATTTGTGCCGGCTGCCAATCGCGCTCGCCAAGCGGGACCTCTGGTCGCTTCGTGCGCTGGTGTAGCTCGGTAGTCCGCGGCCTTCTCGGACCCGTCGTCATGATCACCGTGAGTTGAGTGGCATGACGGCCAACCCGGCCGTCGCTCACGGTCCGCCCGCGAGTCGAAAGGGACCCTGGGCGACGGCCGGGTGCACTCGGGCCGTCGTTGGTGGCTGAGTTTCGCCTTCCGGGTAGCCGTGGTCAACGGCTCAGGCGACGCGGCCGTCGCTCACGGTCCGCCCGGGAGCTGAAAACGACCGCGGGCGACGGCTGGGTGCCCCTGAGCCGTCGCTCACGGCTGAAGCCGGTGCCAGGCGCTGTGCACCCGAAGTTCGCCACGCTCGTGATGAGGTGTGGTGATTACGGCCGTGCTCAGCGCCCGAAGTCATCACACCTGTCGTGGGGCGTGGTGATTACGGCCGTGCTGGGCGTCCGAAGTCACCACGCCTGCCGTGGGGCGTGGTGACTATGGCCGTGCTGGGCGCCCCAAGTCACCACACGGGCGCTGACCACGAAACGTATCCAGCCGTTGAGAAGGCGACGGCCGAGCAGTACTCGGGGCTGCGAGCCCGGGGCACGGCCGGATTCCGGGCACGGCAGGATCCGGGCACGGCCGGCCGGCCCACCTCGATGCTTGACGAAACCCTGGGGAGACCCCGATGCCGCCGACGTCGTTCGCGCCGCCACGCAGCATGGGGAGCGGGCCGGCTCCGGTGTTCGGCCGGATCCGGTGTTCGCCGTGTGTCTGCGGGACTGGCCTGGTCAGCGGATGCGGGTTCGGGTGGGGGTCGGTGACGCGTTTCCGGTGGGGAACTCCGACGTGGTGGTGCGGCCGTTGCTCACCTCGATGGTGACGACGCCGTTCTTGACCGTGCGGCCGTCCGGTTCGGTGCCCGCCGCGGTTCCGGCGGGGCAGGACGAGTCGACCGTGCGGCCGATGCTCACGCTGAAGCCTTCGCGTTCCAGGGTTCGGGTGGCGCTGCTCAGGGGGTCGCATTCGACGTTCGGGATCGAGCGCCTTTCCCCGTACGCGATCTTGCGATTCTCCGGTCTTTTGAAGTTGACTTTCTCCTTGCCTTTCATCATGTCGGCGAGGGTGTGGTAGACGGCCGGGTTCACCTGGTCGTGCTGGAGGCGGTCCTTGTGGTTCTGGTAGTCCGGGTTCACCAGATATCCGGCTACGACCATCGAGGTGGTGCCGGCGACCAGGGACGCCGTCTTGTCGCGGTCGGTGGTGCCGGTCTTGCCGAAGACCGGGTGGCCGACCACGCCGCGGGTGTCGCGGGCTGTGGCGCCGGCGCAGCTGCCCAGCTGGGCGGAGTCGCCGACCGGGCAGCGGGCCGCGTCGACGGCGGCGCGGGCCACGTCGGCCGAGGTCGCCCGGGTGCAGTGGGAGCGGCCGACGTCCAGGTCGTCGCCGGAGAGCGTGACGATCCGTTCGATCGGGGTGGGTGTGCAGTATTTTCCGTCGGCGGCCAGGGTGGCGTAGGCGTTCGCCATGTCCAGCGGGGTGGTGCCGGAGACGCCCAGGGTGAAGGCGCCCCACTGGTGGGCGTATCCGGGGGAGGCTAGTTTCGCGTCATCGGTGGCTCGGAACTGGATGCCGAAACGTTTCGCCACGTCGACGGCGTTCTCCGCGCCGACGCGTTCCTCGAGGGGGACGAAATAGGTGTTGATAGAGCTTCCGAAACCGGTCCACATGTTGTAGACGCCTTCGCCGCCACCGCCGGAGTTGGTCGGGCACCAGAAATGGGTGCCCGAGCAGGCCGCGTCGTTGCCCCGGTCGATGATGTATTTCGACTTGTAGACCTTCTCCGCTTTTATCGTGTACGCGAGCGGCAGTTTCTGCTCGAGCGCCGCGATCAGGGTGAAGATCTTCATGACCGAGCCGGCCTGGTAGCCGGTGATGTCGCCGCCGCCGGAGAGCAGCGGGTTCGTGGTGTTCGGGTACGACCCGCGGATCTTCTTGCGCGCTTTCGCCGGATCGGAGGAGATCCGGTTCTGCGGGTCGTCCGGGTCGTCGAGTTTGAATTTGCGGTTCGCGGCGAGCACCCGCACCTTGCCGGTGCCGGGCTGGACGGCGGCGAGCAGCAGCGCGTTCTGGTTCTTCTCGGAGATCCGGTCGGCGATCCGCTGCCGGGCCTTGCCCTGGGCTTTCACGTCGAGTGTGGTGGTGATCCGGTAGCCGCCGCTCTTGAGCTGCCGTTCCCGGTCGTACGGTGTCGCGCCGAACTCCTCCCGGCCCATCCACCACCGGTAGAAGTAGTCGCAGAAGAAACCCCAGTTGTTCTTGGAGACCGACACGCAGCCGTTGCTGACCGGCCGCACCTTGCGGGGGATCGGCTCCTTGATCGCGGCGTCGGCCTGCGCCTGGGTGATCACGCCCATCTCCAGCATGCCGGGGATGACGTAGGCGTTGCGGCGCTGCCGGATCTGCTCGTAGCCGTCGGGGGTGGTCGGGTCGTACCCGGTGGGGGCCCGGACGATGCCGGCGAGCATGGCCGCCTCCCCGAGGGTGAGGTCCTTCGGCAGCTTGTTGAAGTAGACCTTGCTGGCCGCGTAGATCCCGTAGGTCTGCTTGCCGAACGGGACGATGTTCAGATAGTGCTCGAGGATCTGGTCCTTGCCGATCTGTTTCTCCACCTCGAGGGCGTACTTCATCTCGGTGAACTTGCGCCGCGGGGTGTCCTGGGTGGCGGCGACCACCTCGTTCGGGCTGGTCGCGGAGTACGACAGCGACATCCGCACCCACTGCATGGTGATCGTCGACGCGCCCTGCTTCTGGCCGCCCTGGTTGTTGTTGACCAGGGCCCGCGCCACACCCTTGAGGTCGACGCCGGCGTGATGGTAGAACTCGCGGTCCTCGGCGGCGACCATCGCGGCCGGCATGAACGCGGACATGCTCTTCAGCGGGATGTCGCTGCGGAACTCGTCGTAGAACTGGGTGAGCGGGGTCTTGCCGTCGGCGGCGTAGACCCGGGTGATCTGGGGTGCCTGGAACGCTCTGAGCTGGCTGGGCAGCGCGGCGAAGGTCTTCTCGCCGGCGCGCAGGGCGAGGCCGGACACGGCCGCGAAGGGGAAGACCGCGCTCGCCAGCACGACGCCGGTGACCAGGCCGCAGATCATCAGGACGAACCCGTTGACGAAGATGTTGTGATCTCGTCGGCGTATCCAGGAACTCACCGCACCCCACTCTCCGAGGCGAAACGACCCGCATCTATCCAACCGCACCGTGTCAAGGGGGAGCGCCGGTGTGACGTGGGCCGCTGTCTCAGGATTCTGTTAGGTCACCCGGATAACTTCGCCGCCATGACGATTACCGACGTGCCGTCCGAGAAGCGCCCGGCCCGGCGCAGTGTCGTCCTGTCCGGGTTCCTCTGGCTGCTGCTGGCGCCGGGGGCGTTCTGGCTGGTGGGCCGGGTCTTCGGGCTCGAACGTGGCCTGCTGATCGCGTTGTTCGCGGCCACCCCGTTCGTGGCGGCCTGGACCTTGGTGCCGTTGCTGGCCGCGCTGGTCGCCCGGCGGTGGGCGGCGGCGATCGTGGCCGGTGTGGTGGCGTTCGGGATGGCCGCCTGTGTGCTGCCGCGGGCGCTGCCCGACCTCGACCGGGGACCGTCCGAGGGGGTCGCGCTGCGCGTGCTGACCATCAACATGCTCTACGGCCAGGCAGATCCGGACGAGATCCTTGCTCTGGTACGCGACAACGACGTCGCCGTCCTCGCCGTGCAGGAGTTCGCCCCGCGGGGGGAATCGGCCCTGAAGGCGGCCGGCATCGACGCGTTGCTGCCGTACCAGCAGCTCACCGCGGAGCCCGAGGCGAGCGGGTCCGGCCTCTACTCGCGGTACCCGATGCTGACACAGGACTCGCGCCGCAACGGCGGGGGTTTCCAGCAGGCGTACGCGACGATCCAGGCGCCGGGTGCGGTGGCGGTGCACGTCGAGTCGGTGCACCCGCTGGCGCCCGCCGGCCCGCACATGTACCCGGGGTGGAGTGCCGACATCAGCGCTCAGCCGTCCGCGGACGAGGGTGCCGAGCCGCGGATCCTGCTCGGCGACTTCAACGCGACGCTCGACCACGCGGTGCTGCGGGACCTGATCGACACCGGATACCGGGACGCGGCCGACGCGGTGGGGGAGGGACTGGTCACCAGCTGGCCGTCCCGCGGCGGGTTCGACGGGCTGGTGACCATCGACCACGTGCTGGTGGACGAGCGGATCGGCGTCGACGAGGTGCAGGTCCACGACGTGACGGACTCCGATCACCGGGCGGTCCTGGCCGCGCTGACGCTCCCGATGAGCTAGACACCTTCCACGGTCAAGGTCGGGTGTGGTGACTTTGGGCGCGTTGGCCGCCCGAATTCACCACACGGTTTGGGGTGTGGTGACTTTGGGCGCGTTGGCCGCCCGAAGTCACCACGCAGGCAGAGCCTCTGGCGCGGGACGGGGCCGGACGGCGCGGGACCGGTGCCGCACCGTACCGAGGGAGGCCTAACATGGCGGTGGGCACCGGTGGCGGCGGGTTTCGGGGGGTGCCGGGTCAGCGGGTGTCGG
The DNA here is from genome assembly GCF_030269225.1 of Actinoplanes sp. NBRC 101535. Classification (NCBI taxonomy): domain Bacteria; kingdom Bacillati; phylum Actinomycetota; class Actinomycetes; order Micromonosporales; family Micromonosporaceae; genus Actinoplanes; species Actinoplanes sp. NBRC 101535. Next base: position 192,089 of record NZ_BSSY01000004.1, on the reverse strand, counting down.
TTCAGCGGGTGAGGTGCGGGCAGTGGACAGCGGTACGGTGTTGCGATTCGATGCGGTGCGGGGCTACGGGTTCATCGCGCCGGACAGTGGCGGCGAGGACATCTTCGTGCACGCCAACGACATCGGCGAGTTGAAGAACCGGCTGCGGTCGGGCACCCGGGTGGAGTACGAGACCGAGGTCGGCGAGCGGGGCCTGAAGACGTCGGTCCTGCGGATCGTCACGCCGTCGGTGGCCCGGTCGCCGGGTGCCGGGGACGACGACGATGACATGTGCGACGTGCTGCTGGCGCAGGACTTCACCGCCAAGGTCACCGAGAAACTGCTGCACGACGCGCCGACGTTGACCGGCGCGCAGATCGTGCAGGTCCGCCGGGCGATGATCGAGCTGGCGACCCGGCACGGCTGGGTCGAGTCCTGACCCGGTCCACGGACGGGGGCACGGACGGGTGAACGGGCGAGGAGCCTGAGGCGCCGCGCGCTGCGGGACGGGTGCTCACGGCGTACCCCATCGTGTTCTTGATCGTGGTTTGCCGCGTCGGTGTCCAGGGCGCGGTCTGGTGGACGGCCGGGTGCGTCGGCATCCTCGGGGTGCGTCATCTCCGGGAACCCGACCGTCGGAAGGTCCGTCATGCGGCTGCAGGTCGACGAGAACAGGTGCATCTCCGCGGGTCAGTGCGTTCTGGCGGCGCCCGATGTGTTCGATCAGCGGGAGAGTGACGGCGTGGTCGAACTGTTGGAGGCGCATCCGCCGCGGCGGTCGTGGGAGTCGTCGCGTACGGCTGCGGCGCTCTGCCCGGCCTCCGCCATCGCGGTGCGCGAGAGCTGACACCGCTCGCCCATATCGTCGGCGTATCGATTTATCGATACAGCGGCGCAACATCAGGGTGCCTTGACTGGGGCGTGCTCGGCTCTTCTTCCGTCCGGAAAGGAACCACCGTGACCACCCCCACTTCGACCCGGCACCATCCGGGCGTCGCGATGACCGACGAACAGCGTGCCGATTTCGAGCGGGACGGGTTCCTCGTCGTGCCCGGCGTGCTCTCCCCGGACGAGGTCGCGCACTACGAGGCCGCCGTCGACCGGGTGTACGCCGAGCGGCAGGCCACCGGCGGGCTCGCCGCCGACCGGTCGCTGCACCAGCTCAACGCGGTGGAGAGCTGCCCCGACCTGGCGCCGCTGCTCGATCACCCGAAGGTGTTCGGCCTGGTCTGGTCGATGCTCGGCTGGAACGTGCACGTGTATCACTCACACCTGGACGTGCATCCGCCGCTGACCGAGAAGAAGCCGTTCCGGTTCGAGTGGCACCAGGACGGTGGCCGGCAGAACCGGGAGATCGAGACCGACCCGCGGCCGCGACTCTCCGTGAAGGTCGCCTACTGGCTCTCCGACGTGTCGCGGACCGGCCGCGGCAACTTCCAGGTCGTGCCGGGCAGTCACCGGACCAACTGGATCGCCGGACCGCCGCGCCGCGACATGGAATGGCCCAACCCGGAGGGCACGATCGAGGTCACCGCCGACCCGGGCGATGCGGTCTTCTTCGACCGGCGGATCTGGCACGCCCGGTCGAACAACTACTCCGCCATCACCCGCAAGGGCGTGTTCTTCGCCTACACCTACCGATGGGTGCGCAGCCGTGAGACCCTCGCGGCTGATCCGGCCACGCTCACCCCGGTGCAGCGCCAGCTCGTCGGCCTCGCGGACGGGGACGGCGACCACGCCTGGGGTCACACACCGAGCGAGGTACCGCTGCACCAGCTGCTCAAGGAGCACGGTCAGCTCGACCCGGCGAAACCGCCGCTCCGGCCGTAACGCGTCAGACGCCGTGGCCCGTGGTGTACGCCGTAGCGCGCGGTAAACATATCGTCGGTGTATCGAAAATCTCATACGTGCTCGCAACACCGGAATGCCTTCACTGGAGGAGTGCGCCCAGCACAGGCCGGTCACGTATCGTCCGCGTATCAAAAACCGCATACGTGCTGGCAACAACAGGTTCCCTTGACTGTGCGCATGGGTTACAGCGAACCAACACGAACCGCGGCCTCGGGTGCCCGGTCGCTGACGTCATCGTCCTCCCCGTCCGCGTCGACGACGGGAATCACGATCTACGGATGCGCCCAGGACGAGGCCGCGCTGTTCCGGGAGCTGGCGCCTCGCTTCGGCGTTCTGCCGACCATCACGGAGGCGGCGGTAACCGAGGACAATGTCGAACTAGCACTCGGCAACCGGTGCGTCAGCGTCGGCCACAAGACCAGGATCAGCAACGGGACGCTTCTCGCGCTCAGCCGCGTCGGGGTGGAGTACATCTCGACCCGCAGCATCGGTTACAACCACATCGACGTCGCATATGCGCAGAGCGTCGGCATCGCCGTCGGCAACTGCCCCTATTCGCCGGACAGCGTCGCCGACTTCACCCTGATGCTGATGCTCATGGTGCTGCGCTCCGCGAAGTCCATGATCCAGCGCACCGACGCCCACGATTACCGGCTCGGCGAGACCCGCGGCCGGGAACTGCGCGACCTGACCGTCGGGGTGATCGGCACCGGCCGGATCGGCTCGGCGGTCATCGACCGTCTGGTCGGATTCGGCTGCCGCATCCTCGCCTACGATAACCGCCACGCCACCTCGGCACATTACGTTCCCCTCGACGAACTGGTGCGCGACAGTGACATCGTCTCGCTGCACGCCCCGCTCACCACGGACACCCACCACATCCTCAATCGTGAACGCATCGAGCAGATGAAGAACGGCGCGTACGTCATCAACACGGGGCGCGGTCCACTGATCGACACCGAGGCCCTAGTCTCTGCGTTGGAAAGCGGCAGATTGAGTGGCGCGGCGCTGGATGTCCTCGAGGGAGAGGAAGGGATCTTCTACCAGGATCGCCGGAACGAGCCCATCGAGAACAAGGCGCTGGTTCGGTTGCAGGAGATGCCGAACGTGCTCATCAGTCCGCACATGGCCTATTTTACCGACCATGCGCTCAGCGACACCGTGGAGAACGGTCTCGTGAACTGCATGAAGTTTGAGAGGGGAAAGCAGCATGGCTAGGTTGAAGCTCGGCATCATCTTCGGGGGCGTCGGCGAGGAGCACCCCGTCTCGGTGAAGTCGGCGCGCGAGGTCGCCAAGAGCCTCAACGTCGAGAAGTACGAGCCGTTCTGGATCGGTGTCACCCGGGACGGTTCCTGGCTGCTCTGCGACGGCCCGGCCGATGACTGGGAGACCGCCAACGTCCGCCCGGCCGTGCTTTCCCCGGACCGCAAGGTCCACGGCCTGCTCGTCCTGGACGACGGCAAGTACGAAGAGGTCCGCCTCGACGTCGTGCTGCCCGTCCTGCACGGCAAGCTGGGCGAGGACGGCGCCATGCAGGGCCTCTTCGAGCTCTCCGGCATCCCCTACGTCGGCTGTGACGTGCAGAGCTCGGCCGTCTGCATGGACAAGTCCCTGACGTACGCGGTGGTCAGCAGCGCCGGCATCGCCGCGCCGCAGTTCTGGGTCCTCACCCCGGGCAAGGAGTTCGACGCCGACCAGCTGACCTACCCGGTCTTCGTGAAGCCGGCCCGCTCCGGCTCGTCGTTCGGCGTCACCAAGGTCACCAGCAAGGACGAGTTCCAGGACGCGGTGGACACCGCCCGGGAGTTCGACACCAAGGTGCTGGTCGAGGCGGCCGTCATCGGCAGCGAGATCGGCTGTGCCGTCCTCGGCGCCGGCGACGACCTGTTCACCGGTGAGGTCGACCGGGTCGCGCTCTCCAGCGGCTTCTTCCGGATCCACCAGGAGGACGCCCCGGAGCAGGGTTCCGAGAACTCCTCCTTCATCGTGCCCGCCGACATCTCGGCGGAGTCGCGGGAGCTCGTCCAGAAGACCGCGAAGGAGATCTACCACGCGCTCGGCTGCCGCGGCCTGGCCCGGGTCGACATGTTCCTCAAGGAGGACGGCACCGTCGTCCTCAACGAGGTCAACACGCTGCCCGGCCTGACCTCGTACAGCCGCTACCCGCGCATGATGGCCGCCGCCGGCCTGCCGCTCGGCGTGGTGATCGACCGGATCGTCTCCCTGGCCCTGCCGGAGGCGAAGTAACGATGCACGACGACTTCGCGTTCGTCGACGAACTCGTGCCGGGGATCCGCTGGGACGCCAAGTACGCGACCTGGGACAACTTCACCGGCAAGCCGGTCGACGGTTATGTGGTGAACCGGATCGTCGGCACGCGGGCGTTGTGCGCCGCCCTGGCGCTGGCGGAGGAGAAGGCCGCGGCTCTCGGCTTCGGCCTCCTCCTCTGGGACGGTTACCGTCCCCAGCGCGCGGTGGACAACTTCATCCGCTGGGCGGAGGAGCCGGAGGACGGCCGTAAGAAGGAGCGCCACTACCCGAACATCGACCGTCCGGACATGTTCGACCAGGGCTACGTGGCGACCAAGTCGGGCCACAGCCGGGGCAGCACGGTCGACCTGACGATCTACGACCGGAACACCGGCGAGATCGTCGCGATGGGCGGCGACCACGACGTGATGGACCCGATCTCCCACCACGGGGCGGAGGGCGTCACGGCGGACGAGGCGAAGAACCGCGAGCACCTCTGCACCATCATGGAGGAGTCGGGGTTCAAGCGGTACGACTACGAGTGGTGGCACTACACGCTGCGCGACGAGCCGTACCCGGACGAGTACTTCGATTTCCCCATCGCGAATCCGAGCTAGTTCTTGGAGTCGCGCCCGGTGTCGATGCGGTATCCGACACCGGGGACCGTGGCGATGATCCAGGGTTCGCCGAGCCGTTTACGCAGCGCCGACACCGTGATCCGGACGGCGTTGGTGAACGGGTCGGCGTTCCGGTCCCAGGCCCGCCCGAGGAGCTCCTCGGCGCTGATCACCCCGCCCTCGCCGGCGACCAGCACCTCGAGCACGGCGAACTGTTTGCGGGTCAGTGCCACGTAGCGTCCGTCGCGGTAGACCTCGCGGCGGAACGAGTCCACGCGCAGCCCGGCGATCTCGCGGACCGGCGGCCGGCTGTGGGCGCGGCGACGATTGAGCGCCCTCAGCCGGAGCACGAGTTCGCGCAGGTCGAACGGTTTGGTGAGGTAGTCGTCGGCGCCCACCTCGAACCCGGTCGCCTTGTCGTCGATCCGGTCGGCGGCGGTGAGCATCAGGATCGGCATCCCGCTGCCGGAGGCGATGATCCGCTCGGCGATCTCGTCGCCGGTCGGGCCCGGAATGTCCCGGTCCAGCACCGCGATGTCGTAGGGGTTCACGCTGAGTAATTCCAGCGCGGTATCCCCGTCGGCGGCGATGTCGGCGGCGATCGCTTGACGGCGCAGACCGTCGCGGATGGCTTCCGCCATGTAGAGCTCATCCTCCACGACCAGCACACGCATGATTTCCATGGTACGAGGCACGGCAAATCCCGGGCGTATCCTGATGTGACGCAAGGGTCAGGTGACTCTGCGTTATGTTTCCGATACGTATGCGTTTTTGGATAGGCCGACGATACGGGTCGGTCCGTAGCATTCGGGGCGTGCGCGTGCTGATCGTCGAGGACGAGCTCTACATGGCGGAAGCCATCCGTGACGGGCTGCGGCTGGAGGCGATCGCCGCCGACATCGCGGGCGACGGGGACACCGCACTCGAGCTGCTGAGTATCAACACGTATGACATCGCGGTCCTCGACCGGGACATCCCCGGCCCGCCCGGCGACGAGGTGGCCGAGCGGATCGTCTCCTCCGGCAGCGGGATGCCGATCCTGATGCTCACCGCCGCGGACCGGATCGCCGACAAGGCGACCGGCTTCGAGCTGGGTGCCGACGATTACCTCACCAAGCCGTTCGACCTGCGCGAACTCGTGCTCCGGCTGCGCGCCCTGGACCGCCGGCGGGCGCACAGCCGGCCGCCGGTCCGCGAGATCGCCGGGCTGCGGCTGGATCCGTTCCGCCGCGAGGTCTACCGTGACGGCCGGTACGTGGCGCTCACCCGCAAACAGTTCGCCGTGCTCGAGGTCCTCGTCGGCGCCGAGGGCGGGGTGGTGAGCGCGGAGGAACTCCTGGAACGAGCGTGGGATGAGAATGCCGATCCGTTCACCAACGCCGTCCGGATCACGGTGTCGGCGCTGCGTAAGCGGCTCGGCGAGCCCTGGCTCATCGGCACCGTCGCCGGCGTCGGATACCACATCAGTCCGCAACCCGACCGTGGATAGGCCGGCCGGCCGCAGCGTCCGCCTCAAGCTCGCCCTCAGCTACGCGGGCTTCCTGATGGTCGCGGGGGTGCTGTTGCTCGGCGTGGTGTGGGTGTTCCTGCTGCGGTACGTGCCGGATCCGCCGGCGCCGTCGAGCCTGCCGGACATGAAGCAGGTTCCCGGTCTGGGCGTCCCCGACCTGAAGAGCCCGAGCCGCGGCGCCCTGCTGGAGGCGTTCGCACCGCGGGCCGCCGAGGTGCTGGTGTTCCTGCTGGCGTTCGGCCTCCTGGGTGGGTGGCTGCTGGCCGGCCGGATGCTCGCCCCGCTGCGGCGGATCACCGAGGCGACCCGGCTGGTCGCGCACGGATCGCTCTCCCACCGGATCCGGCTGCCCGGTCGCAGCGACGAGTTCCACGAGCTCGCCGACGCCTTCGACGTCATGTTCGACCGGCTCGAGGCGCACGTCTCCGAGCAGCGCCGGTTCGCCGCCAACGCGTCGCACGAGTTGCGGACCCCGCTGGCGATCACGCAGGCCCTGCTCGACGTGGCGCGTCGTGATCCGGAGCGGGTCACCGGCGAGGTGATCGACCGTCTGCACGTCGTCAACGCCCGGGCGATCGCCCTCACCGAGGCGTTGCTGCTGTTCAGCCGGGCCGAGCAGCGCGCCTTCGCCCCGGAGCCGGTCGACCTCTCGCTGATCGCCGAGGAGGCGGCCGAGACGCTCCTGCCCTTCGCGGAGAAGCGCGGTGTCACCGTCGAGGTCACCGGCGACGTGGCCGAAACCCTGGGCTCGCCGGTCCTGTTGTTGCAGCTGACCACGAATCTGGTCCAGAACGCGGTCGTCCACAACCTGCCGGCCGGTGGGTCGGTCGAGGTCGTCACCGGCGTCCGGCCCGGCGGCGTGACCCTGACCGTGGAGAACACCGGCGCGGAGCTCACCCCGCAGGCCGTGTCCACCCTCACCGAGCCGTTCCAGCGCGGCACCGAGCGCATCCGTGGCGACCATGCCGGGGTCGGCCTCGGTCTGGCCATCGTCCAGGCCATCGTGCACGCGCACGACGGGACCCTGACCCTCACCCCGCGTACCGGTGGGGGATTGCGGGTCGTGGTGCGGCTGCCGGTCGCCCCGCCTGCCGATCAGTGACGTCCAAGCGTCCGGAACGGACGCTTGGACCGTCTCGTGGACACCCGCGCTGTTCCGCATGATGGCGATGCCGCCGACGCCGAGCGGCGCCGAGTGGGAGGACGCGACGATGACCAATCCTTTCGACGACGAGAACGGGTCCTTCCTCGTACTCGTCAACGACGAGGGTCAGCATTCGCTGTGGCCGGCGTTCGCCGAGACGCCGGCCGGCTGGACCCGGGTGCACGGTGCGGCGACCCGTCCGGAGTGCCTGGCGTACGTCGAGGAGAACTGGACCGACCTGCGACCGAAGAGCCTGATCGCGGAGCTGGCCGGCTGACCCGTCCCGCTGCTTCTCCAAGCCCCTTCCGGGAATCCGGAAGGGGCTATTCATATCGTTGGACATCAATGCATATCGGTAGCCTGAGTCGATGAGTAGTCGAATCGTGCGTTTCGGGGTCGTCGCGGCCATGGTGCTGTCGGTGACCTCGCCGGTGTCGGCCGCCGGAAAACGGCCCGACTGTGACTGGACCCAGTGGGGGCAGAACGCCGCGCACACCGGGCAGTCGTGTGCCCCCGGTCAGCGCGATCTGCAGCTGCTCGCGCGCCTGGTGGTCGACCCCTTCGCGGAACAGGAGGCCGGCGAGTCCCAGTTCGGGGGCTACATCCCGGTGCACCTGCCCACACCGCTGGCCGACGGCGACGGCAACGTCTTCGTGCTCCGCAAAGGCGGTGCCTACGTCAGCTGCGACTCGCCCGGCTCGGGCACGCCGGCGCCCTGCGGGCAGGACCCCGGCAACCTGGAACGCCAGACCTGGTCGGTGCAGGCGCTGCGCTGGAAGCAGGGCGAGCTGGTGCCCACCTGGTCGTACACCTCGGACTGGAAGCCCAGCCGGATCGTCGGCAAGGAGAGCCTGTTCCAGTCCGCGATGAGCGAGGACCACCTCTACGTGCCCGGCGCCGGCGGGACCGTCCTGCAACTCGCCAAGGACAGCGGCCGGCTGGTCCAGCGGATCAACCCGTTCGGCCGGACCGTCGACCCCGCGGCGTTCACCGCCGGTGGGCTCACCCTCGACGACCGCGGCACCCTGTACTACAACGTCCTGCGGAGCGAGCCGGCCGGCGGCCTGGACGACGTGCACAGCTGGCTGGTGCGGGTCACCCCGGACCGGACCGTCGGCACTGTCGACTACCGCACGCTCATCCCCGGCGCGCCCCGGGCCACCGATCTCTGCTACGAGGAGTTCGACGGCGACGACCTGCCGTTCCCGCCGGCGCCGCAACCCGACGGCACGCCGACCCTGCCCCGCCAGTCGCCCTGCCTCTCCCAGCGGGCCGCGATCAGCGTCTCCCCGGCTGTCGGCCCGGACGGCACCATCTACACGATCACCCGGGCGCACAACCGCTCCGGCGGACGGAACTACGGGTACGTGGTCGCGCTCCGGAACGACCTCACCCTGAAGTGGGCCACCTCGCTGCGGGGCATCCTCAACGACGGCTGCGGCGTGCTCGTCCCGTACGGCACCGAACCGTTCGACTGCCGGCCCGGCTCGGCGCTCGGCGTCGACCCGTACACGAATCTGCAGCCGGCCGGTGGGGTGGACGACGGCAGTACGGCCTCCCCGGTGGTCCTGCCGGACGGCGGCGTCGTCTACGGCACCCGGAACTTCTACAACGGCTCCCGCGGCCACCTGCTCAAGTTCGACCGGACCGGCCGCCCGGTGGCCGACTTCGACTACGGCTGGGACATCACCCCGGCGGTGTACCGCCACGACGGCACGTACTCGATGTACGTCAAGGACCTCAACTACGGCGAGGGCCCGCACAACATCACCCGGCTCGACGCGAACCTCGACAAGGAGTGGTCGCACACCAGCACCGAGACCCGCAACTGCGAGCGGCTCCCGGACGACACGGTGAGCTGCGTCGACGAGGGACGGCACCCGAACGGCTTCGAATGGTGCATCAGCGCGCCGGCCGTCGACAGGGACGGCACCGTCTACGGGCTCTCCTCGGACGGCCACTTCTACGTCGTCGACAAGCGGGGCCGCCAGCTGGAGAAGGTGTTCCTGTCCAAGACGATCGCCTCGGCGTACACCCCGGTGACGCTGGACCCCCGCGGCCGGATCTACGCCCAGAACAACGGTGAGCTCTACGTCCTCGGCAAGCGATGACCGTCGATCGTCGTACCGTCCTGATCGGCGTCGCCGGGCTCGCCGGGTGCAGCACCGTCGAGCCGGCCGGGACGTCCGAACCCGTCGCCGTGCGGCGGCAACCGGGCGTCGTCACCGCGCCGCACCCCGAGACCGAGTACGTGGCGTTCGACGTGACCGCCCCGGACCGGGCCGGCCTCGCCGCGGCGCTGGAGGCGCTGAGCTCACCGGCCACCGGCACGACGGTGACCGTCGCCGCGGGTGCGTCCCTGTTCGACGGCCGGTACGGGATCGAACGCCCCCGCCGGCTGACCCCGATGCCGTCGTTCCGCGGCGACGCCCCCGACCCCCGCTGGTGTCACGGCGACCTGCTGGTGCAGATCGGCGCGGACACCCGGGACCGGATCAGCGCCGCGCTGGCCGTACCCCGTCCCGGTCTGAAGCCGCGCTGGCGGCTGGCCGGAACCCACCGGGAGCGCAACCCGTTCGGCTTCACCGAGGGCGCCGGGAACCCGGACACCACCGACCCCGCGGTGATGGACCGGTGCGTCTGGGTCCAGCCCGGCGACGACGAACCGGCCTGGTGCGTGGGCGGCACCTACCAGGTGGTCCGGCTGATCCGGCTGGACCGGGCGGGCTGGGACGCACAGCCGGCCCGGAGCCAGGAACGGGTGATCGGACGGCACAAGGACTCCGGCGTCCCCCTGGGCCGGGACGCGGTGGACGACGTGGTGGAGTTCGCGGCCGACCCGGACGGCGCGATCATCCCGCTCGACGCGCACATCCGCCGCGCCTACCCGCACACCGGCAGGGAACGCCCGATCCTGCGCCGGGGCCACGCGTACCGGCTGGCCGGGACGGACGCCGGCCAGATCTTCGTGTGTTTCCAGCGGGACGTGGAACTCGGCTTCACCACCGTGCAGCGCCGGCTGGCCGGCGAGGCGCTGGAACGGTTCCTCCGGCCGTTCGGCGGCGGCTACTACTTCGTGCTGCCCGCCGGCGGTGACTTCCCGGGCCAGACCATGCTGGCCGGCTGACCGTGCACCGGACGCAGGTGAAGGGGAACGATGGACTCCGCAACACAGACCGCTCCGACGACGCCCGATCTGATCGCCCGGCAGGCGGCCCGGACACCCGGCGCGGTGGCGGTGACCGACGGCGGCCGGACGCTGACCTACCGGCGACTGGACGAGCGCGCCGGACGCCTGGCCGGGCACCTGGCGGCTCGGGGCGTCCGGCGCGGCGACCGTGTCGCGGTGCTGATGGACCGCTCGGCCGACCTGGTGGTGGCACTGCTCGGGATCTGGAAGGCGGGGGCGGCGTACGTGCCGGTGGACGCCGCCCAGCCGGCCCGGCGGGTGGGGTTCATGACCGCCGATGCGGGCGCACGCTGGCTGGTCTGCTCGGCCGCCGGACGGGACCGGACGCCGGACGGGATCACCCCGGTGGTGATCGGCGAGGAGGGCGACGGCGTCGCGCCGGCGACCACGGCCGGTCCGGGCGACACGGCGTACGTCATGTACACCTCCGGCTCGACCGGGACCCCGAAGGGCGTGGCGGTCCCGCACCGCAGCGTGGCGGAGCTGGTCGGGAACCCCGGCTGGGCGGTGGAACCCGGTGACGCGGTGCTCCTGCACGCCCCGTACGCCTTCGACGCCTCACTCTGGGAGCTCTGGGTGCCGCTGGTCTCCGGCGCCCGGGTGGTGATCGCCGCCCCGGGGCCGGTGGACGCCCAGCGGCTGCGCGAGTCCGGCGTGACCCGGGCGCACCTGACCGCGGGCAGCTTCCGCGCGGTGGCCGAGGAGTCGCCGGAGTCGTTCGCCGGGCTCCGGGAGGTGCTGACCGGTGGCGACGTGGTGCCGGTCCACGCCGTGGCGAAGGTCCGTGCGGCCTGTCCCGCGGTGCGCATCCGGCACCTGTACGGGCCGACCGAGACCACCCTGTGCGCCACCTGGCACCTGATCGCACCGGGCGACGACCTGGGGCCGGTGCTGCCGATCGGCCGTCCGTTGCCGGGGCGCCGGGCGTACGTGCTCGACGCGGCGCTGCGGCCGGTGGCGCCGGGCGTGATCGGCGACCTGTACCTGTCCGGCGCCGGCCTGGCGGACGGCTACCTGGGCCGGCCGGACCTGACAGCGGAACGGTTCGTGGCCGATCCGTCCGCGCCCGGGCAGCGGATGTACCGCACCGGCGACCTCGCCCAGTGGTCCGCCGCCGGGGAGTTGCTGTTCGCCGGGCGGGCCGACGACCAGGTGAAGATCCGTGGCTTCCGGATCGAGCCGGGTGAGGTCGAGGCGGCGCTGACCGCGCAGCCGGAGGTGACCGAGGCCGTGGTGGTGGCGCGCGAGGGCAGCCTGATCGGGTACGTGGTGACCGGTGCGGATCCGGCCCTGATCCGGGAGCGTCTGGGCGTGGTGCTGCCGGAGTACATGGTCCCGGCCGTGCTGGTCGCCCTGGACGCGCTGCCGTTGACCGGCAACGGCAAGGTGGACCGGGCGGCGCTGCCGGCCCCCGCCGCGGCGGACGACGGCGGCCGGGCGCCCGAGAACGCGGCCGAGCGCCTGTGGTGCGACCTGTTCGCCGACGTCCTCGGCCTGGACCGGGTCGGCGCCGACGCGAACTTCTTCGCCCTGGGCGGCGACTCGATCACCGCGATGCGGCTGGCCGCCCGGGCCGCCCGGGCCGGCCTGCGGATGACCTACGCCGAGATCTTCACGGCGAGCACCCCGGCGCTGCTGGCGGCGGCAGGCCGCGCCGTGCCGGACGGTGACGACGACCGTCCGCTGATCACCCTGACCGCGGCGGACGAGGCCGAACTGGCGATCGTCGCGCCGGACGCCGAGCACGTCTGGCCGCTGGCGCCGCTGCAGGCCGGACTGCTCTTCCAGACCACCCTGCACGACGAGGGCCTCGACATCTACCAGGGGCAGTGGATCCTGGAGCTGAACGGGCCGCTCGACCCGGCCCGGCTGCGGGCCTCCTGGGACGCGGTCGTCGCCCGGCATCCCGAACTGCGGATGGGGTTCCACCGGCTGGCGTCGGGGACCGCGGTGCAGGCCGCCGCCCGGCACGCCGCCGTGCCCTGGCGGGAGGTGACGGCGGCCGGCGCCGACGACGTCGACACCGCCGTCCGGGACCTGGCCCGGCAGGAGCAGGAACGGCGCTTCGACCTGGCGTCGCCGCCGCTGTTGCGGCTGGTGCTGATCCGGTACGGCGACGGACGGCACCGCATGCTGGTCGTCCACCACCACATCCTGAGCGACGGCTGGTCGGTGTCGATCGTCCTCAACGAGGTGGCCGCGGCGTACGACAACGGCGGATCGCTCCCGGAGCCGGCCGGCACGGTCGCCTCGTACCGGGACTATCTGGCCTGGCTGGCCCGGCGGGACCGGGAGGCGGCGCGGGCGGCCTGGCGGGCCGAGCTGGCCGGTCTGGACGAGCCGGCGACGATCACCCGGTCGGAGACCGGGACCGGGTACGGCTTCCGCGTCGCGTACCTGGACGAGGAACTCTCCGCCCGGCTGGCGGCGACGGCCCGCGCGTACGGCCTGACGCTGAACACGGTGGCACAGGGCGCGTGGGCGACGGTGCTGGCCCGGCTGGTCCGGCGTACCGACGTGGTCTTCGGCACCACGGTGGCCAGCCGCCCGGCGGAGCTGCCGGGTGTGGAGTCGATGCCCGGCCTGATGATGAACACGGTGCCGGTCCGGGTCACGCTGGACGCCGGTCGCCCGTTCGCCGAACTGCTCGCCGGCCTGCAGCGGCGGCAGGTCGCCCTGATGCCGCATCAGCACCTCGGGCTGCCGGAGATCCAGAAGGCGGCCGGGGCGGGTGCGACGTTCGCGACGCTGCTGGTGTTCGAGAACTACTCGCGGGACTTCGATGGCCGGTTCACCTACCTGGGCACGGTCGAGGGCACCCACTACCCGCTGACGCTCGGCATCATCCCGGGCGGCCGGATCCGGATGCAGCTCGCCTACTGGCAGGGGCGGATCGACGAGACGGTCGCCGAGTCGGTGCTGGAGTCGTTCGTCCGGGTGCTGACCACGGTGGCCGGGGACCCGTCCCGGCCGGTCGGCCGGATCGGCACGGGGGCACCCCTGACGGCCGAGCCGCCGGTGGCCGGCCCGGCGGAGACGTTGCCCGCGCTGGTGGAACGGGTGGTGCGGGCCCGCCCGGACGCGGTGGCCGTGGCGGACGGCGACGGTGAGTGGACCTATGCGCAGCTGTGGGCGCGGTCGGTGGGCCTGGCCGGCCGGCTGACCGCCCGGGGCGTCCGGCCGGGCGACCGCGTCGGCCTGCTGGTCGGGCGGTCGTCCTGGTGGGTGGCCGGGATGCTCGGGGCCGCGCTGGCCAGCGCCGCCTTCGTGCCGGTGGATCCGGCGTACCCGGCCGAGCGGATCGGTCTGATCCTGGCCGACGCGGACCCCGCGCTGGTGCTGTGCGCGGCGGCGACCCGGGCCGTGGCGCCAGCCGGGTTCGCGGACCGGCTGCTGGCCGTCGACGAAACCGGCCCGGCGGAGCAGGGCCGGTTGCCGGCCGTCGAGGGGACCGGCCCGGCGGGGGAGGGCCGGTTGCCGGCCGTCGAGGGGACCGGCCCGGCGGGGGAGACCCGGCTGCCACGGGTGCTCCCGGACGACGCGGCCTACGTGATCTACACGTCCGGGTCGACCGGCACGCCGAAGGGCGTCGTCGTCGCGCACGCCGGTCTGGGGAACCTGGCCGCCGCGCAGATCGACCGGTTCGCCGTCACGCCGGACGCCCGGGTCCTGCAGTTCGCGGCGCTGGGCTTCGACGCGATGGTGTCCGAGGTGCTGATGGCGCTGCTGTCCGGGGCGCGGCTGGTGCTGGCGCCGGAGGAGGACCTGCCGCCACGGGTGTCGCTGGCCGAGGCGCTGGACCGGTGGGCGATCACCCACGTGACGGTGCCGCCGTCGGTGCTGGCCACCGCCGGCACCCTGCCGGCGTCGCTGCGGACCGTGGTGGTGGCCGGCGAGGCGTGTCCGCCCGGTCTGGCCGAGCGGTGGGCGCGGCGGTTCCGGCTGATCAACGCGTACGGGCCGACCGAGGCGACGGTGTGTGCGGCGATGAGCGCGCCGCTCACCCCGGGCCGGACGGTGGTGCCGATCGGGACGCCGATCACCCGGAGCCGGTGCCACGTGCTGGACGCGTTCCTGCGGCCGGTGCCACCGGGGATCACCGGTGAGCTGTACGTGTCCGGCATCGGGCTGGCCCGCGGCTACCTCGGGCGGGCGGCGCTGACCGCGGTCCGGTTCGTGGCCGACCCGGACGTCCCGGGCGGGCGGATGTACCGGACCGGCGATCTGGCGTACCGGACCGGCGAGGGTGAGCTGGTGTTCGCCGGGCGGGCCGACGACCAGGTGAAGGTCCGCGGGTTCCGGGTGGAGCCCGGTGAGGTGGAGGCGGCGCTGGCGGCTCATCCGGGTGTCGCGCAGGCCGTGGTGACGGTACGGGCCGATCGGCTGCTGGCGTACGTCACTCCGGCCGGCGTCGACACGGACGGCGTACACCAGGAAATGATCTTGAAGTTGCCCGGGCATCTGGTGCCGGCCGCGGTGATCGCGCTGGACGCGCTGCCCGTGACGCCGAACGGGAAGATCGACCGGGGCGCGCTGCCGGATCCCGGATTCGTCGCCGGGGCGACCGGCCGGGAACCGCGCACCGCCGGTGAGCGGGTGCTGTGCGACCTGTTCGCCGAGGTCCTGGGCCTGGAGCGGGCCGGCGCCGACGACGACTTCTTCGCGGTGGGCGGCGACTCGATCACCTCGATGCTCCTGGTGTCGCGGGCCCGGGGCGCCGGCCTGACCTTCGCCACCCGAGACGTCTTCGCGGAGCGGACGCCGGAACGGCTGGCCCGGGTGGCGTCGCGCGCGCAGCGGCCGGACCCGGACGGCGCCGCGCCGGACGACGGCGTCGGCGAGGTGCCCCGGACCCCGGTGATGCGGCTGCTCGGCGACGGGGTGCTGTCGGCCGGCTTCACCCAGTGGGTGGTGGTGGAGGTGCCCGCCGGGATGGATGAGCAGACCCTGATCCGGGGGCTGACCGCACTGGTGGAGACCCACGCGATGCTGCGGGCCCGGGTGGAGTCCGGGCGGCTGACCGTCGGCGCGAGCGGATCGGTCCCGCTTCGCCGCGTCGCGGCGGACGGGGACGTGGACGAGGTGGCCCACCGGTGCGCGGCGGAGGAGTCCGCACGGCTGGATCCGTCCACCGGACCGGTGTTGCGGGCGGTGCTGGTGGACCCCGGCCCGGACCGGCCCGGACGGCTGGCCCTGGTGGCCCACCACCTGGTGGTGGACGGGGTCTCCTGGCGGATCCTCGCGGCCGACCTGCGGGCCGCCTGGGCGGGGACGGCCCTGGACCCGGTGCCGGTGTCGTTCCGCCGCTGGGCGGAGCTGTCCCGTCAGCAGGCGCTCTCCCCGGCACGGGCCGGCGAGTTCGCGGCCTGGCGCGCGCTGGTCGGGCCGGGGGACGACCGTGCGATCGGCGACCTCACGGCCCCGCCGGGCGGCGTGCGCACCCGCTCCTGGGAACTCTTCGGCGACGTTGCCCGGGCGCTGGTCACCCGGGTCCCGGCGGCGTACTTCTGCGGGGTGCACGAGGTGCTGCTGGCCGGGCTGGCCGGTGCGGTGACCGGCGGGCGGGGCGGTGCCGTGCTGATCGACGTGGAGCGGCACGGCCGGGAACCGGTCGACGGTCTGGACCTGTCCCGCACGGTCGGCTGGTTCACCAGCGTGCACCCGGTACGCCTGGACCCGACCGGTGTCACGACACCCGGGCAGCTGCTCAAACGGGTCAAGGAACAGTCCCGCGCGGTGCCCGGCGACGGCCTCGGCTACGGGCTGCTGCGCCACCTCAACCCGGAGACCGGGCCGGTGCTGGCCGCGCTGCCGTCGCCGCGGATCGGCTTCAACTACATGGGCCGGATCGCGCCGGGCGGGTCGGTGGGCGGCGCGATGGGACCGGACCTGGGCCTGCCGCACGTGCTGGACGCCGACGCGGTGGTCGAGGACGGGCCCGGCGGGCCCCGGCTGCGACTGACGCTGAGCTGGGCGGACGGGCGACTGACCAGCGCCGATGCCGAGCGGGTGGGCGGCGGTTGGTTGGACACGTTGTCCGCTCTGGCCGGTCAGGCAGATGATCCGACCGCGGGGGGACATACCGCGTCCGATTTCGATCTCCTCGACCTGGACCAGGACGAGATCGAGGGCTTCGAGGCGATCGCCGCTCGACTCAGTGGAGGCCATCAGTGACCACTTCGACGACGTCACCGGCGTCGGCGCTCGCCGAGGTCTGGCCGCTGTCCCCGATGCAGGAGGGGATGCTCTACCAGGCCTCGGCCGACGACCAGGCGCCGGACCTCTACCTCATCCAGCAGACGCAGCTCATCGACGGGCCGCTGGACGTCGCGCTGTTCCGGCGGTCCTGGCAGGCGCTCCTCGACCGGCACACGGCGCTGCGGGCGTGCTTCCACCGGCGCCGGTCCGGCGAGACCGTCCAGCTCATCCCGCGGTCGGTGGAGCTCTCCTGGACCGTGTGCGACGTCGCCGGCCCGGACGAGGTGACGGCGCTCGCCGCGAGGGACCGTTCCCGGCGGTTCGACCTGGCCCGGCCCCCGCTGCTGCGGCTGACGCTGGCCCGGCTCGGCCCGGAGCGGCACTACCTGGTGACCACCAGCCACCACCTGCTGATGGACGGCTGGTCGCGGGCCATCCTGGAGGCCGAGCTCCTGGCGATCTACCGGGCCGGCGGCAGTGTCGCGGGGCTGGCGCCGGCCGGCTCGTACCGTGACTACCTGGCCTGGCTGGGCCGGCAGGACCGGGACGCGGCCCGGGTGGCCTGGCGGGCCGAGCTGGCCGGCGTCGAGGGCGTGACCCTCGGCCCCACCGAGCGCCCGGGACTGCCGTCGTCGCTGGTGACCCGGCACGCGCCGGAGTTCACCGCGGCGCTCACCGGGTTCGCCCGGCGGCACGGGCTGACGCTGAACACCCTGGTGCAGGGCGCCTGGGCGCTGGTGCTGGCCCGGCTGACCCGGCGGACCGACGTGCTCTTCGGCGCGACGGTCTCCGGCCGCCCGGCCGAGCTACCCGGCGTGGAGCGGCTCACCGGCCTGCTGATCAACACGGTGCCGGTCCGGGTCCGCCTGGACGGCGCCACCACCGTCCTGGCGATGCTGACCGATCTCCAGGAGCGGCAGTCCGCCCTGCTGCCCCACCAGCACCTCGGACTGCCGGAGATCCGCAGACTCGGCGACGCCGGCTTCGACACGATCGTGGTGTTCGAGAACTACGTCGACCAGCCCGCCACCCCGGGCGACCTGCGCCTGAGCCTGCGGGAGGTGCGGCAGGCGTCGCCGTACGCGCTCACCCTGGGCGTGATGCCGGGCGAGAGCCTGCAGACCGAGGTCCAGTACCACCCGGAATCCCTCGACGCGCGGATCGCCGAGACGGCCCTGCACGGCCTGACCCGGGCCCTGGAGCTGATCATCGCCGCGCCGGGCACCCCGGTGGGCCGCCTGGACGTGGCCGGGGCCGCACCGTTCGAGCCCGGCGCCCCGGCCGTCGGCGCGCCCTCGGCGATCGGCCTGGTCCGCCACTGGGCCGCCGCGACGCCGGCCGCGCCGGCGATCACGGCCGGGGACCGGACCTGGACGTACGCCGACCTCGACGACTGGTCCGGCCGGCTGGCCCGGGCACTGACCGACCGGGGCGTCCGCCGCGGCGACCGGGTCGCGGTGATGCTGGAGCGGTCCCCCGAGGTGATCGCCGCCTGGCTCGGCGTGTGGCGGGCCGGTGCGGTGTTCGTGCCGGTCGACCCGGGATACCCGGCGGACCGGATGGCGTTCATGCTGACCGACGCGGGTGCCGTCGCGGTGCTGACCCGGCCCGGTGTCGCCGCAGGCTCAGGGCTCCCCCTGATCGACGTGGCCGAGGCCGCCGCCGGTCCCGGCCAGGACGCGCCGGTCGAGGTCGGTGCGGACGACCTGGCGTACGTGATGTACACCTCCGGGTCGACGGGGACCCCGAAGGGCGCCGCCATACCGCACGGGGGCGTGGCCGCGCTGGCCGGCGACCCGGTCTGGGAGGTGGGCCCCGGGGACACGGTGCTGATGCACGCCCCGCACACCTTCGACGCGTCGCTGTACGACATCTGGGTGCCGCTCGTGTCCGGCGCCCGTGTGCTGATCGCCGAGCCGGGGGTGGTCGACGCGGCCCGTCTCGCCGCGCACGTGTCCGCCGGCCTCACCGCCGTCAACTTCACCGCCGGGCAGTTCCGGGCGCTGGCCCAGGAGGCGCCGGAGTCCTTCGCCGGTCTGCGCGACGTGTCGGCCGGCGGTGACGTGGTGCCGCCCGCCGCGGTCGAGCGGGTCCGCCGGGCCTGTCCGGACCTGCGGGTCTGGCACACGTACGGGCCGACCGAGACCACCCTGTGCGCGACGTGGAAGACGTTCGGGCCCGGCGACCGGGTGGACGCGGTGCTGCCGATCGGCCGTCCGCTGCCCGGCCGCCGCCTGTACGTGCTGGACGTCTTCCTGCGCCCGCTGCCTCCGGGCGTCCCCGGTGACCTCTACATCGCCGGGGCCGGGCTGGCCCGCGGCTACCTGGGCAACCCCGGCCTGACCAGCGAGCGGTTCGTCGCCGATCCGTTCGTGCCGGGCGCCCGGATGTACCGGACCGGCGACGTGGCGTACCGGACCGGCGAGGGCGAGCTGGTGTTCGCCGGGCGCGCCGACGACCAGGTCAAGATCCGTGGCTACCGGGTGGAGCCGGGCGAGATCGCGCGGGTGCTCGCCGATCAGCCCGGCGTCGGCGAGGCGGTGGTGCTGGCCCGCGACGGCCGCCTGATCGGGTACGTGGTGGCGGCCGACCCGGCCTCCGCGGACCGGCTGCGCGAGCAGGTCGCCGCGGTGCTGCCGGACTACATGGTGCCGGCCGCGGTGGTGGTGCTGGACGCCCTGCCGGTGACCGCGAACGGCAAGGTGGACCGGGCCGCCCTGCCCAGCCCCGACTTCGGCGGGCGGACGTCCGGCCGGGCGCCGCGGACCGACCGGGAACGGGTGCTCTGCGACCTGTTCGCCGAGGTGCTCGGCCTGGACCGGGTCGGCGCCGACGACAGCTTCTTCACGCTCGGAGGCGACTCGATCACCTCGATGCGCCTCGCCGCGCGGGCCCGCCGGGACGGGATCGACATCGGCGCCCGTGAGGTGTTCCAGCATCCGACACCGGCCGGGCTCGCCGCGATCGCCGCGGCCCCGGAACCGCCGGCCGCACCGCACCGCACCGCCGCCTTCGCGCTCGTCGCCCTGGACGCCGGCGAGATCGCCGAACTCGGCGACGACCTGTGACCTTCTTTGATGGGGAGAAATCCGTGACCCAGTCGCGCATCGAGGACATCTGGCCACTGTCGCCGCTGCAGGAGGGCCTGCTCTTCCACACCGTCTACGACGACGAGGGCCCGGACGTCTACGTGGGCCACTGGATCCTGGAGTTCTCCGGGCCGATGGACCCGGACCGGATGCGCGCCGCCTGGTCGGCGCTGCTGACCCGGCACGCCGCGCTGCGCGCCTGCTTCCGCCGGCGGCGGACCGGCGAGGCGGTGCAGGTCGTCGCCGCCGACGTGGAGCTGCCGTGGCGCGAGGCCGACCTGAGTCACAGCGACGACCCGGCCGCGGCGGTCCGGGAACTGGCCGAGGAGGACCGGCTGGCCCGGTTCGACGTGACCCGGGCGCCGTTGCTGCGGTTGACCCTGATCCGCCTCGCCGAGGACGACCACCGCCTGGTGCTGACCTGCCACCACGCGATCCTGGACGGCTGGTCGCTGCCGCTGGTGCTGGACGAGGTGTCCGCGCTGTACGCGGGCGACACCGTGCTGCCCGAGGTGACGCCCTACCGGGAGTACCTCGCCTGGCTGGGCCGGCAGGACCGGGACCGGGCGCTGGCCGCCTGGACGGCCGAGCTGTCCGGCGCCGGCGAGCCGACGCTGGTCGCGCCGGCCGATCCGGGGCGCGCCCCCGGTGTGCCGGAGAGCGTCACCGCCGAGCTGCCGCCGGACCTCACCCGGGCCCTGGACGAGCGGGCCCGTGCCCGCGGGCTGACGCTGAACACGGTGCTGCAGGGCGCCTGGGCGTTGGTGCTGTCCCGGCTGGCCGGGCGGACCGACGTGGTGTTCGGCGCGACCGTGTCGGCCCGCCCGGCCGATCTGCCCGGCGTGGAGGGCATGGTCGGCCTCTTCCTCACCACCGTGCCGGTCCGGGTCCGCCTGGACGGCGCCACCCCGGTCCACGAGCTGCTGACCGGGCTGCAGAGCCGGCAGTCGGCGCTGATCCCGGAGCAGTTCGCCGGCCTGGCCGCGATCCAGAAGGCGGCCGGCCCGGGCGCGGTCTTCGACACCCTGCTGGTCTACGAGAACACGCCCCGGGTCGCCGCCGGGTCCGGCATCCGGGTGCACCAGGGCCGGGAGGCCGCCCACTATCCGCTCACCCTGGTCGCGGTGCCCGGCGAGTCGATGCTGCTCAAGCTCGATCACCTGCCCGGGCTCGTCGACGCGGACCGGGCGCGCGCGATCCTCGGACAGCTCACCCTGGTCCTGCGGCAGATGGCGGACTCCGCGGAGATCACCGTCGGCAAGATCAAGATCTGGGAGGACCTTTCCGGGGGTACGCCTGCCGTCGCGGCGCCGTCCGTCCCGGCTCTGGAGCTCTTCGCCCGTCAGGTGGCCGCCCACCCGGACGCCGAGGCGGTGGCCGGGGCCGGCGGCGTCCGGACCTACGCCCGGCTCGACGCGGACGCGAACCGGCTGGCCGGCCACCTGAGCCGGCACGGGGTCCGGTGCGGTGACCGGGTGGCGGTGCTGATGGACCGCTCACCCGACCTGATCACCACCCTGCTCGCCGTCTGGCGGGCCGGCGCGGCGTTCGTCCCGGTGGACCCGGCCTACCCGGCCGAGCGGGTGGCGCTGATGCTGGCCGACGCCGCGCCGGTCGCCACGGTGTGCACGAGCGCGTACCGGGACGCCGCGCCCGGCGCCATCGTGCTGGACGATCCGGCGACCCGGGAGGCGGTGGCCGGCGGCGACCCGCTGACCGTCCCGGCCGGCGCCGGCGATCTCGCCTACGTGATGTACACGTCCGGCTCGACGGGCGTGCCCAAGGGCGTCGCGGTGACACACGGCGACGTCGCGGCGCTGGCCGGCGAGCCCGGCTGGGGGATCGGACCGGGCGACACCGTGCTGATGCACGCCTCGTACGCCTTCGACATCGCGCTCTTCGAGATCTGGGTGCCGCTGCTCTCCGGTGCCCGGGTGTGGATCGCCGGCCCGGGCGTGGTGGACGGCGAGGCCCTGGCCGGGTACGTGGCCGCGGGCGTGACCGCCGCGCACCTGACCGCCGGCGCCTTCCGGGTGCTGGCCGAGGAGTCACCGGAATCGGTCGCCGGCCTGCGCGAGGTGCTGACCGGCGGCGATGCGGTGCCGCTCGCCGCGGTACGGCGGGTCCGCCGGGCCGCCCCGGAGGTCCGGATCCGGCACCTGTACGGGCCGACCGAGGCCACTCTCTGCGCCACCTGGCACCTGATCGAGCCCGGGGCGGCGGCCGGTGACGTGCTGCCGATCGGCACACCGCTGGCCGGGCGGCGGGCGTACGTGCTCGATGCGTTCCTGCAGCCGGTGCCGCCCGGGACCACCGGGGAGCTGTACCTGGCCGGGGCCGGGATCGCCCGCGGCTATCTGGGCCGGCCCGATCTGACAGCTGAGCGGTTCGTGGCCGACCCGTCCGCGTCCGGGCAGCGGATGTACCGGACCGGCGACCTCGCGTACCGGACCGCCGAGGGCGCGCTGGTGTTCGCCGGGCGGGCCGACGGC
This sequence comes from Actinoplanes sp. NBRC 101535, assembly GCF_030269225.1. Lineage (NCBI taxonomy): Bacteria > Bacillati > Actinomycetota > Actinomycetes > Micromonosporales > Micromonosporaceae > Actinoplanes > Actinoplanes sp. NBRC 101535. The sequence continues at coordinate 169,768 of NZ_BSSY01000004.1, read as the reverse complement.
CAGGTGAAGATCCGTGGCTACCGGGTGGAGCCGGGTGAGGTCGAGGCGGCGCTGACCGCGCAGCCGGAGGTGGACGAGGCCGTGGTGGTGGCCCGTGACGGCCGCCTGATCGGGTACGTGGTGACCGGCGCCGACCCCACCCTGATCCGGGACCGGCTGGCGGCGACGCTGCCCGAGTTCATGGTCCCGGCGGTGATCCGGCCACTGGAGTCCCTGCCGCTCACCGTCAACGGCAAGGTGGACCGGGCCGCCCTGCCCGATCCGGACTTCACCCCGGCAGGACCGGGCCGTGCCCCGGCCACCCCGGCCGAGCAGCTCCTCTGCACGGTGTTCGCCGAGGTGCTGGGCCTGGAGCGGGTCGGCGTCGAGGACGGCTTCTTCGCGCTCGGCGGCGACTCGATCACGTCGATGCAGGTGGCCGCCCGGGCCCGCCGGGCCGGCCTCCCGCTGACGCCCCGGCAGGTGTTCGAGCACCGTACGCCGGAACGCCTGGCCGCCCTGGCACCGGACACGCTCACCACGGACCGGCCGGCCCGCGACGGCCGGGGGGAGGTCCCGTGGACGCCGGTGATGCTGGCCCTCGGCGACGCCGCGGCACGTCCCGGCTTCGCCCAGGCGCGGGTCGTCGTCACCCCGGCCGGCTTCGACACCGGCCTGCTGACCGGCGCCCTGCGAGCGGTGCTCGACACCCACGACGTACTGCGCGCCCGGGTGGCCTCCACCGGCACGCTGACCGTGCCCGGCCCGGGCACGGTGGACGCCGCCGGCCTGATCACCCGGGTGCCGGCCGGGACCGGGGACCTCGACGACGCCGCCCACCAGCAGGCCGCGGCGGCGACCGGCACGCTCGACCCGGCGGCCGGGACGATGCTGCGCGCGGTGTGGATCGACGCCGGCGACGGCGTGCCCGGCCGGCTGGCCCTGGTGGCGCACCATCTGGTGGTCGACGCGGTCTCCTGGAGCATCCTGCTGCCGGACCTGCGGGCGGCGTACGACGCGCTGGCCTCCGGCCGGGCCCCGGAGCTGGAGCCGGTGGCGACCTCGTTCCGCGGGTGGGCCCGGCAGCTCGTCGACCAGGCGCACGACAGCAGCACCGTGGCCGAGATCGATCACTGGATCGCGGTGCTGGACGGTGCCGCCGCCGAACCGCTCGGCGAGCATGCCGGACAGGCACACACCTGGTCCGCGACCCTGTCCGGGCCGGCGGCCCGCGACCTGCTCGCCCGGGCGCCGGCCGCCTTCCACTGCGGCATCCCGGAGGTGCTGCTGGCCGGCCTGGCCGCGGCGGTGACCCACTGGCGCGGCGACGACACGGCCGTGCTGGTCGACGTCGAGGGCCACGGGCGGCACGCCGCCGGTGGCGAGGATCTGCTGCGTACCGTCGGATGGTTCACCAGCGTCCACCCGGTCCGCCTGGACGTCGCCGGCATCGACCCGGCTGCCGACCCCGGCGAGCTGCTCAGGACGGTGAAGGAGCAGGTCCGGGCCACGCCCGGCGACGGGCTCGGCTACGGGCTGCTGCGCCATCTCAACCCGGAGACCGGCGCCCGGCTGGCCGCGCTGCCGGTCCCGCGGATCGGGTTCAACTACCTCGGCCGGTCCGCCGTCCCGGACGACGTCACCGAGTGGCAGGTCCGTGAGGGCGCGCCCGGTGCCGGGCCGGACCCGGACCCGGCCCACCCCCTGGAGGCCGGGGCCGACGTCCAGGACACCCCGGACGGCCCCCGGCTGCGTCTCACGCTGAACGGCCGGGACCTCGCCCCGGTCACCGTGGAACTGCTCGGACAGGCCTGGCTGGAGATGCTGACCGGCCTGGCCGGGCACGCCGCCACGCCGGGCGCGGGCGGGCACACCCCGTCCGACTTCCCGCTGGCCACGGTGAGCCGGCGCGACGTGGCCGAGCTGACCGCCGCCGCTCCCGGACTGACCGACATCTGGCCGTTGTCCCCGCTGCAGGCCGGCATGCTCTTCGAACGCTCCCTCGACGAGGACGGCGCCGACGTCTACCAGAGCCAGCGGATCCTCGACCTGGACGGGCCGCTCGACGCGGACCGGCTGCGCGCCGCGTGGACCGTGCTGCTCGCCCGGCACGAGTCGCTGCGGGCCGCGTTCCACCGGCGGGAGACCGGCGAGACCGTCCAGGTGATCGTGGCCGGGGTGGAGGTCCCCTGGCGGATGGTGGACGCCGCGGCGGCCGGCGAGGCGGAGGTGGAACGCCTCCTCGCCGAGGACCGGGCGACCCGGTTCGACGTCACCACCGCGCCGCTGATCCGGCTGCTCCTGATCCGTCTCGCCGACGACCGGCACCGGCTCGTGGTCACCTCGCACCACGTCGTCCTGGACGGCTGGTCGACGCCGGTCCTGCTGGGCGAGATGTCGGCCGCGTACGCGGGTGACCCGCTCCGGTCCGCGGCCCCCTCCTACCGCGACTACCTGGCCTGGCTGAGCCGTCAGGACCGGGAGGCGACCCGGGCGGCCTGGCGCGCCGAACTGGCCGGCGCCGACGAGCCGACCCTGGTGGACGCGGGCGCCGCCGCCACGCCGGGCCTGCCGCAGGAGTACGCCGCCCGGCTCACCGAGGAGGAGACCGGCGACCTCACCGGATTCGCCCGGGCACACGGGCTGACGCTGAGCACCGTCGTGCAGGGCGCCTGGGCGCTGGTGCTGGCCCGGCTGGCCGCCCGGACCGACGTGGTGTTCGGCACGGTGGTGTCCGGCCGCCCGGCCGAGGTGCCGGACGTCGAGCGGACCGTCGGCATGTTCATCAACACCGTCCCGGTCCGGGTCCGCCTGGACGGCGGCCGGCCGGTGCTGGACCTGCTCACCGACCTGCAGAGCCGTCAGTCCGCGCTGATCGGGCACCAGCACCTGGGCCTGCCGGAGATCCAGCGGGCGGCCGGCCCGGGCGCGACCTTCGACACCATCGTGATGGTCGAGAACTACCCGATGGAGGCGACCGGGCTCGGCGCCGAGGGCGGCGTCGTGATCAGCGGGGTCAGTACCCGGACCGGCACCGGCTACCCGCTGACGATGAGCGTCAGCCCCGGCCGGCGGCTGGGGATCCGGGTCTCCTACCGGCCGGACCGGATCGCCGCGGAGACGGCCGCCGAGGTCGCCCGGCAGGTGCTGCGGGTGCTGACCCGCGTGGTGGCGGAACCGTCGCTGCCGGTCGGCCGGCTGGCGGTGACCGGCGCGACCGCGCTTGCCCTGACCGGCCCGGCCGCGCCGGCCGGTGACCCCTCGGTGGTGACCGCCGTCCGGCGCCGGGCGCGGACCGCCCCGGACGCGGTCGCTGTCGCCGACGGAGACCGCACCCTGACCTACGCCGACCTGGACCGGGAATCGGACCGTCTGGCCGGGCGGCTGGCCGGCGCGGGCGTCCGGCGCGGCGACCACGTCGGCGTGGTGATGCGCCGCGGCGCGGACCTGATCGTCGCGTTCCTCGCGGCCTGGAAGGCGAACGCGGCCTACGTGCCGGTCAACCTGGACCACCCCGCCGACCGGATCACGGCGACGCTGACCGGCGCAGGCGTCACGGTGGCGCTCTGCTCGGCGGCGACAGCCGACGCGGTGCCGGCCGGGATCACACCCGTCCCCACTGACCGGAGCACGCTGGTCCCCGCGGACCGGATCACGCCGGTTCCCGCGGACCGGATCACGCCGGTTCCCGCGGACCGGATCACGCCGGTTCCCGCCGACGAGCCGGCGTCCTTCCCGGTGCCGGAGTTCACCGCCGGAGCGCACGACACCGCGTACGTGATGTTCACGTCCGGGTCCACCGGCACGCCGAAGGGCATCGCGGTGCCGCACCGCAGCGTGGCGGCGCTGGCCGGCGACCCGGGCTGGGCGCTCACCCCCGACGACGTGGTGCTGATGCACGCCGCGCACGCCTTCGACGCGTCCCTCTTCGAGATCTGGGCGCCGCTGGTGGCCGGCGCCCGGGTGCGGATCGCCGCGCCGGGCGCCGTCGACGCCGAACGGCTGCGCGACGCGATCGGGAACGGCGTGACCACCGCTCACCTGACCGCCGGGGCCTTCCGGGCGCTCGCGGCGGCCGCGCCGGAGGTGTTCCGCGGCCTGCGCGAGGTGCTGACCGGTGGGGACGAGGTGCCGGCGGCCGCCGTCGCCCAGGTCCGCGCGGCCTGCCCCGAGGTGCGGATCCGGCACCTGTACGGGCCGACCGAGGCCACTCTCTGCGCCACCTGGCACCTGGTCGAGCCCGGGGTGGCGGCCGGTGACGTGCTGCCGATCGGCACGCCGCTGGCCGGGCGGCGGGCGTACGTGCTCGATGCGTTCCTGCAGCCGGTGGCCCCGGGCGTGACCGGTGAGCTGTACCTCGCCGGAGCCGGCCTGGCGCACGGCTACACCGGTGCTCCCGGCGCGACGGCCGAGCGGTTCGTCGCCGACCCGTCCGTGCCCGGGCAGCGGATGTACCGGACCGGCGACCTGGCCCGCCGGTCCGCCGCCGGGGAGTTGCTGTTCGCCGGGCGGGCCGACGGCCAGGTGAAGATTCGTGGCTACCGGGTGGAGCCGGGTGAGGTCGAGGCGGCGCTGACCGCGCAGCCGGAGGTGGACGAGGCGGTGGTGGTGGCCCGTGACGGCCGCCTGATCGGGTACGTGGTGACCGGTGCGGACCCGGCCCTGATCCGGGAGCGACTGGGCATGGTGCTGCCGGAGTACATGGTCCCGGCCGTGCTGGTCACCCTGGACGCGCTGCCACTGACGGTGAACGGCAAGGTCGCCCGGGCCGCCCTGCCCGCCCCGGAGGCCACCGCGACCACGGCCGGCCGTGCCCCGCGGACCGACGGCGAACGGGTTCTCTGCGACCTGTTCGCCGAGGTGCTCGGCCTGGAGCGGGTCGGCGCCGAGGACAGCTTCCTGGAGCTGGGCGGCGACTCCATCCTGTCGATGCAGCTGGCCGCCCGGGCCCGCCGGGAGGGTGTGGTCTTCGGCACGAAGGACGTCTTCGAACAGCGCACCCCGGCCGGTCTCGCGGCCGTCGCCGAGCGGAGCGGCCCGGTACGGTCCGGACCGGACGACGGGACCGGCGAGGTCCCGTGGACGCCGGTGACCCGGGCGCTGCTCGACGGCGGACCCGGCGCGGTGACCAGGCCCGGCCCGGCCCAGTGGATGACGGTGGCCGCGCCGGCGGGCCTCGCCCCGGAGACGCTGGCGGCGGCGCTGGGCGCGGTGATCGACACCCACGACATGCTGCGCGCCCGGGTCGACCTGGACGGCGACGAGCCCCGGCTGGTGGTGCCCGGGCGGGGCGTCCGGCCCGCCGGCCTGCTCGACCGGGTCGAGGCGCCCGCGGACGAGGCGGACCGCTGGGCGGCGGAGACCGCCGGGAAGCTGGATCCGGCGGCCGGCGTGATGATCCGGATGGTGTGGCTGGACGCCGGCCCGGGACGGGACGGCCGGCTGGTGATCGTCGCCCATCACCTGGTGGTCGACGCGGTGTCCTGGCGGATCCTGCTGCCCGACCTGCGGACGGCGTACGAGGCGCTGGCCGCCGGCCGGGACCCGGAGCTCGATCCGCCGGACGTCTCCTTCCGGCGCTGGGCCCGGACCCTCGCGGTGCAGGCCGCGGCCCGTACCGCCGAACTGGGCGAGTGGACCGCGGTCCTGGACCGGGACGCCCCGCGCTGGGGTGCGCTGGACCCGGCCCGGGACACCATCGCCACCGCAGGGCGCCGTTCCTGGACCGTGCCGCCGGAGCAGGCGGCCGTCCTGGTGGAGAAGGCCACCACGGCCTTCCACTGCGGCGTGCACGAGGTGCTGCTGGCGGGCCTGGCCGGCGCACTCGGCGGCCCGGCGGTCGTGGTCGACGTCGAGGGCCACGGCCGACAGGCCCTGGACGGGCTGGACCCGTCCCGGACCGTCGGCTGGTTCACCGACGTACGCCCGGTCCGCCTGGACGGCGACGGCTCACCCGGCCGGCTGCTGACGGCGGCCAAGGAGAGCCTGCGGGCGGCGCCGGACGGCGGCCTCGGCTACGGGATGCTGCGGCACCTCGACGCCGGGACCGGGCCGGTGCTGGCGGCGCTCCCCGCCCCGGAGATCGGCTTCAACTACCTGGGCCGGTTCAGCGCCCGGCCGGCCGCTGACGTGACGCCCTGGCAGGCGATCGGGAGCATCGGCGGCGCCGCGGACCCGGACACCCCGCTGCGGCACGTGGTGGAGATCGACGCGGTCGTCCTGGACACCGCCGACGGCCCCCGGCTCGACCTGACCGTCACCTGGGCCGGACGGATCCTCACCGCGGCGCGGGCGGAGGCGCTCGGGACGGCCTGGCTGACCGCGCTGTCCCGGCTGGCCACACACGCCGGCGCCCCGGGCGCGGGCGGGCACACGCCGTCCGACTTCCCGTCGATCGCGCTGACCCAGCCGGAGATCGAGCAGATCGAGGCCGCGGTGCCCGGCCTGGCCGACGTCTGGCCGCTCTCGCCGCTGCAGGAGGGCCTGCTGTTCCACGCCGCCGACGAGCGTGGACCGGACGTGTACGCGGGCATGCGCACCATCGCCCTGGACGGACCACTGGACGTGGCCCGCCTGCGCGCCTCTTGGCAGACCGTCGTCGACCGGCATCCGGCGCTGCGGGCGAGCTTCCACCAGCTGGAGTCGGGCACCGCCGTGCAGGCGATCGCCGGTCGGGTGGCACTGCCCTGGCAGGAGACCGACCTGTCGCACCTGCCCGAGGAGCAGGCGCTGGCCGCGTTCGACAGGCTCGCGGCGGAGCTGCACGACGAACGGTTCGACCTGACCCGGGGCCCGCTGGTCCGCCTGCACCTGGCCCGGATCGGCGACCGCAGCCACCGGCTGGCCTTCGCCTCGCACCACATCTCCTGCGACGGGTGGTCGCTGCCGGTGGTGACGGCCGAGGTGCTGGCGGCCTACCACGCCGGCGGCCACGGCCGGGACCTGCCGGCGCCGGCCTCCTACCGGGACTACCTCACCTGGCTCGCCCGCCAGGACAAGGAGGGCGCACACCGGGCGTGGGCGGCCGCGCTGGCCGGGCTCGACGAGGCTACCCACGTGGTGCCGCCGGACGCGATCACCACACCGCTCGCGCCGGACCGGCTGCGGTTCGCCCTGGACGAGGACCTCAGCCGGCGTCTGGCCGCGTTCACCCGCGGGCACGGCGTCACGATGAACACCCTGTTCCAGGGGATCTGGGCGCTGCTGCTGGCCCGGCTGACCGGCCGCCACGACGTGGTGTTCGGCACCGCGGTGGCCGGCCGCCCGCCGGAGATCCCCGGCGTCGGCTCGGTGGTCGGCCTGTTCATGAACACCCTGCCGGTCCGGGTCACGCTGGACGGCGGCGAGCCGTTCCTGGACATGCTGGCCGGTCTGCAACGCCGCCAGGTCACGATGATGGCCCACCAGCACCTCGGGTTGAGCGAGATCACCCAGGTGGCCGGTCCCGGCGCGGCGTTCGACACCATCGTGGTGTTCGAGAACTACCCCCGCCCGCCGGAGTCGCCGCAGGGCCCGGACACGCTGGTGATGCGGCCGGCGGGCATCCCGGACGACAGCGGGCACTACCCGGTGTCGCTGCGGGCGTCCGAGGACGGCGGCGTCCACGGCGAACTGATCTTCCGGCCGGACGTCTTCGACAGCGGACGCGTGGCGGCGATGCACGCGGCGATCGTCGCCGCCCTGGAACAGGTGGTGGCCGAGCCGGCGATCCCGGTCGGGCGGATCGGCATGATCGGCACGGCGGACCGGGAACGGGTGGTCCACACCTGGAACCGGACCGGCACGGCGTACACCCCGGAGCCGTTGCCGGTGCTGTTCCGCCGGCAGGCGGACCGGACTCCGGACGCCCCGGCGGTCACCGACGACGCCCGGAGCCTGACCTTCGGCGAGCTACGCGACGAGGCGGAGGCCCTGGCCCGGCGGCTGGTGAGCGCCGGCGTCCGGCGGGAGAGCCGGGTGGCCGTGCTGGTGGAACGGTCGGCGGAGCTGGTGGTGGCCCTGCTCGGGGTGTCGCTGGCGGGCGGGGTCTTCGTCCCGATCGACCCGGACTACCCCGGCGAGCGGATCGCCCTGATGCTGGCCGACGCCGGACCGCAGGCTCTGGTGTGCACGGCGCGGACCCGGGTGGACTTCGCCGGCCCGGTGCTGACCCCGCCCGCCCGCCCCGGTGTGTTGAGTTCAGGCGTTCACGGCGCCGCTATTCAACACACCTCCTCGGGTGTGTTGAGTTCGGGCGCTGAGGGCGCCGCTATTCAACACGCTTCTTCGGGTGTGTTGAGTTCGGGCGCTGAGGGCGCCGCTATTCAACACACCTCCTCGGGTGTGTTGAGTTCGGGCGCTCAGGACGCCGCAAGTCAACACACCCCGGATGTGGGGCTGCCCCGGGTGGCGGCCGGCGACGGCGCGTACGTGATCTACACGTCCGGGTCGACCGGCGTCCCCAAGGGTGTCCTGGTCACCCACGCGGGTCTGGGCAACCTGGCGAGCGCCCAAATCGAGCGTTTTCAGGTGACACCGGGTTCGCGGGTGCTGCAGTTCGCCGCGCTCGGGTTCGACGCCGCGATCTCCGAGGTGTGCATGGCGCTGCTCTCCGGCAGCACGATCGTGCTGGCCGACCCGGCGACCATGCCGCCCCGGGTGTCGCTGGGCGACGCGTTGCGCCGGTGGGACATCACCCACGTGACCGTGCCGCCCAGCGTGCTGGCCGTCGAGGACGAGCTGCCGGACCACCTGAGGACGCTGATCGTGGCCGGTGAGGCGTGCCCGCCCGCGCTGGCGGACCGCTGGGCCGGGACCCGCCACATGATCAACGGGTACGGCCCGACCGAGACGACGGTCTGCGCGACGATGAGCGCGCCGCTGGTCCCGGGGCGCGACGCCGTGCCGATCGGCGGCCCGATCCGCAACATGCGGGCGTACGTGCTGGACGACTTCCTCCAGCCGGTCCCGCCGGGCACGACCGGCGAACTGTACGTCGCCGGCGCCGGCCTGGCCCGCGGCTATCTCGGCCGGCCCGGCCTGACCACCGAGCGGTTCGTCGCCGACCCGTACACCGCGGGCGGCCGGATGTACCGCACCGGGGACCGGGCCCGCTGGACCCCGGACGGCGAGCTGATCTTCGTCGGCCGGGCCGACGCCCAGGTCAAGGTCCGCGGCTACCGGATCGAGCCGGCCGAGATCGAGGCGGTGCTGGCCGGCCACCCGGGCGTCGCGCAGGCGGTGGTCGTCGCCCGCCGGGACGGGCCGGGCGAGAAGCAGCTGGTGGCCTACGTCGTCCCGGCGGCCGGCGCCGGCGATCCCGCCGCGCTGATCGCGGACCTGCGCGAGCGGGCGGCCGCGCACCTGCCCGAGCACCTGCGGCCGGCGGCGTTCGTGCCGCTGGAGACGATGCCGCTGACCCCGAACGGCAAGGTCGACCACCGGCGGCTGCAGGCCCCCGACCACGCCGGGGCGTCGTCCGGCCGGGACCCGCGGACCGCCCTGGAGGCCCGGCTGTGCGCGCTGTTCGCCGAGGTGCTCGGCCTGGAGCAGGTGTCCGCCGAGGACAGCTTCTTCGAACTCGGCGGCGACTCGATCACCTCGATGCAGCTGTCCACCCGGGCCCGCCGGGACGGACTGGAACTGACCCCGTGGCAGGTCTTCGACGAGAAGACGCCGGAACGGCTGGCGGCGCTGGTCAAGGAGCTCCCGGCCGGCGGTGCCGACCCGGTGCCGGCATCCCCGGCCGGCCCGCTCGTGGCGCTCTCGCCCGAACAGATGGACCGACTCGAGACCGGAGCAGATCGTGACCGTTGACGACAGCCGTACCAGACCCCGCTCCAGCGTGGAGGACGTCTGGCCCCTCTCGCCGCTGCAGGAGGGCATGCTCTACCACACGGCCCTGGACACCGAGGGCCCGGACACGTACACGGTGCAGTCCGTCTACGGCATCGACGGTCCGCTGGACACCGCACGGCTGCGGGCCTCCTGGCAGGCGCTGGTGGACCGGCACGCCGCGCTGCGGGCCTGCTTCCGGTACGTCAGCGGCGCCCAGATGGTGCAGGTCATCCAGCGTGACGTGACGCTGCCGTGGCGGGAGACCGACCTGTCCGGGCTGCCCGCTGACATCGCCGACGGCGAGGTGGCCCGGCTGGCCGGCGAGGAGACGGCCGAACGCCTGCGGCTGGAGTCGGCGCCGCTGATGAGACTGCACCTGATCCGGCTCGGCCCGGAGACCCACCGGCTCGTGCACACCCTGCACCACGTGCTGCTGGACGGCTGGTCCATGCCGATCCTGCACCGCGAGCTGGCCGCGATCTACGCGGCCGGCGGGGACGCGTCCGGGCTGCCGGCCCCGGTGTCGTACCGGGACTACCTGGCCTGGCTGGGCCGGCAGGACAAGGACGCCGCCCGGGCGGCCTGGCGGGACGCGCTCGCCGGGCTGGACGGCCCGACCACCGTGGCCCCGGCCGACCCGGCCCGGGTGCCGGAGATCGAGACCGCGCTGACTGAGCTGTCCCCGGAGCTGACCGAGGGACTGCACCGGCTGGCCCGCAGCCGGGACCTGACGATGAACACCGTGGTGCAGGGCGCCTGGGCGGTGGTGCTGGCGCAGCTGTCCGGGCGTACCGACGTGGTGTTCGGATCCACCTCCTCGGGCCGGCCGGCCGAGCTGGCCCGGGTGGAGGCCATGGTCGGCATGCTGCTCACCACCCTGCCGGTCCGGGTCCGGCTGGACGGCGGCCGGCGGTTCGCCGACCTGCTCGCCGACCTGCAGCGCCGGCAGTCGGCGCTCGGCGCCCACCAGCACCTCGGACTGCAGCAGGTGCAGGCCGCGGCCGGCGCCGGGGCGGTCTTCGACACCCTGGTCATCTATGAGAACTTCCCGCGGACCGGCATCGACGGATCGGCTGACGACGGCCTGGTCCTGCGCCCGGTGCAGAAGGGGCGCGACTCCTCGCACTACCCGTTCACCCTGGTCAGCGGGCCGGGGGAGCGGATGCCGCTGATCCTCTACTACGACCGGGGCCTGTTCGCCGGGACGGTCGCCCGGTCGGTGCTGGAGGCGCTGACCCGCATCCTGGAGACCCTGGTCGCCGACCCGGGCGTGCCGGTCGGCCGGCTGACGCTGCTGACCGCCGCCGACCGGGCCACCGTGGTCGAGCAGTGGAACGCGACCGCCGCCCCGGTGCCGGGGGAGTCCGTGCCGGCGATGTTCCGCGAGCAGGTGGCCGCGACGCCGGACGCGGTCGCGGTCACCGACGCGAACGGCGCCGATCTCACGTACGCCCAGCTCGACCGGGCCTCGGACCGGACGGCCGGATACCTCGCGAGCCGGGGCGTCCGCCGCGGTGACCGGGTCGGGGTGGCCGTGGAACGGTCCGCCGACCTGCTGACCCTGTTCCTCGGGATCTGGAAGGCGGGCGCGGCGTACGTCCCGGTGGACGTCGCCTATCCGCCGGAACGGATCGCCTTCATCCTCGCCGATGCCGCGGTCACGACCGTCGTCTGCACCCGGGACACGGCCGAAGGGCTGCCGGAGGTTGCCTCCGTCGTCTTCCTGGACGAGGTCGAGGACCGCGGTCCGGCCCCGGAGCTCCGGCTGACCGCCGGCGACCTGGCGTACGTCATGTACACCTCGGGTTCCACCGGTGTCCCCAAGGGGGTGGCCGTCCCGCACGGTGCGGTGGCCGGACTGGCCGGCGACCCCGGCTGGCGGCTCGGCCCGGACGACGGGGTGCTGATGCATGCGACCCACGTCTTCGACCCTTCGCTGTACGAGATGTGGGTGCCGCTCGTCACCGGCGGCCGGATCCTGGTCGCCGAGCCCGGAGTGGTGGACGCCGCCGGGATCCGGCAGGCGGCGGCACGGGGTGCTACCGCCGTACACCTGACCGCCGGGACCTTCCGCGCCCTGGCCGAGGCGTCCCCGGACTGTTTCGCGGGTATCCGCGAGGTCGGGACCGGCGGTGACGTGGTCGCCGCACACACCGTGGCGAACCTGCGGGCGGCCCAGCCCGCCCTGCGGGTGCGCAACACCTACGGGCCGACCGAGACCACCCTCTGCGCGACCTGGAAGCCGATCGAACCCGGCGAGACGCTCGGGACCGAGCTGCCGATCGGCCGTCCGATGGCCAACCGGATGATCTACATCCTGGACGCGTTCCTGCGGCCGGTCGCGCCGGGTGTCGCCGGTGAGCTGTACATCGCCGGCACCGGCCTGGCCCGTGGCTACCAGTCCCGGCCGGACCAGACCGCCGAACGGTTCGTGGCCTGCCCGTTCCGTGACGGCGAACGGATGTACCGCACCGGCGACCTGGCGCGCTGGACCGCGGGCGGCGAGGTGGTGTTCCTCGGGCGCGCCGACGACCAGGTGAAGATCCGCGGCTACCGGGTGGAGCTCGCCGAGGTGGAGGCGGTCCTGGCCGCCCAGCCCGGCGTCCGCGAGGCGGTCGTGGTGGCCCGCGAGCACCGTCGGGGGGAGCGGCGCCTGGTCGGCTACGTCGTCGGCGAGTCCGGCGAGGTGGACACCGAGGAGATCCGGCGGCGGATGGGCCTGGTCCTGCCCGTCTACATGGTCCCGGTGGCGATCATCGGGATGGTCAGCTTCCCACTCACCACGAACAGCAAGGTGGACCGCCGGGCGCTGCCCGACCCGGACCTCGCCGGCCGGCCGGCCGGGAAGGCGCCGGAGAGCGCCACCGAGAAGGTGCTCTGCGACCTGTACGGCGAGATCCTCGGCGTCGAGCGGGTGGGTGTCGACGACGCCTTCCACGACCTGGGCGGCAGTTCCGCGCTGGCGATGCGGCTGATCGCCCGGATCCGGGAGGAGCTCGGCGCGGACCTGCCGATCCGCCAGCTGTTCTCCTCGCCCACCCCGGCCGGCGTGGCCCGGGCACTGGCCGCCAAGTCGCGTCCCGCCCTGGAGGCGGTCACCCGGCCCGAGCGGGTGCCGCTCTCCGCCCGCCAGCTGCGCGCCTGGCTGCTGGCCCGGCCCGGGGAGGAGACCGCCGGCCGGCATCTCACGGTGGTGCTGCGCCTGCGCGGCCGGCTGGACGTTCCCGCGCTGGAGGCCGCGCTGGGTGACGTCGCGGCCCGTCACGAGATCCTGCGGACCACGTTCCCCGGTGACGCGCAGAGCGTCCACCAGCGCGTCCACGCCACCGGGACGGTCCGGTTGACCCCCGTCCCGGCCGGCGAGGAGGACCTTCCGGGGCTGCTCGCCGAACACCGGGAGCGGCTCTTCGACCTCACCCGGGATCTGCCCTGGCGCTGCGCACTGTTCGCGACGGCCGAGCGGGAGCACGTGCTGGCGGTGACGGTGCACCGGATCGCCGCCGACGACGACTCGATGGACGTGTACTTCCGGGACCTCGCGGCGGCGTACGGTGCCCGGCGCTCCGGCCGGGCCCCGGAGCGCGCCCCGCTGGCCCTGCAGTTCGCCGACTACGCGATCTGGGAGCAGCGTCTGCTCGACGGCGCCCGTGACGAGGGCAGCCTGATCAGCGACGAGTCGAGCTTCTGGCGCAACCACCTGGCCGGCATCGCCGAACAGACGGTGCTGCCGTTCGACCGTCCCCGCCCGGCCGTCCCGTCCCGCCGGGCCGGTGCGGTCGCGTTGCGCCTGGACGCCGCGGCACACGCCCGGCTGGCCGCGGCGGTGGCCGGCGCCGGCGCGGACACCGCCCAGACCCTGCAGGCCGCGCTCGCCGTGCTGCTGTCGCGGTACGGCGCCGGCGACGACCTGGTGATCGGCACGACGCTGCCCCGCGACGAGGACCTGATCGAGCTGGAACCGATGGTCGGCCCGTTCGCCCGGCCGTTCGCGGTCCGGACCGACCTGTCGGCGGACCCGACCTTCCTGGAGGTCGTGGCCCGGGTCCAGGAGGGGGTCCGGGAGGCACGCCAGCACCTGGACGTGCCGTTCGAGCGGATCCCGGAGCTGCTGGACCTGCCGGGCTCGCTCGCCCGGCACCCGGTGTTCCAGGTCGGGCTGGAGGTGGACGAACAGGACAGCGCCGCGTGGGACGCGGCGGAGCTGCCGGCGCTGCGTACCGTCACCGAGCCCGCAGCCGTCACGGCGATCGAGCTGGATCTCGCGTTCCGGCTGGTGGAATGCCGGGACGAGGACGATGAGCTGAACGGCATCGAGGGCGCGCTGCACTACGCCACCGACCTGTTCGACGAGGACACCGCCGCGGCGCTGGCCCGGCGCCTGGTCCGCGTCCTGGAACAGGTGGCGGAGGACCCCCGGCGGCGGATCGGCGACCTGGACCTGTTCCTGGACGAGACCGAACGCGGGCGCCCGGCCGTCGCGCCGGCCCGCTGGTCCTCCGGGGCGGCCCCCGCGGCCGTCACCGCACTGGCCGGGGACGGCCCGCTCGGCGCGATCCTGCTCGACGGCCGGCGGCAGCCGGTCGCCCCGGGCGTCGTCGGCGACCTCTGGATCACCGGACCGGCGGTGGAGACGGCCGAAGGCGCGACGCCCTGCTCGTTCGGGGCACCGGGACACCGGATGCTGCGGACCGGCCTGCTCGCCCGCAAGACCGCCGCCAAGTCGCTGGTCGTGGTGGGGGAGCGGCGGGACGCCGGCGCCACGGTGAAGACCGGCGACTACGAGGTGCTGCTGCCGCTGCGCACCGGCGGGGACCGTCCGCCGCTGTTCTGCGTGCACGCCAGCGGCGGACTGAGCTGGAACTACGGGCCGCTGCTCCGGCACCTGCCGGCCGACCAGCCGGTGTACGGCGTGCAGGCCCGTGGACTGGCCCGGACCGAGACCCTGGCCGCGAGCGTGGAGGAGATGGCCGCGGACTACGTCGCGCAGATCCGCGCGGTGCAGCCGTCCGGGCCGTACCACCTGCTCGGCTGGTCCCTCGGCGGCCGGATCGCCCAGGCGATGACGGTGCTGCTGGAGGCACAGGCTGAGGAGATCGGGCTGCTGGCGCTGCTCGACGCGTACCCGGTCTACATGGGCCGTAACGCGGTCGGCACGGTGACCGAGGAGGCGGCCCGGGATGAGCAGGCCCTGGAGAAGCGCAAGCAGCAGGAGCTGGAGCTGGCCGGCCAGATGGTCCAGGGCGCCGGGGCCCGGGCCCGCCTGGAGGCGGTGATGCGCAACCTCTGGAAGGTCGGCCCGGAGCACACCGCTGCCCCGTTCACCAGCGACGTGCTGCTCTTCGTGGCCACCGAGGACCGCCCGGCGCACCTGCCGGTCCCGGTGGCCATCGACACCTGGGCCGACGTCACCAGCGGCGCTGTCGAGCCGCACGAGATCCCGGCCAACCACTACGAGATGGTGCAACCCGCGGCGCTGGCCCGGATCGGGGCGGTCGTCGCCGAGAAGCTCCGGCCCCGGCCGGAGCGTCAGGAGCGATGAGGTGAAGGCTCTGATACCCGCGGGCGGCGCGGGAACCCGGCTGCGGCCGATCACGCACACGTCCGCCAAGCAGCTGATCCCGATAGCCAACAAACCGGTGATCTTCTACGTGCTGGAGTCGATCGCCGCGGCCGGGATCACCGAGGTCGGCATCGTGGTGGGCGACACCGCCGAGGAGATCGAGCGCGCGATCGGCGACGGGTCGGACTGGGGCCTCAAGGTCACCTACCTGCCCCAGGAGGCCCCGCTCGGCCTGGCGCACACCGTGCTCATCGCCCGGGAGTTCCTGGGCGACGACGACTTCGTCATGTACCTGGGGGACAACTTCCTGATCGGCGGGATCACCGACCTGGTGGAGCAGTTCCGCGCGGAGCGCCCGGCCGCCCAGATCATGCTGACCAAGGTCGCCGACCCGCGGGCGTTCGGGGTGGCCGAGCTGGACGTCGAGGGCCGGCTGATCGGCCTGGAGGAGAAGCCGGAGCACCCGAAGAGCGACCTGGCGCTGGTCGGCGTCTTCCTCTTCACCGCTGCGGTGCACCCGATCGTGGCCGGGCTCGCGCCCTCGGCCCGGGGCGAGCTGGAGATCAGCCACGCCATCGCCGGGCTGATGAACACCGGTCAGCCGGTGGTCACCACGATCACCGAGGGCTATTGGAAGGACACCGGCAACGTCGCCGACATCCTGGAGGTCAACCGGCTGGTCCTGGAGGGCCTCGAACCCGAGGTGGCCGGGACGGTCCACGACTCCGAGCTGATCGGCCGGGTGACGGTCGCGCCGGGCGCGGTGGTCCGGGGCTCCCGGATCGTCGGTCCGGTCATCATCGGGGCCGGCTCGGTGGTCGAGGACTCCTACCTGGGCCCGTTCACCTCGGTCGCCGAGGACTGCCGGATCGTCGACAGCGAGCTGGAGTACTCGGTGGTGCTCGGCGGCTCGGTGATCCGCGGGGTGGGCCGGATCGAGGCCTCGCTGATCGGCCGCGAGGTGGAGGTCACCCCGGCGCCGCGGCTGCCCCGGGCGCACCGGCTGCTGCTCGGCGACCACAGCCGGACCCAGATCTGCGCGTACTCGTGACCGGCGGCGAGGCGTGTCCAAGCGTCCGGATCGGTCACTCGGACACGCCTCGTGGACATCGACTCTCTTCAGCATGATGGGGCTCGCGCCCGACGGAATGGGGTAGGCGAATGCGTGTGTTGTTGTGGTCCTGCGGATCACGCGGGGACGTCGAGCCGCTGGTGGCGCTGGCGGTGCGGTTGCGGGCACAGGGCGCGGAGGTACGGCTGTGCGCCCCGCCGGACAGCGCCGAGCGGCTGGCCGAGACCGACGTTCCGCTGATCCCGATCAGCCGGCCGGAACGTCCCGGGCCGGAGGAGGCGGCCGCCGGGATCGCCGATCAGTTCGACCGGATCCCGGCGCTGGCCGAGGGCTGCGACGCGGTGGTGGCCACCGGCCTGCTCTCCGGCGCCGCCGCGGTCCGGTCGGTGACCGAGAAGCTCGGCATCCCCTACTACTACGTCGCCCTGTGCCCGATCCACCTGCCGTCCGCGCTCGACCCGGAGCAACGGGCCGCGTACAACCGGGGCGCCGACACGCTGTTCGGCGGGGTCCTCAACCGCCGGCGGGCGGAGATCGGCCTGCCGCCGGTGACGAACCTGGTCGACTGGACCAGCACCGACCGGCCCTGGCTGGCCGCCGACCCGGTGCTGGCCCCGCTGCGGCCCGGCCTGGCGGCGGTGCAGACCGGCGCGTGGATCCTGCCCGACGCGCGGCCGCTGCCACCCGTGGTGACGGACTTCCTGGCCGCCGGGACGCCGCCGGTGTACGTCGGATTCGGCAGCTCGCCCGGCACCGCCGACGCCGCCGAGGTGGCCGTCGCGGCGGTCCGCGCCCAGGGCCGCCGGGTGATCCTGTCCCGGGGCTGGGACGGCCTGGCCCTGCCGGACGACCGCGACGACTGCCTCGCCGTCGGCGAGGTGAACCTGCAGGCGCTGTTCCGCCGGGTCGCCGCCACGGTGCACCACGACGGCACCGGCACCACCCACGTGGCCACCCGGGCCGGCGTCCCGCAGGTCGTGGTGCGCCAGATCGTGGGCCAGGTGTACTACTGCGACCGGGTGGCCGAGCTGGGCATCGGCGCGGCCGTCGACGGTCCGGCCCCGGATCTCGACGCCTTCACGGCTGCCCTGGTCACGGCGCTGGCGCCGGAGACCCGTGCCCGGGCGGCGGCCGTGGCCGGCACTGTCGACGCGGACGGGACGGTGGTGGCCGCCCGGATCCTGGCCGACGTGGCCCGCCTCTCCGTGTGACCGTTAGCGAAGGGATTCGTCATGCGAGTGTTGTTGTCGACCTCGGGAAGCCGGGGCGACGTCGAATCGGTGGTGGCGCTGGCGACCCGGCTGCGGGCGCTCGACGCGGAGGTCCGGGTGTGCGCGCCGCCCTCGTCGGCGGACCGGCTGGCCGAGGTCGGGGTGCCGCTGGTCCCGGTCGGCGGCGCGATGCGGATGATGCTCACCGACGGCATGCCGCCGCCGACCGCGGTGGACCAGCGCCGGATGACCGCCGACCAGGTCGGGGTGCAGTTCGATCAGGTCCCGGCGGCCGCCGAGGGCTGTGACGCGGTGGTGGCCACCGCCGAACTGTCCGCTGCGGCGGCCGTCCGGTCGGTGGCCGAGAAGCTCGGCGTCCCGTACTTCTACGCCGCCTACAGCCCGGCGTACCTGCCCTCGCCGCACCACCGGCCGCCGCTGGACGAGCCGACCGATCCGGACGTGACCGATCACCAGACGCTGTGGGATCAGCGGCGCGAGCGGTTCAACGAGCGGTTCGCCGCTGCGGTCAACGACCGCCGGGCGGCACTCGGCCTGCCGCCGGTCGCCGACGTCTTCGGGTACGCCCACACCGAGCAGCCCTGGCTGGCCTCGGATCCGACACTGGCCCCGCTGCCGCCCGGTCACCGCGGTGTGCAGACCGGCGCCTGGTTCCTGCGGGACGACCGGCCGCTGCCCGCCGCGCTGGAGGCGTTCCTGGACGCCGGTTCGCCGCCGGTGTACGTCGGGTTCGGCAGCACCTCGGAGACCGGTGACACGGCCCGGACGGCGATCGCGGCGGTCCGCGGACGGGGCCGCCGGGTGGTGCTCTCCCAGGGCTGGGCCGACCTGGTCTCGCCGGACGACCGGGACGACTGCTTCGCGGTCGGGGAGACCAACTTCCGGCTGCTGTTCGGCCGGGTGGCGGCGGTGATCCACCACGGCGGCGCGGGCACGGTGACCGCCGCCGCGCAGGCCGGCTGCCCCCAGATCGTGATCGCGCAGTACACCGACCAGCCGTACTTCGCCGAGCGGGTGGCCCGGCTGGGCGCCGGGGTGGCGCACGACGGCCCGGTACCGACGGTGGACTCGCTGTCGGCCGGGCTCGCCACGGCGCTGGCCCCGGAGACCCGGGCCCGGGCCGCCGCGCTGGCCCGCACGATCCGTACCGACGGGACCGCGGTGGCCGCCCGACTGCTGTTCGACGCGGTCAACCGGCAGCGGCCGCCGGTCGCGGTGTGACGAGTGACCGCCCTCCGACGATCGGGAGCCAGCCAGTGACGACGCGTGTATGGGATTACCTGACGGAGTACGCCAAGGAGAAGGACGACATCCTCGACGCCGTCCAGAGGGTCTTCGGTTCGGGGCAGCTGGTGCTCGGCGAGAGCGTCCGGGGGTTCGAGGCGGAGTTCGCCGCATACCACGGGCTGGCCCACGGCACCGGTGTGGACAACGGGACCGACGCGCTCACCATCGGCCTGCAGGCGCTGGGCATCGGCCCCGGTGACGAGGTCGTCACGGTCTCCAACACCGCGGCGCCGACGGTGGTGGCCATCGCCGCCACCGGGGCGACGCCGGTCTTCGTCGACGTCCGCGCCGACGACTTCCTGATCGACGTCGACCAGGTGGCCGGCGTGGTCACCGAGCGGACCCGGGCGATCCTCCCGGTGCACCTGTACGGCCAGTGCGCCGACATGGCGCCGCTGACCGCCCTGGCCGGACGGCACGGCCTGAAGATCCTGGAGGACTGCGCCCAGGCGCACGGGGCCCGGCACCACGGACGGATCGCCGGGACGATGGGCGACGCGGCCGCGTTCTCCTTCTATCCCACCAAGGTGCTCGGCGCGTACGGCGACGGCGGCGCGGTGCTGACCGACGACGCGGAGGTCGACCGCAACCTCAAGCAGCTGCGCTACTACGGCATGGACAAGGTCTACTACGTGGTCCGCTCGCCGGGGCAGAACAGCCGGCTCGACGAGGTCCAGGCCGAGATCCTGCGCCGCAAGCTGACCCGCCTGGACGACTACATCGCCGGGCGCAACGCCGTGGCCCGGCGTTACGAACAGCGGCTCGGCGACCTGACCGGCCCGGGCGGCCTCCAGCTGCCGGCCACCAACCCCGGCAACACCCACGTCTTCTACGTGTACGTGGTCCGCCATCCCCAGCGCGACCGGATCATCGAGGCGCTCCGCGAGTACGACATCGCGCTGAACATCAGCTACCCGTGGCCGGTGCACACGATGAGCGGTTTCGCCCATCTCGGGTACGCCCGCGGCTCGCTCCCGGTCACCGAGGCGCTCGCCGGGGAGATCTTCTCGCTGCCGATGTACCCGTCGCTGACCGAGTCCGATCAGGACCGGGTCATCGACGCGCTGCGCTCGGTCCTGGAGACGCTGTGACCGCCACCGTCGAGCCGACCGCGATCGACGGCGCCTTCCTCTTCACCCCGGCGGTGTACGCGGACACCCGGGGACTGTTCACCTCGCCGTACCAGGATCCGGCGTTCGCCGAGGCGCTGGACCGCCCGCTCTTCCCGGTCCGGGACGTGAGCCACAACCGCTCGGCCCGCGGCGTGCTGCGCGGCATCCACTACACGGCCACCCCGCCCGGCCGGGCCAAGTACGTCTACTGCCCGTACGGCGAGGTGCTGGACTTCCTGGTCGACCTGCGGGTCGGCTCGCCCACCTTCGGCCGCTGGTCGGCGACCGAGCTCACCGGCGACAACTCCCGGGCGCTGTACATCCCGGTCGGCGTGGGGCACGCGTTCCTCTCGCTGCGCGACGACTCGGTGGTCGTGTACCTGATGTCCGAGGGGTACGTGCCGGCCAACGAGTTGGCGGTCTCCCCGCTCGACCCGGCGATCGGCCTGCCGGTCCCGGACGGCATCGAGATCCGGCAGTCCGAACGGGACGCGGTGGCGCCGACGCTGGCCCAGGCCCGCGACCGTGGTCTGCTGAACGACTACACGCTGTGCCGGAACGTGGAGGCGAAGCTGTGGCGGTGAAACCACCCCTGGTCGCGCTGCTCGGCGCGAGCGGTTTCGTCGGCTCCGCGGTGCTGCGGGAGCTGGCCGCCCGCCCGATCCGGGTCCGCGCGGTGTCCCGCCGCCCCGCCCCGGTGCCGCCGGACGCGGTGGCCGAGGTCGAGGTGCTGGCCGCCGACCTCAGCGAGCCGGGCCGGATGGCCGCGGCGGTGGCCGGCGCGGACATCGTGATCCATGCCGTGGCGTACATCGCCGGATCGACGACCTGGCGGGTCGCCGACGGCGACGCCGCGGCCGAGCGGATCACCGTCGGCCTGGTCCGGGATCTGATCGACGCGGTACGCCGTCCCGGCCCGCCGGTGCGGGTGGTGTTCACCGGTGCGGCCTCGCAGGTCGGTCCCTCCGATCGTGCGGTGCTGGACGGCAGCGAGCCGGACCGCCCGGCGGGGGAGTACGACAGGCAGAAGCTGGCCGCCGAGCGGATCCTGCTGGCCGCGCACGCCGAGGGTGTGGTCCGGGCGGTCCCGGTCCGGTTGCCGACGGTCTTCGGCGCCGGGCCCCGGTCCACCGCCCGGGACAAGGGCGTGGTGTCGCTGATGGTGCGCCGCGCGGTGGCCGGCCAGGACATCACCATGTGGCACGACGGCACGGTCCGCCGCGACCTGGTCTACATCGACGACGTGGCCCGCGCCGTCGTGGCGGCGGCCGACCACGCGGAGAACCTGGCCGGCCGACCCTGGCTGATCGGTTCCGGTCACGGATCGCCGCTGGGCGAGGTGTTCACCACGGTGGCGAAGCTGGTCGCCGCGGAGACCGGCGAGCCACCGGTCCGGGTGGTGTCGGTGCCGCCGCCCGCGCACGCCGAGGCCGGCGACTTCCACAGCGTCACCATCGACGCGTCGGCGTTCCGGGCGGTCACCGGCTGGCGGCCGCGGGTGCCGCTGGACGAGGCGCTTGCGCGTACCGTCGCCTGCTGTGTCGCCGAGGCGGCGGCGCCGTGACCGCGGCCGTCGCGCTGCGTCCCCGGGTCGACGGGACCCTGCCGGAGCGGCTGCGGCGCTCGGCGGCGCAGACCGCCGCGGGGCACACGATGCGGACCGCCGACTTCCCGGCCTGGCTGGCCGGCCGGGCCCGGGCGCACCGGTTCCGGGTCGACCGAATCGCGTTGGACGACCTCGACGGCTGGTCGTTCGCGCCGGGTACCGGCAATCTGGTGCACCGCACCGGCCGGTTCTTCAGCGTCGAAGGGCTCTCCGTCCGCCTCGGCGAGGACACCGGCGGATGGCAGCAGCCGATCATCCGGCAGCCGGAGGTCGGCATCCTGGGCATCCTGGCGAAGGAGTTCGACGGGGTCCTGCACTTCCTGCTGCAGGCCAAGATGGAGCCGGGCAACCGCAACCTGCTGCAGCTGTCGCCGACCGTGCAGGCCACCTTCAGCAACTACACCGGGGTCCACCGCGGGGCCGGTGTCCGTTACCTCGAGCACTTCGCCGGCCCGGACCGCGGCCGGGTGCTCACCGACGTGCTGCAGTCCGAGCACGGCGCCTGGTTCTACCGCAAGTTCAACCGCAACATGCTCGTCGAGGCGACCGGCGAGGTGGCGCCGCACGAGGACTTCTGCTGGCTCACCCTGGGCCAGATCGGTGAGCTGCTGCGGGCCGACAACGTGGTGAACATGGACTCCCGGACGGTGATCGCCTGCCTGCCGGTGGCCGGGCCGGAGCCGGGCGCGCTGAACAGCGACGCGGAGCTGCAGTCCTGGTTCACCGTCGAACGGTCCCGGTGGTCGCCGGTGATCGAGCGCCGGCCGCTGTCCGGCCTGGCCGGCTGGGACCGGGACCGGGACTCCATCCGCCGGGCCGACGACCGCTTCTTCCGGGTGGTCGCGGTCGCCGTCGAGGCGAGCAGCCGGGAGGTGGCCGGCTGGACGCAGCCGCTGATCGAGCCGACCGGCACCGGCGTCACCGCCTTCCTGGTCCGCGAGATCGGTGGGGTGCCGCACCTGCTGGTCCAGGCGAAGGCCGAGGCCGGGTTCCTGGACACCGTCGAGCTGGCCCCGACCGTGCAGTGCGATCCGGCCAACTGGGCGCACCTGCCGGCCGGGCAGCGGCCGGCCTTCCTGGACCTGGTGCTGGCCGCCCCACCGGAGCGGATCCGGTACCAGACCCTGCATTCCGAGGAGGGCGGCCGGTTCCTGCACGCGGAGAGCCGCTACCTCTTCGTCGACGTCGCCGACGAGGTCCCGATGCGGCCGCCGGCCGGTTTCCAGTGGGCCACCCCGGGCCAGCTCGGCGCCCTGGCCGGGCATGGGCACTACCTCAACGTCCAGGCCCGGACGCTGCTGTCGATCCTCAACGCGGGCGCCGCCCGGCTGGGCTGAGCCCGGTATTCCCGCCGCACATGGACATCGTCGAACGTAACTATGGTGAGGTCATGCCCCCATCTCCTCCTGAATTGCAGGACAGTCGGCGGACAGCGGAATGGTTCGGTCTGGAAGCCGAACGGTACGACCGCGCCCGCCCCCGTTATCCGGAATCGCTGATCGACCGGATCGTGGCCATCAGCCCGGGTACGACCATCGTGGACGCCGGCTGTGGCACCGGCATCTCCTCCCGCGCTTTCCAGGCGGCCGGATGCACGGTTCTCGGCGTCGAGCCGGACCCCCGGATGGCCGCCTTCGCCCGCGGTCGCGGCCTCGACGTCGAGGTGGCGAGGTTCGAGGACTGGGATCCGGCGGGCCGTACCTTCGACGCGGTCGTCTCGGGCACCGCCTGGCACTGGGTGGACCCGTTCGAGGGAGCACGGAAAGCCGCCGGCCTGTTGTCGCCGACCGGGGTTCTCGCCCTTTTCGAGAACGATTTCACCCTGCCGCCGGAAATCATGGCGGCGCAGGGGAACGCCTATCGCCGCGCGGTTCCGGACGCGCCCGGCGAGACCCCGCGCGGAGACGGCGACAAGAAGCCGTTCGCGAAAGCCGCCGAGGGCATTCGCCGCACCGCCGCGTTCGGTGAGCCGGAGCCGTTGCGATTCGCCTGGGAACGCACCTACACCCGCGACGAATGGCTCGACATCCTGCCCACCCAGGGCGGCCTGAACCACCTCGCCGAGGACGTCCGCGCCCGGTTCCTGGCGTACCTGGGCGCGGCGATCGACGAGCAGGGTGGCGCGTTCGTCCTGCGGTACACCACGGTCGGCATCACCGCGATCCGGCGCTGAGGTGAGCCGGATGCGGGTGTTGCTGTGGACGCACGGGCCACGCGGTGACGTGGAGCCGCTGATCGCCCTGGCCGTACGCCTGCGCGAGCAGGGCGTGGAGACGAGGATGTGCGCGCCGTCCGACTTCGCCGCGCGGCTTGCCGAGACCGGCGTGCCGCTGGCGCTGGCCGGGGAGCCGGTGCTGGCCGGTGCCCGCGGACTGGGTGGACCGCCGGAGCCCGAGCTGGTGGCGGCCCGGATCGCCGAGCAGTTCGCCACGCTGCCGGCGGTGGCCGGGGGCTGTGACGCGGTGGTGGCGAGCGGGTTGTTCTCCGGCGCGGTCGCGGTCCGGTCGGTGGCCGAGAAGCTGGGCATCCGGTACGTCTACGCGGTCTCCTCCCCGCCTCTGCTGCCGTCGCCGGCGATGCGGGCCCGCTACAACGAGGGCGCCGACCGGATGTTCGGCGGCCCGCTCAACGAACGGCGTTCCGCGATCGGCCTGCCGCCGGTGACCGGCCTCTTCGACTACGGCTGCACCGATCGGCCCTGGCTGGCCGCGGATCCGGTGCTGGCGCCCCGGCCGCCGCACCTCGACGCGGTGCAGACCGGCGCGTGGATCACCCCCGACGACCGGCCGCTGCCGCAGGCGGTGGCGGCGTTCCTGGCGGCCGGCGAGCCGCCGGTGTACGTGGGCTTCGGCAGCGGACCGGCGCCCGCCGGAGTGGCGAAGCTGGTCGTCGAGGCCTGCCGGGCCCGCGGGCGCCGGGTGATCCTGGCCCGGGGCTGGGCCGACCTGGCGCTGCCCGACGACCGGGACGACTGCCTCGCGATCGGCGAGGTGAACCAGCAGGAGCTGTTCGCCCGGGTGGCGGTGGCCGTCCACCACGGCGGCACCGGCACCACGCACGTCGCTGCCCGGGCCGGCGTGCCGCAGATCGTGGTGCCGCAGATCGCCGACCAGCCGCACTACGCCGCCCGGGTGGCCGCGCTGGGCATCGGGGTGGCACACGAGGGCCCGTCCCCGACCGCCGGCTCGATCGCCGCCGCGCTCGGCGCCGCCCTGGCGCCGCGGGTCCGCGCCCGGGCAACCGCGGTGGCCGGCACGATCCGCGCCGACGGCACGACGACGGCCGCCCGTCTGCTGTGCGCCGCGGGCTGACCGCCCGCCCCTATCGACGCCATTTCCCGCCTGGAGGTACCGGGGTGTCCGAAACACTGACCGATCTACCGTCGCCGTCACGGAATCCGGCGCCCGAGAACCGTCCCCCGCGCTGGGCGGTGTGGCGTTCGCCGGCCGATCAGCCCCGGTGGGCCCGGCCCGCGCTGCTGGGCATCGCCCTGGTCGCGCTGGTGCTGTACGCCTGGAACCTGCGGCTGGTCGACTACGCGCCGCTCTACGCCGACGTGGTGAAGAGCATGTCCGGGAGCTGGCGGGCGTTCCTGTACGGCGCCGCCGATCCGGAGGCCACGTACACCCTGGACAAACTCGCCGGGTCGTTCGTGCCGCAGGTCGTCTCGGCCAAGATCTTCGGGTACTCCGCCTGGTCGCTGGCGTTGCCGCAGGTGATCGAGGGCGTGATCACGGTGCTGGTGATGTACCGGGTGGTCCGCCGCTGGGCCGGGGCACCGGCCGGACTGCTCGCCGCCGGGATCTTCACGCTCACCCCGGTCACCGCGTCCCTGTTCGGCCACAGCATGCCGGACGGGGCACTGGTCATGTGCCTGGTGCTGGCGGTCGACGCGTACCAGCGCGCGGTTCTGGAGGCCCGGCTCGCGTCGCTGGTCTGGTCCGGTGTCTGGGTCGGTCTCGCCTTCCAGACCAAGAGCCTGCAGGCGTGGCTGATCCTGCCGGCCCTGGCCGTCGGCTACCTGCTGACCGCACCGGCCGGCCTCGGTAGGCGGCTGCGGCACCTGGGCGTCGCCGGTGTGGTGACGCTGGCGGTGTCGCTGTCGTGGGTCGCGCTCTACGAACTGACCCCGGCCGACGACCGGCCCTGGATCAGCGGCACCACCGACAACAGTGCCGTCGCCCAGGTGTTCGGCTACAACGGCCTCAGCCGCCTGGGCATCCAGATCCCCGGCGCCGCGGCGACCAACCTGCGGGGCGGCCCGCCGGTGCTGGGCGAGAGCGGCACCGAGGGGCAGGACACCCAGGGCAACGTCGGCTCCAAGGCCCACGACCTGGAGCAGGGCAACGTCGGCACGAAGGGCCAGGACATGGCCGGGCTGCCGGACACGCGGGCCGGGGAGATGCCGGCCGGGCCGGTCGGGCCGCCCGGCGGGGACGAGTCCAAGCGGGAGAGCCGGCCGGACCCGATGGGCTGGACCAAGCTGTTCGACGGTCACCTCGGCGTGGCGATCGCCTGGCTGTTCCCGCTCTCGCTGCTGGCTCTGCTGTACGGCCTGTGGCGCCGGCGGGGGACGGACCGGACCGATCCGGTGCGCGGCGGCCTGGTGATGTGGGGTCTCTGGCTGCTGACCTTCGGGCTGGTGTTCACCCTGGGCGCGGTCGACCACACCGCGTTCGTGGCCGATCTCGCCCCCGCGGTGGCCGCCCTGTCCGCGCTCGGCATCGTGATGTTCTGGCGGGCGTACCGGGACGGCGGCGGGCCGGGCTGGGTCCTGCCGGCCGCGGTCGCCGCCGAGGTGGCCTGGGCCGCCTGGCTGTGGTCGCACTATCCGAACTTCCTGACGGTGGCGAAGTGGGGCGCGGTGGCGCTCGGCGTGGCCGCCCTGATCGTGCTGGTCCTCGGGCGGGTGCTCCGGGGCGCCTCTCCGGCCCTGATCAGGACCGGACTGGTGCTCGGCGTCGCGGCCATGCTCGCCGCGCCGGCCACGTATGCCGTCTCGGTTCTGGACCCCGACTATTCCGGCAATTCCTTCGATGCCAACGCCGGCCCGGCGTCGGGCGGCGCGTGATCCGGACACGCCGGCGTCACCTGGAGGGAAAGACGCCGGTGAACCCTTCTCGTCCGTCGATCAGGATCGCCTTCTGGCGGTCACCGGAGGGCCAGCCGGACTGGGCGCGGCCGGCGCTGCTGACGCTGGCCGCGATCACCGCGGTGCTCTACGGCTGGCGCATCGAGGACAGCGGCTTCGCGTCCTACTACGCGCTCGCGGTGAAGAGCATGTCGGTGAACGGCTGGGCGCTGCTCTACGGCGCGCTGGACCCCGGCGCGACGATCACCCTGGACAAGCTGGCCGGGGCCTTCGTCCCGCAGGCGATCTCGGCCCGGCTCTTCGGGTTCCACGAGTGGTCGCTGGCCCTGCCCCAGGTCGTCGAGGGGGTCGTCGCCGTCCTGGTGATGTACCGGATCGGGCGGCGGCTCGCCGGGCCGGCGGCCGGGCTGCTCGCCGCCGGCCTGTTCGGGCTGACGCCGGTGGTCGCCTCGATGTTCGGGCACGCGATGGAGGACGGCCTGCTCACCCTCTGCCTGGTCCTCGCCGCCGACGCCTTCCTGGCGGCGCTGACGTCCGGCCGGCTCGGGCCGCTGCTGTTGGCCGGTGTCTGGGTCGGGCTGGGCTTCCAGGCCAAGATGATGCAGGCCTGGCTGATCCTGCCGGCCATGGCGGTGACCTTCCTGGTGGCCGCGCCCGGCGGGTGGCGGCGCCGGCTGGGCCGGCTCACCGCGGCGGGGGCTGTCACCCTTGCCGTCTCGCTGTCGTGGATCGCGCTGTACGAGGCGACGCCCGCCGGCAGCCGGCCCTATGTGGACGGCAGCACGAACGACAGCGCGATCGCGATGGTGTTCGGCTACAACGGGTTCGACCGCTTCGGCTGGCACGTCCCGGGCGCGGTCCGGGTCACCGACGCCGGTGCCGGCGACGGTGGCGGCGTTCATGAGGAGAGCCCGCACGGGAGCCAGGGCGGTCAGGGCGGCGGCTTCGAACAGCAGGAGACCCCGGACCAGGGTGGCCCGGCGAAACTGGCCGGCGCCCGGTACGCCTCGCAGATCGGCTGGCTCTACCCACTGGCGCTGTTCGGTCTGCTCTTCGGGCTGATCGCCCGGGGCCGGGCGCCCCGGACCGACCCGCTCCGGGCCGGGCTCCTCTTCGGAGGGTCGTGGCTGCTCGTGGTGGCCGCGGTGCTCGGTGGCATGACGATCGCGCACCAGGCGTACCTGGCTTCGCTCGCCCCGCCGCTGGCGGTCCTGTCCGCGCTGGCCGTGGTCCGGGCCTGGACCGGGCTGCGGGACGGCGACGCGCCGTGGCAACTGCCCGTCCTGGTGGTGGCCGAGCTGCTCTGGACGATCCACCTGAGCCGCCGGTTCCCGGACTTCCTGCCCTGGCTGTGGTGGGTGGTGGCGGCCGCCGGCGCGATCGCGCTGCTGGTGCTGGCCGTGGCCCGGACGCTCCGGCGGGTCCGCGTCGCGGCGATGGCGCTCGCGGTGGCGGCGATGGTGGCGACTCCGGTGTTCTGGGCCGCGTCGGTGCTGGATCCGCGGTACGGCGGGGACGCCTTCGAGGCCTCGGCCGGCCCACGACCCGGCGGCCGGGCCGGTACGGCCGGGGGCAACGACCTGAGCCCGACCGGTGTGCTCACCGCCGAGCAGAGCCGGCTCCACGCGTACCTGACCGCGCACCGGGACGGCGCCCGATTCCTGGCCGCGACCACGTTCTGGCACATGGCGTCGCCCTACATCGCCGCCACCGGGCAGGCCTATCTGCCGATGGGCGGCAACCACGGCAGCGTGCCGCAGCCGACCCCGGCCGGGGTCGAGGCGCTGGTCGGGACCGGCGAGCTGCGCTACTTCCTGCTGCCCGCGGCCGGGGATCCCGGCCGGCGTGACGGCGACACCGGCACGATCGGCGCCATCGCCGCGTGGGTCACCGCGACCTGCCGGGTGGTGACCGACGTGGCGCCGCCCCGCGATCAGGTCCTGTACCGCTGCCGATAGCGCGACCACTCGTGGACATCGGCTTCGGTCACCACGATGAGATCGATGACTCCGCGAGTCGCATCAGAAGGGTTTTGTTGTGGATGTAGTGATGAATTTCGGGGGCATGACGAGAAACGACGACGAGCCCGATCCCTGGGAGACCCACGTCCGCCCGGGGACGTTGCGCCGTGTGCTGACCTACTTCCGTCCGCACACCGGCAAGGTGTGGCTCTTCCTCCTGATCGCCACCCTGGACTCGCTCGTCGTCATCTCCATTCCGCTGCTGCTGATGAATCTGGTCAACGACGGCATCCTGAAGAACGATCTCCGCCTGGTGGTGGTGATGGCCGGCCTGGCGGCCGGGCTCGCGGTGGTCAGCGGACTGCTGCAGCTGGTGTCGGCGTACATCTCCGGCAAGATCGGCCAGGGGGTCACCTACGACCTGCGGGTCCAGGCGTTACGACATGTTCAGCGGCTGCCGATCGCGTTCTTCACGCGTACCCAGACGGGGGTGCTGGTCAACCGGCTGCACACCGAACTGATCATGGCGCAGCAGCACTTCGGCTTCCTGCTGATGGCGGTCACCAGCGGGATCACCGTCCTGTTGGTGCTGGCCGAGCTGTTCTACCTGTCGTGGCTGGTCGCCGTGGTCACGCTGTTGGTGATCCCGCTGTTCATCGTTCCCTGGATCTACGTGGGGCGGGTGATCCAGCGGCGTACCGAGCGGCTGATGGAGGCCAACGCCGGCCTCGGCGGACTGCTCCAGGAACGGTTCAACGTCCAGGGCGCGATGCTCTCCAAGCTCTTCGGCCGCCCGGCCGAGGAGATGGCCGAGTACGCGGGCCACGCCGGCCGGATCCGCAGGATCGGTGTGAGTCTCGCGGTGTACGGCCAGATGGCCTTCGTGATGATGGGCCTGATGGCGTCGCTGGCCACCGCGCTCGTCTACGGCGTCGGCGGCGGCCTGGTCCTCGACGGCGCGTTCCAGCTGGGCACGCTGGTCGCCATCGCCACCCTGCTGGGCCGGTTGTTCGGCCCGATCGTCCAGTTGTCCGGTCTGCAGGAGACCGCGCAGATGATCGTGGTGAGCTTCTCCCGTACCTTCGAACTGCTCGATCTGAAGCCCCTGATCCGGGAGCGTCCCGGCGCGGCCGCGCTGCCGGCCGGCGCCGCGCCGGACATCGAATTCGCCGACGTGGACTTCCGGTACCCCACCGCCGATGAGGTCTCGCTGCCGTCGCTGGAGTACGTCCGGACCGAACGCCGTCGCGGCGAGCCGTCGCCGGAAGTGCTGCGCGGGGTGAGCCTGCTGGTGCCGGGCGGCACCATGACCGCGCTGGTCGGCCCGTCCGGGGCCGGCAAGAGCACCATCACCCACCTGGTCTCCCGGCTGTACGACCCGACCGCCGGGACGATCCGCGTCGGCGGGCACGACCTGCGGGACCTGACCTTCGACTCGTTGCGGGAGACGGTCGGGGTGGTCAGCCAGGACGCCTACCTGTTCCACGACACGATCCGGGAGAACCTGCTCTACGCCCGGCCCACCTCCACCGAGGACGACCTGGTCGAGGCGTGCCGGGGCGCGCAGATCTGGGGGCTGGTCGAGTCCCTGCCGGACGGCCTCGACACCGTCGTCGGCGACCGCGGCTACCGCATGTCGGGTGGCGAGAAGCAGCGGCTGGCGATCGCCCGGCTGCTGCTGAAGGCTCCCTCGATCGTGGTGCTCGACGAGGCCACCGCCCACCTGGACTCCGAGTCCGAGGCCGCGGTCCAGCGGGCGTTGCGGACCGCGCTGCGCAGCCGGACGTCGCTGGTGATCGCCCACCGGCTGTCCACGATCCGCGAGGCCGATCAGATCCTGGTGATCGACGACGGCGGGGTCCGGGAACGCGGGACGCACGAGGAGCTGCTGGCCGCCGGCGGCCTCTACGCGGAGCTCTACTACACGCAGTTCGCGACCGGGGGGACCACCGCCGGGCCGGTCGAGGAGCCCGAGATCGTGATCGAGGAGCCCGAGCCCGAGCCGGTCCGCCACGTGGTCCGTGGCGGTTGACCCCACCCCCTTCCCGGAAGATGGAGAGGACAGCACGATGACCGATCCGGTCGCCGAGGCGCCGATTCTCGACCAGACGATCCACACCTACGATCAAGACCGTTTCCCTTTCGTACGCCGCGTGCGTGACCTGGTCGGCGGCACCGATCTGGCCCGGCTCGACAGGGACTGCGCCGTCCACCCGGCGCCGGGCGCGAGTGACCAGGCGACCGAGGCGCACACCCGGTTCTACGCCGGGTTCGACGGCATCCGCGGGCTCTACCACGACTTCCTCCGGGCCCACGTGCTGCCGCTCTTCTCCGGCGAGGTGTGCGTGCAGGCCGTGCCCACCTTCCGGGTGGCCCCGCCCGGCGGGACCGCGGTCAGCACCTTCCACCGGGACGCCGACTTCCGGCACCAGCCCGGCACCGTCAACTTCTGGCTGCCGCTGACGCCCGCCTTCGGCACCAACACGATCTGGGTGGAGAGCGCCCCGGACCGGGCCGACTACCGCCCGGTGACAGTGGTTCCCGGCGAGTTCCTGCAGTTCGACGCGATCAACCTGCGGCACGGGAACAGGGCGAACGACACCGGCGCGTGCCGGGTCAGCTTCGACTTCCGGGTCATCCCGCGGGACCGCTTCCGGGACACCGGGCTGGCCACCGTCACGAGCGGGACGCCGATGCGGATCGGCGCCTACTACACGGTCATGGCGAACTGAGACGTCCAGCCGCGCAATGCGGACGGTTGGACTGTGCCGCTCGGATTGAAGGGATCGGTGGCATGTTCGAGGAGATCAACGTCGTCCAGGCGCTGGAGCTGCACCGCAGGAACCGGTTCGATCCGGGACCGGAGCTGTGCCGCCTGATGGCCCAGGGCCCGATGACCGCGCTGGGCAGCGAGGAGGGCCCCGGCGGGCGGACCGCGTGGCTGGCCACCGGTTTCGATGCGGTCCGGGCGGTCCTCAGCTCGGAGAAGTTCAGTGCCCGGCTGCTCTACGGCGGGACCGCTGCCGGGTTCGCCTGGCCCGGCTTCCTCACCCAGTACGACCCGCCGGAGCACACCCGCCTGCGCCGGATGGTGGCGCCGGCCTTCGCGGTCCGCCGGATGCAGAAGTTCGGCGAGCAGGCCGAACGGGTCGTCCGGGACACCCTGGACACCATCGAGGCGATCGGCGGACCGCTGGACTTCGTCCCGCACTTCGGCTGGACGGTGGCGACCACGGCGACCTGCGACTTCCTCGGCATCCCCCGGGACGACCAGGCGGAGCTGTCCCGGTGTCTGCACGCCAGCCGTACCGAACGGTCCGGCCGGAAACGGACCGCGGCCGGCAACAAGTTCATGACCTACATGAACAAGGTCGCCGCCCGGACCCGCCGTGAACCCGGCGACGACATGTTCGGCGTCGTCGTCCGCGAGTTCGGCGACGAGATCACCGATGCCGAGCTGACCGGGGTGGCCGCGTTCGTGATGGGCGCCGGCGGCGACCAGGTGGCCCGGTTCCTGGCCGGCGGCGCCTGGCTGATGGTCGAGGACCCGGACCAGTTCGCCCTGCTCCGGGAGAAGCCGGAGACCGTGCCGGACTGGCTGGAGGAGATGATCCGGTACCTCACCACCGACGAGAAGACCCATCCGCGTATCGCCCTCGAGGACGTCCGCGTCGGTGGGCGGCTCGTCAAGGCCGGCGACACGGTGACCTGCTCCCTGCTGGCCGCCAACCGCCGGCGCTTCCCCGATCCGCAGGACCGGTTCGACATCACCCGGCCCCGGGCCGAGCACGTGGCGTTCGGGCACGGCATCCACCACTGCCTCGGGCGGACCCTGGCCGAGCTGATGTTCCGGGCGGCGATCCCCGCCCTGGCCCACCGCTTCCCGACGCTGCGCCTGGCCGACCCGCACCGGGCGATCCGGCTGGGACCACCCCCGTTCGATGTGGAGTCCCTCGTCCTCGACTGGTAGACGAGCACTGGAGGAACGATGGCACTTCCCCTTCAACACCAGCGGCGGCGGCTGGATCCGGCGCCGGAGTTCCAGGATCTGCAGGAACACGGCCCGCTGCACGAGTACGACGCCGAACCCGGCATGGACGGCCGTAGGCAGTGGCTGGTCACCGGCTTCGACGAGGTACGGGAGATCCTCGGCGACCATGAGCGGTTCAGCTCGATGCGGCCGGTCGAGGACGAGGCAGACCGGGCGAAACTGCCGGGGATCCTGCAGGCCTACGACCCGCCGGAGCACACCCGGCTGCGGCGGACCGTCGCCCCGGCGTACTCGGCCCGGCGGATGGCGCGGTTGCTGCCCCGGATCGAGGAGATCGTCGAGGAGGGTCTGGACGACTTCGCGAGCCGGGGCGCCCCGGCCGACTTCGTCCGGCACGCCGCCTGGCCGATCCCGGCCGTCATCGCCTGCGAGTTCCTCGGCGTCCCGCGCGACGACCAGGCCGAGCTGTCCCGGATGATCCGGGACACCCGGGAGAGCCGGCTGCCCCGGCAGCGGGTCGCGTCCGGGATGGCGGTGGTCGACTACACCCATCGGCTGGTGGCCGGCAAACGTCGTGAACCGGGCGACGGCATGCTCAGCGCCCTGGTCCAAGAGCACGGCGACCGGGTCGGCGACGACGAGCTGGCCGGGCTGGCCGAGGCGAGCCTGACGATGGCGACCGAGCAGATGGCCGCCCAGTTGTCGACCGCGATGCTGCTGTTGATGACCCACCCCGGGCAGATGGCGCTGCTCGATGAGCGTCCCGAACTGATCGACGGCGCGATCGAGGAGGTGCTGCGCTTCGCGTCGGTCGTCGAGGCGCCCTCACCGCGGGTGGCGCTCACCGACGTGACCGTCGCCGGCCGGCTGATCCGGGCCGGTGAGGTGGTGACGTGTTCGATGCTGGCGATCAACCGGGTCCGGGGGGACCGGTTCGACATCACCCGGGAGAAGACCACCCATCTGGCCTTCGGGCACGGCATCCACCACTGCATCGGGGCGCCGCTGGTCCGGCTCGAGATGCGGGTGATCCTGCCGGCCGTGGTCCGCCGGTTCCCGTCCCTGCGCCTGGCGGTCCCCGAGGAGGAGCTGCGGTTCAAGCCGGGACGGCCGGCGCCGTTCGCGATCGAGGAGCTTCCCGTTGAGTGGTGACGACGACTCCCGGCCGGTCCACGTCCGGCGGCACGACCTCGACCCGGCGGACGAGCTGCGCGCCGCCGGCCCGCTGTCCCGGATCGTGGTCGGGACCGGGGCGGACGCCGAACACACCTGGATGGCCGCCGGGCACGCCGAGGTACGCCAGGTGCTCGGCGATCACCAGCGGTTCAGCACCCGGCGCCGTTTCGACCGGCGTGACGAGGCCGGCGGGACCGGCGTCTTCCGACCCCGGGAGCTGGTCGGCAACCTGATGGACTACGACCCGCCGGAGCACACCCGGCTGCGGCACCTGCTGACCCCCGGGTTCACCCAGCGCCGGATCCGCGCGCTGGCGCCGCGGATCGAGGAGATCGTGGCGGACCGTCTCGACGAGATGGAACGGTCCGGGTCGCCCGCCGACCTGGTCGCGATGGTCGCCGACCGGGTGCCCGGCGCCGTGCTGTGCGAGCTGATCGGGGTGCCCCGCGACGACCACGACATGTTCCTGCAGTTGTGCCACCGGCACCTCGACGCCTCGCTGAGCGCCCGGAAGCGGGCGGCCGCCGGCGAGACGTTCGCCCGCTACCTGGTGGCGATGATGGCCCGGGAACGCAAGGACCCGGGCGACGGGCTCTTCGGGGCGGTCGTCGCCGAGCACGGCGACACGATCACCGACGAGGAGCTGCGCGGCGTCTGCGTCCAACTGATGCTGGCCGGCGACGACAACGTCTCCGGCATGCTCGGGCTGGGCGTGCTGGCACTGCTGCGCCACCCCGGGCAGATCACCGCGCTCCGCGCCGGCGACCAGGCCGCGGACCGGGCGGTCGACGAGCTGATCCGCTACCTGACCGTCCCGTACGCGCCCACCCCGCGGACCGCGCGGGAGGACGTCACGATCGGCGGGCAGGTGATCCGGGCGGGGGAGACGGTCCTCTGCTCGTTGCCGGCGGCCAACCGGGATCCCGCGCTGGCGCCCGACCCGGACCGCCTGGACGTCACGCGTACCCCCGTTCCGCACGTCGCCTTCGGACACGGCGTCCACCACTGTCTGGGCGCGGCGCTGACCCGGCTGCAACTACGGATCGCGTACACCGCCCTGTGGGACCGTTTTCCTGATCTGCGCCTGGCGGATCCGGACGCGGAAATCATGTTCCGGACGACCACGCCGGCATACGGATTGACCACTCTGATGGTCGCTTGGACGCCTTGAGGCATTCCCGTCGATGCCCGACGATACGAGTCGCAGCGCCTTTTCCGGAAATGGCGTTCCCCGATTTCGACCTACTGATCGATAGGTGGTACGAAATGCCGTTGGAAGAGTTCGACGTGGTGGTGGCCGGCGGTGGCCCGTCCGGTTCGACCGTGGCTGCCCTGGTGGCGATGCAGGGCCATCGGGTGCTGCTGCTGGAGAAGGAGGTCTTCCCCCGCTACCAGATCGGCGAGTCGCTGCTGCCGGCGACGGTCCACGGCGTGTGCAAGCTGCTCGGGATCTCGGAGGAGCTGGCCGGGGCGGGTTTCCCGGTCAAGCGGGGCGGCACGTTCCGCTGGGGCGCCCGGCCGGAGCCGTGGACGTTCTCGTTCGCGGTGTCGTCCAAGCTCACCGGCCCGACCTCGTTCGCGTACCAGGTCGAGCGGGCCCGGTTCGACGAGATCCTGCTGACCAATGCCAAGCGTAGGGGCGTCGAGGTCCGCGAGGGCTGTTCGGTCGCCGCGGTGACCGAGTCCGACGACCGGGTCGACGGGTTGCGCTACACCGATGCGGACGGAAACGAGCACGAGGTGCGCGCCCGTTTCGTGATCGACGCGTCCGGCAACAAGAGCCGGCTCCATTCCAGCGTCGGCGGCACCCGGAACTATTCGGAGTTCTTCCGCAGCCTGGCGCTGTTCGGCTATTTCGAGAACGGCAAGCGGCTGCCCGCGCCGAATTCCGGCAACATCCTGAGCGTCGCGTTCGACAGCGGCTGGTTCTGGTACATCCCGCTGAGCGACACGATGACCAGCGTCGGTGCGGTGGTCCGCCGGGAGATGGCCGAGAAGGTCCAGGGCGACCGGGAGAAGGCCCTGGCCGCGCTGATCGCCGAGTGCCCGCTGATCGCCGAGTACCTCGCCGACGCCACCCGGATCACCACCGGCCGCTACGGCGAACTGCGCATCCGCAAGGACTACTCGTACCACCAGACGTCGTTCTGGCGGCCCGGGATGATCCTGGTCGGCGACGCCGCCTGTTTCGTGGACCCGGTGTTCTCCTCCGGGGTGCACCTGGCGACGTACAGCGCGCTGCTCGCCGCCCGGTCGATCAACAGCATCCTCGCCGACGACCTGGACGAGAAGACGGCGCTGACCGAGTTCGAGGCCCGCTACCGCCGCGAGTACGGGGTCTTCTACGAGTTCCTGGTGTCGTTCTACGAGATGAACGTCAACGAGGAGTCGTACTTCTGGAAGGCCAAGAAGGTCACCAACAACGAGCACGGCGGTCTGGAGTCCTTCGTGGAGCTGGTCGGCGGGGTGTCGTCCGGCGAGGCGGCGCTCACCCCGGCGGCCCGGGTCGCCGGGCACAGCGCCGAGTTCGCCGCGGCGGTGGACCGGATGGCCGACAGCGAGGACGGCAACATGGTCCCGCTCTTCAAATCACAGGTCGTCAAGCAGGTGATGCAGGAGGGCGGCCAGGTGCAGATGTCGGCGGTCCTCGGTGACGACGCCGAACCCGAGCTGCCGCTGTTCCCCGGTGGGCTGGTCGCCTCGCCCGACGGGATGAAGTGGCTGCCTTACCGGCCCGCGTGATGGCGCCGGAACCCGGTGTCGCCGAAGCGCCGCTGGTGATCCCGACGGCGAACTACATGCTGCGGTCCGGCTGCGATCCGCACCCGGACATGGCCCGGCTCCGGGCGCACGGCCCGCTGATCCGGATCGGCGGCGACGCTGCCGTGCAGATGGGCCGGGAGTACCTCTGGCAGGCCCTGGGGTACGACGTGGTCCGGAAGGTCCTCGGCGACCACGAGAACTTCACCACCCGGCTGCGGCTGACCGAGAACGAGCCGGTCAGCGGCGAGGGGGTGCCGATCCCACCGGAGCTGGTCGGGCAGATCTCGACGTACGACCCGCCCGAGCACACCCGGCTGCGGCGGATGCTGACGCCGGAGTTCACCGTCCGCCGCATCCGCCGGCTGGAGCCCGCGTTCCAGGCGCTCATCGACGACCACCTCGACGAGCTGGAGGCCGAGGGGCCGCCCGCCGATCTGCAGGGGCTGTTCGCCGATCCGGTCGGCGGGGGCGCCCTCTGCGAACTGCTCGGCATTCCCCGGGACGACCGGCGGGAGTTCATCCGGCGGGTCCGGCGCAACGTCGACCTCAGCCGGGGGTTCAAGGCCCGGGCCGCCGACAGCGCGGCGTTCAACAGGTACCTGAGCAGCCTGATCGCCCGGCAGCGCCGGGATCCCGACGAGGGATTCATCGGCATGCTCATCCGGGACCACGGCCCGGACTTCACCGACGAGGAGCTGAAGGGCGTGTGCATCGCGCTCGTCCTCGGCGGTGTGGAGACCGTCGCCGGGATGATCGGCTTCGGGGTGCTCGCCCTGCTGGAACACCCCGATCAGGCACGCCTGCTCGGTGCCGGCCGGGAGGAGAACGACCGGCTGGTCAACGAACTGTTGCGCTACCTGTCGCCGGTGCAGCAGCCGACACCCCGGATGGCGTTGCGGGACGTGGTCGTCGACGGGCACCTGATCCGGGCCGGCGAGGTGGTCCTCTGCTCGGTCCTGATGGCCAACCGGGACCCGGCGCTGACCCCGGATCCGCACGTCCTGGACGGGACCCGGGAGTCCGCGCCGCACATCGGATTCGGGCACGGCATCCATCACTGCATCGGCGCGGCGGTGGCCCGGACGCTGCTGCGGATGACCTATCAGAGCCTGTGGCTGCGCCTGCCCGGGCTGCGGCTGGCGGTGCCGGCCGGCGAGGTACGGCTGCGGAGCGCGTTCATCGACGGCCCCGATCAGTTACCGGTCGCCTGGTGACCGGCGGGAACGGGAGACGGGAGAGCCCGGTGGAGGAGTTCGACGTGGTGGTCGCCGGTGGCGGCCCGGCCGGTGTGACGGTGGCGACGCTGGTCGCCATGCGGGGGCACCGGGTGCTGCTGCTGGACCGGGAGGTCTTCCCCCGGTACCGGATCGGCGAGGCGCTGGCGCCGTCGACGGTGCACGAGGTGGGCCGGCTGCTCGGCGTCACCGATCAGCTGGCGAAGGCGGAGTTCCGGGTCCGCCGGGGCGGGGCCTTCCACTGGGGTGCCGGCGCGGAGCCGTGGACGTACGCGTTCGCCGACTCGCCCCGGCTGGCCGGCCCGGAGTCGTACGGCTATCAGGTCGAGCGGGCCCGGTTCGACGAGATTCTGCTGACCAACGCCAAGGACAGGGGCGTCGAGGTACGCGAGGGCTGCCCGGCCACCGGCGTCGTCACGAGCGGGCCACGGGTGACCGGCCTGCGCTACGCCGACGCCGACGGCGGTGAGCACGAGGTCCGGGCCCGGTACGTGGTCGACGCCTCCGGCGGGGACAGCACCCTGCACGCCGCCGTCGGTGAGACCCGGGTCCCCGCGGAGGCGGTCCGGACCGTGTCGCTCTCCGGCTACTTCGGACTGTGCCGGCAGCCGGCGCCGTACGACGGGAACACCCTGGTCGTCGCGTTCGACAGCGGCTGGTTCTGGTACACCCCGCTGACCGGCGGGCTGAGCAGCGTCGGCGCGGTGGTCCGGGCCGAGCTGGCGGCGAAGGTCGAGGGCGATCGGGAGCAGGCCTTCGCGGCGCTGATCGCCGAGTGCCCGTTGATCGCCGAGCTGCTCACCGACGCGGCCCGGGTGACGGCCGGTCAGAAGTACGGCAGGCTGCGCGTCACCGAGAACCGGACCTACCACCGGACGGCGTTCTGGCGGCCCGGGATGGTCCTGGTCGGTGACGCCGCGTGCGCGGTCGACCCGGTGTTCGCCTCCGGGGTGCACCTGGCGACGTACAGCGGGCTGCTCGCGGCCCGCGCGCTCACCGGCATCCTCGCGGGCGACCGGGACGAGACGACAGCGCTGAACGCGTTCGCGACCGCGTACCACCACGAGTACCGGATCTACGCCGATTTCCTCGCGGCGTTCCACGCGACGCGCGGCGACGGGGAGGCGTGCCGGCGGCTCGCCGCCACGGCGGCAGGCGGTGGGCGTACCCCCGAAGAGGCCTTCGCGGACCTGGCCGGCGGCCTGCCTCCGCGCCCGGCCTGACAGCGCCGAGAACAGGAGAGATGCGATGCGGGTGTTGTTGTCGACGTCCGGTTCCCGCGGCGATGTCGAGCCGCTGGTGGCGCTGGCGCTGCGGCTGCGGGCGGCCGGTGCCGAGGTGCGGATGTGTGCGTCGCCGGATTCGGCGGACCGGCTGGCCGAGGCCGGTGTGCCGCTGACG
This sequence comes from Actinoplanes sp. NBRC 101535, assembly GCF_030269225.1. NCBI lineage: Bacteria > Bacillati > Actinomycetota > Actinomycetes > Micromonosporales > Micromonosporaceae > Actinoplanes > Actinoplanes sp. NBRC 101535. The sequence goes on along the minus strand of NZ_BSSY01000004.1, from coordinate 130,485 downwards.
CCAGTGGGCCGGTCGGCGCGGGCCGTGATGGACGGTCCGCGGCCGGGGCCCGGTGACGGTCCGCGGCTGGCAGCCGAGGCGATGGCCGTGCAGTTCGAGCAGGTCCCAGCGGCGGCCGAGGGCTGTGATGCGGTGCTGGCGACCGGTGTGCTGTCCGCCGCGGTGGCCGTCCGGTCGGTGGCCGAGAGACTCGGCATCCCGTACTTCTACGGCTTCTACTGCCCGATCTACGTGCCGTCGCCGTATTACCCGCCACCGCCGCCGCTGGGTGAGCCGCCCGCGCCGGCGACGAGTGACAACCGGGCCCTGTGGGACCGCAACAACCAGGGCGCCTTCCGGCGCTTCGGCGCGGCGCTCAACGACCGGCGGGCCGCCATCGGTCTGCCGCCGGTCCAGGACATCTACGGGTACGGGTACACCGCCGATCCGTGGCTCGCGGCGGACCCGGTGCTGGCCCCGGCCGGGCCGGCCGACCGGGACGTCCTGCAGACCGGCGCCTGGATCACCCCGGACGACCGGCCGCTCCCGCCGGCGGTGGAGGCGTTCCTGGCGGCCGGCGAGCCGCCGGTGTACGTCGGTTTCGGCAGCATGCCGGCCCCGGCCGGAACCGCGAAGGTGGCCGTCGAGGCGGTCCGCGCCCAGGGCCGCCGGGTGATCCTCTCCCGGGGCTGGGCCGATCTGGCGCTCCCCGACGACGAGGACGACTGTCTCGCCGTCGGCGAGGTGAACCACCAGGAGTTGTTCGCCCGGGTGGCCGCGGTCGTACACCACGGCGGAGTCGGCACCACCACGGCGGCCGCCCGGGCCGGCGCCCCGCAGGTGGTGGCGCCGCAGATCGTGGACGACCAGAAGTATTTCGCCGGCCGGGTGGCCGCACTGGGCATCGGTGCCGCACACGACGGCCCGGCGCTGACGGCGGACTCCCTGTCGGCGGCCCTCGCCGTCGCCCTGGCCCCGGAGACCAAGGCCCGGGCCGCTGTGGTGGCCGGCACGGTCCGCCCGGACGGCGCGGAGGTGGCCGCGGAACGCCTGTTCGCGCTGGCCGGCATCCGTCCCCAGCCCTCTGATCCCAAGGAGCGACAATGAGCGACGAGCGCGTCTTCCTGCGCCCCAACACCATCATCGAACCCCTGGTCGACCGGTTCTACGCCTCGATGTACGCGGTGTCCCCGGTCACCGCCACCATGAGCCTCGCCTTCCGCTGGATCCCGATGCTGGAGTCGTATCTGCAGGCGCCGGACTGGCACTACCAGGCGAGCCGTGACCCCCGCTTCCGCGGCGGTTTCTTCGTCGGCGTCGACGAGAAACGCAAGGACGAGGTCGAGGCGTTGCTGGCCGGCATCCGGCGCGACCGGGCGGACATGATCCGGTTCGCCGAGGCGATCGGCGAGGCCGAGAAGATCGTCAGGGACGAGGCGATCGGGTACGACCTGCGCCCGATCTACCCGAAGTTGCCCGCCGAACTCGCCGGCCTGGTGGAACTCGCCTACGACACCAACAACGCGGCGTCGCTGCACTTCCAGGAGCCGCTGGTCTACCGGAGCAAGGCGTACACCGAGGACCGCCAGTCGGTGCAGCTGTCGGTGGAGACCGGCATCGAGCGCCCGTTCGTGATGAGCACGCCCCGGCTGACGTCGCCGGACGTGCTCGAACTGGACATCCCGTTCCGGCACCCCGGGCTGGAGGCGCTCTTCCGGTCGCGGGTGCACCCGACCACCCCGGCGGCGCTGCGCGAGGCGCTGGAACTCGACGACGCGCAGGCGTCCCGGCTGTCCGGCCTGCTGGTCCCGGAGTCCGCGCTGCACGCCGACCGGCACATCGAGCAGGGCGCCCGGATCCGCTACTGGGGACACGCCTGCCTGCTGATGCAGACGCCTGACGTGGCCATCATGACGGACCCGTTCATCAGCGCGGACACCGACGCGACCGGGCGGTACACGTACAACGATCTGCCCGACCACATCGACTACGTGATCATCACGCATGGGCACTCCGACCACCTGGTGCCGGAGACCCTGCTGCAGCTGCGCGGCCGGGTGGGCACGTTCGTGGTGCCGCGGACCTCGCGGGGCAACCTGTGCGACCCGTCGCTGGCGCTCTACCTGAGGAGCCTCGGGTTCGACGCGGTCGAGGTCGACGACTTCGACGAGATCACCTTCCCGGGCGGCCGGATCGTCGCGACGCCGTTCTTCGGCGAGCACGCCGACCTCGACATCCGGGCCAAGGCGACCTGGTTCGTCGAGCTCGGCGGCAAGTCGGTCTACGTCGGCGCGGACTCGTCCGGTCTCGACCCGGTCCTCTACCGGTACGTGCGCGGGCACCTGGGCCGCGTCGACATCGCGTTCCTCGGCATGGAGTGCGACGGCGCCCCGCTGAACTGGCAGTACCAGGCGTTCCTGACCAAGGCGATCCCGAACAAGATGAGCGACAGCCGCAAGATGTCCGGCTCGAACGCGGAGCAGGCGGCGGCGATCGTCACCGAGCTGGGCGCCGAGGAGGTGTACGTCTACGCGATGGGCGAGGAGAGCTGGCTCGGTCACGTGATGGCCACCAGTTACAACGAGGACTCCTTCCAGCTCAAGCAGATCACCGAGTTCGAGACGTGGTGCTCGAACAACGGGGTGAAGTCCGGCCACCTGCTCGACCGCGACGAATGGACCTGGTCGCGCTCCTGACACGGAAGACCGAGGGGGAGATCATGGTCGTTGTCATGGCGCCGGGGGCCACTCCGGCGGATGTGGAAGTCGTCGTGCAGCGGGTGACCGCGGTCGGCGGGCAGGCGTTCGTCAGCCGCGGGCTGTCGCGGACCATCGTCGGCCTGGTCGGTGACGTGGCCGACTTCGAGGCCCTGAACCTGGGGAGCCTGTCCGGGGTGCTCCAGGTGATCCGGGTGTCGGCGCCGTACAAGCTGGTCAGCCGGGAGCATCACCGGGACCGTTCGGTGATCCGGGTCGGCGGGGTGCCGATCGGACCGGGCACGCTGACCGTGATCGCCGGGCCGTGCGCGGTCGAGTCGCCGGAGCAGACGCTGGCGGCGGCCCGGATGGCCCGGTCGGCCGGCGCCTCGATGCTGCGGGGTGGCGCGTTCAAGCCGCGGACGTCGCCGTACTCCTATCAGGGGCTGGGCGAGGCGGGCCTGCGCATCCTGGCCGATGTGCGGGCCGAGACGGGGCTGGCCGTGGTCACCGAGGTGATCGACCCGGGCAGTGTGGACATGGTCGCCTCGTACGCGGACATGCTCCAGATCGGCGCCCGCAACATGCAGAACTTCGCCCTGCTGCAGGCGGTCGGGTCGGCGGGCCGTCCGGTGCTGCTCAAACGGGGTTTCAGCGCGACGATCGAGGAGTGGCTGAGCGCCGCCGAGTACATCGCGCAGCGCGGGAACCTGGACATCGTGCTGTGCGAGCGGGGTATCCGGACGTTCGAGACCGCGACCCGGAACACCCTGGACATCAGTGCGGTGCCGGTGGCGCAGCGGCTCTCGCACCTGCCGGTGATCGTGGACCCGTCGCACTCCGGCGGCCGCCGTGACCTGGTGGCGCCGCTGAGCCGGGCGGCCATCGCGGCCGGGGCGGACGGTCTGCTCATCGACGTGCACCCGCAGCCGAAGACGGCGCTCTGCGACGGTGATCAGGCGCTGCACGACGCCGACATCGCGGAGCTGGCCGGCATCGTCGCCGGGATGTCGCCGGTGATGGGACGCACGCTCGCGCTGTCCTCCGGCGAGCGGGGACAGGTCCCCGCCACGGTGTGAGCGCGGATCCACCGACCGCACCCGGCCGACTCGGCCGGGTGCGGTTTTCTGTCCGGATCGCCGGGCCTAGCCCGTTGTCAACTCCTACGGACAACAGCGCATCAAGACGGTGAAGCTGGCATTCCGGGCTAGGGGTTAGGGGCACGAGGGTTCGGTGTCCCTGAGTGATGCAGGGGTTACAGATAGCTGCGGGCCGATGTTAATTTCGTGCCGGACGACAAAGATCCCGCCGCACTGTCCTGCGGGACTGTTTCGGCACGCCTTCACAGCGAGCGCCTTGATCACGGGCATTCCCACCGATCGAGCATTGTCGAACGCGGAAGAATGCCTCGAAGTTGATCTTCAAAGTGCTCCACGAACTGAGGAGCGGCATTGACACCCGACGAAGAGGATCTCAACCGGCAGCCGATCATCGAGCTGAAGATCAGCTCACTCAGCCTCAGCGGATCACCCCGGCTGGCCGGCGGTGATGCGGAACACCTGGAAGCCATGGTCGCGGCACAGGGAGAACTGCCGCCGATCGTGGTGCACCGCCCGACGATGCGTGTCATCGACGGCGCCCACCGGATCCGCGCGGCCGTCCGGCGCGGCGCGACGACGATCACCGGACGGCTCTTCGACGGCACCGACGACGAGGCGTTCGTGCTCTCCGTCTGGCTGAACGTCTCGCACGGCCTGCCCCTCGCGCTGGCCGACCGCAAACGCGCGGCGGAACGCATCGCCGTCTCGCACCCGCAGTGGTCGGACCGCCGCGTCGCCGCGGTCACCGGCATCTCACCGGGCACGGTCGCCGACATCCGCCGCCGGGTGAACGGCACCTCCGCCCCGGAGAGCAGCCGGATCGGACAGGACGGCCGGGTACGCCCCCTGGACTGCAGCGCCGGCCGTCTGCTCGCCGGCCGTCTGATGAGCGAGAACCCGAACCTGTCGCTCCGGCAGGTCGCCCGCGCCGCGGCGATCTCCCCGGAGACCGCCCGCGACGTCCGCAACCGGCTGCACAGCGGCACCGAACTGGTGCCGACCCGGCGGCCCCGGGACACCACCCCGGCGGCGACCGGCACCGGCCGGGACCAGCACCTGAACCTGGTCCGCTCCGGCATGCGCCCGGAACCGGTGCTCGACCACGCCGTCGTCGTCAGCCGGCTGATGGGTGACCCGGCGCTGCGCTACACCGACACCGGCCGCAACCTGCTGCGCCTGCTGACGCTGCACACCCGCTGGGCGAAGGAGTGGGAGACCATCGTCGACAACGTCCCGCCGCACTGCGCGGACGTGGTCGCCGACCTGGCCCGGCAGTTCTCCGGCCTGTGGGCCGACTTCGCCACCCGGGTCGGCCCGGAGGAGCGCGTCGCCAGCTGAGCACCACCGGTGTCCAACCGCGCGCAACAGGCGGTCGGACACCGCGTCGTCAGACGGGCACCGACACAGGAGGACAAGTGCTGCGCAGATCGGAACTGCACGCGAGCGTTTCCGACCCGGTTCTGGACACGATGAACTTCCTCAACGAGGTGACCCTGCGCTACCCCGGGGCGATCTCGTTCGCGCCGGGACGGCCGTACGACGGCTTCTTCGAGACCGAGGAGGTGCTGGCGCACCTGCGCCGCTACCTCGACCATCTCGCCGACCACGGCGCCTCACCGGACCAGGTCCGCACGGCGGTCTACCAGTACGGTCCGACCGCCGGCCAGATCCGCGAGATCATCGCCGACTCGTTGCGCGCCGACGAGGGGATCGACGTGCCGGCCGCCGCGATCGTGGTCACCGTCGGTGCCCAGGAGGCGATGATGCTGGCGGTCCGGGCGCTGATCCGGAACCCGGACGACGTGCTGCTGGTCTCCAGCCCCTGCTACGTGGGGATCACCGGGGTGGCCCGGCTGCTCGACGTGACCCTCTGCCCGGTACCCGAGTCGGCGGACGGGTTCTCGCTGGACAACCTGGCGGCCGCGATCGCATCCGCCCGCGCGGCCGGCCGTCGGCCGCGGGCGTTCTACCTGGTGCCGGACCACGCCAACCCGTCCGGATCCACGCTGGCGCCGGCCGACCGGGTGGCGCTGCTGGACCTGGCCGCCCGTGAGGACCTGCTGATCCTGGAGGACACGCCGTACCGGCTGGTCAGCCCGGGGGAGCCGGCGCCCACTCTGAAGGCGCTGGACCGCCGGCACTCGGTGATCCATCTGGGCTCGTACTCGAAAACGATCTTCCCGGGCGCCCGGGTGGGTTTCGCGGTGGCCGACCAGACGGTGACCGGCGACGACGGACGGCCCGGACTGCTCGCCGACGAGCTCTCGAAGATCAAGAGCATGATCACGGTGAACACCTCGTCGCTGAGCCAGGCGGTGGTGGCCGGCGCCCTGCTGGCCGCCGGCGGCCGGGTCTCCGAGCTGAACGCCAAGGCCACCGGCCACTACGGCGAATCCATGCGGCGGGTCCTCGACCGGCTCGCCGACCGGCTCCCGGAACCGCGCCGCACCGAACTCGGGGTGCGCTGGAACGAGCCCAGCGGCGGCTTCTTCCTCGGCCTGACCGTCGGATTCGAGGCCGACGACGCGGCACTGACCCGGTCCGCCGAGGAGTTCGGCGTGATCTGGACACCGATGCGCTACTTCCACCCGGACGACGGCGGACGGCGGGCCATCCGCCTGTCGGTCAGCTACCTGTCGCCGGCGGAGATCGACGACGGCATCACCCGGCTCGTCGCGTTCATCGAGGCGGAAAGCCGGTGATCCGGTCCCTCCTGGTGATCGGAACCGGTCTGATCGGCACCTCGGTGGCCCTGGCCGCCCGGCGCCGCGGCGTCGAGGTCTTCCTCGCCGACCGGGACGTCGCGGCGGCCCGGATCGCCGAGGCGCTCGGTGCCGGCCGGGCCGAACCGCCCGGCGGGCCGGTGGACCTCGCCCTGGTCGCGGTCCCGCCGGCCCAGGTGGCGACGGTGCTGCGGGACACCCAGACACGCCGGTCGGCCCTCAGCTACACCGACGTCGCGGGGGTCAAGGGCGCGCTGGAGAGCGACGTCCTGCGGCTGGCGCCCGATCCCGTCGCGTACGCCGGCGGGCACCCGATGGCCGGGCGGGAACGGTCCGGCCCGCTGGCCGCCTCCGCCGACCTGTTCCACGGCCGGACCTGGGTGCTCACCCCGCACGACCGGACCGGCGACGCGGCGCTGGACCGGGTCACCGCGCTCGCCGGGATCTGCGGGGCGACGCCGGTCCGGCTCGACGGCCGTACCCACGACATCGTCGTGGCGCTGACCTCGCACGTGCCGCACCTGATGGCCAGCCTCACCGCGGCACGCCTGCGGGAGGGCCCGGCCGCCACCGAGGCGCTCGCCGGGCAGGGGGTCCGGGACGTCACCCGGATCGCGGCCGGCGACCCCACACTGTGGACCGACATCGTCCGCGCGAACGCGCCGGCGATCGCCGCCGTGTTGCGCGACGTCCGCGACGACCTGACCCGTCTGCTCGCCGCAACCGAGGCCCTCGCCGACCGGGACGCGCCGGGCCACACCGCGCCGGGCCACGCCGAGACGGGCCACACCGCGCCGGGCCACACCGCGCCAGACCGCGCCGGGACGGACCAGGACGCGGCGCGGGACGCCGTCACCGAACTGCTGCGGCGGGGTGTCACCGGCGCGGCCCGGACCCGTCCGCCGACCGGTCCGGCCGGTGGGCGTACCCGGATCCGGGTGGTCCTCGACCGGCGTCCCGGCCGGTTGGGCGAGCTGCTGGACGCGGTGGCCGCCCGCGGCGGCGACGTCACCCGGGCCGATGCGGACCTGACCCCGGACGGCCTCCTCACGGTCGATCTGGAGATCGGAACTCACCCGGGCAGCGGCTCCGGCTCCTTCCCGGGTACGCCTACCAGCACCACTCCCGCCGTTTGACCAGATGTTCGGCGGTGATGCCCCGGTCGTGGCACCAGCCGAGGAACGCGTCGACCCGCTGGTGCGCGCCGGTGGCGTACAGGTAGGCCTCGTCCGCGCCCAGTTCGGTGACCAGCGCCGAAGCCTCCCGCGCGGACAGCCGGTCCATCCCGAAGAACGCCAGGTCGACCTCGCCCAGGTGCCGGCGCACGTACCGGTACACCACCGGATCGGCACCCGAGGTGTCCGAACCGGCGAAGAACCGCGCCCCGGCCATCCGGATCAGGTACGTCGACCCGGCCCGGGACCGGCCCTGCTCGTCGAGGAACGGCGTGGCCACCACCGTGCCCCCGGGGAACGCCGTCTCGTCGAAGTCGTCCACCTCGATCACCGGGAGACCCAGCGCCCGCAGGCACAGCGCGATCGACGGTTCGTGCCGGTCACCGCGCGGGGAGCGGGGCACCACCACGGCGCCGATCCGGGACCGCAACTGCAGCAGCGTCTCCAGCACCAGGTGCTCCGGGTGGTCCTGGGTGAGCAGCACCAGGTCGATGCGGTCCGGCAGGTCGTCCAGGGTGTACCGGTCGCCGGCGCCGATGACCGGATCGGTCACCACCGCGCTCTCCGGGGTCTGGAACACCAGGCAGGCGTGGCCGAACCAGCGGACCCGGCCGCCCGTGGCGAGGTGCCGGTCCGGTGCGGCGGCGGGTTCGGCGGTGAGCAACGGCCGCAGCCGGGCGGTCTGCTCGTCGTCGAGGCCCAGGGCCTCCCGCAGCCGGGCCACCGTGGTGGGCCGGATCCGGGCGGTGAACAGCTCGTCCCAGCCGGGGTGCCGGAACGGGACGGCCAGGTCGAGCACGCCGGGGTGCGGGAGCCGGGGTGTGCCGGGCCCGGCGGCCCGGGCGGCGGCGTCGTCCGGGGCGAGCCGCACCGACTGGCGGCTCTCGTCGTAGAACCGGCTGGTGTACGCCGACGCCTCGAGGAACCGCAGGCCGGCCCGGTGACGTGCATCGTGCACCACCTCGGCCAGGCCGTGCAGGTCGGACGGCAGCCGCGGGTGGAGTGTCCGCGGATCGCTGCCCGGACCGGCGCGTTCCAGGAGGTCCTCGGCCTCGGCCACCGCGGCGGCGAACCCGAGCACGTCGGCCCGGTCACGCCGGATGCCGTCCAGCAGCGCGGCGACGTCGGTGGCACGGCCCGCCGCCAGTCCGGCGACGGGTTCGCCCCGCAGGTACGACTCCAGCATCGGCACGTGCCGGCCGGCCAGTGCGGTGGCCGCCGGCACCGGCGACACGAGATGCACCCGCGCGGGGAACCGGTCGACCAGTGGTTCGACGCGCGCGGTGGAACGCAGATGAACCGCCTTGTCGCTGACGCCCATGTGACCATCCTCAGGTTGTCGGCCGATCGGCTCGCGTACCGCCGTGGAAATGGTGACGACAACAAAGCCGAATCGATCGGAGATTAGCAGTGAGATTGACGTCCGGTACGTTTTGAGCGGTTGGACGGACGTTGTCGGACAACGGTGCCCGTGCCACCCTTGCCGACAGTGCGAGACCGTGCCGAATTGTCATTTCCCCGACGGTGGTCCGATCAGGAGACAAAGTGCGCCGGGCCGGGGGATTCTCGTGGAGGAGTGCACTGATGACCGGCCATTTTCAGGATCTGACCGTCGATCACGTACGCATCTACTGTGCCGATCCCGACCCGTTGATCGCGCAATTCGGCAATTACGGGCTGGACACCCGGGCGGAGGGCGCCGGACCGGGCGCGGAACACTCGGTCGTCCTCGGTCACGACGACATCCGCCTGGTGCTGACCCGCCCCGGAACCGGCGACCACCCCGGCGAGATGTACGCGACCCAGCACGGCTACGGCGTCTCGGACATCGCGCTCGGCACCGCCGACGCGGCCGGCGCCTTCCACGAGGCGGTCCGCCGCGGGGCCCGCCCGATCGCCGCCCCGCAGCGCGACGGTGCCGTGGTCACCGCGTCGGTCGGCGGGTTCGGCGACGTCATCCACACCTTCGTGCAGCGCGACCCCGGCGGGGAGTGGTCGCTGCCCGGCCTGACCCCGGTGCACCGTTCCGGCACGCCCGGCATCGGCCTGCGGCTGGTCGACCACTTCGCGGTCTGCGTCGAGGCCGGCCGGCTGGACGAGGTGGTCGAGCACTACGAGCGGGTCTTCGACTTCGCGATGGTCTTCACCGAGCGGATCGTGGTCGGTGAGCAGGCGATGGACTCCCAGGTGGTGCAGAGCGCCGGGGGGGCGGTGACGCTCACCCTGATCGCGCCGGACACCACCCGGCGGCCGGGACAGATCGACACCTTCCTCAAGGAGCACGGCGGCGCGGGCGTGCAGCACATCGCGTTCGAGACCGGTGACATCATCCGCTCGGTCGGCGCGATGTCCGACGCCGGCGTCGAGTTCCTCAGCACGCCGGACGCGTACTACGGGCGGATGGGCGACCGGCTGACGCTGACCCGGCACACGGTCGCCGAGCTGAGAGGGCTGAACGTGCTCGCCGACGAGGACCACGACGGCCAGCTCTACCAGATCTTCACCAAGTCCACGCACCCCCGCGGCACGCTGTTCTTCGAGATCATCGAGCGGGTCGGGGCCCGGACCTTCGGATCCGGCAACATCAAGGCGTTGTACGAGGCGGTCGAGCTGGACCAGGCCGAGCCGGACGGCCGATGACCACCACTCTGCCCCGGCTGGACACGGTCGGCGACTTCCGGGACCGGGCCGAGGCGGCGATGAGCGCCCCGGTCCGGGACTTCGTGGCCGGTGGCAGCGAGGCCGAGACCACCCTGGCGGCCAACCGGGCGGCGTTCGACCGGGTGACGGTGGTCCCGCGGGTGCTGACCGGCGGTCCCGCCCCGGATCCGGGCGCCACCCTGGCCGGGACCCGCAGCGCCCTGCCGCTGGCGGTGGCGCCGATGGCGTACCAGCGGCTGCTGCACCCGGAGGGGGAGCTGGCGACGGCGCGTGCCGCGGCGGCCGCCGGCGTCCCGTTCGTGATCAGCACGTTGAGCAGCGTCACCGTCGAGGAGCTGAGCGCGGCCGGGGGCGAGCAGTGGTTCCAGCTGTACTGGCTGCGTGACGACCTGGCCACCGTCGAGCTGGTCCGGCGGGCGGAGGACGCCGGCTGCCGGGCCCTGATGGTCACCGTGGACGTGCCGGTCATGGGCCGGCGTCTGCGGGACGTCCGCAACGGGTTCGTGCTGCCCCCGGAGATCCGGGCGGCGAACGTCGCCGCCGGGGCGACGAGTGCCGCGCACACCCCGGCGGACTCCGGTTCGGCCCTGATCGCCCATACCAACGGCGCGTTCCATCCGGCGCTGACCTGGGCGCACCTGGAGACGCTGCGGTCGCGGACGGCGTTGCCGATCGTGGTGAAGGGTGTCCTGGACCCGGCGGACGCCCGCCGGGCCGCCGGGATCGGTGCGAGTGCCGTGGTGGTCTCCAATCACGGGGGCCGGCAGTTCGACGGTGCGCCGGCCGCCGTCACGATGCTCCCGGCGGCCGTGGAGGCGGTCCGGGGCACCTGCGAGGTGTTCGTGGACAGCGGGGTCCGCAGCGGCACCGACGTGTTGCGGGCGCTGGCGCTCGGGGCGGACGGGGTGCTGATCGGCCGGCCGGTGCTGTGGGGCCTGGCGGCCGGTGGGGAGGCCGGGGTCGCCGGGGTGTTGTCCGTTCTGGACGGCGAACTGCGGGCGGCGATGCGGCTCGCGGGGTGCGCCGACGTGGCGGCGGCCCGGAAGTTGACCGCCATCATGGGACGTCCCTGACCGTGCGCCGCGGCGGCCGGAGTCGTGCGGTCCCGCCGACGGTTCGGATGTCCGACTGTGCATTCGACATCGGTCACGGTAAGGCTAGGCTCACCTTGACCGATAACGGTGCTAGGAGAGCAGATGATCGGCATCTCGACGCCTATCCGGCCGGTGGTCCGGCTCGCATTCATCCGGCAGACGGGATTAGCGCCGAGAATGACCAGAATGGTGGTCGGCGGCCCGGAGCTCAACCGATTCGAGCCGAGTCCTTTCACGGATGCCTTCATCCGGCTCGTCTTTCCGCCGGGCCGGTCGTCCAACCCCGGGACGCATCACGCGGGCGCGGCCGGCCGGTTCCGGATGCGGACCTACACGGTGCGCTCGTTCGATCCGGTGGCCGGCGAGCTCGCGATCGACGTCTTCGACCACGGCCGCCCGGGGCTGACCCGGTCCCGGCTCGCCGGGCTGCGTCCCGGTGATCCGGTCCTGGTGCGCGATCTGCGGGGGTTGTACCGGCCCGGCCCCGAGGCGGACTGGCACCTGCTGGCCGGTGACGCCGCCGCGCTGCCCGCGATCGCCGTCACGCTCGAGCGGATGGCGCCGGGCACCCGGGCGAAAGTGCTGGTGGAAGTGGATGGCGATGAGGAGCGGCAGGTGCTGCCCACGGCCGCCGACGCGGATGTCCGGTGGCTGGTGCGGTCCCGCGGCGAGGGTCTGGTCGACGCCGTCCGGTCGCTCACCTTCGAGCCCGGCGTGGTGCAGGGGTTCGTGCACGGCGAGGGTGGTGCGATCCGGCACCTGCGCCGGCACCTGGTGCACGAGCGCGGTGTGGCGAGGGAGCTGCTGTCCATCTCGGGGTACTGGCGTCGTGGCCTCAACGACGAGCAGTGGCGCGAGCGGAAGGCCGCCGCGGTGGGCGGGTGACCCGCGGATATCGCCTCACGCATTGATGATCGTCATGAGCCGAAGGATCTCTGTTTTCAGGAAACTCTGAGCTTCTGAAATCTCCTGTAAATGGGCTCCGACCTGCGGCTCGGTGGCCTCCGGGCGTGGTCGAGGATGAGTTCCCTCATGCGCGTCACCCCGATAGGGTTCTATCTTGACACGGAGGTAATGGGCCCGCCGGGGGGGACCTGTGACAGTGAGCAAGCATGATTCATCATTGATCATATTCGATCATTTATTCGCGGCCGCAGCCCGTGGAACCGGATCGGCCCTGCTCGTCAGCGGTGCCGGTGGCAGCGGGAAGACCGCGTTGCTGCAGACGATGGCGGCGCAGGCCGGCAGCCGCGGCGGCTGGTGTTTCCTGGCCACCGCGTCGGCCAGTGAGCGCGGTCATCCGTTCGGGGTCTTCGACCGGTTGATCCGTTCGCTGCACGCCGCGGGCATGACGCATCCGTGTCCGGGCGGCCTCGACGAGGGTGAGGGTTTCTTCGCCGCGATGGACCGGGTGTGCGCCGTGATCCGGGACTTCGCCACCAAGCGGCCGATCGTGATCGGCGTCGACGACATCCACTTCGCGGACGAGCCGTCGCTGCGCTGCCTGACCTACCTGATCCGGCGGATCGAGTCGTGCGGTGTGGTGATGGTGCTCGACGAGAGCTCGTCGTACGAGCGGGACACCGCGAGCCTGCGGGTCGAGATGCTGCACCTGCCGTTCTGTCACCGGCTGCGCCTGCCACCGCTGTCCCCGGCCTCCGTCGTCGCGCAGATCCGGTCCCGGTTCGGCGGGGTGCCGGACAGTGCGTTCGCCCGGTACTGCCTGGAGGTCAGCGGCGGCGTCCCGTTGCTGCTGCACGCGCTGATCGACGACCGCGCCGCCCTGCCCGGCCCGCTCGGCGGTGAGCCCGGCGCCAGTTTCCGGCAGGCCGTCCTGCGCAGCCTGCACCGCTGCGCGCCCGCCACGACGGCGGTCGCCCAGGCGCTCGCGGTCCTCGGTGACCACGCCGACCCGGCGCTCGCGGCCGAACTCAGCGGCCGGGACGCCGCCCTCGTCCTGGAGGGCATGCGCGATCTGGGGGAGATGGGGCTGCTCGACGGCCGGCAGTTCCGACATCCGGAGACCCGGGCGGCGGTCCTCGCCAGCATCCCGCCGCCGGAGCTGCCCGCGATGCACGCCCGGGCCGCGGGTCTTCTGCACGAGAACGGCGCCCCGGCGAACGCGGTGGCCGGGCACCTGATCGCGGCTCAGGACGGCGGCCGGGCGGCGTGGCGGGTCACCATCCTCGGTGAGGCGGCCCGCGAGGCGATGGCGGCCGGTGACGTCGAGGACGCGGTGAACAACCTGCGGCACGCCGTCGCGGCGTGTTCCGGCGAGGCCGAGCGGGCGCAGACCGCCCTGCTGGTCGCCGAGGCACAGTGGCTCTCCGACCCGGGCCGGGCGGCACGCCGTCTCGACGGGCTGACCACCGACGCCCGGTCCGGCCTGCTCCCGGTCGCCGACATCCTGGTGGTGGCCAACCATCTGCTGTGGTGGGGCGAGTTCGACGAGGCCGACGAGATGCTCCGGCTGGCCGGTGCCGCCACCGGGGAGGATTCGGCGGCGGCGCAGCTCTGGGCGTTCTTCTGCCGCAGCGATCCCCGCTCCGGCATCTGTGCGGAACCGGGCCGGCCCGCCGACTCGCCGCTGGCGCACTCCGGGGTGATGGCCGCGGTCACCGCCGTCACCTCGGCGGCGAGCCTGCCGCACGACGGCCCGGCGGTCGGTACGGCGTTGCAGATGCTGCTCGGCCTGCGCGGCGGTGCGGAGTTCACCCCCGCCCTGCACGACCTGGTGGTGCTCGTGCAGACCGGGCGGCTCGAGGAGGCGCTGGTCTGGTGCGACCGGCTGCTCGCCGAGGACTGGATCGACCGGGTGCCGATGCGCCGGGCGATGATCGCGACGATCAAGGCGGTGGCGGCGTGCCGGGACGGCGACCCGGCCACCGCCCTGGCCTGCGTGCGGGAGGTCCTCGGGGTGATCCCGCCGCACGCCTGGGGGATCGTGGCGGGCCTGCCGCTGTCGATCGCGGTCTGTGCCGCCACCGATCTCGGCGACGTCGAACTGGCTCGTTCCCTGCTCGCCGTGCCGGTTCCGCCGGCCATGTTCGACACCCCGTTCGCGCTGCCCTACCTGCAGGCACTCGGGCGGTACCACCTCGCGATGGGACGACCGGAGAGCGCTCTCGTGCATGCCCGGTCGGGCACGGAACTCCTGGAGAAGTGGGGCGTCGCCGCGGCGGGCATCGCCGCCGCGGCCCGGTGGTACGACCAGGCCGACGCCCTCTGCTGGTTCAGCGCCGCCCGTCCGGACCGGCCGGGGCGCCACCGCCACGGCCACCGCCCCGAGCCGATGGCCCTTCCCGCGGCGGACGCCGAGGACGACGCCCGGCTCACCGACGCCGAGCAGCGCGTCGCCACCCTCGCCGCGGTCGGCAACACCAACCGGCAGATCGCGGCGAGCCTCTTCATCACGGTCAGCACCGTCGAGCAGCATCTGACGAAGATCTATCGCAAGCTCAAGGTCCGCAACCGCTCCGGATTACGGAGGCGGGATTACCGAACCGTTCTGTGAATCCTGGATCATGAACGGTTGGACAGCTGTTTGACGATATTCCGGAAACCCGCCTACGGTCGCCTGGGTCATATTCCCAGAATTGAGCCGGAGGAGTCGGGATGACTGCGGAATCCGTCACGGAGCTGGTCCGGAGCAAAAAACGTACGTGGGGGTGGATGTACCGATGACCATCGCCCTCGAAAAACCCGCCGAATCGCGTTCGCCGGCGTCGGCACCGGCGATTTCACGAATGGTCGGGGTGGGCACCGCGGCGACCGGCACACCGGTGTCGCAGAGCGAGCTGCTCGAGCTGCTCGACATCGACGACCCGCGGGTCCGGTCCGTCTACCTGAACAGCGCCATCGACCGGCGCCACCTCACCCTGCCCGAACCGGACGCCGCCGGGCGCCGCCTCCCCGAGCCGCAGGGCCGGCTGCTGGACAAGCACAAACGCCTCGCCGTCGAGATGGGCGCCCAGGCCCTGCAGGCCTGCCTCAAACGCGCCGGCGCGGACCTGTCCGACCTCCGGCACCTGTGCTGCGTCACCTCCACCGGGTTCCTCACCCCCGGGCTGAGCGCGCTGGTCATCCGGGAACTCGGCATCGACCCGCACTGCAGCCGCTCGGACATCGTGGGCATGGGCTGCAACGCCGGGCTCAACGCGCTCAACGTGGTGGCCGGCTGGACCGCCGCGCACCCCGGCGAACTGGCCGTGGTGCTGTGCACCGAGGCCTGCTCGGCGGCGTACGCCCTGGACGGCACCATGCGCACCGCCGTGGTGAACAGCCTCTTCGGCGACGGCGCGGCGGCCCTGGCTCTGGTCGGCGACGGTCCCGGCGAGTCCCGCCCGGGACCGCGGATCCTCCGCTTCGCCAGCTACCTGATCACCGGCGCGATCGACGCGATGCGCTACGACTGGGACGGCGACCTCGGCCGGTTCAGCTTCTTCCTGGACCCGCAGATCCCGTACGTCGTCGGCGCCAACGCCGAGACGGTCGTCGACCGGCTGCTCGCCGGCACCGGCCTGCGCCGTAGCGACATCGACCACTGGCTGGTGCACTCCGGCGGCAAGAAGGTGATCGACGCCGTGGTGGTGAACCTCGGACTGAGCCGGCATGACGTGCGGCACACCACCGGCGTGCTGCGCGACCACGGCAACGTGTCCAGCGGATCCTTCCTGTTCTCCTACGAACGCCTGCTCGAGGAGGGCGTCGCCCGCCCCGGCGAGTACGGCGTCCTGATGACCATGGGGCCGGGTTCCACGATCGAGACGGCGCTGATCCAG
Organism: Actinoplanes sp. NBRC 101535; assembly: GCF_030269225.1. NCBI lineage: Bacteria > Bacillati > Actinomycetota > Actinomycetes > Micromonosporales > Micromonosporaceae > Actinoplanes > Actinoplanes sp. NBRC 101535. The sequence goes on along the minus strand of NZ_BSSY01000004.1, from coordinate 114,276 downwards.
TGGTGACCGCGGCGGGCGCCGACGACCTGGTGATCCGGATCGACGGCCGGGAACCGGTGACGGCCGCCGGGGTGGAGGAACTGCTCCGGCTCTGCGACCGGGCGGAGGACGGCTTCGGGGCGGGCGTGCTCGTCGCGTACACCGAAGGGGCTCCTGGTCCGGGATGGACCGGCGCGCTCAGCGTGGGGCTGACGAGCAAGTGGGAACGGGCGGTCCGCCGTGTCGAGCGCCTCGGCCTGACCACCGTCGCGGTCGCCGCGGGTGACGTCGGCGGCGCGGCCCTCGACGTGCTGCTCGCCGCCGACGTGCGGATCGCCGCGACCGGGTCCCGTCTGATCCTGGCCTCCGACGGCGAGGCCACCTGGCCCGGCATGGCGCTGTTCCGGCTGGCCCGGCAGGCGGGTGCCGCCGGTCTGCGCCGGGCGGCCCTGCTCGGCGCCCCGATCGGGGCCGCGACGGCGATGGCGGCCGGCCTGGTCGACGTCGTCACCGACCGGCCCGCCGACGCCCTGGCCGACGTGGTCACGGAGGCGGCCGGGTTCGCCGGCACCGAACTGGCGATCCGGCGGCAGCTGCTGCTCGACGCCGGCCGGATCAGCTTCGAGGAGGCCCTCGGCGCCCACCTCGCCGCCTGCGACCGGGCCCTGCGCCGGGGCACGGTGTCATGACCGCGGTGATCGGGCCGCCGGGCCTGGACACCGGCCGGGACCGGCTGGCCGAGGTGGCGGCCGGAACCGAACGCCGCCTTGCCGCGCTGCCACCGCCCGCCCGGCGGACACCGGCGCAGCGGGCCGAGGCGGCCGCCGCCCACGACGAGGCCCGCACCCTGCGGGCCGTCCTGGTCGAGGAGCACGCCGGGGAGATCTACGGCCGGATCACCGCGGACCACACCCGCTACCTGCGGGTGGACGAACTGTGCGAGGCCGCCGCCGCGGAGTTCCCCGGCCTCGCGCCCACCCCGGAGCAGCTCGCCGTGGAACGCGCGCTCCCGCAGTCCGGCAAGGAGGGCCGGGAGATCGACCAGGGCATCCTGCTGCGCGGCGTGCTCGCCGACGAACGGTCCGGCCGGCATCTGCTGGCCGCGATGCGCCGGCCCACCCCGCGGGCGCTGCGGCTGCTCCCGGAGTTCCGGCGCACCGGGGTGCTGACGACCGAGGCGGTCCACCTCGAACGGCGCGACGGCGTCGCCCGGCTGACCATGTGCCGGGACGACTGCCTGAACGCCGAGGACGAGCAGCAGGTCGACGACATGGAGACCGCCGTCGACCTGGCACTGCTCGACCCGGAGATCCGGGTGGGCCTGATCCGGGGCGCCCCGATGAGCCACCCGCGGTACCGCGGCCGGCGGGTGTTCAGCGCCGGCATCAACCTCAAACGGCTCAGCGCCGGTGGGATCACCCTGACCGGGTTCCTGCTCCGGCGCGAACTCGGGTACCTGCACAAGATCCTGCGTGGCCTACACGACGACCGGCCCGGCCGGTGGCAGCCGCCGGCCGAGAAACCGTGGCTGGGCGCGGTCGACACGTTCGCGATCGGCGGGGGCTTCCAGCTGCTGCTGGTCCTCGACCACGTGCTGATCGCCGCGGACGCCCACCTGAGCCTGCCGGCCGCCCGGGAGGGGATCGTCCCGGGCGTGGCCAACCTGCGCCTGGGCCGGGTCGCCGGTCCCCGGCTGGCCCGGCAGGTGATCCTCGGCGGCCGCCGGATCAGGGCCACCGACCCGGAGGCGGCGCTGCTGGTGGACGAGGTGGTGGCGCCGGCGGAGATGGACGACGCGGTCGAACGGGCCCTGGCCGGACTGGACGGCGGCGCGATCGTCGCCAACCGCCGGATGCTCACCCTGGCCGAGGAGCCGGTCGACGACCTGCGGCGGTACGCGGCCGGATTCGCCCTGGAACAGGCGTTGCGGGTGCACGCCACCGACGTCATCGACAGGGTCGGACGTTTCGCCGGGCGGACCGGGTGAACGTGCCGACCCGGGTGCTCGTCGAACGGTCCGGCCACGTCGCCCGGGTCACCCTGAACCGGCCCGAGGTCCTCAACGCCATGGACCTGCGCATGCACGAGGAGCTGGCGGACGTCTGGGACGACATGGAGGCCGACGACCGGATCCGGGCGGTGGTGCTGACCGGCGCCGGGAACCGGGCCTTCTCGGTCGGCCAGGACCTGAAGGAACGGGCCCGCCGGGACGCGGCGGGCACCCCCGCGTCGTCGTTCGGCAGCCGCGGGCAGCCCGGCTGGCCCCGGCTCACCGAACGGTTCGGCCTGAGCAAACCGGTGCTGGCCCGGGTCGACGGGTACGCCCTCGGCGGCGGCCTCGAACTCGTCCTCGCCTGCGACCTGGTGATCGCCTCGGACCGTGCGGTGTTCGGCCTGCCCGAGGCCCGGCTCGGCCTGGTCCCCGGCGCGGGCGGGGTGTTCCGCCTGATCCGGCAGCTCCCGCAGAAGGCCGCACTGGGTTACCTGCTGACCGGCCGCCGGTTCGACGCCGCGGCCGCGTACCGGCACGGGTTGATCAATGAGGTGGTGCCGCCCGGCGAACTGGACGCCTGCGTCGACGGGTGGGTGACCGACCTGGTGACCAGCGCGCCGCTGTCGGTCCGGGCGATCAAGGAGGCCGCCCTGCGCTCGGTCGACATGCCGTTGCCGGAGGCCTTCACCGCGGTCTACCGTTGGGAGGAACGCCGGCGGCGCAGTGCCGACGCGGTCGAGGGGCCGCGGGCGTTCGCCGAGAAACGCGACCCCCGCTGGACCGGGCGATAGCGCAGACCTTCCTTTCCGGGTACGCCGTGAACCACTCCCGTCATCACCCGTCCATCGACGATCATTCGACCCGGAGCCTTGTGGCCGTGGTGCCCGGGCCGGGAGGATGGCGTCGGAACAGGGGTCGGCAACAGGGGTGTCGTTCCCGCATGTTGTGGGTCGGTGTGGCGGAGAGGCTGGTCATGACGACGTCGGCGGGTTTCGGCCCGGTCAGTGCCGAGAAGTGGCGGGCTCTGGCCCTCGCGGCGCTGCGCAAGTCCGGGGCCGTGCCGGAGGGCACCACGCCGGAGCAGGTCGACGAGCTGCTCGCGACGGCCACCCACGGCGGTCCGCGGATCGCCGCCCTGCACACCGCGGAGACCACCGGGCAGGTGTCCGCCGGATGGCCCGGTCAGCAGCCGTTCGTCCGTGGCGGCCGGGCAGCCGGGAGCCTGCTCGGCGGCTGGGACGTGCGGCAGCGCCACGCCGGTGCCGAACCCAAGGCGGTCCGGGAGGCGATCCTCGGTGACCTGGAGAACGGGGCGACCTCGCTGTGGCTGGTGCTCGGCGATGGTGGTCTTCCGGTCGGTGCGCTGGCGGAGGCCCTCGACGGGGTGCACCTGGACCTGGCCGGGGTGACCCTCGACGCCGGGGTCGATGTCGCGGCCGCGGCCGCGGCGTGGTTCACCCTGACCGCCGGTCTCGAGCGCACCACCGGTGGTCTCGGCGCCGATCCGCTGGGCCTGCAGGCCCGCACCGGTGAACCCGGTGACCTGCGTCAGGCCGCCGTGCTGGCCGGGCGGTGCGTGGCCGAGGCGCCGGGGACGCGGGCGGTCACCGTCGACGCCACGGTCTATCACGAGGCCGGCGGCTCCGAGGTCGAGGAGTTGGCGTGCGCGACCGCGGCCGGGGTGGCGTACCTGCGGGCGCTCACCGGCGCCGGCCTGTCCGTCACCCAGGCACTCGGCCAGCTGGAGTTCCGGTTCGCCGCGACCACCGACCAGTTCGCCACCATCGCCAAGCTGCGGGCGGCCCGCCGGCTGTGGGCCCGGGTCGGCGAGCTGTGCGGCGCCCCGGAGGCGGCCGGGCAGCGGCAGCACGCGGTCACCTCGGTGGCGATGCTGACCGTGCGGGACCCGTGGGTCAACCTGCTGCGTTCCACGATCGCCGCGTTCGCGGCCGGCACCGGCGGGGCCGACGCGGTCACGGTGCTGCCCTTCGACCATCAGCTCGGGGCGCCCGACGAGTTCTCGCAGCGGCTGGCGCGTACCACTCAGACTCTGTTGATCGAGGAAGCGCACGTGGCCCGGGTGATCGACCCGGCAGGCGGCTCCTGGTACGTCGAACGCCGCACCGAACAACTCGCCCAGGCCGCCTGGCAGTGGTTCACCACGATCGAGAAGGCCGGCGGTCTGCCGGCCGCCCTGGACAGCGGACTGGTCGGCGACCGGATCGCCGCGACGTGGGCGCAGCGGGCCGACGCCCTGGCCCACCGGCGCGATCCGATCACCGGTGTCAGCGAGTTCCCGAACCTGGCCGAGGAACCGCCCCGCCGTCGGCCCGTCCCGGCCCCGGTCGTGACGGGTGGGCTGCCCCGGCGGCGGTATGCGGAGGCCTTCGAACGGCTGCGGGACCGCAGTGACGCGCACCTGGCGGCCACCGGCGAACGCCCCGCGGTCCGGCTGGTCACCCTCGGCTCGGCGGCCGCCCACGGGCAGCGCCTCACGTTCACCACCAACCTGTTCGCCGCCGGTGGGATCGCCGTGACGACCGGCGACAGCGACGTGGTCTGCCTGTGCGGCCCCGACCGCGACTACACGCCGACCATGGTCACCGACCTCGGCCTGGACGGCGTCTCCCGGGTCCTGCTCGCCGGTAAGGGTGACTTCCCGGGCGTCGACGGATATCTGCACGTGGGCTGCGACGCGGTCGCGGTCCTGACGACCACGCTTGACGACCTGGGAGTGGCACCGTGATCCCGGACTTCTCGACCGCCGAGCTGACCCCGCCCGCTGGGGGGCCGGACACCGACCGGGCCTGGCGGGAGGCGGTCGAGGCGGAGACGGGGCGGACGCCCGCGGATCTGACCTGGCACACCCCGGAAGGCATCGCGGTGCCGCCGCTGTACACCGCCGCCGACCTGGACGGACTCGACTTCCTCGGCACGTACCCGGGGATCGCGCCCTACCTGCGCGGGCCCTACCCGACGATGTACGTCAACCAGCCGTGGACCATCCGCCAGTACGCCGGGTTCTCCACCGCCGAGGAGTCCAACGCGTTCTACCGGCGCAACCTGGCCGCCGGGCAGAAGGGCCTGTCGGTGGCGTTCGACCTGCCCACCCACCGCGGGTACGACTCGGACCACCCCCGGGTCACCGGTGACGTCGGGATGGCCGGGGTGGCGATCGACTCGATCTACGACATGCGGCGGCTGTTCGAGGGCATCCCGCTGGACCGGATGAGCGTGTCGATGACCATGAACGGCGCGGTGCTGCCGGTGCTCGCGCTCTACATCGTCGCGGCCGAGGAGCAGGGCGTCGCACCGGAGCAGCTGTCCGGCACGATCCAGAACGACATCCTCAAGGAGTTCATGGTCCGCAACACCTACATCTATCCGCCGGTGCCGTCGATGCGGATCATCTCGGACGTGTTCGCGTACACGTCGCAACGGATGCCCCGCTTCAACTCGATCTCCATCTCCGGGTACCACATCCAGGAGGCCGGGGCGACCGCCGACCTGGAACTCGCGTACACCCTGGCCGACGGGGTCGAATACCTGCGCGCCGGACGGGCCGCCGGACTGGACATCGACGCGTTCGCGCCGCGCCTGTCGTTCTTCTGGGCCGTCGGCATGAACTTCTTCATGGAGGTCGCCAAACTGCGCGCCGGCCGGCTGCTCTGGGCACGGCTGGTCCGCGAGTTCGCGCCGAAGGACCCGCGGTCGCTGAGCCTGCGGGCACACTGCCAGACCTCCGGCTGGTCGCTGACCGCCCAGGACGTGTTCAACAACGTGATGCGGACCTGCGTCGAGGCGATGGCCGCCACCCAGGGACACACCCAGTCGCTGCACACGAACGCGCTGGACGAGGCGCTCGCCCTGCCGACCGACTTCTCCGCCCGGATCGCCCGCAACACCCAGCTGCTGCTGCAGCAGGAGTCCGGCACCACCCGGGTGATCGACCCGTGGGGCGGCAGCGCATACGTCGAACGCCTCACCCACGACCTGGCCGCCCGCGCGTGGGAACACCTCACCGAGATCGAGGCGGCCGGGGGCATGGCCCGCGCGATCGGCGAGGGCATCCCGAAGATGCGGGTGGAGGAGGCGGCCGCCCGCACCCAGGCCCGGATCGACTCCGGCCGGCAACCGGTCATCGGCGTCAACAAGTACCGTCCCGCCACCGACCAGCCGGTCGAACTCCTCAAGGTCGACAACGCGGCCGTACGGGCCAACCAGATCGAGAAGCTGCGCCGGCTGCGCGCCGAACGCGACGAGGCCACCTGCCAGGACGCACTGGACGCCCTCACCCGGGCCGCCGACGGCACCGACGGGAACCTGCTGGCCCTGGCGGTCGGCGCAGCCCGCGCGAAGGCTACCGTCGGCGAGATCTCGGCCGCGCTGGAGAAGGTGTACGGGCGGCACACCGCCCGCATCCAGACGGTCGCCGGCGTCTACCGCAAGGAGGCGGGCCAGGTGGCGAACATCGACGGCGCCCGTGCGGCGGCCGCCGCGTTCGCCGAGGCGGAAGGCCGTCAGCCGCGCATCCTGGTGGCCAAGATGGGCCAGGACGGTCACGACCGCGGGCAGAAGGTGGTGGCCACCGCGTTCGCCGACCTCGGCTTCGACGTGGACGTCGGCCCGCTGTTCGCCACGCCCGCCGAGGTGGCCCGCCAGGCCGTCGAGGCGGACGTGCACATCGTCGGCGTGAACTCGCTGGCCGCCGGTCACCTGACCCTGGTCCCGGCGCTGCGCGACGAACTCGCCGCCCAGGGCCGCCCGGACATCATGATCATTGCGGGTGGGGTGATCCCGCCGCAGGACCACGAGGTGCTGCGCGAGGCCGGCGCCGCCGCGATCTTCGGCCCGGGCACGGTCCTGGCCGACGCGGCCCTGGAACTGCTCACGCAACTCGCCGACCGCCTCGGCCACTCCACGTCCCCGTGAGCGTGAAACGGCCGGCGTTCGACCTCGCGGCGATGGCGGCGGGAGTGTGCGACGGCGTCCCGGCCTGGGTGGCCCGCGCGATCACCCTGGTCGAGTCGACCCGCCGGGACCACCAGGAGAACGCGCAGAAGCTGTTGGCCGCGCTCACCCCGTACGCCGGGCGCTCGCACCGGGTCGGCGTCAGCGGCGTGCCCGGCGCCGGCAAGTCGACCTTCATCGACGCGCTGGGCAGCACACTGACCGCGGCCGGCCATCGGGTGGCGGTCCTCGCGGTCGACCCGTCGTCCACGCGCAGCCGGGGCAGCATCCTCGGCGACAAGACCCGGATGGCGCGGCTCGCCGCCGACCCGGCCGCGTTCGTGCGGCCGTCGCCCACCGCGGGCACGCTGGGCGGGGTCGCCAAGGCCACCCGCGAGGCGATCGTCGTGGTCGAGGCCGCGGGCTACGACGTGGTCGTGGTCGAGACCGTCGGCGTGGGCCAGTCGGAGACCACGGTGGCCGACATGGTCGACTCGTTCCTGCTGCTGGCCCTGGCCCGGACCGGCGACCAACTGCAGGGGATCAAGAAAGGCATCCTGGAGATCGCCGACGTGGTGGCGATCAACAAGGCCGACGGCGACCACGTCGTCGACGCGAGGCGCGCCGCCCGCGAACTGTCCGGCGCGCTGCGGCTGCTGGGCGACGCCGACGAGTCCGCCTGGGTGCCCCCGGTGCTGACCTGCAGTGCGCTGGAGGGCACCGGCATCGACGAGGTCTGGTCCCAGCTGACCGCCCACCGGGAGAAGGGCGACGTCGAGGAACGCCGCCGCCGTCAACAGGTCGAGTGGATGTGGGCGATGGCCCGCGACGCCGTCCTGGACCGCTTCACGACCGACCCGGCCGTACGCTCCGCCGCCGACGAGGTGCGCCACCGACTCCTGGACTCGGCGATCACTCCCGCCCAGGCAGCCGAGCGCCTGCTGGCCGTCTACGACAAACGATAGGGATCAACCGCGAATGAGCCCGGACCGTACGGTCATGCCGGGACAGGTCTGGGGCCTGGCCACCCACGACCCGGCCGGCCCGGTCTTCGTGACCGGTTTCTCCGGAAGCGACCTCGACACCACGGCACTCACTGCCGTCGACCCCGCGGGCACGGTCATGTGGCAACGCACCTTCGAAGGGCGTCCCCGGCCGCCGCGGGTTACCCCGGCCGGCACGGTCTGGCTGGCACTTCACGGCCCCACCGGGTACACGTTCACCGAGGTGGGCCCCGAAGGCCGGGTCCTCCGCTCGGTCCTCCCTGAGCATCAGGCCCACGAATACCTCGGCGCCTTCGCCCTGCTCCCCGACGGCTTCTGCACCATCTGGCTGCCGGCCGACCCTTATCGTCAAGTTCCACCCGGTCAGGTTCCCCGCGTCGCCCGTCACACCGCGACCGGAGCCACCACTTGGTCCGCACACTTGCCGGCCGCTGAACTGTCCTTTCCCGGCGTCGTCGAAGCGGGCGTGGACACCGGCTGGGAACTCCGTCCGAAAAAGCCGTGGCGGCCACAGACCATCTCGGTCGGCTACCGGGACCCACTGCTGGTCTCCGCCGACCGGGTACTGGTCTCCATCGAGGACGGCAGCGGCATCGGCGTGTGCACCATCCTCGATGCCACCACCGGCGGTATCGTCACCGTCACCCCGCCGGCCCCGTACAAGCACAAGGCGATCTCCGGACCCGGGTCCTTCCTCGTCGGGCAGCAGGGTTACGGCGCGTTCACGACGACGCACTACGACGCCGAAGGTCACGCGCACCAGACCTGGCCCAGTCACGCCATGATGCTCGTCGACCGCCACGGCACCGTCAGCGGCCCCGAGTCGGAGAACATCCTGCCGTCGCGGTCCCGTTTCCGCGTCCTCAACGCCGACGGTTCCCTGCGTGACGGCCCACCGTTGAGCGGTTACCACACCACTCATCCGGCGCTGGACGCCGACGGCACTGCCGTGTTCTGGCGCGACGGCCGGCTCCTGGCCGTCGACGCCGATCTCCAAGCCCGGACGTTGTACGCACAGAACGACGACCGGAGCGTGATGAGCAGAATCCTGCTGCTCGACCAGGGCCGCGTCGTCTTCACCCTGCACGACGAACTGTTCCTCTTCCACGGCACGGGCCTCGGGCCACTCGACGACGGCCCCTGGCCCTGCGGCGACGGCAACCTGCACGGCAACCCCGTCCGCGCCTGAACGAGACCGTGACCTCGATCCGAGGTGGGGGCTCATCCTGCCTCGACTCGCGCACTGTCGGGCTCGGTGATGGCTCGAGCCACCCGTTCGCGGATTTCCTGCAGCGCGGAAGAGGAGCGATGCCAGTCGGTCTGTCCAGGATGCCGGGAGAAGACCACCAGCAGGTCGGACCGGCCTTCAGGCTCGAACTCCCGGTGGGGCGCACCTGTGGTGTTCGGATAGCTCTTGACCTCGACCGCCACCCAGGCCCGGTCGGCATCATCGACAGCTTGTCCCTGCAGGAGCTGGTCGACGCGCTGGTAGGAGAGGCCCAGAAGTTTCGCGGCCTCACGAAGCGACAGACCCTGCGCGGTCATCGCCCGCGCCGCCGCCGCGGAGCGTCCCTGCCACAACGACTGAGCCGCCTCCAGCCATCGGCGGGCACCGGTGCCGCCGCCGGCATGGTTGACGCATTGGTCCTGATCGACATTTACTCACATGGCGTCGAGGCACTCGCCGGTATTCAGCCGGTATTCAGCGCCGGCATGATCGAACGGGAGGACGGCTACGTGCCGATGGACGACATCAGGCTGACCGGGATGGGCGGTCACGTCCGGCTCGTCCACGGCCGGCAACCGGACCGATCGCGGCGCCGGCCCTGCTCGTCCGGGTCTCCGAAATGATGTCCGGGTGGCCCCGTGACGGCGACTGGCGTCTCTCGTGGACACTGCCGCACGACACCCCTCGACACCCCGGCAACCACTTCTCCGCCATGGAGGAGCACGCCGCGGCCATTGCCCGGACCGTCGACACCTGGCTGTCCGGCCTCCCCTGACCCCCTCCGAGTAAGGCAGCGCGCGATGACCAGTCCCGCAGAGAACCCCTGGATCCGCCGGTTCCACCACGAGTCGAACAGCCGCGTCACCCTCGTCTGCTTCCCGCACGCCGGCGGTTCGGCCAGCTTCTTCCACCCGCTGTCCGACGCGATGCAGTCGACCATGCAGGTGGTCGTCATGCAGTACCCGGGACGGCAGGACCGCCGGATGGAGCAGCCGCTGACCAGCATCGGCGACCTGGCCGACGCGTCGTTCGCGGCGCTGCGCCCGCTGATGGACACCCCGCTCGCCTTCTTCGGGCACAGCATGGGGGCGACCGTCGCGTACGAGGTGGCGCAGCGGATGCACGACGAGCTCGGCACCGCGCCGGTCACGCTGTTCGCCTCCGGCCGCCGGGCGCCGTCGCGGCACCGCGCCGAAAGCGTGCACCAGCGCGACGACGACGGCCTCGTCGCCGAACTGAAGTCGCTCAGCGGCACCGACTCGCGGATCCTCGGCGACGACGAACTGCTCCGGATGATCCTGCCGGCGATCCGCGGCGACTACACGGCCGCCGAGACGTACCGCTGGCAGCCCGTGCCGCCGCTGGACTGCCCGATCGTCGCGCTCACCGGCGACGACGACCCGAAGGTGTCCCTCGAGGAGGCCGCCGCCTGGTCCGAGCACACCAGCGGCTCGTTCGAGCTGCGGACCTTCCCCGGCGGCCACTTCTTCCTCGGGCAGCACCGCCGGGCAGTGGTCGACCTGATCAGCGACCAGCTGCTCCCCGTCGCACCCTGAGGAGGGCCCCGTGGCTCCGACTTTCGTGATCAGTACCGGCCGGGGCGGATCCACCCTGCTTTCCCGGATGCCGCAGGTGCCGCTGTGAGCGGTCTGCTGTCCCTCGTGCTGCCGGCGCCGGTGGTCACCGTGGAGGCCTACGACGATCCGCCCGGCGTGCTGCTGTTCCCGGCCGAGGAGGCGGTGATCGCCCGAGCGGTGGACAAACGCCGCCGCGAGTTCACCACCGTCCGGCACTGCGCCCGTGCCGCTCTGGCCCAGCTCGGCGTGGCGGCCGCCCCGATCGTGCCCGGCGAGCGCGGCGCCCCCGGCTGGCCGGCCGGGATCGTCGGCAGCATGACCCACTGCGCCGGGTTCCGGGGCAGCGCGGTGGCCTGGTCCAGCGAGGTCACCGCTATCGGCCTGGACGCCGAACCGGCCGGCCCGCTGCCGGACGGCGTGCTGGAGGCCGTCGCCCGGCCCGAGGAGATCCTGGCCCTGGACCGCGCCGCACGGGGCGTGCCCTGGGACCGGCTGCTGTTCAGCGCCAAGGAGTCGGTGTACAAGGCGTGGTTCCCGATCGCCCACCGGTTCCTCGACTTCAGCGAGGCCCGACTGGACCTCGGCGCCGACGGCACGTTCACCGCCGTGGTGCTGACCGCCGGCCCGGGCGAACCCACCGGGTTCACCGGACGCTGGATCTGTAAGGACGGTCTCGTCATCACCGCGATCGCGGTGTAGGGGTGGTGGGGGGTGTGATCCCGGGATTCGCGAGCCCCAGGGTCACACCCGGCACCCGCGATGGTCTCCGGTGCTGGCTTCTTCGACTATCCCTGATCGGTTCCGGTCAGTTGCCCGTTATCGACCAGTGCCAGGCCTCGACCGGATAGTTGACGAAGCCGTAGCGGGCGGCGTTCGCGGACAGCCACCGGAACCCCGGGCTGCCCGCGGTCAGCGTCCGCCCACCGGACGTCATGTCGATCGCCAGCCCCAACTCGTGCAGAGACCGTCCGGGAATCGCGGTCGGCACCCGGCACGACGACGACGGCGCGGTGTACACATCCGGACAACCGTTGATCTTCCGGAGCGCGATCTGCTGCTCCTTGGTCCGGAAACCACCACCCGACATCGGCACCCCGGCCGCCTTCGCGTCGTCGATCATGGTTTTGAAGGCGAACGCGATGCTCTTGTGCACCGTGACGCCGTACACCAGGGTGGTGTCGCTGATCAGGAACCGGGCCCGCACCTGCGTGACGACGTCCTTGGCGAGGGCCGCCGCCCGGTCCCGATAGACGGAACGCCGGTCCAGGGCGGGCAGCGCGGCGGTGTTCGACCGGACGTCGGCGCTGGTCTTCTCCCAGGTGGTGACCGCGGTGTCGTAACCGGTGGTGGTGCTCGACGCGGCCGCCTGCGCGGTCTTGAGGGCGGCGTCGGCCTTCGCCGCGGCCTGCTTGCTCACCTCGGCGTTCCCCTGCGCCGCGTCGACGGCGGCCTTCGCCGCGGCAACCCCGGCGGCATTCTTGGGACGTTGTTGCGCTGCCCGGACCGACTTGTTCTTGGCGCTGGTCAGGGCTTCCCGAGCGATGGCGTACGCGGTGCGAGCACTCGCGTCGGCCTCGATCGCCGACCCGAGCGTGACCTGGGCGGTGGCCTGAGCGGTCCGGCCGGAGGCGACCTGCACGGCCTGGAGCTGGAGGGCGGCGCGCTGCTCGGTGAGCGTCTTGCTCAACTTCAGGTAGGCGGCACTGGGCACGAGACTCTGCCGCACCAGAGCCGTGTACTGCTGGATGACCGGCGCCGGCTTCACCGGGGTCGGCGGCGGGGGCGCCCCACCTGCGGCCCGTGTGCTCTCCACCGGCCGGTCACCCTCCGCCGGCCAGTCGCCGTACCCGGCCCGCTCCGCGGTCTCCGTGGCCGCTTCGGCGCCGACGGCCGTGACGGCTCCCGTGGCCGTGCCGGCCAGGGCGGGCCGGGGCAGTCCCGTGACCATCAGGGCCGCGGCGATGACGGCCAGGGGAGCGGCGACCAGCGGCCGGCCGGCGCGGTGCCACTGGGGCGGACGGGTTTCCTGTCGAGTCGTCATCGCCGACGACTCTGGCGCCCTTCGGGTGCGACACCGCCCACTCCCGGGAGCAAATCGGTTGCAGAACGGGTCTCAGCCCCGCCGGCGCCCCGCCCGGTCCACCCCGCCCGGAGTCAGTAGCGGAACGTCGGCGGCCGCACCACCATCCACCCGTAGGGGCTGTACAGGTCCACCCCGCCGCCGCTGTGCAGCGTGACGAACCCGAAGCTGGGATGACCGATCACCAGAGGTTCGACGCCGGGCCGCTGGGGCCGCGACTGCTGCCACCCACCACCGGTGCTGCCTTTATTGCCTTTCTTGTCCTTGTCGTTCTTCGTCTTGGCGTCTTTGTTCTTGTCGTGCTTCTTCTTGTGGTGCTTGACGGGTACGTGTCCGGCCCCGGCCTGCGGCTTCTCGGTGGCGGTCGTCGCGGGGTGCTCGTGGTGCGGTTTTGCGGTGACGGTCGTCGCGGGGTGCTCGTGGTGCGGTTTTGCGGTAGCGGTCGTCGCGGGGTGACCGTGGTGCCCGTTGGTCTCCGGCGGTTCGGCCGTCGGCGGCGCGGTGCTGGGTTCGGCGGTCTGAGGCCGACTGGGCTCCCCGGTGGCCGGCGCGTCCGGCGCATCCGGCGTGTCGACCGCCGGCCGACCGGGATCCGAGGTCACCGGCAGGTCGACGCGGGGATCGTCAGTGGCAGTAGGCCCGCCACCGTGACTCCCGCTCGCACTGGAAGTGGACCCGCCAGAAGGCGTTGCGCTCGAGGGCGTTGCGCTGGAGGAGGTTCCGTGCGGGGCCGTGGCGGTTGCGCTCGGTGGGGCGCCGGCGCCGGCCGACACGGTGGCGCTTCCACTCGGCATGGCGCTGACGCTGCTGGTCGGCGTTGCGCCGGGCCCACTGGTCGGCGTTCCGCTCGTCCCGCTCGTCCCGCTCGTCCCGGTCGGCGTTGCGCTCGTCCCGGTCGACGGGGTGGCGCTCACTGCGGGAGTCGGCGTGGCGCTCACCCCAGCGGCCGGGGACGGGCTGCCGGCGGCACTCGGGGTGGGCTTCGCGCTGCTACTGCTACCGCTACTGCTGCTCGGTGAGGGACCGTAGATTCGGAGCACCACCACGTCGGCTCCGGCATCGTTGCCGGGCCCCGTGGCGGTGGCAGCGGTCGTCTCGGCGGCCTGCACCGACGGTGGCGACAGCGACGTGACGGCGGTGACCCCAGCGACGGTGACCCCGGCGACGGCGAACAACCTGCGCATCCGGTGACCTCCTAGAACGGACCAATAAGCCTTCCCGAGGCTAGCCGCAATTACGGACAAAAGCCGCTTTTGGTTCAATAGTCACCCACTGAGCGCTGCGCCGCGTGTCGTCCTGCCTTCCCCTCGGGCCGGAACGGATTCGAGGTAGCGCAGGACGGCGAGCACCCGGCGGTGGTGGTCCTGCTCGTCGTGGGACAGGTCGAGCTTCACGAAGATGCTCCGGATGTGCTTCTCGATCGAGCGCGGCGTCACGAACAATCTCTCGGCGATGGCGTTGTTGCTCAGGCCCTCCGCCATGTGGCTGAGAACCTCGTACTCCCGCGGGGACAGACGGTCGGCCACCGTGTCCGTGCGGTCCCGGCTGCGTGCCATCAACTGCCGGACCACCTCCGGATCGAGGGCGCTGCCGCCGGTGCGGATCCGATGCAGAGCCTCCACGAAGCCGTCGATGTCCGGAACCCGGTCCTTCAGCAGGTAACCGATGCTGTGCGCGCTCCAGCCGAGCAACGTGGTGGCGGACTGCTCGTCGACGTACTGCGAGAGCACCAGCACTCCAGTCTCCGGGTGTTCCCGCCGGATCCGTAGTGCCGCGTGTATCCCCTCGTCGGTGAAGGTCGGCGGCATCCGGACGTCGACCACCGCCAGGTCCGGCCGGTGCTCGTCGACGGCCGCGAGCAGTGTGTCGACATCACCGACCTCGGCAACCACCTCGAATCCCTCGTCCTCGAGCAGCCGCGCGATCCCGCTTCGCAACAGCACGGAATCGTCGGCGATCACCAGCCGGGGCCGCTCCCCGGTCGTCGCCGTTACCCCTGCGCTTGCCGCTTGTCCGGTGTCTGCCGTTCGGTCGGTGCTCGTGGTCGGTCCGGTACTGGTGTTCTGTCCTGTACTGGGCATGGTCCCTACGCTTGCCACGGGATGATCGCTTTCACCTCGGTCGGGCCGCCCGGCGGGCTGTGCAGGTGGAAGGAGCCGTCCACCGCGTGCACCCGCCCAGCCAGGCCGGTGAGCCCACCACCGGGCGTGATTTCTGCTCCACCGCTTCCGGCGTCGACGATCCGGATCTGGAGCCGGTCGCCGCTCGCGTCGGCCGTCCGGCAGAGCCGAACGGTCACCGGGGCGGCATCGGCGTGCTTGGCCGCGTTCGCCAGCGCCTCGGAGACGACATAGTAGCCAAGTGCTTCGATGCGCCGCGATGGTCGTTCGTCCAACTGGACATCGAGCTGAACCGGGGTGGGATGACGTCCTGCTGCCTCGGTGACCGCAGCGACCAGGCCGCGCTCGGTCAGGATCGGCGGGTGTGCGCCCCGGGCGATGTCCCGCAGATCCTGGACCGCGGCGAGAGCTTCCGTCTGGGCGGTGTCGAGCAGCGTGCGGGTCTTCTCCGGGTCCTTGTCGCCGATCCGTTTGGCCCGGCTGATCGCCAGTGCCACGGCGAGGAGGCGCTGCTGGGCGCCGTCGTGGAGGTTGCGCTCGATCCGGGCGCGTTCCTCGGCCGCCGCGTCGACCATGCCGGTCCGGGTGGCCTCCAGAGCGGCGATGCGGCGCCGCATCCGCAGAACGCCGCCTTCGCCCTGTGCCACGTACGCGAGTGCGATTTCGCCCCGGATCGCCCACTCCGCCAGATGCAGGCTGCCGGAGGCGAGCAGCAGGCCGGCCGGTACGCCGAGTGCCGAGGCGCCGTAGCTGATCGGGAAGCCGCCGATGTTGGCGCGGTCGATCGGGATCATCGTGGCGATCCACGGCAGATTGACCAGCACGAAAGCGGTCAGGAGCAGGACGGTCACCAGGCCGCCCGCGCCGAGCGACCACAGAACGAGCGCCGCGCTGTGCATGAGCGTGCGCCAGGCACACCGATCGAACACGCCACGCCAGCCGGGGGAATACGCCGGTGCGGGGATCTCGGCCCCGGCGATGCGCAGCACCTGCCGTTCGACCCGGACCACCCCTCGGGCGGCGACGGTCGCCAGAGGAATGAGCAGGAGGCCGGACAGGAACACGGCGACCCCCGCGATGCCGACGAGGAAGAGAAGCGTGGGGACCAGGTAGAGCGGTGTCAGCAGCACCGACACGGTGAGCGCGAGACTCGCCCGCCAACCTGAGCCGCGCAGCAGATTCGTCATGGCCCGCCTCCCCTCGTGTGAGTGCCGATGACGTTATCGGCGCAGGCCGCGGCGCCGCAGTACGCCCAGCACCACTTCGGAGGTAGTGCTGGCCACACCCCCGGACTCGTGCTGACCCACCAGCGATCAGAACCTCCGGACCCCTAGCGTTCCGTCTCGTCGTCCAGCCCGACCACGCTTCGAGGGGGACCAGTGAGCGTCCGACAGATCGACCGTCCACAGGCGGCAGGGCCGGGCAGGAGCATGCCGGAGCGGCTCGCCGTGTGGAGCGCCCGCAGACGGGTCCTCGTGCTCGTCCTCTGGCTGCTCCTGACCCTGTTGACCTACGCCTCGTCCTACCTGGTTCCGGCCCACGAGATCGCCGACGCCGACTTTCTCAGCGGCGAGTCCGCGGTCGCCGAGCGTGCCGTGGACGACACGGAGTTCGACGAGGGACTGTGGGAGACCGTTCTGGTCCAGACGCGGGAGGGCGGCCTCGACCGGGAGACGGGCACCTCGATCGGCGACGAACTGCGGGACCGCTACACCGCCCTCGGTGGTGTCCTCGACGTCCGGGGCCCGGAGTTCTCCGGCGACGGCCGCTCGATGATGCTGTCCGTCGAGCTCGATCGTGGCCGGGGCGCCGAGCGCCGTGACCCGGTCGAGGTCGTGCAGCCCATGCTCGACGCGACCGCGGCGACCCAGTCGGCGCATCCCGGCCTGCGGATCGAACAGGTCGGCGCCGGTTCGATCCGCAAGGACTTCGCCGTTCAGGATGCCGAGGATCTGCGGCGCGCCGAACTGATCAGTCTCCCGATCACCCTGGTGATCCTGTTGGCGGCGTTCGGTGCGTTCGCCGCCGCAGGGGTGCCGTTGCTGCTCGGGCTCACCGCCGTCGGCGCGGCTCTGGGGATCAGCGGTCTGGTGTCGTGGCTGGTGCCGATCAGCGCGTTCCAGATGAGCCTGGTCCTGCTGATCGGGTTGGCAGTCGCCGTCGACTACTCCCTCTTCTTCGTCCGGCGGCAACGTGAGGAACTGGCCGCCGGACACGGAGTGCTGGATGCTCTGCGAAGGACCGCCGCGACATCCGGCCGTGCAGTGGTGGTCTCCGGCATCGCGGTGGTGGTCGCGGTGGCCGGGATGTTCCTCACCGGGAGCGCCCTGTTCGACTCGCTCGCGGTGGGCACGATCGTGGTCGTGGTGATCGCGGTCCTCGGATCGCTGACCGTGATTCCGGCGGCGCTGGCGCTGCTCGGCGATCGGGTGGCCTCGCGCCGCCGGTGGAGATCGCCGGGGGAGAGCCGGCTGTGGAACGCTGTTCTGCGACCAGCGCTCCGGGCACCCGCCCTGACCGTGGTGTGCGGGCTCGCACTTGTCGGCGCGATGATCGCCCCGATTGCGGGACTGCGGCTGGAGATGCCGACCGATGACCACCTGCCGTCGAGCTACACGGTGGTGCAGACCCGGATCCGGCTGGTGGAAGCGTTTCCGGGCGAGGGCTCCAGCCACACTGTCGTGGTCCAGGCGGACCCGGCGGACAGCGGGGCGGTCCGGGAGGCGCTGGCCACCCTGATGCGCCGGGCCACCGCGTCCGGTGAGTTCTCGGCGGTGGACGAGCCGCGGATCACCACGTCGGTCGACGGCCGGACCACCCGGATGTACGTTCCGTTCCCGCACCGGGTGGACAGCCCCGAGGCGGAGCGGAACCTGCATCTGCTGCGGACCGATCTGGCGCCGACCGCACTGTCCGTCATTCCGGGGGCGACCTGGGCGGTCGGTGGTGCCACCGCGTTCAGCGGCGACGTCTCGCGGCTGGTGGAACAACGCCTACCGGTGGTGATCGGGTTCGTCCTGCTCCTGAGCCTGGTCGTGATGCTGCTGGCGTTCCGCTCGATCGTCCTCGCCGCGGTGACCACGGTGCTCAACCTGCTGTCGGTGCTGGCCTCGTTCGGGGTGCTGGCGTTCACCTTCCAGAACGCGTGGGCCGAGGACCTGCTCGGGTTCGAGTCCAGCGGATTCGTGGTCGCGTGGGTGCCGGTGATCCTGTTCGTCGTGCTGATCGGCCTGTCGATGGACTACAACGTGTTCATCCTCAGCCGCATCCGTGAACCGCTGCGCCGGGGCGAACCGCTGAGGGACGCGATCCGGCACGGCATCACGTCCTCCGCAGGCGTGGTGACCAGCGCGGCGGTGGTGATGGTCGCCGTCTTCGCCGTGTTCGCGACGCTGTCCACCCTGGAGATGAAACAGCTCGGAGTGGGCCTCGCCGTCGCCATCCTGGTCGACGTCACGGTAGTTCGCGCGCTACTCCTGCCCGGCCTTCTGGCACTGCTCGGCAGAACGCCCTGGCGGGAACACCGGGTGCTACGCCGATTCCCGGCAGCGGCCCATGACTGATCGCGCCGGATCGACGAAACGCCGTCTCGCGTCGACGACCGTTCGCGACGGGCCGACGACGGACTGGGCCGGGCGGTTGCCGACGGTGGTCTTCGACGCGGCCGGATCGTGCAGGACGGTGTGAAGGCGCCCTCCCGGTAGACCGACAGGGTCGCCGCCGGAGCGGGGACGGTGTTGTCCGGCCTGTCGGTGGTGCGGGTGATCCCGGCGATCTGAGGGCGGCACTCACCGTGAGCGCGCGGCCAGCGCCTCGCGGAGGCGGGCCAGCCCCCGCGACGTCTGGCTCTTGGCGGTAGTCAATCGAGGAAGACTCACTCGTCGGCTGGTGCCCCGAACTCCACGACTACCGGCGGGTCCGGCTCGACTCGATCCTCCAGGTCCACCAGCACTGGAGCTGAGCGCACCACATCAACCGGGAACCCGACATCGGCCTGTCCACTCATCCCAGCCTCTGGCACGCCCGTCAGGCTGCTTCGGACAACTCCACAGCCCCGTTGGCCACCGACAGATGGAACGTCAACCCGGTGACGGCGGTCATCCGCGCCAGTTCTTTCAGAGTGGGCGTCTTCTCGCCGCTCTCCAGCCGGGCGACGTTGGGCTGGTGGACCCCGAGTAGATCGGCCAACTGCTGCTGGGTCAGGCCGCGCTCGGCGCGGTAACGCACCAGCGTGATCGCCACCTGCCGGGCGAACACTCCCTCGTCCCACGCCTGGCGAAACGCCGGATCCTGCCGCTGCTCGGCGATAACGGCATCCAGCGGCACCATGTCGGAAAGGTTCATCAGTGCCCCTCCTCATCCTGCTCGATCTTGTTGAGCCGATCCTCCGCGCTACGGACGGCCCGGACGAAATCGCGCGGCTTGACGGCCGCCTCCGGACCGATCGCACCGACCACGAAGATCACGTCTCCCATCTGACGATAGAACGCCCGCCACGGACTTCGCCCGGCCCTCGGCCGCAACTCACGCAGCCGATCGGCATTCTTGATCGCACTGGAATGCGGAAACGGCAGCGTCGGCCCCAGCACCTCCAGCTTCTGAAAGGCGTTGACGATCGCGACTCGCTCCGGAGCCGGCAACGCTGCCAGCTCCGCGACCGCCTCGGGGTGCACCACGACAGACCACACCAGGCGACTATATCAAAAATTATATGAACCTGATTCGCGAGCCTGGCCTCGAACACTCGGACCCGGGTGCCATCAACATGAGCCGTGGCGCGATCTGTCGAGGTCGGCTCCTTCACCGACCAGCGCAGTCTCATCTCGGCCGCAGATGCCTGTTCGCGGTGCCGACCGAACAGCCGAGTACCGCGGCGGTCTCCTCCAGGCTCAGGCCCTGGCAGTAGCGCAGGACCAGGGCGGCCCGCTGCCGGGGTGCCACGAACCGGCGGAACTCCTCCTCGTCCTCGGCTCTCACGATCAGCTGACCTCCTTCGACGGAGGTGGAACGGTGACCGCGGGCTCTAAGGTTGCACGCTCCGCCGGGGCGATTCTCGGCGCTGCCGCCGGGCCCACCGCGTCGCCGGGGTGGTGAGCAGGCCGGCGGCGGCGATCAGCGTGCCCAGGATCAGCCAGCCGACGGTGCCGCCTTCGAGGATCAGGCCGGTCAGGGCCGCCGGGCCGAGGATGCGCGCCAGTGGCACGCCGCTCTGGTAGAGGCCCTGGTACGCGCCGTGCTGCCCGTCCGGGGCGAGACCGAAACTGATCTCCCAGCTGCCGGCCGACTGGAGCATCTCGGCGAACACCTGCAGGAGCGCGGCCAGCACCAGGACCGCGCAGACCAGCCACCGTGCGCCGAGGTGGGCGGTGCCGGCGAACAGCGCGCAGGCGGCCGGCATCACCAGCCCGGCGGCGCGGACGGCCCGGGCGGCCGACGGGACGTCGCCCACCCGGCGAGCCACTCGGACCTGGAAGAGCATCACGCTGATCGTGTTGACGGCCAGGATCGTGGCGGCCATCCAGCGGGGCGCGCCGGTCGCCTGGGCGATCCACAACGGGAGGACCAGGGTCAGCAGCGGCATGTGCAGCAGCATCACCGCGTTCAACAGGGCCAGGACGGCGTACGGGCGATCGCGCAGTACCGCCGGCACCAGGCCGGGCACGGGGACGGGCTGCTCAGCCGTCTTCTCCGGGAGGCGGCTCAGCAGCAGAGCGGCCACCCCGAACGCGGTCGCGTCGAGACCGAGCGCTGCCGCGTACGCCGGTGGGGTGTCGATCGCCAGAGCGAGCGCGCCGATCAGCGCGCCCACCGCCAGCCCGCCGTTGATCCGGGCCTGCAGCCGGGCGCGCACCCGGGTCCGGTCCTCGGCGGCGACCAGGCGGACCAGCAGCGCCTGGCGGGCGACGGTCAACCCGGACTGGCAGATGCCGTAGGCGCCGATGACGACCAGGAACGCCCACCGGTCGTGGGCGAGGGGGAGCAGCGCCACCGACGTCGCCGTGCCCGCGGCCAGCAGGATCGCGACCCGGCGCGGGCCGATCCGGTCGGCGAGGTGGCCCAGCGGCATGCCGGCGAGGAACCCGGCGGCCCAGGCCAGTGACATGCCGAGTCCGAAACTGGTCGCCGACATGCCGGCGATGCGGGTGAAGTAGAGGGCCACGGTCACGAGGAAGGCGCCGTCCCCGACCGCACTGATCAGGTGGACGCGGGTCAGCGTGTGCATCGGCTTCCACCGTGGGGTGGACGGCGGCCGGTGACCAGGGCCAATGAGCGCCGATTCGATCAGGCCAAACAGCGGGCCAGACGGTGCAGCGCCGCCGGCAGGTGCTCCGCGGTGATCGAGCTGTAGCCGATCACCAGGCCGTTCCGGGCCGGCCGGGACTGCGCGAAGTCCGTCAGGGTCTGCACCGCCACCCCGGCTCGCGCGGCGCGGGCGGCCACGTCCGGCACGTCGTTTCGCAGGTGGGCGCTCAGGTGCAGGCCGGCCGCCGACGGCACCGGTTCCAGCAGGCCGGCCAGCTCGCCGTGCAGCGCGTCGATCAGTAGGGTCCGGCGTTGCGCGTACACCCGGGTGACGGTTTTCAGATGCCGTGCGAACAGTCCTTCGTCGAGGAACGCGGCCATCGCCGCTTCCGTGCTGGGGTCGCCGTGCTGGACGGTGATCTGCCGGGCCTGCACCAGCGCCGCCCGCAGGCCCGCCGGCGCGATCAGGAACCCGAGGCGCAGGGCCGGCAGCATGGTCTTGGAGAACGATCCGACATAGACGACCCGCCCACCGGTGTCCAGGCTGCGCAGCGGTTCCAGGGGCCGGTTGGCGAAGCGGAACTCGCTGTCGTAGTCGTCCTCGACGATCGCGGCGTCGTGCCGCCCGGCCCAGGCGAGCAGGGCGCGGCGGCGGGTCAGGGACATCGTCACCCCGGTGGGGAACTGGTGCGACGGCGTGACGGCGACGAGCCGTGCCTGCGGCGGGATCGCGTCGACGACCAGCCCTTCGGCGTCCACCGGCACGCCCGTCACCCGGGCGCCCATCGACTGGAACAGGGCACGCGCGGGCGGATAGCCGGGTTCCTCGACCGCGACCACGTCGCCCGGTGCGAGCAGTACCCGGCCGATCAGGTCGAGGGCCTGCTGGGTGCCGTGGGTGACGACCACCTCGTCGGCTGTGGTGCGGATCGACCGGGAGATCCCCAGCCAGCGGGCGATCGCGGCCCGCAGCGCCACGATCCCGGCGGCGTCGCCACGGTGCATGCGGCCGGTGCGGAGTTCCCGGCCGATCAGCCGCCGCCAGGTGGGCATCGGGAACAACGCGGGATCGGGGGTTCCGGCCCGTAGGTCGTAGTCGAGAACGACGTCCGGCGACGTGCCGGAACCATGGTCACGGGTACGCGGCCGCAGGGCGGAAGCCGTGGGCGCCGGACCGGTCGAGTCGGCGACGAAGGTTCCTGAGCCCACCCGGGCGTTGACGAACCCCTCCGCCAGCAACCGCTCATAGGCCGTGGAGACCGTGGTCCGGGAGACCGCCGTGGTGCGGGCCAGTTCCCGGCTGGCGGGCAGGCGTTCCCCGGGGCGCAGCCGCCCGTCCAGGATCGCTTCCCGCACTTGCCGGTAGACCTGCGCGGCGAGGTCGCCGGTGCCGTCCAGGTGCACCTGAAAACTCATGATCGGCCTGCTCGTGTGCTCATCATCCGGTCCAGTGAGCAGGCCACTTTACCGGCCGTGCGGCGTGCGATACAGAGATGCGCATCCTTCGTCGGATGAGATCGGCAGGTTGCCGAGAGCCTGTCCTGACAGTGAAGCGGGGTCGCGTCACGGCGCGACCCCGCTTACATATTCAAAGTTCTCGTTGAAAGAGATCACCTCCATCGATAGGTTGAAGCCGACTTTGTCTGCTTCACACGGGGGTGAAGAGTGCATTTCACCGGATTAACCATGCGCGCGCGCAGAATCGCCGCGGGCCTGACATTGGTGCTCACCGGCACGATGCTGCCGGCCGGCCCGGCGCTGGCCGAGGAGGAGGAGCCGTACGATCTCGCCGCCGCCCGCGCCTGGACGGCCTGGCAGGTGGTCGACGGCACGCCCTCGGTCGCGCGGGCCGCTGTCGAGGCGCTGCTCGGCACCGACGACGACATCATCGCGTTCGAGCAGGGCGGCGGCGCCGACGCGGCCCTGGCAGCGGACCAGCGTGCCGCGGCCCGGACCCTGGCGGCCATGGACGGCGCAACGGTGAAGGCCGCCGCGGAGGCCGCGCTTGCGGGCTCGGACGAGCAGGTTGCCGTGTTCGTCGAGGGCGGTTACGAGGCGGCCTGGGCCGCCGACGAACGTCAGCGGGTGTTCCGGGTGCTGGAGGCGGCCGGACCGACTACCAAGGGCGCTGCTCAGACGGCCCTCGACGGCACCGCGGACGACATCACCGAGTTCCTCAGTGTCAAACGGGCGAAGGCCGAGTACGCCGATGAGCGTCTGGCCGCCACCCGGATGCTGACCGGCGGAGTCGGCAACAGCGGACCGGTCCTCAACACGGCGGCCGCCGCCGCGCTGGCCGGGACGCCCGAGGAACTGCGGGACTTCCTGCTGTCCGGGCAGTTCGTGGCCCGGGCACGGGACAAGGAGCTGGCGTCGATCACCAGTCTGACCCAGCAGGCCAAGGACGCCGGCGAGACGACGTCCCGGGAGGCACTCGCCGCGTCTGACGCCTCCCGCCGGGCGCAGAACGCGGCCGAGGCGGCCAAGAAGTCCGCGGAGATCGCCGCCGCTGAGAGCAAGGCGGCCGGTGGCTCGGCCAAGAAGGCGTCCGCCGCGGCCGGCCGGGCTGCGGATGCCGCCGAGGGGGCGGCGAAGGCGGCCAAGGAGGCCAAGGGCGCGGCGAGTGCCGCGATGCGGGCCGCCTCGGTGGCCGAGGATGCCGCCCGGCGGGCCACGTCGGCGGCGTCGCTGACCGCGCAGGCCGCGACCCGGGCGCAGAATGCCGCGGCCGCGGCGCGGACCGACGCGGGTAAGGCCGCCGCCGCCAAACAGGCGGCGCAGGCGGCCCGGGATGCCGCGGCGAAGGCGAAGGAGCTGGAGAAGGTCCGGGCCGAACGCGACCGGGCCCTCGCCCAGGCGCAGGAGGCGGCCAACGCCTCGAAGAGTGCCGGTGGGAACGCCGATGCCGCGGCGAACGCGGCCGACGAGGCGGGCGCCCAGGCGGGTGTCTCCGCCGAGCAGGCCCAGCGGGCCCGTGAGGCCGCCGCCCGGGCCCGCCGTGAGGCCGCCGCCGCGGCCCGGGCCGCCGACCGGGCACTGGCGTTCGCCAAGGCCGCCGCGAAGGCGTCAGACGAGGCGTTCCAGTTCGCCGCGGACGCCGCCACCCACGCCACGGCTGCTGCGGCCGCCGCCGACGATGCGGCCGAGCACGCCGGGGACGCCGCAAAGGCCGCCGCCGAGTCGACCAAGCACGCGCAGGCCGCGGTGGCGGCGGCGGATCTGGCCGTCCGTGCCGCGAACCAGGCCGTCGAGTTGGAGAAGCTGGCCCGCGAGCAGGACGCGCTGCGCCTGGCCGAGGCCACCGCGCAGAGCGTCGAGGCGGCCCAGGACGCGCTCGCCGAGGAGCAGGCGCAGGCCGCCGCGGGTGGCGAGCTGGTCGCCTGGAACCGGGAGCTGCTCTGGGACACCGAGGAGGAGGACCGGATTCCGGCATCCACCCGTACCCTGCTGGCCGAGGCGTCCGCGGCGGGCGCCCCGGACGCGGTGGTCCACGACCGGGGTAGGCGTGCGGCGATCGCCCTGCTCACCACGGGCGGGCAATGGACCCGGGCCGCGGCCCAGGATGCGCTGGCCGGCACCGATGTGGCGGTGCGGGCGTGGCTGACCGGCGGCCGTCAGGTCGCGGTGGGTCAGGACAACCGGGCCAAGGTGTGGTCGCTGATCGACAAGCTGGCCGACGGTGCCGAGAAGACCGCGGCCCGGACCGCACTGGAGGGCGACGACGCCGTCGTCCAGACGTTCCTGCGGACCCGTGCCTACAGCGGCAAGGTGGCGAAGGACCGGGCGGCGATCTACGCCATCCTCGCGACGGCCGGGCCCACCCTGAAGACGGTGGGGGAGAAGGCACTCGCCGGAACCACCGCCGACATGCACCAGTTCCTGCGCACCGGCCAGTACCCGGCCCGGGCGGCGGACGAGCGGCAGGAGGTCTACCGGATCCTGACCACCGCCGGTGACGAGGTCAAGGCCGCCGGTACGGCCGCGCTTGCCGGACCGGACTCGTACGTCACGTACTTCCTGAGCACGTCGCGGTACCGGGCGGCCCAGCGGGACTACGAGCAGGCCACCCACGTGACGGCGGTACGGAGGCTGATCGCCGAGGCCCAGCAGTACGCGCAGACCGCGGTTGCCGACTCCAACGAGGCGCTACGGGTGGCGGCTCTGGCCCGGAACGCGGCGAGCGAGGCGGCGACCTACGCCAACCAGGCGGCGGCGTCGCGGACGAAGGCGGCGGAGTACGCCCAGTCGGCCGCCGACTCGGCCGCCGCCGCGAAGAACTCGGCCGACCAGGCCGCCCAGTCCGCCACCGAGGCCCGCGAGTCGGCGAACGCGGCGCAGGCCAGCGCGAACCGGGCCGCCCAGTCCGCGTCCGTGGCCACCGCCGCCGCCGATCGGGCGGCCTCGGACGCCGCGGGGGCCCGGCAGGCCGCCGCGGATGCCCGGGCGGACGCGGAGGCAGCCGGAAAGGACGCGGCCGAGGCACAGGCTGCTGCCGACGAGGCTGTGGTCATCTACAACCAGAAGCTGGCGGCGTACGAGAAGCAGCGCCGCAGTGACGAGGCGGGCAGCGGCAGCGACGGCACCGGAACCGCCAACGGCGACCACAAGACGTGGAGCTGTCTGCTGCCGGAGAACATGTCGGCGGACTGCCTGAAGGTCTACGTCTCGTTCGCGGACGCGCTGATCCGCCCGGCCCAGTGCAGCGCACCGGCGACCCGGGACAGCGCCGGCTGCGAGATGTTCGGTGACATCAAGCAGTTCCTCGACGAGAACCCGGAACTGCTGCTGGACGCGCTGCAGTTCGTGCTGATGGCGTGTGGCCTGGTTCCGGGCGCCGGTGAGGCGTGCGACGTGATCGACGCGGGCGTCTCGCTGGCCCGGGGCGACTACGTGGGCGCTGCGCTCAGCGGTCTCGCCGTGATCCCGATTCTCGGGATGGGCGCGACCTTCCTCAAGGGCGTCAAGATGAGCGACAAGATGCGCGAGGCGCAGAAGGTCTTCGAGGAACTCGCCGAGAAGTGCGACCTGACGAAGAACAGCTTCGTGCCGGGCACTCCAGTGCTCCTCGCGGACGGCAGCCGCAAGCCGATCGAGCAGGTACGCGTCGGCGAACGGGTGTTGGCGGCCGACGCGGCCACCGGGCGTACCGCGGCGAGGGTGGTGACCGCGACGATCGGCGGGACGGTCACCAAACAGCTGGTCGATGTCACGGTGGACACCGACGGTGACGCCGGTACGGCCACCGCGACCGTCGCGGCGACCTCGTACCACCCGTTCTGGGTGCCGGCCCTGCGGGCCTGGATCAGCGCGACGGCCCTGTCGGCGGGGATGACTGTGCAGAACACCGGGGGCGAGCCGGTGGTGGTCGAGCGTGTGGAGCGCCGGACCGAGACCGGTGCGGTGCACAACCTCACCGTCGACGACCTGCACACCTACTACGTGGGTGCGGGCGACGAGTCGGTGCTGGTCCATAACTGCGGCAAGGTCGACCTGGACGAGGGCGTCGCCGGGGCGCACCCGAAGGACCACGTCGGCAAGTCCGACGATGATCTGCTCCGCAGGGCGGAGACCGACCCGAAGGCCCGTGGGACGGCCTCCTCGTTGAACGCGGACACCGCTCAGGCGTCGATCGACGCGGCTCTCGCACAGCGCGGCGTGATGCAGAAGATCGAGGATTTCGTGAAGAACGGCAAGAAGGCCCGTGGTGCGGAGCTCGACCTTCCGGTCTACGTATCGTCGACACCGATCGGTCGGGTCGCCAAACGGGGCGACACGCAACCGCGGGACGGCTACCGGTTGAAACTGGTGATCAAGAAGATCAAGAACAAGACCGACGGTCATGACGGAGCATGGGTGCTCTACATGATGAAGGTAGAGGAGTAACAGCCCGATGAGCCGTCCGGAGGAGACCGCGGGTGACCTGCTCGTGACGCTTGCCGCCTGCCGCCGCGAGCTCGGGCGGTACGCCGAGGCGATCTGGCAGAGCCACGACTTCGGCGAGGACAGCACGTTGCTGACCGACCTGGAGGTTGAGCTTCCGGACGGCTCCACCGGGGTGCTGTTGCGCTGCACCGCGCAGCGCTGGCACCCCGGCGCGGTCAGCGACGACGTGGACGTCGAGTTGACGATCCGGGTCGATGACCGGGGCTTCGTCGTGGAGTCGGTGATCCGGGCGCTGCTGGTCGCGGCGTCCGGCGACCACCCGGCGGGCGCCCACCTGCTGCATCACGACCGGTCCGGGGCGGTGGACTTCGCGACGGCACTGGCCGCCGCCCGGGCCCGGGTCGCCGCCCTGTGGACGCTCGACGACCGGCTGCCCGCCCTGGGGTTCCCGGTCCGCTGAATTGGCCTGTTCGGTTGGGGCGGAATTGGCTCTGGGCCAGGGCCATTGTGCTGCCTAGCGTGGCATCCATGACCCGTGTGGACTTCTACTTCGACGCCGCCTGCCCGTTCGCCTGGATCACCTCGCGCTGGATCCTCGAGGTGCGGCAGCTGCGTGACCTGGACCTGCGGTTCCGGCCGATGAGCCTGTTCGTCCTCAACGAGGGCCGCGACCTGCCCGACTGGTACCGCGACCTGGTGAACCGCTCGCTCGGCCCGGCCCGGGTGGTCACCGCCGCAGCCCGGCAGCACGGCGAGGAGGTTCTCGGCGACCTCTACACCGCCCTGGGCACCCGGATCCACCCGCAGGGCGACAAGGACTTCGACGCCGTGACCGTCGAGGCGCTGGCCGAGGTGGGACTGCCCGCCTCGCTGGCCGCGGCGGCCCGCAGCACCGACCACGACGAGGAGCTGCGCCGGATCCACCACGAGGGGATGGACCCGGTCGGCGAGGACGTCGGCACGCCCACCATCCACATCGACGGGGTGGCGTTCTTCGGGCCGGTGCTGAACAGCATCCCGCGCGGCGAACAGGCGGCGAAGATCTTCGACGGGGCGGTGGCGCTCGCCGCCTTCCCGGACTTCTTCGAACTCAAGCGCACCCGCACCGGCAAGCTGAACTTCGCATGACCGGCCCGGTGGAGCGTTTCCGTGCCCTGCACCGCCCCGGCGACCCGCTGATCCTGCCGAACGTCTGGGACGTCCTCAGCGCCCGACTGGTCGCGAGCCTCGGCGCTGCGGCGATCGCCACCACCAGCGCCGGTGTCGCGTGGAGCCGGGGTTTCCGGGACGGCGGTCACCTGCCCCTCGAACTGCTGGCCGAGTCCACCGGGCGGATCGCCGAGGCCGTCACGGTGCCGCTGACCATCGACATCGAGGGCGGGTACGGGCGGGTCGCCGAGACGGTCCGGGCCGTCGAGGACTCCGGTGCGGTCGGCGTGAACATCGAGGACGGTGGCGACCTCGGGGCGGGGGTGCGCCGCATCGCCGAGGCCCGGCGGGTGTCGTCGATGTTCCTCAACGCCCGTATCGACGGAGAAGGCAGAGATCACGACATGGTGGCCCGGGCGAAGGCCTACCTGGACGCCGGCGCCGACGGCGTCTTCCCGATCGGCGCCGGCCCCGACGCCGTGGCGGAACTCCTGGCCGCGGTCGGCGCCCCGGTCAACGTCCTGGCCGGGCCGGCCGACTGGACCGCCCTGGGCGTGTCGAGGATCAGTGCCGGTCCCGGGCTCGCCCGCGCCGCCTACACGACGGCACACGACGTGGCCCGGGACCTGCTGGCCACCGGCCGGATCACGGCGGATCCGGCCCTGACCTACGGCTACCTCAACGCTTCAGCCGGGTGAACACCGGCATGGTGTCCAGCGTCGTCGTCACCTGGGCGGTCGTGCCACCGGCGTACTTCCTGCCGGTGAAGTAGTCGACCCAGGTGCTGCCCGGCGGGAACCAGACACTGGTGGTGGCGGTCTCGCCGCCGGTGGTCACCGGGGCCACCAGCATGTCCGGCCCGTACAGGTACTGGCTGCCGGCCGTCGCGTACGCCTCCTGCTCACCCGGGTACGCCAGGTACATCGCCCGGACGATCGGGGTGCCGGTGCGGGTCGCCTCGGCCGCCGCGGCGTACGTGTAGGACTGCAGCTTCCTGCGCAGTTGCAGGAACTTGGTCGCCGACTTCTGCGCGGCCGGACCGTACTGCCACGGCAACCGGTCGCTGTGGTTGGAGTGCAACCGGTCGATCGGCTGGAAGGTTCCCATCTGCACCCACCGGGCGTACAGGTCGTCGGGCAGTTTGGTGCTTCCCGGCTCGGCGCCCGGTTCCTGCAGGCCGCCGGTGTGCCCGCCGATGTCGTGGCTGATCGAGGCCAGCCCGGTCGCCGCCGACTCGGCCGGCGTGTACCCGACGGTGAACCGCAGCGTCTCCCAGTTGGAGATGGTGTCACCGGTGAAGTGCAGGGTGGTGCGCTTGTCCGCCCACGGCCCGGCCGCGATCGGCCCCGGGTTGCCGTACCCGCCGGTCTGCAACGACCCGTAGGCGCGGGAGAAGGCGAAACCGGTGCGGTCCGCGTACTCCTGATTGATCTTGGAATCGGAGCCGCGGGAGGCGTCGCAGCACCAGTCCAGCCACCAGAAGTCCACGTCCGCGTCCATCTGGTCGTGCAGCCAGAAGTAGGCCTTCAGCTGGTCCGGGTCGTCCCAGTCGAAGACGTAGCAGTCCGCGCCGCTGTTGCAGCCGGACCGCTGCAGCCTGCCCTTGGCGATCTCCTGCGCCCGCGGGAACAGCGGATCCGTGCCGAGGATGCTCGGGTGGATGTTCAGCCCGGTGCGCACCCCCTCGGCGTGCAGGCCGGCGGCGAAGGCGTTCCAGTCGGGGAACCGTGTCGGATCGATCGACCAGCCGTTCCACCGGTCCGGCGCCTTGAAGTCGGTGTCCACCACGAGCACGTCCAACGGCACCTTCTCCGCCTTGAACCGGTCCACGATCGCGTCGAACTCGTCGGCCGTCCGGTCGTAGTACTCCGAGTACCACACGCCGTAGGCCCACTTCGGCAGCAGCTTGGTGGGACCGGTCAGCACGGAGAGTTCCCGCAGCGCCCGCCGGTAGTCCTGCCCGTAGGCGAAGACGTACCCGTCCTGATGGCCCGCGGAATCGTCGAGCAGCGACCATCCGTCCTGGTAGAGCAGGCCCGCCTCGGTGCGGGCGCCACCGTTGACACCGTCCAGGCCGCGGCGGTAACCGCCGAGCGGCGCGTGCGGGGCGAGCAGCGGTGCGTTACGCGCCGTGACCGCAATGGTGTCCACGTTGACGTGGCAGCTCTGCGCGGTGGGACATCCCAGGCTGAGCGTGTTGGTTCCGGCCTTCAACCGCAAGGACAGGTTCTGGGTACGCCAGAAGTCCCATCCACTGGTCGGCGGCAGGTCGGCCGTCACCGCCGTGCCACCGTTCGCCGCCACGGCGACCGTCCGCGTCTGCGTCGGCTGGCTGCCGGCCTGCGCGTTGGCGTACCGCAGCTGCACCTGGTAGTCACCGGCGGACGGCACCCCGGTCACCGTGAACGAGGTCCCCGCGGCCGTCGTCTCCAGCCCGGCCAGGAAACCGTCCCCCGAGTAGCCGTTGTGGTCGTCGGCGCTCTTCGCCCCGCCGACCGGTGCACCGGTCTCCGCCTCGCACACCGTCCCGTACGCGCACGGCTGCGGCGCCGGCGGCACCGGCCCCGGATATCCCGCGCCCGGCGCGAGCACCGCCAGACTGTCCACGTTCACGTTGCCGGAGTCGGCCGCACCCCGGACCAGCCGGATCTCGTGCCGTCCGGGGCCCAGCTCCACCGGCACCGACGCCAGCGCCCAGGTGTCCCAGTTCCCGGTCGGCGGCAGGCTCAGCGTCCCGGCCGCGACCCCGTCGACCGTGACGGTCAGCGAGCGCGTGGTGTTCTGCCCGTCCCCGCCGGTGCTGTTCGCGTAGCGGACGGTCACCTGCCGTGTCCCGGCCGCGTCCGCCTCCACCGCGAAGGCGAGCGAATCGCCGACACCCTGGAAACCGGCCGCGAACCCCTGACCGGTGTAGTCCCGGTGGTCGGAGGCCGGCCCGATCCCGTCCAGCGCCGCATCCTCGGCCTCACACAGCGTCCCGGCCACGCAGTCCGGCACACCCCGGCCCGCCCACGGCTGCCCGGTCACCGTCTGTGGGCCGGTCTTCAGCCGTACGCTGAGATTGTCGTCGGTGAACGGCCCGGAACCGACCCGGTAGCGCAGGGTCGTCTGACCGGTGTCGATGGTGAGCCACCCCCGCTCGACCTTCTCGGTGAACCGCACCGCGGCGAACCCGTCACGGCCCACGACGTTGCCGGTGTCGCCGTCGGTGAACTTCCCCTCCGGCGAATACTCGGTCCTGATCAGCGTCGGCGACAGCACCTGAAACCGTGCGTCCCCCGACACCACCGTCCGCGACTGCTTGCCCCCGGCCTGCGCCGCCGGGGCGGGCATCACCACCAGCACCAGCCCCGCCGCCGCGGCCGTCGCCACTCTCCGTCGAAGATGATCGTGCACTGTGCCCCCACTGCGCAGAGTGAAATCTGTCGATCATCAAGCTGTCATTCATCGGTAATGAAAGTCAACAGATCACTGTGGGCGACGGCGGCATCGATCCACGGCCGTGATGACGCGCTCGGCGGCGATGTCGATGTCGTCCTCCGTGGTTCCGCGGCCGACACCGATCCGGATCGTGGCCCTCGCCTCGGCCCGGCTAAGGCCGATCGCCATGAGCACAGGGGACGGTTCGGCGCTTCCGGTCGCACAGGCTGATCCCGCCGAGATCGCGACCTCGGGGAGTGCCCGGATCAAATCGACGGCGTCGAGGCCGGGAATGGTCAGACTCAGATTTCCCCGAAGCCGACTGTGGGGATGGCCGTTCACTCGGGCGTCCCGGATCGAGGTGAACAGAGCCTCCTGCAATCGGTCCCGCAGGACGCCGCAGCGGGCCGCCGTGTCGGCGCACTCGGTTCCGGCTATCCGGAGCGCTTCCGCCATGCCGGCGATTCCGGCCATGTTGTGCGTGCCCGCCCGTAGGCCGAACTCCTGGGCACCGGCGTACTCGGGCCGGAGCGCGATGCCACGACGGACATAGAGCACGCCGACGCCTTTCGGCCCATAGATCTTGTGACCGGATACGCTGAGCAGGTCGGCGCCGAGGGTGTGCACGTCGATCGGCAGGGTGGTTGCGGCTTGAACCGCGTCGACGTGCAGAACGGCGTGATGCCTGGCCACCGCGGCGGCGATGGCGGGGATCGGCTGGACCGTGCCGATCTCGTTGTTCGCGTACATCACCGACACCAGCGCGGTCCGGTCGTTCACCGCCGCGGCGATGTCCTCCGGATCGATCAGGCCGAAACGGTCGACACCGACGACGGTCAGCGTGTAACCCCGGGCAGCCAGCCGGTCGCAGGCGGAGCGTACGGAATGGTGCTCGACGGCTGTGGTGACCACCTGATCGGTGTCCGGCCGGGGCACCTCGGGAACCGCGCCCACGATGGCCAGCGTGTTGGCCTCGGTCGCGCCCGATGTGAAGACGATCTCGGACTCGTGGTCGGCCGCGAGCGCCGCGCGAACCGTACCTCTGGCCGCCCGGAGAGCCTGCCCGGCGCGTCTGCCGAGAGTGTGTCCGCTCGAGGGGTTGCCGAATTCGGTGGTCAACATCGGCATCATTGCGGCCAGCACGCGGGGGTCGAGGGGCGTCGTGGCGTGATGGTCGAGGTAGATCGTCCGCCGGTGGTGGTCAGACCGCATCGCCGGGCGTCCCGAACTTGTGCGTGGCATCGATGACGTCCCAGTACACCATCCGGCCCTGGCCGAGATCGGATGCCGCGGTGGCGAGGCAGCGCCACCCGCGGTGGTGGTGTGCCGCGGCGATCCGGAATGCGGCGGCGAACCAGTCCGGGGTCTCGTGGATCAGGCGCCTGGTCGGATCGATACCGGTCCACAGGTCAGTATGCCCCCGATTGCGCAACCAGCGTTCAGCGTCCTGAGCCGTCGCGCCACCGATGTGTGTGGCGAGCCGGGTCAGACGGTCGAGCCGGCGCTGTCGCTCGGCGGTCTCGCTCAAGTCCCGTGACACACGGAGATCTGACCACCAGGGGTCGGTGTAACGCGACCAGTCGACACCCGGGAGGGAGATCCTCACCTGAGGCCGGATGCCGCCGCGAGTGAGGTCGCCGGCGTCGAAACCCGGTCCCAGCGCCTCCAGGGTGAAGGCACCCGGCTCGCCGGGGGCGTCCCGTTCCATGCGAAGCAGGACGGTGAGCCGGTTGGTGAAACGGTTGGTGGGTTCGAGGAGCAGGACAGCGCGGTGGTCCACGAGCAGTCTCGTCGCGTGTTCCGCCACTTGATCGATGGAGAAGCTGTCGCCTCCCCGGTAGTAGGCCCGGGTCTCCGAGCCGCCATCCGACCGCACCATGAGCCGGTTCGCTCCGGTCGCCGCGGCGAGGCGGGACACCGCCCCGGGAAGCCCGGCATCATCGCCCGGCGCGACACACACGCCGTTCAGCACGGGAAACCCCAGCCGGCGGAGCTGGCACATCGTCGACCACTTCGGCCACCTGCCGAATCGTGCGGACGTGGTGAGTTCGTCGGGTCCCATCTCGTACAGCAACGGCGGGTCCGGCTTCTCGAGCACGCCCATCACCGGGCACCGGCTGCCGGGCCTGTCTCGGCGCGTAACAGGCGAAGCGTTTCCTGCTGCGTCCTGGGAAAGGGGTGGTCGCGCCAGTCGTACCGATCCGCCAAGCCATGCAGGCGTGCGGTGACGCGACGGACGAATTGGCGGGGGAACCGGTCGTCCGCAGCCCAGAGAAGGTGCTCGCCGGGCCGTGGGGACAGATAGAGGTACGGGCCGGTGGCAGCCCCCGGCATCGCACATAGCCCGTCGACCCGCCGGCCATCACCGCCGATCCGCCGATAGGCCTCCACCACGGCGTCGGGCTCGGGAATCGGGATGAGGTGCAGGTGGCAATGAGTGCAGCAGGCGGCGCCGAGGTCGCAGTTCCGGGCACCGTGCTCCGCCACGACGGTCGGCCCGAACCTCGACTCCACCAGAGTGCGTCTGCGCTCGACCGCCGAGGCCACCTGGCGTAGTGACGAGGGGCTGAGATCGGCTGTCGCCTCGACGTGGTCGAGAGGCATGAAGAGGCAATATCCCGGAACGAAACACCCGATGGTGGGTAACAGCACCCAGGATTCCTCCTCGAGGATGATGCGATTTGCTCCGGGCGTGGTGAATTCGGCGCAGAATGCGCAGTCCATGAGGTCACCTGAGGTATTCGTCGGAGGGGAATTCGTCGGCGAAACGACTCCCCAGCGGAGAGTCCGTCTTTCCGTAGAACGGATGTGATGGAGACTTTCCGGGCGGCCCGGAAAGGGGGAAGACAATGAGGCGACCGATGGGCATACCGCGATATATGCGAAGCGTGGCAGGTCCATGGTTCCGCAGTTCCAGAGTGAGGTGGCCGTGCCAGCCGGCCAGAACCCACGGGCTCGTGACATGTGTCGCCAGCCCGAGGCGGGCCACGTGGGAGAGGCCGGCGATGGCTCCCGCCAGCATCGCGCCCAAGCGCAGGGGCTGCGCCACCGGGCACAACACCAGCTGCCCGGACTTCAAGTCGAACGAGTGCCAGTCCGGACGCGGCGAGCGGTAGAGGGCGTCGATGCTGCGCTGATCAGCCAGGTCGATCACCATCGGCGTTCCCGGACTGACCAGGGGCTGCAGCGGCGACCCGAGTCGCAGCAGCAGCGCGTCTCCGCGGAGTTCACCGTCCCAGGTCATGGCGCCTGAATCGATCATGTCGGTTATCTGGGCTGCGGTCAGCATGGTCGCCCCGGGCCTTCCCGTCGGGTCGTGCCCTCTGGGCCGATCTCATTGTCGATCGATTCCCGGGCGTGAGATGCGAGATCGGACGTGGCTATACTCCGCAGCCTAATATCCGGAAAAGCGCATGTCGATATCTTGATCATTGGGTGGTCGTCAACGTCGAACAAGGAGTACGTACGTGCTACTAGCTTCTGTCAATATCAACAAAAGGCTCGGTAATCCGATTGTCCGCGCCGCCCTCACCTCGTGGCTGCGGTTGAACAGGATCGATGTCCTCCTGGCGCAGGAGCCGTGGAAGCCGGTCGACCGGGAGCCCGTCGACCTCGCCGACTTCCGGGCCGCCGGGGGAGACGGGCGGCTCTACGCATGGATCGGCCGACAGTGGTCAGTGCCTTCCTGCGACAGTCCGGAGCCGTTCGTCCAGCGGGTTGAACTGGAGTGGATGGTGATCCTCAACGTCCATCTGAGCGCCTACTCGGCCGCGGAGCGGGGGCGGCAACTCGACCGGCTGCGGGAGCTGCTCGTGGCCGAGAAGGGGCGGCCGGTGATCCTGTGCGGGGACTTCAACCTCGCGCCCCGGCCCTGCGACGGCGTCGCAGGTGGCCGGCCGAGCTCTTTCAACAGCACCGTCGACCGGGGGCCTTTCAGAAGGCTCCTGAGCGACCATCAACTGGCGGACATGACATCCAAGGGCGATCCCGGCTACACCGTCGAACGCACCCTGCGGGGGGCATCGATCAGGTTTCGTTGCGACCTGGTCCTGGCTCCCCTCTATCTCGCCGGTGGGCTCACGGTCCGGGCGGATCACTCCGTTCGCGATGCTGCGAGCTCCTTCACCGACCACTCTGCGATGATCATCGAGGCGCCGGTCAGTCTGACACCGGCCACAGTCGAGGACGATGACTCGCTGTTCGCCTTCCTGCCGCAGGATGTGCGCTCCAGCCCGCCGTCGCACGACAGCCAGCCGCACAAGACCGCGATGAGCCGCCGGTCGGAGTCGAGTTATGCCCGTGAGGTGGCCAAGGTGCTGTGCCCCCACCTCGGCCTCACCTCGGTGCTGGACCACGGATGCGGCCGGGGAAGCGACGTCGACTTCTATCGCTCGATGGGGCTCGTGGCAGCCGGTTGGGACCCGCACCCGGGGTTCGGCGCCACCACGGAACCCGGCCGCCTCTTCGACATGGTGACGAACGTCTTCGTGCTCAACGTGTTGCCGGATCCCTGGCAGCGGATCCGGGCACTCCGTCACGCCGCCCGATTTCTCGAACCCGGTGGTCACCTGCTGGTGGTGGCTCGCTCGCCCGTTGACATCGGCCCGCGAGCCGCATCAGCCTCCTGGCCGGTCCACCATGACGGATTCTGGTCGAGCACGGCGAAGAGCACCTTCCAGAAGGGTCTCACCGCCGAGGAGATCGTCGGATTGGCCTGGCAAGCAGGTCTGGTCCCCGCGGCCGCGCAGGACCTCCTGACGACTACGCCGACCGCGACGCAGGTCCTGCTGACACCGTGCCGGTGATCAGGCCAAGCCGGGCCGGTTCCCGTACCAGATGAGCCGTTTCTCGAAGGCGCCCCGTTCTGACATCTTGTCCTGGCGGATCTTCTCCAGACTGTCGAGATCGGTGCCGAGGTCCATGCTCAGGGCCCGGACCACCTCCAGCACGTCGGCCAGTTCCTCGACATCCTCCGAGGCCAGAAACTCCTGGGCCTCCTCCAGGAGTTTCTGTCGCAACAGGTGCCGGTACTGGTCCTGGTCGGCCACTTCGATGATCGGTTCGGCACCGTGCGTCCGCACGATGTCGGGGATGTTGTCGCGGACCAGCTTGCCGGTGCCCGGATAGTGGTGACCCTCATCCGCAACAGACACGATGCCATCCTGTCGGCAGCAAGAGGCCGCGGGCGGTCCGCGACGTCCGCGAATTTTAGGGATACTCGAGCTCTTCTGCTGTCCCGAACACGCCCGTAACTACCACCTTCGGTGGTACTTCCGGCCGCGGACGACGGTATTTCATCCGAGCGGCGTCATCGCCGCGATCAACTCGACGATGGCCCGCTCCCGATCGCCGTCGAGGCTCACCGCCTGGAGGTCGTGCAGCGTCTCTCCCGGCCCGATGGGCCACTCCGGGATGAAACCGGGGTTCGCGGCGACCGGAAGGAACCACCGGCGGCTTCGGGGACGGAGCCGCAACTCCTCGACGGCCACCGCCAGTTCCTCGTTCATGTAGGTGCGCTGCCGGTCGGCGTAAGCCGACGAGAAGAACGCCAGGAAGTAGTCCCCGCCGCGTATCGCCTCCCTGATCGCGTCCTTCCAGCGAACGCCTACGGCGAGCCGATCGCGATCCAGCCACACATCGATGCCGGCCTCGCGGAGACGCGCGGCGACGAGATCCACCTCGACGGTGTCCTCGCGGACGTAGGACAGGAACACCCGGGCTTTCCGGGCATTATCGCCATCAGTGCCGGCCGGCTGGTCGACGAGCCGGCCGAGGGCCGCGTCGTCGAAGTCCACAGGCACCCGCCCACATTGTTCGATCCGCGTCGAGAGCAGCGCGAGGAAAGCCGCGTCCATGGTACGTAACGGGACGTCGGACCACGTCATCTGCAGCAACCGCCGGCGGAGGACGGCCAGCCGTTCGTCGCCGGACATCGGGGCCAGCTGCCCGGCCGCGAACGCGACCCGCACCGCCAGGACCGCCTCGGGCGCGTCCCAGTCAGTCCCGATGTCCGGGTCTGCCAACCGTCCGGCGGGGTTCAGCGCGTCACGGAGCGCCAGGCGAAGGTCGTCCGCCAACGACGCGGGAGCGAAGATGCCGACATCGGCGAGGATCGCGGCGGTGTTGACGACCCAGGGCATACCGTTCATCGACCAGCGGTCGGTGTACCAGCGACGTGCCATGTACTGCCAGGTTCGCCGGATCACCCTGGTGGCCTCAGCCGCGAAGTCCGGCCATTCGGGCAGGACCGTCCTCCACCGCGGATCGAGACAGGTGGAACAGAGCAACTGCAGGGCGTACAGCGAGGAGTAGAGGGTCGAGGGAGCGGATGGCTCCGCCCGGAACTCGCCCCAGCCCCCGTCCTGTTTGGTGCTCAGTTCGGCCTCGGTGAGCAGGTTCCAGGCGACCTCCGCCGCGACGTCGAGATGACGACCGGTGAACAACAGGATCATGGCGGCACGGGCGGTGTGCCGGATGGTCTGCACGCGCCGTCGCCCCATCGGTGGAGGGGCCGCATAGTCCTCCAGATCGACCGTGATCCAGCCGGTGGCACTGAGCCGTTCGGCGACCGCGTCCGCCGCCACCTCGGCGTGCGAGGGGAAGAGGTCCGGCAGCAGGATCTTCGAGCCGACCAATCCCCAGTAGGTGTGATAGTAGGCGGGCCGTGCGGTGAGACGTTCGCCCCGATTCGCCTGGTAGAAGCGATCCTCCATGCGCCCGCCGAGTTGAGCGAACTCACCACGCCGGGGCCCGCGCCAATGGAAGTCGCCGGTCAGGTGACGGCGCAGGACGTCGTGCAGAGCGCGGATCTCCCCGGGCTGCCCGGCCGGCCGGCGCAGGGACGACTCACGTCGTTCGCGGGCCACCTGCCAGTCCCAGTAGCGCCGTAGCCGCTCGAGTTCGGCTGTCTTCATTGTGGAGGAGCGCGCCTCGGCGGGCTGGTGTTCCGCCCAGCAGGACGCACAGAGCACCGCGAGATTGTCCGGATCATGATCGGACGGGATCCCGTTGATGAGACGGACATCGGCCT
Source organism: Actinoplanes sp. NBRC 101535 (assembly GCF_030269225.1). Lineage (NCBI taxonomy): Bacteria > Bacillati > Actinomycetota > Actinomycetes > Micromonosporales > Micromonosporaceae > Actinoplanes > Actinoplanes sp. NBRC 101535. The sequence continues at coordinate 75,620 of NZ_BSSY01000004.1, read as the reverse complement.
CGTGGCCGGAGCCTCGGCAGAGACAGCATCGGTTCCCGGCCCGGGAAAGGACGTCGGACCGAAGATCCTGCTCCAGCTCGCGTGGTGCCTCCACCCCGATGCGGTGAACCGCCAGCAGATGTCGAGCGTCGTCCACCAGGAAACGGGCATCGCCCTTGCCGGCGTCCTCGACCAGCTCCCGGAGGACGTCCAGAAGCGATGACGCCTGAGCCGAGTCCGTGCAGACGTGCAGAGCGGCAGTACGGGCGAACTGCCTTTCGGCTGCCGGTGGTCGGTGGTCCAGACGCCATCGCCGGGGGGTGCCGTACGGCATGCCGGCCAGTTCCCGCATCACCGACGTGGTCACGTCGTCATCCGGCGGCGTCGAGGGGGCGGCCGGTGTGAGGATCACCCGGAGAGCGCGGGCGGCCGGGGTATCCTCGCCGTGGACCAGAACGCAGGAGACAGCGCCGTCCCGCGCCGTCTCGGCGAGGGAGTCCCGCACCCAGGCGATGGTTGTCTCCTCGTCCGGTCGCGGATGAACGGTGATCACTGTGCGGCCGCCGGGTCCCGGCACCACCAGACGAGTGCCGGAGCCCGTGGTGGTGTGAAGCTCCAGGATGACCGGTTCGTCGTCGGCGAAAGGCCGTGACGCCAGGCAACGCAGGATCTCCACCCGTGTCACCTCGCAACGGTATCCGTGGATGTCCTCGTCAAGCGACATAGCCGGTCCTCACTCCATATGCTGCCTTCTACAGTCCGAGCGTCCCGCCGCCTCTATTGTTGACAGATGGCGCCAGCGGCATCGTACGACCGGATCTGGGCGCCGTCCGTCGACGGTGGTAAGTACGATCCGGAGCTTCACGTGACCGTGCGGTCCGGTCGCGGGGTCTGGGCGGAGACCACCGGCGGGCGCCGTCTGCTCGACGCGAATTCCGGGCTGTGGCATCTGAGCCTGGGTTACGCACCGCCGGAGGTGGTCGGCGCTGCCACGGAGTCGCTCGAGCGTCTGGGTGGCACCACATTGCTCCGGCGGTTGCACGCTGACGCCGAACCTGTGGTCGAAGCACTCGCCGGGCACCTGGCCGCCATGGACCCGGTCTTCTTCTTCGCCACGTCCGGCAGCGAGGCAGTGGACGTTGCCCTGCGGATCGCGATGTCGGCCGGTCAGCCCGGTGGCCGAACCGGTGTGGCCTACCTCGGCGGGGCCTATCACGGCGTCTCGCTGGGCCCGTTGTCGCTCAACAACAGTCCGAGATATCGCAGCGGAGCGCCGGCCGTGCTGCCGAGCGTGGAATTGCCGTCACCTGCGGAGTGGGCCCGGGCACCTGCGGACAGTGCCACCCGGGTCGAGGCGATCTTCCGGGCACGGGGCGACAGCCTCGCCGCTGTCGTCGTCGAGCCGGTTCAGTGCGTGGCGGGAGTCATCGAGGTGCCCCGTGAGTACCAGTTCCTGCTCGCGGCCATGGCGAAGGCTCATGGTTGTCTTCTCGTCGTCGACGAGGTCAGTACGGGTGTGTTCCGGACCGGTGGACTCCTCGCCGCGTCGGTGCAGGCCGACATGGTCGTTCTGGCCAAGGGCCTGACCGGTGGGCTCTCTCCGATGTCGGTGGTCGCGGTCACCCGGCCGGTGGCTGATCGGGTGCGATCGAGCACCGCGGCACACCGCCTACCCGGATCGACACAGGGCGGCGATCCCATCGGATGCGCCTGTGCGGCCGCCGTGCTTCAGCACTGCACTACGCCCGGGTTCCAGGAACGGATGAGACGCACGTCGGAGGTTCTCCACCGTGACCTTCAGGAACTTGCCCGGGAGCAGCCGGCGGTACTGGACATCCGGGGGTCGGGGCATCTCTGGGGCGTCCGGATCCGTCCGGACCGTGTCGGCTCGCCCTCCTCGTTCGTCCAGCGGTTCACCGGGTACGGACTCGAGGCGGAACTCCTCCTGCACCCGTTGTCGGTGGGCGTCATTCCGGTCGTGCCGGCGCTGAACATCACCGAGCCGGAGGTTCACGAACTGACCAGCCGACTCGGATCCGCGCTCTCGTTGGCGCGGTGAACGGCCGGTCCGCCGGGTGGAACCGCGTCAGCGGCTCACCACGCGGTTGCGGCCGGCCTGCTTCGCCTCGTACAACGCCTCGTCGGCGAGTTTCGTCAACTGCTCCGGGGAGGCCAGCGACTGCGGGGTGCCGGTGGTCACGCCGACGCTGATCGTCACGATGCCGGCGTCGGTGGCGGCGTGCGGCTCGTGCAGGGCGGCCACCGCCTCGCATGCCCGGGTGGCCACCAGCAGCGCGTTCGCCGGCCCCGCCCCCGGCATCACGAGGCAGAACTCCTCGCCGCCGTACCGGGCGGCCAGGTCCGTCACCCGTACGCTCGCCCGGAGCGTCTCCGCGACCAGGCGCAGGCAGTCGTCGCCGCCCTGGTGCCCGTAATGGTCGTTGTACTTCTTGAAGTTGTCGATGTCGATCATCGCCACGCCGATCGGGGCACCGGAGCGTTGCGCCCGCAGCCATTCCTCGGCGAGGAACGTGGTCAGTCTGCGACGGTTCGGCAGGCCGGTCAGCGGGTCCGTCACGGTCATCAGTTCGAGCCGGTGGTTCGCCTCGTTGAGGGCCTCGGTCCGTTCCGCCACCTTCTGTTCCAGCGAGGCGTAGAGGCGGGCGTTCTCCAGGGACACCGTCAGCTGGCCCGCGATCAGCCGGACCGCGTCCAGTCTGCCGGTGGAGAAGGCGCGGCGGCTCAGCCGGTTCTCCAGCAGCAGCATCGCCCGGGGCTCACCGTGGTTGAGCACCGGAACCGCCAGCAGCGAGCAGTGTTCCAGGCCTTTCAGGTACGGGTCCCGGCCGACCCGGTCGTCCAGGGCCACGTCGTCGACGAGCAGCGGCTCCCGGGTCCGTTCGGCGTAGCGGATCGCGGTCAGCGGCAGCAGCCCCTGGTGGGCGGCCTCGGCCACCGGCAGCTCCGGGCGGGTGCCGTCCGGCGGCAGGGTCCAGCCCTGGGTGTCCCACAGGATCAGGTGCACCGCGGTCGCCCCAGTCAGCCGGCTGAGCACCTGCTGGACGCTGACCCGCAGCGAGTCCAGCGAGGTCGCCGAGCTCAGTGCCCGGGCCGCCTCCACCACCCCGATCAGGTCGATGTCCGCACTGGACAGGCTGACGCTGTGCCCGGTGCCCAGCGACGTGGTCGCCGTGGTCGCCGGCAGCCGGGACAGCGACGGGTGGGCCCGGCGCAGCGCCCGGACCTTGGCGGTCGCACCCCAGGTGGTGTACGCGCGCAGCGCCTCACCGAGCAGATGCGCGCCGACCTGGTCCAGCCCGTGGCCGAGGTAGAACAGTGCGGCGCGTTCCACGATCAGCGGGCGGTGCCAGGACGGCCCGGCGGTCTCGGCGTCGGCCATCGCCTCGTCGTACGCCGCCGCGGCCTGTCCGAAGTCGCCGAGCATCGCGGCCCGGGTGGCCTCGGCGAACCGTTGCAGGTGACGGAAGTTGGCCGGCTGGTCGGCGGCGCGGGCGGCCAGGAAGTCCCGGCTCCGGTCCAGATCGGTCACCGAGCCGCGGACCTGGGCGCCGAGGATCGCCACCACGTGGGCGATCGCGGTGACGTAGCTGCCGGGGATCGCCGGGAGCAGCCGGACCGCGCGGGCGCTGTGCCGGTCCAGGGTCGCGTCGTCGCCGAGGACCGCGGCGGTCAGCGACCGCAGGGTCAGGTAGATCGCGGCGGCCATGTCGGCGCCGGCCATCCCGGCCAGGTACGCGTCCTCGTCCAGGTCGTCGAAGCCGCCGGTGCCGAGCATCGCCCGGATCATCCGGTTGACGTCGGCGAACGTGCTGGTCTCGTGGCCGGCACCGATCCGGTCGGCGAACGCGGAGGCCGCGTTCATCTCCTGGCCGAGGGTGTCCAGGTCGGCGCAGCCGAGCAGCTGCAACACCGAGGCGTAGTAGGTGTAGAGCGCGTTGCGCAGGTCCCCGGCGCGCAGCAGCCCGTCGCGGGCCTCGTGCGCCATCCGGACCGACCGGGTCAGCGGTTCGCACCAGGGCGCGGTGACCACGGCGTGCATGTACTTGACCCGGGCGGCGCCGGCCTCCCACCCGTAGGTGTCGGCGACGGCGAGCAGGTGCCGGACGGCGGTGCCCGCGCTGCGGTAGTCGCCCTTCGTGATCATGACCGAGCTGAGGTGACTGACCGGGCCGGCGAGGGCCTCGTCGATGCCGGCGGACGCCCAGACCTGCGCCATCCGCGCGATCATCCAGGCGTGCACGTCCTTGTCGGTGAGGTAGCCGACGGTGGCGAGCAGATCGGTCAGGCGGGCGGCGGCGAGCAGCCGCGGGTCGGTCAGGGCGGGCAGCGTGGCCGGGTCGCCGGCGGTGGCCAGCCAGCGGAAGAACACGGTCAGCCCGGCCGCGGTGGCGCGTTCCCGGTCCTGCGGGGCCGGCACCTCCACGCCGAGCCGGCGGAGCACGTCCAGGCCCAGGCCGAGGGCCTCACCGAGCATCCGCCGGTGGGTGAGGGCACCGACCTGCTCGGCGGCCGGCCCGGCCAGCCACACCGGGTCCGGATCACCGGCCAGCATCGCCGCGAACAGGCGGTCCGCGTCGTCGAACCGGCCGAGCGCGCAGAGCGCCGCGTGCCATTCGGCGTGCGCGTCCGCGTACCCCGCATCGGTTTGCGCCAGAAGCCGGGCCGCGGCCGCTAGATGAGCCTCGGCCCCCGCATGGTTCGCGACCCGCCGGGCCGCCGCCGCGGCCCGGCGCAGAAGATCCGCCGCCGCCTGCTTCTCGCCGGTCCGTGCCTTTCCGGGTACGAGCAGAGCACCCACCCCGGCCAGGTAGTGTGGCGCGGCCGCCGCCTCGCATCCCGGCACCGCCGCGAGCCGGCGCGCGAGGGTGAGACTCAACGCGGCCCGGGTCGCCGTGGAGATCCGCTCGAAGGCCGCCTGCTGCACCCGGTCGTGCCGGAACCGGGCGGTGTCCTCGTGCACCGCGACCAGGCCGTCGTCCACGGCCGGGCGCAGCACCGTGTCGATCTCCGCCCGGGTCAGTGCGCTCGCCGTGCCCAGCAGGTCCACGCCGGTCTCCGGCCCGAGGCAGGCCATCAGCTCGACCAGGTCCCGGGTGGCCGGCGGCAGCGCCTCGATCCGCGCACCGAGCAGGTCGACCACGTCGCCGTGCCCGACGAACTGCCGGACCGCGTCGTCGGACCACGCCCAGCCGGCGCCGTCCGGCACCAGCACCCCTTCGCGGCGTAGCGCGTTGAGCAGTTCCGCGGTGTCGAACGGGTTCCCGCCGGTCCGTTCCGCCAGCAGCCCGGCCAGCAGGGCCGCCCGGTCGGCCGGCAGCCGCAGCATCTCCGCCACCAGCGTGGTCAGCTGGTCCGCGCCCAGGTTGTCCAGCAGGATCTCGCGCTGCCCCTCGCGGCGCAGCCGGTCGCGGATCGCGCTCAGCGGGTGGGTCTCGTCGACGCCGTCCGGCCGGTACGCGCCCAGCAGCAGCACCCCGGGCAGGTCGTCGCGGCCGAGCACGTCGTCGAGGAACCGGTACGTGCCCGGCGGCGCCCACTGCAGGTCGTCGATGAACAGCACCAGCGGGCTGGCCGGCCCGGCCACGGTCCGGAGCAGTCCCAGCGCCGCCCGCCGGGCCTTCGCGAAGTCGGCCTCGGGGGAGTTCTTCACCACCTCGTCGTACCGCTCGCCGAAGAAAGCCTGGAAAGCGGGCATGGCGCGGCACAACACCCGATGGTCCGGCACCTCCCGCAGCCGCTCCCGCAGACCGGCCACCACGTCGTCCGGCTCGGCCAGCAGCAGCGTGCCCAGCCGGTCGAATGCCTCCCGCAGCGCGTCACCGCCGCGCCCCTGCTGGAACTGGTCGAACTTGCCGGAGACGAACCGCCCGCCGGCCGCCGTCACCGCCGGGCGCAGACGCTCCACCAGCGCGGTCTTGCCGACCCCGGGCGGACCGGTGATCAGGGTGAGCAGGCTGTGCCCGGACACCGCCTGTTCCAGCAGCTCGTGCAGGGTGGCCAGTGGCGCCTCCCGGCCGATCAGCCGCGACGGCGGCGCGATCCGGATCGGGAAGTCCCGGGCGCCGAGCCGGAAACCGTCCGGCCGGCCGGCGTCCCGGCGTTCGCCGAGGACACGCAGGTCGTACGCGAGACCTTCGGCGCTCTGATACCGCCGGTCCGGTTCCTTGTGCAGCAGCCGCATCACGATCTCCGACAACCCGACCGGCAGACCGGGCGTCACGTCGGCCGGCGCGTCCGGCATCCGGGCCAGATGATCGTGGATCAGGCTGAGCGTGTCCCGGTCCCGCCCGAACGGTGGGGCGCCGGTGGCCAGCTCGTACAGGATCGCCCCGAGCGAGTACAGGTCGGCCCGGTGGTCGACCGGCCGCCCGGTCCGCCCGGTCTGCTCCGGCGCCAGATAGGGCAGCGTGCCGGCCAGCCCCTCGTCGGTGTCGAGCGCCTCCCGTTCCTGCGACGGCAGCACCGCCAGCTCGAAGTCGATCAGCGTGGGCCGCCGGTCCGGGCCGACCAGGATGTTCGCCGGGCTGACGTCGCGGTGCACCACCCCGAGCCGGTGCACCCCGGCGAGCACCTCGGCCAGCGCCTGCCCGAACCCGATCAGCTCCCCGGTGTCCCACGGCAGCGGCAGCCCGGCGAGCGGGGAGGCGGGGAAGTCCCGCAACGTCAGCGTCTCGGTCTGCTCCCCGGCCGCGAGCTGCGGCGTGCCGGGCACACCGTGCAGCCGGCGCAGCACGGCCACCTCGTTGCGCAGCCGGTCAGCCGCGCGCGGGCCGAGCGGTCGTTTGCACACCACCCAGGAGCCGTCCGGTTGTTGCAGCCGGACGACGTGGGTGCGGTCGCTGTCGTACAGCACCTCCACACCCGCACCATCGGCAGCCTTTCCGGTCGCGGTAGCTTCCCGTCCCCGGCGATCCGGGCTTGACCCTGTCACCGTGGCAAGGTCTTCACTGAGGCGATGCGTACCGACACCGACCGCGCGCTCGCCGCCCTGAACGCCCCCGACTCCTCGCTCCGGCTGAAGGCCGCCCTGCACCTGGGCAGCAACCCCGACCCGGCCCTCGCCGGGGCGCTGATCGACCGGAGCGCCACCGAACCCGACTTCTTCGTCCGCGACATGCTCACCTGGGCGCTGACCCGCCTGCCGCCGGCCGGCACCGTCCCGGCGCTGCTGGCCGAACTCACGTCCGCCACCCCGCAGGCCCGCAGCCAGGCCCTGCACACCCTCTCCAAGATCGGCGACCGGGGTGTCTGGCCGGCGATCACGCCCGCGTTGCTGCACGACCCGGACGACGAGGTGGCACGGGCGGCGTGGCGTACCGCCGTTCTCCTCACTCCCGAAGAGGCCCGGGCGGCCCTGGCCGAAGAGCTGATCCGGGAGCTGGCCCGCGGCGACCGTGATCTGCGCCTGAGCTTGAGCCGCGCCCTCACCGCCCTGGGTGACATGATCGAGCCCGCTCTGCGGAGCGCCGTGTCCGGCCCCGACGAGGAGGTGCGCGCCCATGCGACGGCCACGCTGCACCTGCTGCGCGACCCGGAGGCGGGCTTCGACCTGGCGGTCACCGCGGCGACCCGCACGGTCGCGTTCGGTCCGGGAAGCCCCGCGTGCTGATCGGTGAGGTGTCGCGCCGGTCCGGGGTGAGCGCCCGCATGCTGCGGCACTACGACACCCTGGGCCTGGTCCGCCCGACCGGCCGGACCGTCGGCAACTACCGCGAGTACACCCCGGACGACGTGCGCCGGATCTTCCACGTGGAGGGCCTGCGCTCGCTGGGCCTGTCGCTGCGCCAGATCGTCCGGGCGCTGGAGGATCCCGGTTTCACCCCGGACGCCCTGGTCCAGGACCTGATCCGGAAGAGCGAGGAGCGCCTGCGCGAACAGCGGGAACTCCTGGACCGCCTGCGCACCGTGGACGCCGCCGGCCCCGCCGACTGGCAGGCTGTGGCCCGGGTGGTCGCCCTCCTGCACCACCTGAACTCCCCGGACGCCGCCCGCCGGCAGCAGTCCGTCCTGGCCCCGCCGGAGAACACCCGGCTGCCCGCGGACACCCTCGCCGAAGCCGCCCTGACCGAATCCGATCCGAACGTGGCCGGTGCCCTGCGCTGGGCGCTGGCCCGTTCGGCCACCGGTGGCACGGCCGGTCTCACCGCCGGCCTGACCGCGGCCGACCCCGAGATCCGCCGGCGCGCGGTGCTGGCCCTGGCCGAACTGGACCTGCCGAACACCGATCTGCTCACCGGCGCCCTCCACGACACCGATCCGGCGGTGCGCCACCAGGCCGCTCTGGCGTTGGGCGCGCGCGGGGCGCCGCACGCCGTTCCCGCCCTGATCGGCATCGTGAAATCCGGCCCCAACGACGTGGAGGCCGCCGAATTCCTCGGCGAGATGGCCGTCGACCCCGCCATGGCCGACCACATCATGGCGGCCATCACCGCGGCATTGTCCGCCGCCGATGCCCCGGCCCGTCTGCGCCTGACCCAGGCACTGGCCGAGATGCCGCCCGCGAAGGCCCTTCCGCTGCTGCGGGAACTGACGCGGGACCCCGACCGCGCGACCTCCCTGCTGGCCAGGTCCCTGACCACAGGCAAAGACTGAAACCAGAAGATCGATGTCGTAGCGGGGTGGTGGGTACGGACCGTCGCTCCCGCCGAGGGCCCCGGCAGCCTTCACTGGCCGCTGGCGCGTCCAGAACGTGAAGCCCACCGGGGCGACCCGCGTGCATGGTGGCGCCCACCGGCGAGTCCCGCTATTTCAGGCTGACCTCGACGCCGCCGGAGAAAAGGGAGTCGTGCAGTTCCAGGCGGGTCAGTTTCGTCGCCTTCGGCACGTCGAAGACGAGCGTCCCGGTCACCGCGTTCCCCGGGTTGATCTCGTTGAGGAACGTCTCCGCCTCACTGTTGGCGTAGATCTCCGCTCCCGAGTCGTTGGAGAACTCGGTCCCCTCGGCGTCGTACGCCTTCTGGTTGGAACCGGCGAACATCTGGCTCTCGTCACCGATGTTCTTCACATTCACGCTGATCAGGCAGAACTGCCCCTGCGCCTTCTGGTTCAGCACCGACGAACCGACCGACTTCTTGCCGCAGGTCACCTTCTTGACGGTGAACTGGAACTTGCCGTCCTTGACCGCGTCCCCGATCCCCGGCAGGGCGGCCGCCTTCTTGGTGGCCTCGGCCTTCACCGCCTTCGTCGGCTCGGTCGTGGCCTTCGCCGGTGCGGAGGCCGACGCCGGCGTGTCCGATCCGGTGGCGACGCTGTCGGTGGTGTCGCCGGTGGTGAGCGCCCCGGTGCAGCACGCGATCAGGGCGAGGGCGCCGGCGCCACCGGCGATCCACGGCCACTTCTTCTTCGTCCGGGGCGGGGTGGGCGGGAACTGATATCCCGGCGGGAGCTGATATCCGGCGACGGGGGCGCCCGGAACGCCCGGCTGTCCGGTCGGGAACCCCGGCTGTCCGGTCGGGAACCCGGGCTGTCCGGGAGCGGATCCGGGCTGTCCGGCGGGCGGGGTGAGGGGCTGGTCGGTCAAGGAAGATATCTCCACGGACGGGGAAGGACCTGGTTGTGGCCGGTCCCCGATCCAGACACCCGACCACCCCCTCACCCAATCCGATGAACCCGCCGCCTGCCGTCCACGGATCAGCCCGCAATCGACACCGTGTGAGTAACCGATCACCGTCACACGGTCATCGCGGTATCGACACGGCCTATCACGGCGGACTTATATGTTGATCTCCATGATGGAAAGTGCCGGCACCGTGATCCGAAAAGACGAGCCCCTGGCCGTCATCAATGCACGAGCCGGGTCAAATTGGTCAGACTGGTGATCAGCGCCCCGGCGTAGGTGGCGATCCGCCCCGCCCACGTGGCGACCGCCGCCGCAACCTGCGACGCGACGATCGGCAGCGTCACCACGAGGAGCGACTCCGCCGCCCAGACCACCACCCGGGCGACCAGGTCGGCGATCAGGTCCCGCACGATGTCCCGGGTGAACCGCACCAGGTTCCCCGCCGCCTCCGTGATCGCCCCGATCGCCGTCGCGGTGTACCCGAGCGCGTCGATCGCCACGATGTTGTGCCGCATCAGGCCCGCGTACGCCGTCGCGCCGTCCCCCTCCCAATCCGGCAGGTCCCCGTTCAGATACGACCGCAACTCCACCGCCGCGTCGTTCATCTCCCGGCCGATCTCGTCCCATCGGCTCACCTGGGCCACGACCGACTCCGGCGACCCGGTCAGGTCGTCGAGCATGGTCCGCAGCGGCGCGAAGTACTCCATGGCCCACCCGAGGCCGCCCGCGAACAGCGCACTGAACGGATCCAGCACCACCGACAGCCCCGACAACCCGAGCGACCCGCCCGCGAGCAGCCCGTCCACCCAGTCACCACTCCGGATGGCCGCGATCAGACCGTCGTAGTCCCCGATCGCCGTGGCGTCCGCCGCGGCATCCAGCACCGGCCGCTCATCGGTCACGGCTGCGCCCCGGCAGCGCGGAGGTCGCTGCCCTCGTCCCGGTCGGCCCGCTCGTACGCGGCGGCAGCCGCACTCACCGACTGCGCGCAGAGGGAGAGGTTCCGGACCAGCCGTCCGACGATCTCCTCCTGCCGGACGAGTCGCGTCTCCAGGACCGCCGGAAGCCAGCTGCACAACGTCCCGTAGGCGCCGTCGTCCCGGCCCACACCCACGGTCGCCGCCCGGATCGCGACAAGCCGCTCCCGGACGATCGCCAGATTGGTCACGTGCTGCCGCAACTGCTCCGGATCGACCCGTACGACGTCCGCCATCACCACTCACCCGACCTCTCGTCGCGGAGCCGCCCATCATGGTCCGACGGCCACCCCGAGGCGCCCTGCGGTGAACGCGCGAGCCGGTCCACGATGGCCGCCCCCACCGCCGAGTCGTCCCCGATCGTCTCCCCGACGATCCGCCGAGCCCGCCGGACGATCTCCCGCCGCGCGTCCGCAACCGTCTCCATGACGACCCGGCCCACCGTCTCCGGCGGATATCCGTGCAGGCTGGACCCGAACCGGATGTCCACCAGGGCCCCCTGCGCATCAACCGTCACCTCGACGATCCGCCGGTGATCGGTAGCACTGACCGTCAGCTCCCCGACCCGCTCACTCATCACCTTGGTGCGAGCCGCCAGATCGTCGATCCCCGCTTTCCACGCCGCCACCCGATCCCACGACTCCTCCGGGTCCAGCAGCGTCTCCGCGTCACTCATACCCGCCTCCACGGTCACCCAGGAATGATGCTGTTCGCCGTTTCGTGGAAGTCCCACCAGTCGGCACGGTGATATTTGACGAGTGTGCCCGAGGTTCGGGTGAGTAGCAGCCAGTTTCCGTTGACGGCAAACGCAGCGTCCTCGGACCCGCTGGTCAGTACGTTCTGCACGATCCACAGCGCATTGTTGAGTGCCCGATCGGGGTCCCCGGTCTTCTCCATGCGGAAGGTGGTGTTGACGTACTCCGCGGGCTCCCACTCCCACCACGTGTCATTGTCCATTTCGGCGTCGTAGTAGCCGTTCCGGCCGGCGCGGATCGTGAGGAAGAAGCCGTATCGGTCATAAAGATCCGCGGAGAACAGGGGTGGTCCGTCGGTCGGCCGCTCGCTGGGATCGGGGAGGGCCCGTGCGGTGACCTGCTCGGCGGTGGTCGTTCCGGCAAGGGTCAGGCGGTACTCGATCGCCATGCGTCACGCTCACTTCGGGCCGTCGAAGGGGATGATCTGCATTATGTCGCCGTTCTGGGTGAGTACTTTGACCTCTTTCAGGTCATCGATCGGCCAGTCGGAAAACTGTCGCTGTAGATCGGACATGTCCCCCTGCCAGTCGGTGGTGTTCACCACGACCCTCTGAGTCTGGCCGTCGGACACCTTCTCGGCGACCTCGGTCCAGATGCCTCGAACGGGTTTCGTCGGTGACGGTGAATAGCAGTCGAAGACCCGACCGTCGAGGAGATAGTCCGGTTCTGACTTCGGCTTGCCGGTGTCGCCGGTAGCCTCCCGGGCCTGAGCGATCTGGGCTGTCGAAGGATTCTGGTGGAGATTGTGTCCCTTCCCGGCGAGCTGGACCGCTGCCGAGTTCTCGAGTTCCAGGGCGCGCTTGACCTGTGGGTCCTCCCGCTTGCCGATGCGAGTGGGGTGTCCGGTCGGGATGCCGCCCGGCTGGCCGGTCGGGTGGGTCACCGGAGAAGCCGTACCGAAGGGTTCGCCGTGGGTGCTGGAGTGTGAGGCGTCGGCCTGTCCCGTGTCGACGCTGTGTGTTCCGCCGTGGGTGCGCCGGGGGCGTGGTGTCCCCGCGTCGCGGTGAGGTTCCCTGGGTCGTGGCATGGCCGCCCCGCTCGCTGGAAGTCCTCGCATGGTAACGATTGCCGTCGATTTCGACTGTCGGCTGGCATCCACCGAGCGCTATTGACGGGATTGATGAGCGTATGTAACGTGACGGTTGCTACCGTGTTAAAACGTTTCATAAAGCCTGCTCACCAGGGCTTTCCGGCGTCCTCGCGTGCTGCCGAATCGGCAGCACGCGGTTCATGAGTGCTGCATTGAAACGATTTCTCCCAGGAGCCGCCGTGCGCACCCTGCGCCCGCGGGCGGCCGTCACCGCGACCTGGAGGCGACCCGATGAGACGCCGCACGATCCTCGGCCTCGGCGCGGCCGCCGCGCTGCCCTGGCCCGCCGTCCCCGCCGTGGCCGGGACGAAGGCCGGCGCCGGCATCACCGCCGGCGCCAAGTTCCGCTGGTGGTGGCCGCACGGCCTGGTCGACCCGGCCGAGATCGCCCGGGAGATCGACCAGATCGCCGACGCCGGTTTCGCCGGCGCCGAGATCCAGGACGTGCACCACAGCGTGCGGGTGGACCTGGACGCCGCCGGCCACGGTTGGGGCACCGCCCCGTGGCGGGAGGCGGTCGAGGCGGCGTTGCGCCAGGCCGAGCGGCGCGGCATCACCGTCGACCTGGCCGTCGGCCCGAGCTGGCCGGCCGCCGTCCCCGGCATCACCCCGGACGACCCGGCCGCCGCCAAGGAACTGGTGCACACCGTCACCCCGTTCACCGGGGGCATCACCGCGGCGGTCGCGCCCGGAGTCTTCGCCGTGCAGATCGCCCGGCTGGTCTCGGCCGGCGTGCTCGACCCCACCTCGGTGCGCACCCTCACCCCGGTGGACGGGCAGGTCGAGGTGACCGTCGCCGACGGCGAGTGGCTGCTGTTCACCTACCGGATCCAGGGGTCCGGGCAGGAGCCGGAGGGCGGGCCGCACACCGACCCGGACGCGCTCGTCGTCGACCACTTCAGCGCGGCCGGCACCGCCGCGATCGTCGACGCCTGGAACCGCCTGATCCTGACCGGGCCGATCCGCCGGCTGCTGCGGCAGGCGGGCGGTGACCTGTTCGAGGACTCCCTGGAGCTGGAGTCGGACCATACGATCTGGACGCCGGACCTGGTCGCCGCGTTCGGCCGGCGGACCGGCACCGACCTGCTGCCGCTGCTGCCGGTCGTGATCGCGCCGAAGGGCAAGTACCTCTACGCCTTCGACAGCGACACCACGAACCACGCGCGGGACGCGGTCAGCCAGGTGCTGTCCGATCTGTACCACGAACACCACCTGCTGCCGCTGCGCGACTTCGCGCACTCGCTCGGGCTCCGGCTGCGTGCCCAGCCGTACGGGCTGACGACCGACGCGATCCGCAGCGCGACACTGCTCGACGTGGCCGAGGGGGAGTCGCTCGGGTTCAAGAACCTGGACGACTTCCGGGTGCTCGCCTCGGCCCGCGACATGGCCGGCACGACGGTCCTGTCCTGCGAGGCGGCCGCCTACGCGAACGGCGCGTACAGCACCACGTGGAACAAGGTGCTCCAGACGATGGGCAGCGTGTTCGCCGGCGGCGTCAACCAGGCTGTCCTGCACGGGTTCGCCTACCGGGATGCGCCGGGCGCGGAGTGGCCCGGGTTCGCGGCGTTCTCGCCCTACAACGGGACCGGCATCGGCTATGCGGAGGCGTGGGGTCCCCGGCAGCCCACCTGGCGGCACATACGCGGGATCGCGGGCTGGTTCGCGCGTACCCAAGGATTGCTCCAGACCGGAACCGCCCGCGCCGACCTGGCGTTCTTCCGGCAGAAGGGCTGGACCGCGACCGGGATCGGCGCACCCTGGGCGACCAACGACGGCATCCCGGTCGGCTGGACACACGGCTTCGTCGACGAGGCCTCGCTGGCGCTGCCCGCGGCGACAGTCCGGGGTGGCAGGCTGGGGCCGCCGCGATACCGGGCGCTGATCCTGGACGGCGACGTCTTCCGATCAAAAGATCACACCTTGGGGGTACGCGCAGCGCGCCGTCTCGTGGAGTTCGCCCGCTCCGGGCTGCCGACGATCGTGGTCGGTGACTGGTCCGACGCGCATCCGGTCGACCTGAAACCACTGGTGGCGGAGCTTCTGGCACAGCCGGCGGTCCGCGTGGTGGCCGATCAGGGCGGTATCCCGGCGGCCCTGGAGGCGCTCGGCGTCCACCGTGCCGTGGAGTACGAACGCTCGTCCCTGATGACCGTGCACCGCGTCGACGGCGACACCGACCTCTACTACCTGGCCAACGCCCGGCACGCGGAGAACCGGGTGATCACCGCGATCGACCAGGACGTGTGGCTGGCCACCACTTCCCGGACGACCGTGCCGGTCCTGCTGGACGCGTGGACCGGGGAGCGGCGCGGAATCCCGTTCACCCGCGACGGCGACCGGGTCCGCATCCGGGTGGCCCTGCAACCCGGCCAGTCCCGGTTGATCGTGTTCCAGCGGGCCCGGATCCCGGTGCGGATCCGGACCTTCACCGATCCGCCGATGGAGCTGACCGATTGGGATCTGTCGGTGGAGGACTGGCGGCCGGACGGCGCGACGGCGCACCACCTCACCCTCACCGGCCTCGTGCCCTGGTCGGCGCTGCCCGAACTGGCCGACGTGTCTGGTGTCGGCACCTACCGCACCACGATCGACACGGCCACCGGCGGGCGGGCACTGCTGTCACTGGGCAAGGTCGTCGACACCTGCCGGGTACGCCTCAACGGCCGTCTGCTGCCCCCGGTCGACGTCCTGGAACCGGTCGCCGACCTGGCCCTGCGCCCCGGCCGGAACACCGTCGAGGTCGAGGTCGCCACCACCCTGCTCAACCGGTTGCGCATCACCGGCCCGTCCGTCTTCGGCATCGCGGCCCGCCAGGGCTACGGCCTGCTCGGCCCCGTCACGCTGAGGTGGTACCGATGAAACGGCGCACCGCCCTGTCGGCCGGGGCGGCGCTGGACACACGTGGAGATCCGGGTCGCCGGCAGAACCACCGACTGGACGGGGTCCGGTCAGGGACAGCCGACGATCAGCCGTAGGGCGCCCCTGAATTCCGGCTGCTCGCGCAGGTGGCCGAACCGGTCGTCCCACGCACCCGACTCCAGGTCGGCACGCAGCCGGCCCAGCCCGCCGGCGACGGCCGCCGGGTCGACGAAGTTCCAGGCGGACTGCGCGGCGCGTACCCGCGGATCCAGGAACTGCTCCGGCCGGGCGTAGTAGGCCTCGGTGAACCCGTCCGAGCAGTCGATCGGCACCGGCACCTCGAGCACCTCGGCCCGGCCGCCCACCGCACCGGCGATCATCGCGATCGCCGGGTAGCGGCGACGTTCCGCGGCCATCAGCTCCGGCACATAATCGGCCAGCCACAGCCGGTCCAGTGCGTCCCCGTCGAAGGTCAGCACCGCCACCGGCCCGCGGGCCACCCGGCGCATCTCGGCCAGCCCGCGGACGGCGTCACTCCACTGGTGCACGGTCACCGTCGCCATCGCCGCGTCGAAACCGCCGTCGTCGAACGGCAGCGCCTCCGCGGTCGCATGCAGCGCCGGGGCCGCGCCGGCCGGCCGCTGCGCCCGCATCCGGGCCGACGGTTCGACCGCCAGCACGTAACGGTCGGCCGGCTCGTACGACCCGGCCCCGGCACCCACGTTCAGCACCGTCCGGGCGTCCCCCAGCGCCGCATGGATCATCGCGGCGATCCGCGGGTCCGGCCGGCGCCGCACCGCGTAACCCGCCCCGGTGCTCTCGTAGTCGACGTCCCCGCCGTGCACAGTGGTCATGCGGCGACGCTAAACCCGTACCCCAGGGTTCAGGTCAAGAACGGGCGCGGTCTTTCCGCGTACTCGATGCGGTTCGGCCACGGCCACGGCCACCGGATCGTCCGGCGAGATCAGCCGCCGTCGGCGCGGCCGGATGCCCGAGGCTGCTGGCAGCATGGGGGCGTGACGATGCGCCGGGTCGTGCAGCTGCTGGTGTCGTGTGTGGTGCTCGGGGTGGGCGTCGCGCTGCTGCTGTCGGCGGCGCTCGGCTCGGACGGCTACTCCACGATGATCAACGGGATCACCATCGCGTCCGGGCTGCCGTTCGTGGCGGTCAACTGTGCGGTGGGCCTGGTCCTGGTCGTGATGGCGTGGCTGCGCGGCACCCGCCCCGGGCTCGGCACGATCGCCCAGCCGGTCGTCGTGGGGCTCACCATCTCGGCGCTGCTCGGTGTGGTCGGAGCGCCGGACGGGATGGCCGCCCGGCTGCTGCTGACGGTCGTGGCGCTGCCGGTGCTGGCGCTGGGGGTGGCCGGATACCTGGGCAGCGGCACCGGTGCCGGGCCGACCGAGGCGGCCGCCCTGGCGTGGGATCCGCCGGTGCCGTTCCGCTGGAGCTACAGCCTGGTGCAGGGTGGCGGCGCTCTGCTCGGCTGGTTCCTGGGCGCGGCGGTCGGCCCGGGCACGTTCGTCGTCATCCTCCTGCTCGGCCCGGCCGTCGACCTGCTCCTGCGCCGGCTGCCCGCCCTGGAACTCCGCGCCCGCCGGAGCTGATCCGGCCCTCCGCCCGTACCCGAGCTGATCGTGTCTTTCCCGCCGGGCAAAGCTGATCTTGTCGGGACCGCGGCGGGTGCCTAGCGTGGGGCTGTGAGCCGAATCGTGGTTGTCGGAGCGGGCGTTGTCGGGCTGAGCGTGGCGCATGAGCTGGCGGTCGCCGGGCATCAGGTGCGGATCGTCGCGGAACGGGCGGCGTCGGAGAGCGTGTCCGCGGTGGCCGCCGCCATCTGGTTCCCGCACGCGGTGGCCATCGACGGCGGGGTGCTGGAGTCGGGGCGGGTCACCTACCAGCGGCTGGAGGAACTCGCCGCGGACCCGGCCACCGCGGTCTTCATGCGCGACGGGCTGGTCCGGGTCCGGCGCGACGGGGCCGACCTGAGCTGGACCGCCGCGGTGCCCGGGTATCAGCGGACCGCCGACGGGGTGCGCTGCACGGTGCCGGTCGTCGAGACCGGCCGGTACCTCGTCTGGCTCCAGGACCGGGTGGCGGCGCTCGGCGTGACCACCACGGTGGCCCGGATCCGTGCCACCGGACCCGAGGAGCTGGTGAGCGAGGTGGGGGACCCGGACGCGGTGGTGGTGGCGGCCGGGATCCGGTCGGGGGACCTGCTCGGCGGCGACGACGAGATCTACCCGATCCGGGGACAGGTGGTACGCCTCGCCAACCCCGGCCTGACCGAGTGGTTCACCGACGACGACCACCCGGACGGGCTGACGTACGTGGTGCCGCGGACCCATGACGTGGTGTGCGGCGGGACGGGCCAGGTCGGCAGCTGGGACGAGGAGGTCGACGCGGCCACCGAGGAGGCGATCCTGCGCCGGGTCCGCGCGCTGGTGCCCGCACTGGTTGGGCAGCCGGTCCTGTCCCGGGCGGTCGGGCTGCGGCCGGCCCGGTCGGCACGCCGGCTGGAACGGGCCGGACGGGTGGTCACGTGTTACGGGCACGGCGGTTCCGGGTTCACCCTGTCATGGGGAGACGCGGCCCGGGTGGCGGAACTGATCGGGCCGGCGTAGCCGGGGACGGTGCTTCACGCGTACCCCTGACAGGAAGGCCGGCGCGCAACGGGGCGGCCTCGTGTTCCCGGGACCCTCGGTGCGGGCCCCGATGCTCCGGCCGGGCCGGAGACCGTCACGCCTGCTGGGTAGCCTCGTTGCCGTGACGGACAAGGTGCTGACAGACAGGGTGTTGACGGACGCTGAGGCGGCGGTCTGCGACGTCGTCGGCGCCCGGGCCTTCCAGGCGGCGCGGGCCGCGGTCGCGGCCGGCGAGATCCTCGACGCCCGCTGGATCGTGGCCGGCCGGCGTGCCTCCGGCCGGATCCGCAACACCGTGCGCGGTGGCGCGCGGGCCAACGTCATGATCGGCCCGGACGGCGCGGTCACCGCTGTCGACGGTCACTGCCCGTGTTTCCGGGCGCCGCTCTGCGACCACCCGCTGGCCCTGGTGCTGGCCGCCGGCCTCGACGCCGTCGTCAAGCGGGCCGCCCGCCCCTGGGAGCCGGCCCTGGCCGCGCTGTTCGGCGACGAGGACCCCACCACGGACACCGGCCGGGCGGTGGAGGCCCCGGCCGGGGCGGAGATCGGCCTGCAGTTCGAGGTCGACGCCGACCCCGCCCGGATCCTGCTGCGGCCGGTGGTCCCGGGCCGCACCGGCTGGATCCGCACCGGCGTGACCTGGCAGAACCTCGCGTATCCGTTCCACGGCGGTGCCCCGGAGACCCGCCGGCACGTGGCGCTGCTGCAGGAGTTGCGCATCCTGGCCCGCGGCAACGACCCCTACTACTACGCCGAGCCGCGGGTGATCGGCCTCGACGACTTCGCCAGCCGCCGGGTGTGGGACCTCCTGCTGGAGGCGCAGGAGGCCGGGCTGCCGCTGGTCGCTGCCGGCCGCGGCGCCGAGCCGGTGGTGGTGCGCCCGGAGCCGGTGCGGTTCTCGGTGCGCGCCGACCGCGACGGCGACGATCTGCGGCTGCGCCCGGTGCTGACCGACGGCTCATCGGTGATCGATCCCGGTCGTCTGCTGCTGGTGGGCGACCCGGCGCACGGTGTCGCCTGGTGGGACCGCAGCCCGCGGGGCCTGCCGCAGGCGCTGCGGCTGGCACCGCTGGCCCGGCCGGTGCGCCCGGAGGCCGCGTCCGCCCTGCTCGCCCCGCCGATCGTGGTGCCGGTCGCCGAGGAGCAGCGGTTCCTCCGGCAGTACTACCCCGGTCTCACCCGGCGGGCCGAGGTCGTCGCGATGCACGACTCGGTGCGGCTGCCCGATCTGGACCGGGCGACGCTCACGCTGACCGGCCGCCCACTCCCGGGCCGGCGCCTGGCGCTGTCCTGGGAGTGGGTGACCGAGATCGGCGGCGAGGACCACCGGGAGCCGCTGGGTGCCGGCCCGGAGCAGGGGCGGCGGGCCGGCACGTTGCGCGCGGCCGCCGCGATCCTCCCGCCGGACGGTCCCGCGGTGGTCGACGGCGACGTGATGATCCGGCTGCTCCGCGACCTCGTCCCGCAGCTGGCGGCGCTGCCCGGCGTCGCCGTCGACATGCCCGGCGACCTGGTCGAGGAGCCCGCGGCGCCGGTCGTCGCGTTCACCAGCGTGGAGAGCGGTGAGCGCGACTGGTTCGACCTCGCCGTCCAGGTCTCGATCAACACCGAGCAGGTCGACTTCCGGGGCCTGTTCGTGGCGCTCGCCGCCGAGCAGGAGTTCCTGATCCTGCCCAGCGGGCGTTACGTGACACTGGACCGTCCCGAGTTCCGGCGCCTGCGCGACCTGATCACCGAGTCCCGGGAGCTGCACGACGCCCCGGCCGACACCGTCCGGGTCGGGCGCCACCAGGCCGGGGTCTGGCAGGACCTCGGCGAGTTGGGTGAGGTCACCGGTCCGGCCGCGGACTGGCACAGCGCCGTCCGTTCGCTCTACGCCGAGGGCGACACCCCGCGCCCGCCGGTCCCGGCGACGCTGAAAGCCACTCTGCGCGGCTACCAGGAGGAGGGTTTCCACTGGCTGGCCGCCCTCCACCGGCACGGTCTGGGCGGGGTGCTCGCCGATGACATGGGCCTCGGCAAGACGGTGCAGACCCTGGCGCTGATCTGTCACGTCCTGCAGGAGGGCGGCACACCGGATCCGTTCCTGGTGGTCGCCCCGGCGAGCGTGGTCGGCAACTGGGCCGCCGAGGCCGCCCGGTTCGCCCCGGGCCTCGACGTCCGGGTGGTGCAGCAGACCCGGGCCCGCCGCCCCGGTGGCCTGGCGGCCGCGATCGACGGCGCCGATCTGGTGATCACGTCGTACACGTTGTTCCGTCTGGAGTTCGACGACTATGCGGCCCAGCCGTGGGCCGGCCTGATCCTGGACGAGGCGCAGTTCGTCAAGAACGCCGGTTCCCAGGGCTACCAGTGCGCCCGCCGGCTGCCGGCCGCGTTCAAGCTGGCCATCACCGGCACCCCGATGGAGAACAACCTCTCCGAGCTGTGGGCGCTGCTGTCGATCACCGCGCCCGGCCTGCTGCCCCGGCACGACCGGTTCGCCGACTACTACCGCCGTCCGATCGAACGCGGTCAGGACCAGGAACGCCTCGCCCAGCTGCGCCGCCGGATCCGGCCGTTGATGCTGCGCCGCCGCAAGACCGAGGTGGCCGCCGACCTGCCCGCCAAGCAGGAGCAGACGATCGAGCTGGAGCTCAATCCGCGGCACCGCCGGATCTACCAGACCTACCTGCAGCGGGAGCGGCAGAAGGTGCTCGGCCTGCTCGGCGACATGCAGAAGAACCGGTTCGAGATCTTCCGGTCGCTGACCCTGCTGCGACAGGCGAGCCTGGACGCCGGCCTGGTCGACCCGGAGCACCGGGGTGTCGCCTCCACCAAGCTGGACGCCCTGGTCGAGCGGGTCACCGACATCGTCGCCGAAGGGCACCGGATCCTGGTGTTCAGCCAGTTCACCCGGTTCCTCGGCGCGGCCCGGGACCGGCTGGCCGACGCCGGGATCGACTGTTCCTACCTGGACGGCAAGACCCGGGACCGGTCCGAGGTGATCGCCGGTTTCAAGGCCGGGGACGCCCCGGTGTTCCTGGTGAGTCTCAAGTCGGGCGGGTTCGGGCTGAACCTGACCGAGGCGGATTACTGCATCATGCTCGACCCGTGGTGGAACCCGGCGACCGAGGCGCAGGCGATCGACCGGATCCACCGGATCGGCCAGACCCGCAACGTGATGGTGTACCGCCTGGTCGCCAAGGACACCATCGAGGAGAAGGTGATGGCCCTGCAGGCCCGCAAGGCGGCCCTGTCCGGCAGCGTGCTCGACGGCGGCGACTTCGGTTCGGCCGAACTGACCGCCGCCGACATTCAGGGCCTGCTGGAATGAGCCGGGTTTTACCGATCGGGTGATTTAACCGAAGCTTATGGTGCTGTTCACCCGATGCCGGGCCAGTCCCAGACGACGGGTCCGGCGTGACCCGCCACGCCGATGCGGTTGCACACGTCGAACACGCCCGGCACCGACCACGCCCGCTGCGAGGCCATGCCGCTGTCCCGGGCGGTGGCCACATGCCCGGTCAGGATGACCACGCGGTTCTGCACACTGAGTTTCAGCTGGTGGCGGCCTATCTCAGGATCGAGGCGCAGGGCCTGCGCCACCCGCTGGGCCAGGTCCTCGTCGTCGAGGCTGTCGCCGTGCTGCTCGCCTAGTGGTGACATGCATGGGCCTCGCTCACAGGGGTGCACAGGTCTGGTTGAGCGAGCCTAGTCCGCCGTGTCCATCCGGGCCCACCCGGCATCGAAGCCACAGAATCGGGCACCGCGCCGTCGTCATACGACCGTCATGAATTCGCGGAATGGTCGACATCTCCGCCTCGGAGGGTTGATTCCCGAACACCATCAGCGACGAGGGGGCCACCCATGACCGCCGTTTCCGACGCATCCGGCGTCGAGTTGATCTGCGATGGATGTGGGGAGGTGGCGTCCGCCGGCGCCTACGGGCTGCACGACACCGAATCGGTCCACGCCGCCGTGACCGGAAGCGGCTGGACGGGTTCGTCGTTCGCCCGCGGACCGCACCGGTGCCCGTCCTGTGTGGCGCCGCCGCGCTCGCTCGCCGTCGACATCCCGGACCTGTCGGAGATCGCGGTGGAGATGTTCCCGGCGGCCGCGGTCATCCGGGTGACCGGCGACGTCAGCATCGACGCCATCGGGCCCCTGCGGCAGGCCCTGGACGAGTCCCTGGCCGCCCGTCCGTCCGTGATCGTCGACCTGAGCGGCGCGGGCACCGTCGACCCGCCGGTCCTGAGCACCCTGGTCCGGGCCCGCAACCTGGCCCGCCGCCACCGCAGTGAGGTCCTGCTGGCCGGCCCGTCCCGTTTCGTCCGGATGACCATGCGGACCCGCCTGCGCGCCACGTTCCGCACCTTCACCACCGTCGACCAGGCCCTGATCGCGACGGCTCCGGCTCGGTGACGGGTCCGGGCCTGCGGAACGCCGCCCGGTAACCGGCCGGGCTCGTCCCCACCACCCGCTTGAAGCGTTCCCGGAACGCGACCGGCGACCCGAACCCGGCCAGCGCGGCCACCTGCTCCACCGGCTGATCGCCCGCCTCGAGCAGGTGCTGCGCCCGCCGGATCCGGGCCCGCAGCAGCCACTGCAGGGGCGTCGTCCCGGTCTGCTCCCGGAAACGCCGGTTCAGGGTCCGCACACTCACCCCGGCCCGCCGCGCGATGGCGTCGAGCGTCAGGTCGGCCTCGCTGTTCTCCTGCATCCACAGCAGCAGCGGCTCCAGCGTGCTGCCCCGCGGTGTCGGCGGCTGTTCCGCGACGATGAACTGCGCCTGCCCGCCCTCGCGTTCCAGCGGCATCACCGACAGCCGTGCCGCGTCCGCCGCCACCGCCGACCCGAAGTCCCGCCTGATCAGGTGCAGGCACAGATCCAGCCCGGCCGCCGCACCCGCCGACGTCAGGATCATGCCGTTGTCCACGTAGAGCACGTTCGGATCCACGGTGATCCGCGGGTATGACGCCGCCAACTGTTCCGCCGCGACCCAGTGGGTGGTCGCCCGCAGCCCGTCCAGCAGACCGGTGGCCGCCAGCGTGAACGCCCCGGCGCAGATCGAGGCGATGCGCGCGCCCGCTGCCGCGCTCTTGCGCAGCGCGTCGAGAACCTCGGTGGGTACGCCCTCCGTCAGCACCGCACACCCCGGCACGACGATGGTGTCCGCTTCGAGCAGGGTGTCCAGCCCGTAGGGCACCGTGATGGTGAAGGCGCCCGCGTCGACGGTCGGGGTGAGCCCGCAGACCCGCACCTCGTAGGGTGCCCGTCCGTCCGCGAGCCGGGTCCGGTTGAACACCTCGATCGGTGTCGACAGGTCGAACGGGATCACCCGGTCCAGAGCGAGTACGGCGACGACATGCACGCCCGCCACCCTAACCGCCGTCCCGTGTCACGGGTGGCCAGAATTCGTCGGTGCACGGCAATCCAGCCAGTTCCGGCGCCGGTCGCCCGGACATAGCGTCGCCCGGTGACGAAGTTCCTGCTCTCCCTGCACGTCCTGGCGGCCATCATCGCGATCGGCCCGGTGACCGTGGCCGCCGGCATGTTCCCCGCCGCGGCCCGCCGCGATCACTCCGCCCTGCCGCTGCTGCACCGGATCTGCCGCGTCTACGCCGTGTTCGGCATCGCCGTCCCGGTCTTCGGCCTGGCCACCGCGAGCAGCCTCGGCGTTCTCACCGATACCTGGCTGGTCGTCTCGATCGTGCTGACCCTGGCCGCCGCCCTGATCCTGGGCCTGCTGATCCTGCCGTACCAGCAGCGCATCCTGTCCGGCACGCCGGCCGTCCGGCCCGCCCGGCTGGCCATGCTCACCGGCGTCTTCAACCTGCTCTGGGCCACGGTGACGATCCTGATGATCGTCCGCCCCGGTTCGACGACGGGAGCCTGACCGTGAGCGTGCCCCGCGCCCTGCCGCTCGCCGCCACGGTGGAGCTGGTGTCCCTGCTGGTCCTGCTCGTCAACCTGGTGACCGTCCACTGGAGACCGGTCACGTCCCTGACCGGCCCGGTCCACGGCTGCGCCTACCTGTTCGTCGTCGTCCTCACCCTCACCCACCGCGACGCCACCCTCCGCGCGCGTCTGCTCGCCCTGATCCCCGGCATCGGCGGCCTCCTGGCCCTGCGCCTGCTCCCCGCCGGTCCCGATCGGGCCTGAAACCCGCGCTCCGGACCGCCCGCGCTGTCAAGTCATGGACAGATCCTCGGGATGTCGATCGATCCACTGGATACTCCTGCGACAGGCGGCGCGGATACGGAGGTCCCTGCGTGGCGGTCAACGAAACCCCCGGTGGCACCTCGAGCCGGCTGTGGGCCGGCACCCGGTGGCTGTTCGTCGTTCTCGGCGCCGGGGCACTGGTGCTCGGCTTCCTCGGACTGCAGGAGTTCCTCGGCGCCGAGCAGTACGCGCACTACGGCCGGCGCCCGCTCGACGTCCTCTACTACGACCTGCAGCTCTTCGTGCTCGACTCGGCGCCGCTGGGCGACGGCGGCGTGCTGCCGTTGCGGCTGGAGGTGGCGCGTTTCCTGGCGCCCGCGGTCACCCTGTTCGCCCTCGCCGAGACCGTGCGGGTGCTGCTCTCCGGCGAGTGGTCACGCTGGCGCAGCCGCACCGCCGGCGGCCATGTCGTCGTGGTCGGCGAGACGCCGCTGGCCGATGCCCTCGCCGCGAGCGCCCTCGCCGACGGCCGGCGGGTGGAACGGATCGCGGCCGGTGACGAACTGTCGCTCCGGTCCGTGGGCGCGGCCGGTGCCGACGTGATCCACGCCTGCGTCGATCACCAGCAGGGCGGTGGCGCGCCGAACATCGCCGCGGTGGCGACGGCCGTCGCCGTCGTCGAGCCCGGCCTGGTCCGGTCCGGGCCGTTGCGCGCCTACGCCTGGATCGACGACCAGGTGCTGGGCCGGGCGCTGGCGGCCCGCTGGCTCAGCCACGCCACCCCCGACGGTGTCCGCCTGGACTTCCTGGTCGCCGACGAACTCGCCGCGCGGGAACTGGTCCGCAGCGAACCGCTCGGCGCACCCCTGATGATCATCGGTTTGGGTGCGTTCGGTCAGTCCCTGCTGATCGAGTACGCCCGCCGCTGGCGTCTCCTCACCGGCGCCGGCCGCCTGCCGGTGACGCTTGTCGACGACGCCGCGTCCACGACGGTCCCCGCCCTGCTGGACACCTGGGACGTGGTCCGCGACCACTGCGACGTGACGGTCGTCGACGGTCCGGCGCCGGTGCCGGCCGCGAACCGTCATCGCGTCTACGTCTGTTACGACGACGAGCAGCGCGCGCTGTCGACCGCCCTGACCATGGTCCACCTCTGGCCCGGCGACCCGGGTTCCCTGGTGGTCCGTCTCGACCGGCTGAAGCATCACAGCGTGGTCTTCGGGAGCACCGCCGACCATCTGCTGGACGACCTGCGCGGTCGTATTCGCATGATCGACACGACGGTACTAGCCTGTAGGCCCATGGTGCTGGACGAGGATCTCACGGAACGACTGGCCCGGGCCGTCCACGCGCACTACCTGACGTCCCAGGTGGCGAAAGGGACGCCGATGGGTGCCAACGCCTCCATGGTCGAGTGGGACGACCTCGCCGAGGACGCGAGACAGGCCAACCGCGGTCAGGCCGCCGGCATCGGCGCGAAGATCCAGGCGATCGGCGCGACGGTCGCCCCGCGGGTCGGCCCGGCCGAGCCGTTCGCCTTCACCCCGGCCGAGCTCGACCAGCTGGCCGAGCTGGAACACGAACGCTGGTGCGAGGAACGCACCGCCGCGGGCTGGACCTACGCCGAGACCCGCGACAACGACGCCAAGCAGCATCCGTCCCTGGTCGAGTGGGCCGTCCTCTCCCCGTCCGAACGGGCCAAGGACCGCGAGGCCGTCCAGAACCTGCCGGCGATCCTCGCCGAGATGGCCCTGCAGATCGTCCGTCTCTGACACCGAGGGCCCGGGACGAGCTCCGACGCCCGGGACGAGCTCCGACGCCCGGGACGAGCGCTGAAGCCGCCAGCCCGGTTTCCGCCACACGCCACCTGACCGTGGTGATTTCGGCCGTCCACGGCGCCCGAGTTCACCACGCGCTTGTCTTGCTGTGGTGATTTCGGCCGTCCACGGCGCCCGAAATCACCACAGCGCGGTGGGCGGTGGTGAGTCGGGGCAGCGGGCGCGCCCCGACTCACCACGCGAGGTCGGTTGCGGGTGACGGCGACCGCCGGCCCGGGTCAGCCCAGACGACGGCGGGTGCGGGTGGCGGCCACCGGGTCGATGCCGCCGGTGCTCCACCCGCCGGCCAGCTCGATGCTCTCCGCGCGCCCCGACCGCACGTGGTCGAAGGCCAGCCGTTCCGCCGCGGTGACGTCCCCGTCGGCGAAGGCCGTGTACATCTCCTCGTGTTCCTCGCACTGCCGCACCGGGTCGCGCCGGCGGGTCAGGTGGAACAGCCACTGCACTCGCGCCGCCAGCGGCCGCATCATGTCGCTGAGCAGCGGATTGGCGGCTATCGCGACGACCTCGTGGTGGAAGGCGGCGTTGGCGGAGGCGGTCGCGGCCTCGTCGTGCCGGTGCGCCGCGTCGCGCGCCGCGTCCATGTGCTCCCGCAGCCGCGCCAGCCCCGCGGGTGTCGCCCGTTCCGCTGCCAGCCGGGCGGCCAGGACTTCGAGGCTTTCGCGTACGTCGAAGAGATCGCGCACGTCGTCGGCGGTGAAGGGCGCGACGATCGCCCCCTGACGCGGAACGATCACCACGAGCCCGTCCTGTTGCAGCAGTTGCAGCGCCTCGCGCAGCGGGATGCGGGAGACGTCGAGTTCGGTGGCGAGGTCGCGCTCGATGAGGCGGGAGCCGGGCGGGTGGTGCAGGCCGACGATGCGGTCCCGCAGGGCGGTGTAGACGGTGTCACGCAGGGTGCGGTCGGTGGCCACCGCGTAACGGTATACCGAGAGGTTCTGGAAGCAGAGAGCTAACGGCGGCGCAACGAGCCGACAACAAAGTCTCCCGATCCTCTAGTGGTATACCACTAGAGCGCCACCCCCGAGGAGAACGCCATGAAGGTCCTTGCCCGCAGTGCCGCCCTCGCGGTGTCGTCGCTGCTACCGCTCGCCCTGATCGCCGGATGCGGCGACGACCGGGCCGAGGCCGGCAACGGTGACGGCAAGCTCAAAGTCGGGGTGTTCCTGCCCGGCTCGATCAGTGACACCGGCTTCATGCAGTCCGCCTACCTGGGATATCAGCGTCTGCAGGCGGCCCTCGGCGACGAGGTCGACCTCAGCTACGTCGAGCGGGTCGAGGCCGCCGACTACGAGCAGGCCCTGGTCCGGTTCGCCTCCGCCAGCGACCTGGTCGTCTCGGTCGGCGGCCAGACCGACGCCGACGTGCGCAAGGTCGCCCCGCAGTTCCCGGAGGTGACGTTCGTCGAGATCGGCGGGCCTGCCGACGCCGTACCGCTGGCCAACCTCGCCTACTACGACCCGCAGCAGGCCGAGGCCGAGTTCCTCAGTGGGGTGGTGTCCGCCGCCTCGTCGCAGAAGGGCGCCGTGGGATTCGTCGGCGGCGTGGAACTGCCGGCCATCGTCAACGCCGCGAAGGCGTACGCCAACGGGGTGGCCTTCGCCGGAACCGGCGCCGAGGTCCTCGCGCCGCAGTACGTCGGGGACTTCAACGACCCGGCGAAAGCCAAGCAGGCCGCCGCGGCCGACTTCGGGGCGGGCGCCGACGTGCTCGGACAGATCGTCAACCTCGGCAAACAGGGCATCGAACAGGCCGCGAAGGAGTCCGGCGCCCGCATGGTCGGCGGTCCGATCCCGGGCGACTGCACGGACAGCGCCTACGTCGGCTACGTGAAGACCGACATCGGGGCCGAACTCGAGTACGCGGTGCACGCCGTCCTCGACGGCACGTGGAAGGCCGAGCAGGTCCGGTTCGGGCTGACCTCGGACAACGGCGGCACCGACTTCGTCCTCTGTACGAAGGACGACGCGGTCGCGGCACTGCTCGCCAAGGCCAAGAGTGAGCTGGCCTCCGGCGCGGTCACGGCGTACTGATCATGGGGCTGCTGGTGCTCGAGGATCTGGGACGGTCGTTCGGACCGGTCCGCGCGCTGCACGGGGTCTCGCTGACGGTGGCCCCGGGAACGGTGCACTGCGTTCTCGGCGAGAACGGCGCCGGGAAGTCCACCCTGTGCAACCTGGTGTACGGCGGGTTCGCGCCGACCACCGGAACGATGACGTTGCGGGGCCGGCGGTACCGGCCGGGTTCACCGGCGCAGGCGCTGGCCCACGGGGTGGCGATGGTGCACCAGCATTTCTCGCTGGTCCCGACCATGACCGTGGAGCAGAACCTGCTGCTCGGCGGCCGCGGACTGCGGCTCCGCAAGGCGGACCTCGGCCGTCGCCTGGAGCGGATCGCGGGGGAGTTCGGCCTCACCGTCCCCCGGGACGCGCTCGTCGGTGACCTGCCGATCGGGGCCCGGCAACGCGTGGAGATCGTCAAGGCGCTGCTGCCCGGCCCGGACCTGGTGCTGCTCGACGAGCCGACCGCGGTCCTCGACGGACCGGAGATCGAGGCGCTGATCGCCACCTGCCGGGCCGTCGCCGCGTCCGGCAGGTCGGTGGTGCTGGTGACCCACAAGCTGGGCGAGGTGGCCGCGGCCGCCGACGAGGCCACCGTCCTGCGGTCCGGCACCGTCGCCGGTGGTGGTCCGCTGGCCGGGGACGCCTCGGTTCCCCGGCTGCTGGCGCTGATGCTGGGACGGGACCCGGACGACCTCGATCCCGCCGTCACCGCCGGCCTGGGTGTTCGCGTCGACGTGGCCACCGGCGACGCCACCGACGTCGACGCGGCTACCGGCGACGCCACCGTCGGCGATGCTGCCGCGGAGCGGGCCGACGGATCGGCCGGCCGGGAGCCGGTGCTCCGGGTGGAGGGGATCACCCTGGGACGGGCCGGCCGGACCCGGATCCTGGCGGACGTCTCGCTCACCCTCGCGCCGGGGGAGATCGTCGGGATCGCCGGGGTGGAGGGCAACGGGCAGAGCGACCTCGTGCACGTGCTCTCCGGTGCCACGCGTGCCGACGCCGGCACCGTGCACCTCGGCGGCGTGGACATCACCCGGGCCACGCCGGCCCGGCGGACCGCGCTCGGGCTCGGTGTCGTCCCCGAGGACCGGCACCACGAGGCGATGGTCGGGTCGATGTCGGTGGCCGAGAACCTGTACCTGGCCCGGCTCGGTGACTTCCGCAGGTTCGGTCTCCTGGACCGGCGGCGCCTCGACACGGCCGCGGCGGACGTCATCGCCTCCTTCGACATCCGGACGTCGTCACCGCGTACCCCGATGGGATCCCTGTCCGGTGGAAACCAGCAGAAGGTGGTGCTGGCCCGGGAGGTCGCCATCCCCGGCCTGAAGGTGCTCATCGCCGCTCAACCCACCCGGGGCCTGGACGTCGGGGCCGTCGACCACGTTCTGGCCCGGTTGCGGGCGGTGGCCGCCGGCGGCGTCGCCGTCCTGATCGTCTCCAGTGAACTCCCCGAACTGCTCGCCCTGTGCGACCGGATCCACGTCGCCTACTCCGGCCGGCTTCTCGGACCGGTGCCGGCCGGCGGCGAGCGGGCCGCCGACGAGATCGGCGCCCTGATGACCGGAGCCGGCCGGTCCGCGGCAGCACCGGCGAACGAAGAGACCGGAGCCGGCAAGACCGCGGCAGCGGACGAAGAGACCGGAGCCGTCGCATGAGGAGCATGAGAAGCACGAGGAGAGCACTCGTCGCGGGTGGCGCGGTCCTGGTCGCCCTGCTCGCCGGGCTGGCACTGGCCGCCCTCGCCGGCGCCGGGCCGGCCACCACGATCGGCGCGCTGGCCGAGGGGATGGCCGGCACACCCTACGCGATCGGCAAGTCGCTCAACACCGCCGCCGTGCTCATGCTGGTCGGCGCCGGGTTCTCCCTCGCGCACCGGGCCGGCCTGGTCAACGTCGGCGGCGAGGGGCAGCTCTGCGCCGGTGGCATCGCCGCGACCGCGGTCGGCACCACCCTGCCGGCGGCGACCCCCGCACTGGTCGCGGTGCCGCTGACGCTGCTCGCCGCGTTCACCGCCGGTGGCCTGTGGGCGGCGATCGCCGCGGTCCTGCTGGTCCGGCGCGGCACCAGCGAGATCATCACCACGCTGCTGCTGAACTTCGTCGGCCTCGCCCTGGTCACCCTGATGGTCCACGAGCCGACCCTGCTGCGGCAGCCGGTGACCTCGTCGGAGACGCTTCCGCAGTCCGCGCCCCTGGTCGACGGCGCCCACCTGCCGCTGCTCGGTGTCGAACGGTCTCCGGCGACGGTGGCGATCCTGCTCGCCCTGATCGCCACCGCGGTGATCGGCGTGGTCAGCCGGCACACCCCGGCCGGGTTGCGGCTGCGGGCACTCGGGCAGTCACCGGCCGCCGCCGCCCGCCTCGGCGTCCGGGCCGGGCCCACCCGGGTGGTGGCCCTCTCCACGGCCGGGGCGTTCGCCGGTCTCGGCGGCGGCCTGCTGGTGTCCACCGCCCCCGCCCTGCTCGCCGAGGGGTTCACCTCCGGGTTCGGCTTCGCCGGACTGGTCGTCGGGCTGCTCGCCGGCGGCTCGATGCTCGCGCTGACCGCCGCCGCCCTGCTGCTCGCGTTCCTCACCTCGGGCGGCATCAACCTGCAACTGGTCGCCGGGGTCCCGTCCACCACCGT
This sequence comes from Actinoplanes sp. NBRC 101535, assembly GCF_030269225.1. Taxonomy (NCBI): domain Bacteria; kingdom Bacillati; phylum Actinomycetota; class Actinomycetes; order Micromonosporales; family Micromonosporaceae; genus Actinoplanes; species Actinoplanes sp. NBRC 101535. The sequence goes on along the minus strand of NZ_BSSY01000004.1, from coordinate 45,065 downwards.
GGCGATCATCCAGAGTTTGATCATCCTGCTGATCGCGGCCACCGCGACGTGGGCGGCCGGGAAGAAGGCGACCCGATGATGCTCACCCAGATCCTGGTCAGCGGCCTCGGCCTGGCGCTGCCGCTGCTGATCGCCGCCGTCGGGGAACTCGTCAGCGAACGTGCCGGTGTCCTCAACCTCAGCCTCGAGGCGATGATGCTGACCGGCGCGTTCACCGCCGTCACCGGCACCGTCCTGACCGGATCCGCCTGGCTGGGTGCCGCGTGCGGTCTCTGCGGCGGCCTCCTGGTCGGTCTCGCGCAGACCCTTCTCTCGGTACGCCTCCGTGCCGACCAGATCGTCGTCGGTGTCGCCGCGAACGCGCTGGCCCTCGCCGCCACCACCTTCGGCGCGCGGCTGCTGCTCGACGGCGACCGGGGGGTCACCGGGTTCGAGCGCTTGCCGATCCCGGTTCTGGCCGACGTCCCGGTGATCGGGCCGGTCCTGTTCGCGCAGACGGCACTGGGTTACCTCTGCGCCGGCGTGGTGCTGGTGACCGGTCTGCTGCTCGGTCCCCGTACCGGCTGGGGGCTGCGGATCGACGCCACCGGGGAGGACGCCGGTGCCGCCGACTGGACCGGTCTGCCGGTCCGCCGGATCCGGGCCCTGTGCATCCTGCTCACCTCGGCGCTGGCCGGACTCGGCGGCGCGCAGCTGGCCCTCTCCGAGGTGCACGCGTTCAGCGACAACATGACCGCCGGGATCGGTTATCTCGCCGTGGTCGCGGTCATCGCCGGACGGTGGCGCACCCCGGGGACGGTCGTCGCGGCGGTCGCGTTCGGGGTCGCCCAGGCGTTGCAGTACGCCCTGCCGGCGGCCGGTGTGGGCCTGCCGCCCGCGGTGCTCACGATGATCCCGTACCTGGTGGCGATCGTCGCCGTCAGCGGCCTGGCCGGGGCGAGCCGGGCACCGTCGTGCCTGACCGTCCCGTTCGTCCGTGCCTGATCCGCTCGATTCTCTCTGGAGGAGCCGTCCCGATGACCGTTGTGCTCACCGCTTCCGACGTCGCCACGCTGTTACGGCGAGACGAGGTCCGGGACGCCCTGGAGGAGGCGCACGCCGACCTCGCCCGCGGGCTGGCGCAGGTGCCCGCCCCGGCCGCCATGACCTCCGCGGACCGGGGGAGCCACCTGCCGATGGCCGCGGTCGCGGGCCGGTACGCCGGTGTGAAGATGCTCGCCGACCTGCCGGCGAACGCGGAACGGGGACTGCCGGTGCAACGGTCGGCGATCCTGCTGACGTCGGCTGCGACCGGGGAGTGTCTGGCGTTGGTGGACGGTCGCCTGGTCACGGCGGTCCGGACGGCCGCGGCCAGCGCGGTGGCCACCCGGCATCTGGCCCGCCGGGACGCCACCGTCCTGGGACTGGTCGGGGCGGGGGCACTCGCGGTCGAGCACACCCGGGCGATCGCGAAGATCCGGCCCATCGAGCGGGTCGTCGTCTGGTCGAGGACGGAGGCCACGCTCACCGCGTACCGCAGAGAGATCGACGGCCTGGACCTGGAGATCGTGGCCGCGGCCGACGCGGAGGAGGTCGTCCGCACGGCGGAGGTGGTCTGCACCCTCACCCCGTCCCGGACCCCTCTGGTGCGCGGGGCGTGGTTCGGTGCCGGGCTGCACGTGAACGCGGTCGGCGCGCCGCCGCGCCCGGATCACCGGGAGGTCGACGGCGCCGGTCTCGCCCGTGCGAGGCTGATCGTGGACAGCCGGGCCACGGCGCTGGCCAAGTCCGGTGAGGTGCTGCTGGCGATCGCCGAAGGGCACATCACCGAGGACGATCTGACCGATCTGGGTCAGGTGATCGTCGGTGCCGCGCCCGGGCGGACCGGCGACGACGACATCACCCTGTTCAACTCGGTGGGGCTCGGGCTGCAGGACGTGGTCACCGCCGGGCTGCTCGTCGAACACGCGCGACGCGAGAAGGTGGGTACGACCGTGGATCTGCGCTCATGACCGCCTTTCTGCTGCGGGCCGTGGAACTCGCCCGGCAGGCCCGGGACCGCGGTGACCGCCCGTTCGGGGCGGTCATCACCGATGTGGCCGGCAATGTCCTGGCCGAGGGCCGCAACGGGGTCACCACCAGCGGCGACATCCGGGCGCACGCCGAGCTCGACGCCGTCGCGAACGCCCGGGGCCCGGTCACCGGCGGGACGGTCTGGGCCAGTGGCGAGCCGTGCCCGATGTGTGCCGCCGGGATGGTGTGGGCGGGTGTGTCGAGGATCGTCTTCGCCGCCGCCACCCGCGATTTCACGCCGCTGCTCGGCGACGACGGGCCGCGGTTCACGCTGACCTGCGCTGAGGTGATCGCCGCGAGCAACGCGCCGATCGTGGTGGAGGGGCCGGTACCGGTCACCGGGGCCCTCGACGTCTTCCGGGCTTGACCTCTACCGAGGTTGAGGTGTGAGGCTGCCGGGATGAGCTTGACGCCGACCGAACTGGCCTACCTCGCGAGCCAGCACCTGGGCCGCCTCGCCACCCTCCGCCCCGACGGCACCCTGCAGAACAGTCCGGTGGGTTTCCAGTGGAACGAGGAGACCTCCACGATCGACATCTTCGGCTTCAACATGGAGTCCAGCCGAAAGTTCCGCAACGTCGCGGCCACCGGGCAGGTCGCGTTCGTCGTCGACGACCTGCCGTCGGTCGAGCCGTGGCGGGTGCGCTGCCTGGAGATCCGCGGCACCGCGGAGGCTATCGAGGAGCCCACCCCGCTGATCCGCGTCCACCCGCGGCGCGTCATCAGTTTCGGTATCGAGGAGACCGACACCGAGGCGCACTCGTTGACCCTGAACGCCCGCGACGTCGCCTGACCGGGACGGAGAACAGCGACGGCGTCCGCCCCCGTGTGGGGCGGACGCCGTCGTTCAGGTCTCAGGACCTCGGCCGCGTGGTCTTCCGGGCCTCAGCCGCGCGGTGCCGGACCGGATCCAGCCGGCCAGGCGGCGCCCCGCGGGGGGATCAGGGGGCGACGGCGCGGCGGACGGACTCGCGGAGGTATGCGCGGCGGCGGTCGTGGTCGGCGGCCGGGTCGGCCGGGGACGCCGCGTAGGCGCTGCTCACCGGGGACCACGCGCAGGCCATCGCGATCACCATGGCGATCATGTCGTTCGGGTCGCCGGGGCGCAGCAGGCCGGCGTCCTGCGCGGTGGTGATGGCCGCCACCTTCGCGTCGTGCGTGGCGGTCTCGTCGGCCAGGGGCCCGGACGGCTGCCGTTCGAGGCGAACCCAGGTGGCGAGCCGGACCATCTCCGGGTGGGTCAGGTTCTCGTCGTAGATGCGGACCGCCCAGCCCGGCAGGTCGGCCGCGTCGAACGGGGCCACGTCCATCATCCGCCGGGCCGCGTCGGCGATCACCGCGTCGAACAGGGCGTCCTTGTTGCCGAAGTAGCCGTAGAGCTGCGCCTTGTTGGTGCGGGCCGCCTGCACGATCCGTTCGACGCGGGCGCCGGCGATGCCGCGGAGTGCGAACTCCTCGGCGGCGGCGTCCAGGATGCGGCGGCTGGTCGCGGCTCCCTTGGCGGTGGCGGGTGGTCCGGGCATGACCCAATCTAACAAACAGACCAGTCAGTTTGTTTTCTGGGGAGTGCGGGGCTACGGTGGGCCGCGGCGCCAAAAATACCGAACAGTTTGTTTTTTCTGGAGGGTTCATGCGCACCACGACCGCCTGGCGGAGTTCGAACGGCTCCACCACCCTCGACCGGGTCACCGTCGAGCGCCGCGACCTGCGCGACGACGACATCGCGGTCCGTATCGACTACTGCGGGGTCTGCCACAGCGACCTGCACCAGATCCACCGGCACGCACAGGGCTCGGTCGTCCCGGGGCACGAGTTCACCGGCACGGTCACCGCGATCGGCTCCGCGGTCACCCGCTTCGCCGCCGGCGACCGGGTGGCCGTCGGCACCGTGGTCGACGCCTGCCTGACCTGTGCGATGTGCACGGCCGGGCAGGAGGTCTACTGTCTCGGCGGCGCCACCTACACCTACGCCGCGCCGGACCGGGTGGACGGCACCATCACCCTCGGGGGATACAGCCGGGAGTACGTCGTCCGTGACGCCTTCGCCTACCCGCTGCCGGCGGGCCTCGACCCGGCGGCGGCCGCCCCGCTGATGTGCGCCGGCGTCACGGTCTGGGACCCGATGGAGTCCGCCGGCATCGGCCCGGGCAGCCGGGTGGCCGTCGCCGGTATGGGTGGACTCGGACATCTGGCGATCAAGCTGGCGGTGGCCCGGGGCGCCGACGTGACGGTGCTCAGCCGTACCCCGGACAAGACCGCCGACGCGCTGGCGCTCGGCGCCCGGGATCTGATCGACGAGGCCCGCCGGGACGAGGTCCGGGGCGGTTTCGACCTGATCGTCGACACCATCTCCGCCCCGCACGACACCGCCGCCCTGCTGCGCCTGCTGGCCCTGGACGGCACCCTCAGCATGCTGGGATACTTCGGCACGCTCGAACTCGACGTGATGGACCTGATGGCCGGCCGCAGGAGACTCACCTCGTCGGGCACCGCGGGCCGGGTGGCCACCGCGTCGCTGCTGGACTTCGCCGCCCGGCACGGCATCACCGCGGACATCGAGCTGCTGCCGTCGGCAAAGGCCGGCGAGGCCCTGACCCGGTTGGAGCGGGGCGACGTCCGGTACCGCTTCGTCCTGGACCTGGCCGACCTGGACTGATCACCAGCCGGGACGAAGGCGGCGGAGACCACCCGGCGCCCTGTGACAGATTCACCCTGGCGCTCACTCACTGTTACCGGCATAATCGCCGCTCATGAGCCACCTCGCCGCGACACCGGCACCCGGCCGGTACGCCGCGTGACGGCCGGCCGTCGATCTCGACGGGTTTCCCGGTGCGTTCACCGCCCGGTGCCCGGCCGGTACGCCGCGTGACGGCCGACCGTCAGCGGGCCCGGGCGCTGCTCGAGGTCGGCCGGCTCGACCAGGCCGAGGCCGCGCTGCGGTCCGCGCTTGTCGAGGCACCCGGGGACGCCGAACTGCTGACCCTGCTCGCGTACGCGCTGCGCCGCCAGGAGAAGTTCCCGCAGGCCCGGGAGGCGTGCCGGGCCGCGCTCGCCGCCGACCCGCGGCAGGCGTCCGCGCACCTCGAGCATGCCGAACTGATGCTCGCCCTGTACAGCTCCCGGGACGCGATCGCCCCCGCCGAACAGGCGATCCGGCTCGAGCCGCACGACCCGGACGGCTACCTGGTGCTGGCCCGGGCCCTGGTCGAGCGCAGGCGGCTGCCCGAGGCCCGCGCCGCCGCCGACCACGGCCTGCGGCTCGCCCCGCACTCGGTCTACGCCCTGCTCACGATGGCCGACGTGGCCCGCGCCGAGGGGAACCGGGACGAGGCCGACCGCTTCGTCCGGGCCGCCCTGGCGCGCGACCCGGAGAGTCCACACGGCCGTTGGCTGCTCGCCATGCTGCAGGCCGACCGGCTGCACGTCCGCGCCTCGGTCCGCACCCTGCGGGACGTGGCCCGGGACAATCCGGCCCAGGCCGACGCGCAGGCCATCGCCTGGCCGGTGCGCCGGCTGCTCACCGTGCTGCGTCACTGGTGGCCGGCCACCCTGCTGATGATCTGTGCGGCCGCGCTGCTCGCCGGTTACTGGATCCCGGCGGTGCACGTCCCGGCTCGGATCATGGCGGGTGTCGACGTGGCGACCGTGATCGCGCTCTGGACCCGGCTGCTCGTTCCGGCCGGCCGGGCCCCGTGGCGGGCGATGGGACTGTCGTCCCGGGTGCTGCGGCGCACCACGTATGCGGGCATCGGTGTGGCCGTCCTCCAGATGACCGTGCTCACCGCGTACACGATGACCGGTCTTCGGTGGTTGCCCTCGATCGCCGTGGCGCTGGTCCCGGTCCGGTGGATGCTGACCGGTTGGGAGGTGCTCGGCGCCTACCGGCAGGACGTGCCCGCGCAGATGATGTTCTCCGACCTGCGCGGCGAGCTGCGCCAGTGGTGGCGGGAGACGCGGGACGAGCTGCGCGAGGCCTGGAAGGACCCTCAGGATCCCGCCCGCCGGCGGTGACGCCAGGCCAGCACCGTCACGACCAGGACCGCCGCCACGTCCGCGTGGATCAGCGCCGCCTGTGGTCCGCCGAACAGCGCCACGAACGGCAGGGCCAGGAACGCCGTCAGGCACAGCACCGAGACGGTCGGGAACGGCCGGAGCGGGCCGGGTCCACGCATCCGCCGGACGAACCGCGGGTCGCTGCACAGCCGGCGTTCGATGTCCTCGAGCGCCCGCGCTTCGCTCTCGTCGAGCATCGGGTCTCCCTGACGAACCCTTCGCAGTATCGCAGGGTGTATCCGAATTGCGGGTGATCCTGCGATATGAGGCGAATTGAGACACGGGAAGTCTATAACGGGAGGGGAGATATCCGCAGGTGAGGAGCTTGGATGACTACCGTCGCCCCGAGGCCGACGCCGATCCGCCCCCATCCGGTCCGCCGGCAGGTGAAGGGTTCGGCCCTGGCCCGGCTGCTGCGCACGACGGACGCCAAACAGATCGGGATCATGTATCTGGTCACCTCGATCGTGTTCTACATGGTCGGTGGCCTGATGGCCCTGCTCATGCGGGCGGAGCTGGCCAGGCCGGGCATGCAGATCCTCTCGCCCGAGCAGTTCAACCAGCTGTTCACCATGCACGGCACCGCCATGCTGCTGTTCTTCGCGACACCGATCGTGTTCGCGTTCGCCAACTACATCGTCCCGATCCAGATCGGTGCGCCGGACGTCTCGTTCCCGCGCCTCAACGCGTTCGCGTACTGGCTCTACCTGTTCGGGACGCTCACCGCGATGAGCGGCTTCCTGATGCCCGGAGGAGCGGCTGACTTCGGCTGGTTCGCCTACAGCCCGCTGAGCGACAGCCTGCACTCGCCGGGCATCGGCGGCAACGCCTGGGTGGTCGGCCTCGCGATCAGCGGTCTCGGCACGATCCTCGGCTCGGTCAACCTGATCACCACGATCCTGACCCTGCGCGCGCCCGGCATGACGATGTTCCGGATGCCGATCTTCACCTGGAACATGCTGGTCACCGCGCTGCTGGCGATCCTGATCTTCCCGTTCCTGGCCGCCGCGCTGTTCGCGCTGGCCGCCGACCGGGTGCTCGGCGCGCAGGTGTTCAACGTGAACACCGGCGGGCCGATGCTCTGGCAGCACCTGTTCTGGTTCTTCGGGCACCCCGAGGTGTACATCATCGCGCTGCCGTTCTTCGGCATCATCACCGAGGTCATCCCGGTGTTCAGCCGCAAGCCGGTCTTCGGCTACAAGGGCCTGGTCGCCGCGACCCTGCTGATCGGCGCGCTGTCGATGTCGGTGTGGGCGCACCACATGTTCGCCACCGGCCAGGTGCTGCTGCCGTTCTTCAGCTTCCTGAGCTTCATGATCGCGGTACCGACCGGCATGAAGTTCTTCGTCTGGATCGGCACCATGTGGCGCGGCCAGATCAGCTTCGAGACGCCGATGCTCTTCGCCGTCGGATTCATGGTCACGTTCCTGTTCGGCGGGTTGTCCGGCGTGCTGCTGGCGTCACCGCCGATCGACTTCCACGTCTCCGACTCGTACTTCGTGATCGCGCACTTCCACTACGTGCTCTTCGGCACGATCGTGTTCGCCGTCTTCTCCGGGATCTACTTCTGGTTCCCGAAGATGTACGGCCGGATGCTCGACGAACGCCTCGGCAAGATCCATTTCTGGCTGACCTTCCTCGGCTTCCACGCTACGTTCCTGGTCCAGCACTGGCTCGGCACCAAGGGCATGCCCCGCCGCTACATCGACTACCTGCCCAGCGACGGCTTCACCTTCCTGAACACGTTCTCCACGATCGGCTCGTTCGTGCTCGGCATCGCCACGCTGCCGTTCGTCTACAACGTGTGGAAGTCGTACAAGGTCGGCACGGTGACCACCGAGAACGACCCGTGGGGGCACGGCAACTCCCTGGAGTGGGCGACCACCACACCGCCGCCGCTGCGCAACTTCGACCACATGCCGCGGATCCGCTCCGAACGCCCGGCGTTCGACCACAAGTTCCCGGAACTGGCCGCCGGCGAACAGTCCATCGCCGGCCCGCCGGAGGGCGGCGCCCGCCCGCTGCGGATGGAGTCCGACGGCGGCGCCACCTACAAGGAGGACGTGGCGACCGACCGGGACCGTCCGAAGAAACGTCCCCGGAAGCGCTGAGTACGGCCCGCTGGACATCCAGCGGGCCGTTTCTCTCAGTGCTGAGCCTCTCTCAGGGCTGTCAGGGCTGAGCCTCTCTCAGTGCTGAGCCGTGAACAGTGCCCGCACCTCCGCGTCGGTCAGTGCCCGGTCGAACGCCTGCACCTGATCGACCGACCCCGACCAGTAGTCGGTCTTGTTGCCGGCGTACTTGGCCCGGCCCACCGACAGCGGACCGGTGCTGACCACATCCGGTCCGGCGGGCACCGCGGCGGCCGGTTCGCCGTCCACGTACAGCCGGATCTGACCGGTGGTGTGGTCCCGCACCCCGACCAGGTGGTACCACCGGTTCAGTTCCGGCGTCACCACCAGCCGCGCCCGGTTGCCGCCCGGCGTGCTGAACGCGAAGGCGCCCTGGCCGTACTGCAGGTAGAACGGGTTCTCGGTGACCCGGCCGTCCTGGCTGACCGCCGTCGCGTAGTTCCCCGGGATCTCGTCCAGGGTCACCCACGACGACACCGTGTAGTCCTTCGTCGTGTCGAGCACCGGCGCGGCGGTGTCCGCGTAGTCGCCGTCACCGTCGAAGGTGAGAGCGCCCGGCGCCCAGGTGGTGTCGCCGTAGAGCGTCAGGTCGGCGTCCCCGGCGCTGTCCCGGGCGACCGTGCCGCTGCCCTCGTCCAGCTTCCACTCGCCGTTCCCCGGGAACGTCGCGTCCGCTCCGGCCGCCGCACCCGCCGCGATCACCTTCTGGTTGATCGCCCGGACCGGTGCCGGGTCGACCTTGATCTCCCGCCGGTCGTACGTCCACAACCCGTTGAGCTCGGTCTCCAGGTCGGTGATCTGCGTGTACACCGATCCGGACAACTCCGCCCCGGCGGCCTCCAGGTAGAAGCGGCCGGTGTTGTCGACGTACTTGGCGGTCAGCGCCGCCTTGTCCGCCACCCCGCTGTAGATCACCGCGGGGACGCCCGGCCACATGTGTCCCGGCGTGCGCAGGGTGAAGCCGCCGTGTTCGCCGTCCATCGCGATCCGGGTCGCGTCCGGCCACGCCGGGTCGGTGTTGTTGTAGTCGTGATGGTCGATGACGTCGCCCTTGCCGGAGTCACCCTTGGAGTTGCAGCAGTTGACGCCGCTGTGCGCGTTCACGATCCGGGTCGGGTCGGCGGCCTTGACCTGCTCGGCGATCCGGCCGGTCTCCTCCCGGTTCCACTCGCCCCAGCCCTCGTTGAACACGATCCAGCCGATGATCGACGGGAAGTTGTGCAGCTGCCGCATCATCGTGCGGCCCTGCTCGAGGAACGCCTGCTGGCCGGCGGTGCCGGTGATGTCCGACGACACGAAGTCCTGCCAGACGATCAGGCCCAGCTCGTCGGCGTGCCGGTACCACCGGGCCGGCTCCACCTTGATGTGCTTGCGGACCGCGTTGAAGCCCAGCTTCTTCGTCTCGACCAGGTCGAACCGCAGGGCCGCGTCACTCGGTGCGGTGTACAGCCCGTCCGGCCAGAAACCCTGGTCCAGGGTGGCGAGCGAGAAGATCGGCTTGCCGTTGAGGACCAGCTTCGGGAAGCCGCCGACGGTCTTCACCTCGACCGTGCGCAGGCCGAAGTAGGCGCGGACCTCGTCCTTGCCGAGCGTGACGTCCAGGTCGTACAGGTACGGGTCGTCCGTACTCCACAGGTGCGGGTTCTTGATCTTCAGGCGAAGATCGGAGCCGGCCGCCCCGGTGGTCGTCGCGACCTTTTTACCCTTTTTGTCAAGCGCGGTGATCGTCACGGTGCCGGAACCGGTGATGTTGGCGGTGACATTGCCAGACATGTCCGTATTTATGGTTACGTTTTCGATGCTCGTCGTGGGTGTCGGCTCGAGCCACACCGTCTGCCAGATGCCCGACGACGGCTCGTAGACGATGCCACCCGGATTCAGCGACTGCTTGCCCTTCGGCTGATCAGGACCGGTCACGTCGGTCACCCCGACGATGATCTCCTGCGGGCCGCGGGCCTTCAGCGCGTCGGTGATGTCCGCCGTGAACGCGGTGTAGCCGCCGGTGTGCTCGGTGACCAGCTTGCCGTTCACCCAGACCTTCGCCTGGTAGTCCACCGCGCCGAAGTTCAGCTTGAGACGCTGCCCTTCCTTCTTCCAAGCGGTCGGCACGGTCACCAGCCGGCGGTAGAACATGTGGTCCTCGCGCCGCTCGATGCCGGACAGCAGCGACTCCACCGGATAGGGGACCGTGATCCGCTCGGCCAGCGCCTTGCCGAACACCGGCTGCTCACCGGCCTCGGCCCCGGCGAACTCCCACTGGCCGTTGAGGTTCAGCCAGTCCTTGCGGACCAGCTGCGGGCGCGGGTACTCCGGCAGCGGGTTGCGCTTGTCGACCCTGTCGCCCCACGGGGTGGTCAGCCGGTGCGTCGACGCGTTGGCCGCCGACCGGATCACCTGCGGCACCACCTCGCCCGCGACGACCAGGCCACCGGTGCCGTCGTAGTTCACGCGTACCTTCTGATCCTTCTGGATCTTCTCGGCCAGCGTGATGATCACCTTGGTGGCGTCCCGGCGGTCCACCCGCACCGATTCGATCGGGAACTTCGTGGTGTCCACCTCGACGGCCAGGTGCGTGGCGAGCTCGCCGACGGTGTCGACGCGGCCCTCGAAGTCGGCGACGACGGTCGTGCCGTCCGCGCCGACCGTGAACTCGGCCGGGTAGATCTGGAAACCGTCCGGCGGCGTGAACGCCGACTCCGGCACGATCTGCTTCTCGATGCCCGCCCCGGCCCATCGCAGGAACAGGTTCGCCCCGCCGGTGTCCTGGAACAGCTCGATCCGCACCTCGTGCGCCTCACCCGCGGTCAGCCGCACCGGGGCGCTGGTCTGCTCGCGGTCCCAGTCGCCCACCCAGTGATCGATGACCGGCTGTCCGTCCAGGAGGAAACGGAACCCGTTGTCGCCGATCATGTAAAACGTGTAGTCACCCGTGGTAGGCGCGGTCAGCTTGCCGGTCCACCGGGCGGTGGTGTGCTCGGTCCGCCCGGTCAGGGACTCGAAGGCCCCGACGAGACCCGGCAGGTCGATGTTCGGATCCAGCAGAATGCCGCCGAGCTCCGCGAAGTCGTGGGCTCCCGGCGCCGACATCCGGAAGTACTCGCCCTTCAGACCGTTTACCGCGGCCGCCGCGGGGGCCTGCGCCGCCGCCGTCCCGGCCGGGATCGCGAACAGGGCGAGGATCATTATCGCTACGGCGAGTAGTGGTCGCAGGGGTGATCGTGGCATCGAATGTTTCCCTTCGCGCAACGTCGTAACTCGCTCACATTGGCGTAGTTACATGTGTGATGTCAACGAAAGGCAACAGGAACAAACAGTTCCGCAACTCGATCACCCGTTAACCGCCCAAGGCAGGATTTTTCGCTTTCGCTCCTTCGGGGGTACGCGGTGAGCACCCTTCACACACCGCGGGAAACGAACCGGCCCGCCGGGTCGTCCCGCGGCTGCGGGCGGCGACTCTCGGCGGGCCGGATCGGTGCTGCTCCCGTGCGGGCGGCCCGGCGCCGTGGCGCCGCGTCGGACCACCCGCACGGGAGGGTCGGGGATCACCAGGCGACGACGCCCTGCCGGCTCGGCTGCAGCGTGCCGACCTTGAGCGACTTCATGGTGATGTTGCTCTTCTCCGCCGCCGGGAAGCCCTCGAGCTCGGCGGCCGGACCGTCGGCGGACGTGCCGAGGTCCCAGCGGATCGTGTTGCCGGCGCCGCAGGAGCTGTCACCCTTGTCGCAGGTCGTCCACTTGATCCCGGCGAAGGCCGAGCCGCCGGCGATGATCTTCACGTCCACCGCGGGACCGGGCTCCTCGACCTTCTCGGTCGGCACCTCGACGGCCTCGTTCGCGGCGTTGACCAGAGTGAACGTCAGCCAGCCGTGGACCGTGCAGTCCTTCTCGCCGTTGTTGGTGACGACGACCATCGCGGTCGGGGCCGTCGCGCTGTCACCCTGGGCGGCAATCGTGACGGCGAGGTCGTCCGTCGCGCAGTCGCTGCCGGTGTTGCCGCCACCGGACTGGCTTCCACCGGTCGTGGTGGTGCTCTCCGGGGTGGCCGTCGCGTCCGCGGGTTCGGTGGTGGCGGTACCGGGTGCGGTGCTGGAGCCGGCGCCGGCCGCTTCGCCCGAGGCGCCGTCACCGGACTGACCGCAGGCGGCCAGGGCGGTCATCAGGGCCACGGCCGGAACGGTCGCCTTCAGCACGTCACGCATGTCGCCTGTCTCCGAACGTCGTAGTCGTCGATCTCTTGCATCGCTCCCGTCGTTCCTGGAGCGACGAGACCTACCGTGCCCGCTTTCCCGGGCCCTGAACCTCGCATCCCCCGGACGCGGCACGAAGGCGGGAGAGTGGATCTTGCAGCTCCCTCCTTCGTGTCCTACTTCGCTCACCTCGGCGGGCCACGGCTACCGGCTCAGCGGCGATCATGGGACGGTGACGAATGCTGATGTACCGTTCTCGCTGACGGTTCCACCGCTTCACCGTCGACCTGGACATGCCGGCCGCCCGCTGCCTCTACCTCGACCGCATCGAGAACACCGTCGGCCGCAAGCAGGTGATCACCCGCATCGAGGCGTTCCGCCAGTGGACAGCGGCCGGGCCGTCGCGGCGCGGCTCCCCGGGCCGACCGAGGTCCGCACGCTCGACCTGGCCGACCTCGCCTCCGTCCGGCGGTTCGCCCACGACTGGACCGGCGACGCCGCCCTGCTGGTGAACAACGCCGCGATGATCCACCCGCCCGCGCTGACCCGGACCCGGGACGGGTTCGAGGCCCAGTTCGGTGTCAACCACCTCGGCCACTTCGCGCTCACCCAGCTTCTGCGCGAGCACCTCACCGGCCGCGTGGTCTCGGTGTCGTCCCTCCGCGCTCTCTGGGAGCTCTCCGAACGCCTCACCGGTGTGTCGGTGCGCGGCTGAGCCGCCAGGGAAGCCGGATAGGGTCCGGTGTTGTGGACCGTGCATGGCTGGGTGAGTTCCTCCGTCGTCGCCGGGAGGCACTGTCACCGCAGGAGGTGGGGCTGCCCGCGCGCCGATCCGGCCGCACCCCCGGGCTGCGCCGTGAGGAGGTGGCCGCGTTGGCGACGGTCTCCGCCACCTACTACGAGCGGCTCGAACAGGGCCGAGGACCGTACCCGTCGGCGGCCGTGCTGTCCGCGCTCGCCACCGCGCTGCGGCTCACCGGCGAGGAGGAGGCGCACCTGTTCCGGCTGGCCGGCCAGTCCGTGCCGGTCCGGGTTGCGCCCACCGAACAGGTCGACCCGGCGCTGGCCTACGTCCTGGAGGCGGTCGCGGACACCACGCCGGCGTTCGTCACCGACGACCTCGGGACGGTCCTCGCCCAGAACCGGCTGAACATCGCCCTGTTCGGAGGGTTCGTCGGCGTCAACCTGATCTGGCACTGGTTCACCTCACCGACGTGGCGGCACCGGCTCGACCCGCCGGAGAGCCAGGAGCAGACGGGTCTCGCGTACACCTCGGATCTGCGCACGGTGATCGCCGAGCGCGGCCACGACGGAGCGGCGGGAGCCCTGGTCGACCGGCTGTCCACGGTCAGCGAGGAGTTCCGCGGGATGTGGGGCCGGCACGCGGTGGCGTCGCTGCACTGCCCGACCAAAATCGTCGACGACGAGCGGGTCGGCCGGATCGAGATGGACTGTGTGATCGTCGCCAGTCAGGTGGGCCGCCAGCGGATGCTGATGCTCAAGCCGGTCCCGGGCACACCCAGCGCCGCACGTCTCGCCGCCTTGCACGCAACAGCCCCGCACAATCAGGACGTGGTTGTGGCCGGCGCGCGTCTCTAGCGTTCCGTGGCATGCGTAACGTTGTACTCGTCCACGGTTTCTGGCACGGCTCCTGGTGCTGGACACCGGTCACCACCCGGCTCGCCGCGCGTGGCATCCCGTCGGTGGCCGTCGACCTCGACGGTCACGGCCTCGGCGCGGTCTCGCCGCGGTCCCGCTGGTCTGCCCCGTTCGACCCGGCCGCCTTCGCCACCGAGCCGTCCCCGGTCGCCCATGTGACCGCCTCGTCGGCCGCGACCACCCTGATCGACCAATTGCGGGCCATCGGCGGCGGCGACCCGTGCGTCGTCGTTGCGCACAGCATGAGCGGCCCGGTCGTGACGGCGGCCGCCGAACGCGCCCCCGAACTGTTCGCCCACCTGATGTATGTCACCGCGTTCGCCCCGGTCGGCGGTCACCCGACGGTCGACTACATCGGCATGCCGGAGAACGCGGGCGACATGGTGGGCCCGCTGCTTGCCGCGGATCCGGCCGTCGTCGGATCTCTCCGCCTGCGTACGCACCTGAGCGCCAGCGTCCGCGAATGCTTCTACAACGGCATCCCCGACCCGGTAGCCGACGCCGCGACGGCGCTGCTCAGCCCGGACGGCCCGATGGGCATCCCCGCCGAGACGATCACGGTGACCCGGGAGCGGTTCGGCGCGGTCCCGCACAGCTACGTGCTCTGCACCCGCGACAACGCGGTACGCCCGAACCTGCAACGCCGCCTGATCCGCGAGCTGGACGCCGTCTCGTCCACCCCGACGAAGGTGTTCGAACTCGACTCGTCGCACTCCCCGTTCCTGTCCCACCCCGACGAGCTGGCCGACGCCATCAGTACCGTCTTCTGACCCGCGCGGACATGAGGGGGTGACGTCGCCGTTCAGGCACCGGCCGCGGTCAGCACCCGGATCGCCCGGTCGGCGGCGACACGAACCCGTGCGACCGGGTCCCCGCGTAGCCCCACAAGTTCGGGCAGCACCCCGCCGAGCAGCCGTTTCGCGGCCACCTCGGCAGCCATCTCCCGAACCCGCCAAGCCTCGTCAGCGAGCCCGGTCCGTACCGCGCTGTCGGTACCCTCGGACCACGCCCACAACAGTCCGCACACACCCGCCGACCACAGCCGCGACCCCTTGCCGCTGGCAGGCAGCCTCGATGCTCTCCCGGGGCGTGACGCCCCACCGCGACGACGGAGCCACCCCTATGACCGCGGGGTGCGGAAGGGCGGGCCGGGCTGCGACGGGGTCCAGCCGGCCCGCAGTGCGGCCCGGATGCCGTCGGCGACGATGCCGGGGGTGATGCTCGGTAGCATCGCCACGTTCGAACCCAGCATCGCGGAGCGGGGCTGGTCGGCGAGTTCGGCGACGTAGGACGCGAACTGCTCGTCCTTCTGCGTCGCCCGCCAGCGGTACGTCACGTCGTCGACCACGATCGTCCGGGTGCCTTTGCGAGGCAGAGTCATCGAGCATCCTCCAGGCCGGATTGTCGTCAGCCGGTGGAGGCTATCCCGGGAGAGTGTCCCGGTCCGAGGGGTTTTCCGGACCTGAGAATCGCGGGGACGCACCCTTCCACTTCTAAGCTATATCGGATAGGGGCTCTTGCCGCAAGACCCCATATACCGCGCACAATCGGTCGGTCACGCTACGTCCTGCGAGAGGAAGTCCGCGGTGTCCCGCTACGTCATGAATCTGGACGAGCTCGACCGGTCGATGGCCGACCTGGCCGGCGGCAAGGGCGCCCACCTGGGGGAACTCGCCCGCATCGACGGTATCCGGGTGCCGCCCGGGTTCGTCGTCACGACCACCGCCTTCGACCGGATCCTGGAACTGGCACCCGGAATGCCGGAGCTGCTGGACCGGCTGTCCGCGCTCGACCCCGCCGACCGCGAGGGGATCGCCTCGCACAGCGCGGAGATCCGTCGTGTCCTGGAGAAGGCGGCCCTCCCCGACGTGCTCGCGTCGGCGATCATCCGGCCGATCACGGCGGGTGTCGCGTACGCCGTACGGTCCAGTGCGACCGGCGAGGACTCGGCGGCGACGTCGTTCGCCGGCCAGCACGACACCTATCTCAACGTGATCGGTGAGGCGGACATCCTCGATCACGTCCGCCGCTGCTGGGCGTCGCTGTTCGCCGAGCGGGCCGTCACCTACCGCCTGCGGCACGGGATCGGCCACCGCAGCGTCCGGATGGCCGTCGTCATCCAGCGCATGATCTTTCCGCGTACGTCCGGGATCATGTTCACCGCCGACCCGGTCACCGGCAACCGCCGGGTCACCGCGATCGACGCCGGGTTCGGGCTGGGGGAGGCGCTGGTGTCCGGCCTGGTCGACCCGGACGTCTACCAGGTGCGCGACGGCGTGGTGATCAGCGAGCGGATCGCCGTGAAGCGCCTCGCCGTGCAGCCCTCGCCCGCCGGCGGCGTCGAGCACCGGGAGGTCCCGGTGGAGACCCGGGAGATTCCGGCGCTCTCCCACCCTGATGGGGTACGCCTGGAAGCGCTCGGCCGTCGACTGGAGGCCCATTTCGGTCGTCCCCAGGACATCGAATGGTGCCGGGACGACGACGGTTTCGCGATCGTCCAGAGCCGGCCGATCACCACCCTGTTCCCGGTTCCGGAGGCCGCCGACGACGCCCCACGCGTCTATCTGTCGGTCGGCCACCAGCAGATGATGACCGAGGCGATCACCCCGCTCGGCCTGTCGGTGTGGAAGCTGACGTCACCGGGGGAGATGCGCGACGCCGGTGGGCGGCTGTTCGTCGACGCCACCGCCCGGCTGGCCTCCCCGGCGATGCGGGCGCAGCTGCTCCCGATCATGAAGCAGTCGGACCCGCTGATGGGCGACGCGGTGCAGACGGTCGTCGACCGGGGGTTCGTCCCGGAGAAGACGGACGACGGCCCGGTCGCCCCGATCCACGGCGCCCGGACCGGGGACCGCGGCGAGAAGCTGCCGACTGATCCGGCCGTCGTCGCCGAGCTGATCGCGGAGCGGCGCGCGTCCCTGGAACAGCTCAAGCGCGACATCGCCGGGAAGTCCGGCACCGACGTGATCGACTTCGTGACCGCGGACCTGCTCGGACTGCGGAACATCCTGACCGAGCCGCGGAACGTCCTCGCGATCATGGCCGGGATGGAGGCATCCTGGTGGCTCAACGAGCACCTGGAGCAGTGGCTGGGGGAGAAGAACGCCGCCGACACGCTCACCCTGTCGGTCGCGGACAACGTCACCTCCGAGATGGGCATGGCGCTGCTCGACGTCGCTGACGTGCTCCGCGCGTACCCCGGCGTGGTTGATTTCTTGGAGAAGGCGGGAAACGACTTCCTGGACCGGCTCCCGGAACTGACCGGAGGTCAGGAGGTTCGTGACGCGATCATGGCGTTCCTCGACGACTATGGGATGCGGTGCGTCGGCGAGATCGACATCACCCGGCCGCGCTGGTCCGAGCAGCCGCTGGCGATCGTGCCGCTGATCCTGACCAACGTGCGCAACGCCGAGCCGGGCGCCCGCGCGCGCCGCGTCGAGCAGGGCCGTCGGCAGGCGGCGGAGAAGGAACGGGAGGTGCTGGCCCGGCTGCGTGAGCTGCCGGACGACGGCGAGGCGAAGGCCGTCGAGACGAAGTGGATGATCGACCGGGTCCGGACCTTCATCGGCTACCGGGAATACCCGAAATACCACATGATCAGCCGCTATTTCGTCCTGAAGCAGGCGCTGCTGGCGGAGGCTTCCCGGCTCGTGGAGACCGGTGTACTGGCCGACCGTTCGGACATCTTCTTCCTGACGGTCCCGGAGCTCGGCGAGGTGGTCCGCACCCAGGAGGCCGATAAGGACCTTCTTCGGGTACGCCGTGAGCAGTTCCGGTCATTCCGCGATCTCCGCCCACCACGGGTCCTCACCTCGGAGGGCGAGGCCCTGTCCGGTTCCTATCAGCGGACCGACCTGCCCGCCGGTGCACTGGCCGGGCTGCCCGTCTCGGCCGGTGTCGTGGAGGGCCGGGCCCGGGTGGTCGCCGACATCGCCGGCGCCGACCTCGAACCCGGCGACATCCTGGTCACCGCCTACACCGACCCGAGCTGGACGCCCGCCTTCGTCACGATCAGCGGCCTGGTCACCGAGGTGGGCGGCCAGATGACCCACGGTGCGGTGATCGCCCGCGAGTACGGCCTGCCCGCCGTCGTCGGCGTCGAGAACGCCACCACCCTGATCAGAGACGGTCAGCGTCTGCGCCTGCACGGCACCGACGGCTACCTCGAACTCCTCTGACCGAATCCCACGAGGGCACGGAGTTCCTTGACGAGTGCCGCGAGGTGCCGGTTGGCCGCAACCTGCTCCTCGCGGTCCTCGCGGTCCTCGCGGGCGAGGTAGAAGTCCCCGAAGTTCCGCGCGCCGTAGTAGAGCCCGGCCAGCCGCTCCCGCGCCGCTCCGAGGATCTCCTCCCCGGACGCATCGGTGACCGACAGATCGGCGACGACCAGCCGCATCTGCTGTTGCCAGTGAAAGGCGGTCCGGTCCGCGGCGAGCAGAATCCGATCGAGTTCCGCGGCGACCTCCCGCGCCCGCGCGATCCGGTTCCGCTCGTCGACATTCCCCGCCTGTGCTCCCGTCCTCGACGTCCCAGGTGCCGGACCATACGGCGTGTGAGCTGGGCAGACAATGGTGATGTGCCGAAGTGCCCGATGCGATCGGGCGGTTGGTGCCGTCTACGATCGCGGGCATGACGAGCGCGCTGATCGTGGTGGATCTGATGCCCCGGCTTGTGGAGCAGGAGTTCGGGCCGCATCGGGGCGCCGACGTGGTGGCCCGGGCGGTGCGGCTCGTCGCGGCGTGGCGGCGGGCCGGGGACCCGGTGGTGCTGGTCCGCGTGGAACGGCCGGGTGTCGTCGAGCAGCCGCCGGGCAGCGGGTTCGTGCCGGAGCTGACGCCCCGCGAGGGTGACATGGTCGTGGTGAAGCGGACGATCGGCGCGTTCTACGGGACCGGGCTGGCCGAAGAGTTGCGGGCACGATCGGTCGAGACGGTGGTCCTGGCGGGGATCGCCACCACGATGGGTGTCGAGTCGACGGGGCGGGCGGCGGCGGACCACGGCTTTGCGGTGACCTTCGTCGAGGACGCGATGACCGGCCTCACTGCGGCCGAACACCACCACGCCGTGACCACGATCCTGCCCCGTTTCGGCACGGTCGTGCGCACCGACGATCTGCTCCAAGACCGGGACTGATCTCAAGCGGTCAGCCGGTGGCCCGGTGGCCCGTCAGTTCAACCGCCGGGGCTCATCCGAAGGCTGTGGGCTGCGGCCCTTCTCGCGGGCGCCCGGCCGTCGCCCATGGCTGGCTGCAGTCGATAGCCGCCGCCGTCGTCGACGGCCGGCTGGTGCGAGCCGTTGCTCACGGCTGATTTCGGCTTGCGCGGCGACCGTGGACGACGGCTGGCCGGTGCGAGCCGTCGTCCACGGTTGAGTTTGGCTTGTTTGGGGACCGTGGGCGACGGCTCGCACCAGCCAGCCGTCGTCCATGGTTGGGTTCGGCCCGTTCGGGGACCGTGGACGACGGCTGGCGAGTGCGGGCCGTTGTCCACGGTTGGGGTCGGCCGGTTTGGGGACCGTTGGGTGACGGCGGGCGGGTTCGAGCCGTTGTCCACGGTTGGGGTTGGCCTGTTTGGGGACCGTGGGCGACGGCTCGGCGCGTGCGGCCGTTGGTGGTTGTGGGGGACGGTCGGTTACGCGTACCCGAAGAAGGGCGTGAGCGCAGGAACCTGCCCTGACCGGCGTCAGCGGCTCCAGGTGACCTTGACCGGGAGACGGCGGCGTTCGCCGGGGTCGGTGAGCAGGGCTGTGGTGAGCAGGGTTGTGGTGAGCAGGTCCATCGCGGTGCGGCCGAGGCCCTCGCCGTCGACGTCGATGGCCGGGATGCCGGGGGCGCCCAGGGCGTGCGTCACCGTGGTCTCGGCGCTGACCACGATGTCGTCGGGGACGTGCACGTCGCGGCCGCGGAAGGTGAGCATCAGGCCCAGGGCCAGCGCTGTCGCGTAGGGGACCACCGCGGTCGCGCCGGTGGCCAGTACCTCGTCGGCGGCGGCGACCCCGGCGGCGAACGTGGCCGGGAACGGGCCGTGGACGGTCAGTTCGGCGCCGGAGCGGGCGGCGGCGTTGCGGGCGGCGGCCTCGCGGCCCGGGTCCTGCCAGGAGCCGGGCGGGCCGCCGATGTACGCGATGCGCCGGTGCCCGCGGACGGCCAGGCCTTCGACGACGGCTCCTATCGCGGTGGCGGTGTCGGCGACCACCGAGGGCAGGCCGGGGACCTCTCTGTCGACGAGCACCGTGGGCTTGATCGCGCCGATCGTGGTGACGTCGGCGTCGGTGCCGCGGGGGGCGGCCAGGATGAGTCCGTCGACCTGGGCGGCCAGCCGTTCCAGAGCGGTGACGTCGGAGGCGACCGTCACCGTGAGGTGAAGGTCGGACTCGGCGGCGCGGGCCTGCGCGCCGCCGATGATCGGGGCGAAGAAGGCGTTCTCGAGGGTGGGGACGACGAACGCGGCCAGGCCGGTGCGGCCCCGGGCGAGCTGGCTGGCGGTGCGGTTCAGCACGTATCCGAGCTGGTCGGCGGCGGCCAGGATGCGGGTCAGGGTTTCCGGCGCGACCATCTCGGGGCGGGCCAGGGCGCGCGAGACCGTGGACTTGTTGTAGCCGGCGAGGGATGCCACATCCGCCAGGGTCGCCACGTGGGAGCCTCCGAGAGTCGTTACACGGTGTTTACCAGCTCCCGCGCCGCATCATCATCCCGGAGGACGTAGGCTGCGTGCAACCGGTTGTGCAACCGGTTGCATGACCTCAAGTCCGAGATTAGGGAAATGTCGAGAAAAACCGCTCTTCTCCTCTTACCGGGGCTTGCGTTCCTCGCCGCCGGATTCCTCGTGCCGGCCGTGGCGATGCTCGTCGCGCCCCCGGGCGAGGAGACCGCAGCGGTCGTCACGCGGCTCGCCGAGATGATCACCGACCCCTACGAGCTGCGCATCATCGGCCGCACGGTCACCATCGGCCTGATCGTCACCGGCCTCTGCGTCGGCCTCGGGTTCCCGATCGCGTACCTGCTGGCCCGCTCGACCAGCCGCTGGGGCGGCGTCCTGCTGGCCCTGGCGATCTTCCCGCTGCTGCTCAGCAACGTGGTCCGCACCTTCGGCTGGCTGGTGCTGCTCGGCGCGAACGGCGCGATCGGCAAGCTGCTGACGAGCACCGGGCTGGCCGACGAGTCCCCGCAGATGCTGTACACGCCGCTGGCCATCGTGCTCGGCCTGACCCAGCTGTTCCTGCCGCTCGCGGTGATCTCCTGCTACTCCGCGGTCGCGCAGATCGACCCGGGCCTGGACGACGCGGCCCGCGGTCTCGGCGCCGGGCGCACCCGCACGTTCTGGACCGTGGTCGTGCCGCTGGCGCTGCCCGGCATCGTGGTCGCGGCCACCCTGGTCTTCGCCGGGTCGGTCACCGCGTACACCACGCCCTACCTGCTCGGCGGCTCCGGGCAGCGGATGCTCGCGACGCAGTTGTTCACGTACGCCTCGGTCTCGGTCGACTGGGCCGCGGCCAGCGCCACCGCCCTGATCATGACGATCCTGGTGTTCCTGGTCTCCGCCGTCTCGTCGCTCGCCGGCCGGAAGGGAGCAACGACATGAGGGGCAACGGCACGAGGCGCCCCGTTGCCGCCACCCTGGCAGTGCTCGGCTACATCATCATGATCGTGCCGATCCTGTTCGTGGTGGCCACCGCGTTCAGCGCGGGACGGACCCTGCGGTTCCCGCCGGAGGGCTTCTCGCTGCAGTGGTTCGAGGCGGCGGTCACCTACGACCCGTTCATGGAGTCGCTGGTCTCCAGCCTCTACCTGGCGATCGGCGCGACCGCGCTGGCCCTGCTGCTCGGTGTGCCGGCCACCATCGCCATCCACCGCGGCAGGATCCCGGGACGTGGGCTGCTGGAAGGCCTGTTCCTGTCACCACTGATCGTGCCGGAGCTGGTGGTGGGCCTCGCGCTGTACCAGCAGCTGATGATCGGTCTCGGACTCGACAACCTGACCACGCTGCTGCTCGGGCACACCGCGCTTCTTCTGCCGTACGCGGTCCGCGTCACCGGCGCATCCCTGGCGCTGGCCGACCCGGCGGTCGAGGAGGCGGCCCGCGGGCTCGGTGCCTCGCCGGTCCGGGCGTTCCTGACCGTCACCCTTCCCCTGCTGCGACCGGGCATCTTCTCGGCCGGGCTGCTCGGGTTCGTCACCTCGTTCAACAACGTGCCGCTGTCGCTGCTGCTGCAGGACCGCGAGTTCCGGACGCTGCCGGTGACGATGCTCGACTACGTGCAGCAGAGCTACAACCCGCGGATCGCCGCGATGGCCACCCTCATCCTCGCCGCGACCGTCGTCATCGCGGTCATCGCGGAGCGCACCGTCGGCTTCGCCAAGATCTTCGGAGGCATCAACCGATGAGCACCGCTGCCGCATTCGTCGGCGTGACCCAGCGGTTCGGTGACTTCACCGCCGTGGACGCGATCGACCTGGAGATCCCCGAGGGGAAGCTGACCACGCTGCTCGGCCCGAGTGGCTGCGGCAAGACGACCTCGTTGCGGATGCTGGCGGGATACTCCCAGCCGACCTCGGGCACGATCACCATCCACGGGGTGGACAGCACGAGGCTGCCGCCGGAGAAGCGTGGGCTGGGCATGGTCTTCCAGTCGTACGCGCTGTTCCCGCACATGACCGTGGCGGAGAACGTCGCCTACGGCCTGAAGATCCGTAAAGTCGGTAAGAAGGAGACGAATCAGCGCGTCGCCGACACGCTCGACCTCGTCGGACTGGGGCATCTGTCCGCCAGCAAGCCGAAGAAGCTGTCCGGCGGGCAGCAGCAGCGGGTCGCGCTGGCCCGCGCCATCGCGATCCAGCCCCGGCTCCTCCTGCTCGACGAGCCGCTCTCCAACCTCGACGCGCGACTTCGCGTCCAGATGCGCGCCGAGATCCGCCGGATCCAGTCCGAGACCGGCCTGACCGTCGTCCTGGTGACGCATGATCAGGACGAGGCTTTGGAGATGTCCGACCTGATGGTCCTGATGAAGAGCGGTCGGATCATGCAGTCCGGCGCTCCTCGCGAGGTCTTCTCCCAGCCGGCGAACCGGTTCGTCGCCGACTTCCTGGGCTACGAGAACTTCTTCACCGACAAGTCCGGTATTTTCCGGACAATTCGTCCCGAGTATCTCTCGCTCGGTGGCGACAAGACGGGCGAAAGGCTTGAAGCCACCGTCGTCTCCACCGCATACCGCGGCGTGGACCTGCTCGTCACCCTCGAGGCCGTCGACGGCGCCGGCCAGACAGTCCGCCTGATCGCCGACGTTCGTAACGCCGCGGCGATCGAACCCGGTCAGAAGACCACGGTCACCGCTGACCCGGCTCATCTCGTACCCCTCGAGAATTCCGGAAAGGAATAGACACTTGCTTCGCCGTACCCTCATAGCAGCCGCCGCCGTCACCGCCCTCACCGTCACCGCGGGGTGCTCCGGCTCGTCCTCCTCGTCCGACGAGGCCGGCAGCGCCGGCAAGATCGTCCTGAGCACCTTCCCGTTCGGCGTGGAGGAGTTCACCGAGGCGGTCATCGACCCGTTCACCAAGGCCACCGGCATCGAGGTCGAGGTCGAGACCGGCTCCAACTCCGACCGGCTCTCCCAACTGCAGGTCGCCGGGGACAAGGCCGGCGCCGACGTCGTACTGATCTCCGACTACTACGCCGCCCTCGGCCAGCAGGACGAACTGTTCCAGCAGATCCCCGCGGACAAGGTGCCCAACCTCGCCACCATCGCCGAGTTCGCGAAGGAGGAGGCGTACCAGGGTCCGGCGTACAGCTACCAGCTCAACGGCACGATCTACAACACCGAGAAGCTGACCGCCGACCAGGCCGCGAAGTGGGACGTCTACGCGGGCGCGTACAGCAAGAAGGTCGCGCTGCCCGACATCTCCGTCACCGCCGGCCAGCTGATGATCTCCGGGGTGGCCGCCTCCTACGGCTCCGGCCCGTACGACATCGACGCCGCCCTGAAGACCCTGGCCGGCTGGAAGCCCGGCGTGCTGCAGTTCTACAGCTCGTCCACCGAGGTCACCAACCTGATCACCCAGGGTGAGATCGTCGCCGCCGACACCCTGAACGGGTTCGCCACCACGCTGGTCGCCGACGGCGAGAAGGTCGCCTGGACCCCGCCGGCCACCGGCAAGTACATGGCCACCAACCGGGCCATGATCCCGGCGACCTCGAAGAACACCGAGAACGCCTACAAGTTCATCGACTACCTGCTCTCCGCCGACGCGCAGTCCAAGTCCGCCGAACTCGTCGGCGACCTGCCGGTCAACCCGGGCGCGTCGGTCCCGCAGAACATCACCGCGGTCGTCGGCGAGATCGCCAAGGACCCGGTCGTCGCCGGATACGCGACTCTCGACCCGGCGCAGCTGGTCCCCACCCGCAAGGACTGGGTCGACCGCTTCGCCCGCGAAGTCACCGGCAGCTGATCCACCCTCACGGCCGGGACCTCCTCCGCCAGGGAGGTCCCGGCCACCTAAGGAACCCCATGTCTGACTTTCTCCGTGACCTGCCCAAGGTGGAACTGCACTGCCACCTGATCGGTACGGTCCGCGCCACCACCTTCGCCGAACTGGCCCGCCGGGCCCGGCTCGACCTGCCGGCCGACCCCGAGCGGATCTTCGCCGACATCAACTCGCTGCCGCCGGACCCGGCGCTCTACCGGAACACCCGGATCCCGGTCCCGCAGGGACGCTCCGCCGGCGAGCCCGAAGTCTCCTACTCGCTCTTCCAGGCCTCCGCCTGGGTGATCGCCGCGCTGCGAGACGCCGACGACCTGACCCGGATCGTCTACGAGGCCTTCGAGGACGCGCACCGCAACAACGTGCGCCACCTGGAGATGTCGTTCGACGAGGTGCCCGAGCACCTGAGTTCCCTCGGCTACACCGGATCGGTGAACGCCTACGTCGAAGGCATCAGGATGGCCGAGCGGGACTTCGGCATGACCGGCCGGCTCCTCGCCGCCGTCGACCGCAGCCACTCCGGCGAGCAGGCCGTCGAGCGGGTCCGCACGGTCGTCGACAACCCGAACGACTACGTGGCCGGCATCGGGCTGGACAACCTGGAGACCGCCGGACCTCCGGAACGGTTCGTGGACGCGTACCGTCTCGCCGGCGACGCGGGCCTCAAGCGCACCGCGCACTCCTCCGAACACGCCCCGCTCGCCGAGAACACCATCACCTGCCTCGACGACCTCGGCTGCGACCGGATCGACCACGGGTACTTCGTACTCGAGGACGACGAGGTGGTGGCCCGCCTGCGCGACGAGCAGGTCGCGTTCCTGACCGCCTCCACCACGTCACGCCGCTCCTGGCGCCCGTGGCGTCGCGCCTCCATCGCCGCGATGATCGAAGCCGGACTCAACGTGATCCCCTGCTCGGACGATCCCGGCATGTTCCCGACCAGCCTCACCGAGGAATACCGCATCCTCGCCGAAGAACTCGCCGTCCCGCGCGAGCGGCTGACCGCGATGGCACTCGCCGGCGTCGAGGCCTGCTGGCTCCCCGAGACCGAGAAAGCTCAGCTCCGCGAGCGATTCCAGACCGAGATCAAAGCCCTTTAGGGGTACGCGTCAGCCGCCTCCCGGACAGCCACACCTCCCGCCCGTGCCGTGATCGGCGGGCGGTGCTGCCGGGAGGCGGCTGGGCCGTGGCCGATGTGGTTGCGATCACACTCATGATTGGGATAGACAGGGCCGTCCTACTCCTCCACTGAGGACGTCGCCCGTCATGACCAGCGATCCCGCCACGATCCGGAAATACTCCCGGCGATGGTTCCTGGCCGGAGCCGCCGGCACCGGGCTGCTCGCCGCGGCAGGTGTCGCCGCCGCCACGCCGAGCCGTGGGCAACTCGTGGTGAGCAGCGGCAACGCGTCCGCCGGGGTGCTGCGCAAACTCTCCGGCGAGTGGCGCCCCGGCGAACTGCCGGTCGTCGAGGACCTCGGCGAGGACACCGGCGACCAATACCGCGAGATGAAACGCCGGGCCACCGGCGGCTGGGGCGACGTCCTCCTGCTCGACACGATCTACGTCGCCGAGTTCGCCCAGGCCGGCCTGCTCGCCGAACTCCCCGGCGACCTGGTCCGCACCGACCTGCTGCCCGGCCCGCTGGCCACCTGCCGCCAGCCCGGCGACGACCGGCTCTTCGCCGTCCCGTTCAACACCGACGTCGGCGTGATCCTGTCCAAGAAACCGATCGCCGACGACATCGTCGACCTCGCCAAACTGGTCGCCGGCCTGCCCGATGACAGCCGCCAGTTCGTCGGCCAGCTGATCGGCGGCAACGAGGCGTTCCTCGTCAACGTGCTCGAACACGCACTCGCCGCCGACGAACGGTTCCTCGGCATGGACGGCCGGCTCAACAACCAGGTCGACATCTGGACCAGCGCGCTGCAACCACTGGCCGACGCGATCCGGGACGGCAAGATCTTCCGGGCCACCACCGAGGCCGCCACCGTCGCCGAGTTCACCCGGCCCGGCCGCGAGTTCATGCGCAACTGGCCGTACCGGCGGGACAACCGCAGCCAGGTCCAGGACCTCGCCGCCCTCAGCCGCGGCGTCCTCGGCGGACAGAACCTCGCCGTGGTGGCCGGATCGTCCCGCCACGACGAGTCGACCGACCTGATCCGGCACCTGACCAACGCCCAGAGCCAGCGGGAACTCGTCGGATCCCGGCTGCTCCCCGTCGACCGGGCCGCCTACCGCGACCCCACCCTCGTCGACGCCCACCCCGACCTGCCGGTCCTGCTGATGGGCGTGGAAAAAGCGCGGCCGCGGCCGATCGACGCCGGTTACGTGGCCCTGTCGACCCGATTCCAGGAACGGGTGGGGGCGTACCTCGACGACGCCCCGGCCAACCCGTTCAACCAGGACACCGTCAACTACGTGCTGAACGGGGGCTGACGATGGACATCCCGCTGTACCTGGTGCCCCTGGCAGCGGCCGCCGCAGTCGCCGCCGCCGGCCTGCCCGCCGCCGCCCGGCTGCACCGCGACGCCGACACCACCGACACCCCGGCCACCGAAAAGGAATCCGAAGTCGGCGTCGCCGTCCTCGGCTTCCCGAAATCCGGCAAGACCGCCCTGCTCGCCGCGATGTACCAGACCATGTCCCGGGCCGGCGGCGACGGCGTCACCGTCCGGGCCAGCCACCCCGACCACACCGACCAGCTCAACGACCTCGCCCAGCGGTTCGAGGAACTCAACGGCGTCCTGCCGTTCCCGAACACCGGCACCCAACTGCACCCCTACCCCCTGGCGTTCGACATGCCCGGCGCCCCGCTGCGCTTCACCTACCCCGACTACTCCGGTGAACTGCTGCGCGAAAGCCAGCGCGGCAGCGGCCTGCCCGAACCGCTCGCCGAATCCCTGGACAAGGCCGACATCGTGCTGGGCATCCTCGACGGCGCCAAACTCGCGGCGATGATGCGCGACGGCCCCGACGACACGGCCCTCGGCGAGATCCGGCACCTGATCGGCATCCTCGACGGCCGCGACCAGGTGATCCAGCTGTGCGTCACCAAATGGGACCTGCTCGACGCCGACGGCCACACCCTCGAAGAGGTCATCACCTGGCTGCGCAAACGCACCAACCGTTTCCACAACCTGCGCCGCACCGACCGGGACAGCCCGGTCCGCGTCATCCCGGTGAGCGCCTTCGGCCTGAACAGCTTCATGGCCACCGAGGACGGCGGCAGCCGCGTCCGCCGCGACCCGGGCCTGACCTGGCAGCCGTTCCAGGCCGCCCACCCGATCAGCTGCGGCATCAACGACATCCTCACCCACAACATCAACCGCTTCCAGCGCCAACCCCAGCCGATCATCCCCGCCTCGGCGTCCCCGTTCCTGAGCCGCGCGATGAAACTCCTCGGCCTGGTGACGGTCTCCACCGACGTGGCGGGCAACGTCCAGTTCTCCCTGAACATGGACGCGCTGGCGCGCCTCCAGACGGCGGTGTCGGCGCCGCTCTCGCCGTCGAACAGTTCGGAGGAGGCCCGGGCCCTGCGCCTGATCCTGCGCCACTGCCGCGACCTGGCCGACGACCTGGATCGCACGTTCCCGCATGCCCGTCCCCGCTGAGGGGTGATCGCGGCACCCGCTGTGGTGATCGGGTGCGCTCGCCGTCCCGTTCGGGGTGGCCTCGGTCCCCGTTGTCGTGATCGGGTGCGCTCGCTGCCGGGGCCGGGGCGGTGACCGCACCCATAGCGCCCGTCGGGTGCGGTCACCGTCCGGCTGGGCGGTCGTGGTCCCCGTTGTGGTGATTGGGTGGGTTGACCGTCCGGCTGGGCGGTCGTGGTCCCCGTTGTGGTGATTGGGTGGGTTGACCGTCCGGCTGGGCGGTCGTGGTCCCCGTTGTGGTGATTGGGTGGGTTGACCGTCCGGCTGGGCGGTCGTCGTCCCCGATGTGGTGATCGGGTGCTGTCACCATCCTGGTTGGGGTGGCCCCGGTTCCCTTTGTCGTGATCGGGTGCGCTTGCCGTCTGGGTGGGCGGTGGCTGCACGCGTAGTGCCTGTTGGGTGCGGTCACCGCCCCGCTGGGCGGTCGTGGTCCCCGCTGTGGTGATCGGGTTCGGGTGCCGTCTCGGTTGGGTGGTTGCTGTACCCGTTGTCTGGATTGGGTGCGGTCGGTGCCCTGGATGGGGTGGCGGTTGCACCCGATACCTGATCGGGTGCGCTTGCCGTCTGGGCGGGCGGTGGCTGCACGCGTAGTGCCTGTTGGGTGCGGTCACCGCCCCGCTGAGCGGTCGCGGTTCCCGGTGTGGTGATCGGGTGCGGGCGCCGTCTTGTTTGGGGTCGCCGCGGTTCCCAGTGTCGTGATCGGGGGCGTTGGCCGCCTGGGTGGGCGGTGGCCGCACCCGTAGTGCCTGTTGGGTGCGGACGCCGTTGCGGTTGGGTGGCCGCGGTTCCCGGTGTCGTAATCGGGTGCGGTTGCCTTCTCGGTTGGGGTGGTCGTCGTCCCCAGTGGCGCGATGGGGTGCGTAGGCCGTCTGGGCGGGTGGTTGCTGTACCCGTTGTCTGGATTGGGTGTGGTCGGTGCCCTGGGTGGGGTGGTGGTTGCACCCGATACCGGATCGGGCGCGGCGCGAGGGCGGTGGGTCCGGCGGGGCGCTGAGGGTGGCCGGGGATTACGCGAGGGCGCGGGGCGCTGAGGGTGGGCGGGGCGCTGAAGGCGGTGGTGATGCGGCGGCATGCCGTCGGAGGCGGGGAAGTGGCGGGGACTACGCGAGAGCGGTGGGAGCGGTCACGGCAGCGGGGTGGAAGGTTACGGGGTTTGGAAGTAGTCGCGTAGCAGCGTTATGTGGCTTTTGTAGACGCGGAAAATCTGGGTCAGGGCGACTGTGGTGCTTGGACCGTCGGGGTGGGTCAGGACGGTGTCGATCTCGGCTATGAAGACGTCGGGGGTGAGCGTTTCGTGCAGGATGTAGCCGGAGCGTTCGGCGTCGGGGATCCCCGCGGTGGGGAGCCGGCGGTGCAGGGCTGCCACGCCGTCGCGGATCGCGGGCCGGCCGGTGAAGCGTAGGGACTGCAGCGGCGCCTCGTAGACGCCGTCCTCGGTGAACAGGGCCGCCACCGCGTCCGGATCCCTGCTGATCGCTCCGGCGTGCAGGTAGCGCAGGAAGAGTTCCTCGTGGGAAAGGGTCACTCTCTTCAGCCTACGAGACAGCGGTGACCGGTGCGGGGCGTGATTCCGGCGGACGGGGTCAGCGGTGACCGGTACGGGGCGTGATTCCGGCGGACGGGATCAGCGGCGACCCGTATGGGGCGCGGAATTCGGCGAACCGCCGTCTGCCGCGGGTCAGCGGGGAGCGGGCTTGGGCGTGAATCCGGCGAACCGTTCCTCGAAGTCGATTGTCAGGGTGAAGCGGTCGGCGTCGCCGGTCAGCTCGCTGTGTTCGGTCTCCAGTGGGGTTCGGCCGGCGGCGGGGCGGGTCAGGAACCACGGGGCGAAGGTTTCCACGTCGATCCGGCCGCGGGCCAGGTCGAAGTGGTAGAGGCGGATCATCGCCGCACCGCCCTGGTAGCGGTCCTGGTAGTTGGTGACGTGGACGTGCACGTCGTGTCCGGCGGTGTTGCGCAGCACGGTGCGGCCGGGCGGCACGTGGTGCCCGTTCACGGTCAGGAAGATCTGGTCGTTCTTGGTGATCAGTTTCTGCCAGAGTCGCCGGCCGTGGTCGGAGAGCGTGGTGGTGCCCTGCTTGTCGGCGGTGGCCAGGTCGTGGGTGGTGACGATCGCGGGCAGCGTGGGGTTGGCGGCGAGGACACCCTGTGCCCAGGCCAGCCCGCCGTCGGAGATCCGCCAGTCGAGGGCCAGGACGAGCCACGCCCGTCCGCCGGCGTGGAACCGGTGGGCGCTGTTGTAGCCGTCGGGGGAGGCGCCGAGGAATCCGATTGCGCGCCGGAACCGGTGCGGGCCGAAGACGTCGAGGTACGCCGTTCTCCCGCGCTGATCATCGCCGGTGACGTCGTGGTTGCCGGCCAGGACGCTGTACGGCAGCTTCCCGTCGACGGTTGCGAACGCCCGCCCGGCGAGCTCCAGTTCGGTGGTGGTCCCGTGTTCGGTGATGTCGCCGAGGTGGGCGAGGAAGGCGACGCGCCGGTCCAGCAGGTACCGGAGGGTGGCGTGCAACGGTTCCGGGCCCGCGCCGCCGGTGCTGAAGAGGATCTGGGTGTCCGGCAGCACGGCCACCGCGAACCGCTGGTTCACGCCGGCGGGTTCGGTCCTGGCGGCCGGCGCGGTGCCGAGAGCGGCGAACGCCGTCGCGGCGCCCGTGCGAAGAATGATCCTACGTTTCACGGTGGAACATTCTCGCGCGGGCGCCGTCGGAAGCGGCAGGGTGAGGGCTCAGTGGAAGCGGCAGGGTTAGGGCCCAGCTGAGGCGGCAGGGTAAGGGCTCAGCGGAAGTGGCAGGGTGAGGGCCCAGCTGAGGCGGCAGGGTGAGGACCCAGCGGAAGTGGCAGGGTGAGGGCTCAGCTGAGGCGGCAGGGTGAGGGCTCAGCAAAAGCAGCAGGCTGAGGACCCAGCGGAAGCGGGAGGGCGAGTCCAGCGGAAGCGGGCGAGCCGGCCGAAGTGGGAGGGAACAACTCAACGGAACGGTTCCTTCGTTCCACGCTGGACCACGCTCGGCTGCCGAGGACGACGTCAGGCGTCCATCTGTTGACCGCCGGGGCGTTCGAGGATGGAGATCTCCTGCTGTTGACCGCCGGGGCGTTCGAGGATGGAGATCTCCTCACCGTTGCCGAGGGCGGAGGTGTACGAGTGGCGGGAGGTGCCGGGGAGCGGGATCTCGGTGAGCTTGCCGCCGACGATCATCCAGAGGCCGAACAGGTCGTCCTCCTCGTCGTGGATGAGCACCTGCAGCGACTCAGGGCGTGGCCACGGCAGGGTCTCCAGGTGTTCGAGGAGGCCGGCCCAGTGCCGGAGCTGGGTGAACTCGGCGACCCAGCCGTGGGTGGTGGGGATGTGCCCGAATACCGCGTTCCATGGGCGGCTGCCGTCGTTCGGCCTGGTCAGGGGTTCCATGATGTCGTGGCCGTCGACGGCCAGCACGATGATCTCCGCGATTCTGCTCACCGCGACATTTGATCAAGATCGGAGGTTGACGCGCGTGGCTAATTCTATTAGCTTAAAGCTAACGCAATTAGCCAACTGGAGGACGACATGACCGAGTTCCTGACCGTCGACGGCGGCACCCTGGCCTACGAGGTGACCGGCGCGAGCGGGCCGCTGGTGGTCCTCGCGCACGGGATGGGGGACAGTCGCGAGGCGTACCGGTTCGTGGTGCCGCTGCTCGTCGAGGCGGGCTACCGGGTGGCCGCCGTCGACCTGCGCGGCTGCGGGGAGTCCAGCGTGGACTGGCCGGACTGGTCGCGGACCGCCATCGCCGGCGACCTGATCGCGATCATCCGGCACCTGGGTGGCCCGGCCGTACTGGTCGGACACTCGATCTCCGGCGGCGCGGCGACCATCGTGGCGGCGCAGGCCCCCGAACTGGTCAGCGCGGTCGTCGAGTTGGCGCCGTTCACCCGCAAGCAGTCCTACGCCCTCGGCGACCTGGGTGTGGCCCGGTTCCGCAAGGGCCTGATCAGCCTGCTCGGCGCGACCGTGTTCGGCAGCGTCGCGCAGTGGCGGAGATACCTCGAGGTGGCGACCCCTGGCGTGCGCCCCGCCGACTGGGCCAGCCGGCTCGGCGAGATCGAGGCGATGCTGCGGGAGCCGGGGCGGCTGAAGGCCCTGCAGAAGATGGGCCAGGCCGCGCCGGTCGACGCGGGTGCGGCGCTTCCGCGCGTACAATCGCCGGTTCTGATCATTGAGGGCGACCAGGATCCGGACTGGGCGTCGCCGCAGGCCGAGGGGGAGGCGATCGTGGCCGCGCTGCCGTCCGGCCGTGGGCGCCTTGAGATGATCGCCGGTGCGGGACACTATCCGCACGCCCAGTTCCCCGAGCAGGTGGTCGCCCTGATGCTGTCGTTCCTGGAAACCGCCCGTGCCTAGGGCCGGCCTCGACCCGGTCGCGGTGGTCACGGCCGGTGCCGATCTCGCCGACGAGGTGGGCCTGTCCGGGCTGACCATGGGCCTGCTCGCCGAGCGTCTCGGGGTGCGCACGCCCTCGCTCTACAAGCATGTCGTGTCGCTGGACGCACTTCATCGCGGCATCGCCCTGCTGGCCGCCCGGGACGTCGGCCTGGTGCTGGCCCGGGCCGCGGTCGGCAAGGCCGGTCCGGAGGCGGTCCGCGCGCTCGCGCACGCCTACCGCCGCTGGGCGCTGGAGCATCCCGGCCGCTGTGCCGCGACGGTCCGACCGCCGGCTGCCGCTGCTGAGAAAGCCGCCGCCGCTGAGAAGGCCGCCGCTGCGGAGGAAACCGTGACTGCTGGGAAGGCCGCCGCTGCCGCGAAGACCGCCGCCGGTGAGAAGGCTGCCGCCGCTGAGAAGGCCGCCGGCGACGGGAAGGCCGCCGGTGATGAGGAGATCCGCACGGTCAGCGAGGAGGCACTGCAGGTGCTGCTGGACGTGCTGGCCGGCCTGGGCCTGCCGCCGGAGCGGATCATCGACGCGGCCCGCGCGCTGCGGTCGGCGATGCACGGGTTCGCCGGTCTGGAGGCGGCCGGCGGGTTCGGCTACCCGGAGGACGTGGACCGCAGCTACGACTTCCTGATCGACAGCCTGATCGCCGGGTTCACCGCGCGCCCCGCCGATCAGTGACAGGATGAGGAAAAGGCTGTACCCCCGGGCAGCACCGGAAACGATCGATCGGGGGAACGATGATGTTG
The DNA here is from genome assembly GCF_030269225.1 of Actinoplanes sp. NBRC 101535. Lineage (NCBI taxonomy): Bacteria > Bacillati > Actinomycetota > Actinomycetes > Micromonosporales > Micromonosporaceae > Actinoplanes > Actinoplanes sp. NBRC 101535. The sequence continues at coordinate 11,700 of NZ_BSSY01000004.1, read as the reverse complement.
AGCACTGTGCTGGCCGCGTCCAGCCTGATGATGCTGGGTGCGGCGCCCGTCCCGGCGGACACCACGTTCGGGTGTGAGTACCCGAAGGTCTGTCTGTATCTGCACACCGCGGACTGGACCGCCCGGCAGGCGACCACCAGCTACTCCCAGGTGACCTCGCACTGGCAGAAGCTCGACGAGCAGGGCCGGCACGCGTACGCGATCTACAACACCCGCAACGACGACGTGGCCTGGCTGAAGAACGACGACGGTGTGGTCGCCTGTGTGGGGCCGCACGAGAAGTGGTTCTGGGACGAGTCCGACTACCCGTTCCGGGTTGTCAGCATCAAGATCTCGGACGGCCCCACCTGCAACGACTAGACACCTGATGAGTCAGTCAGGGTCTGCCTCTGTGGTGATTTCGGGCGCTCAGCACGCCCGTATTCACCACACCCACAACAGCGTGGTGATTTCGGGCGCTCAGCACGCCCGTATTCACCACACCCACAACAGCGTGGTGACTTCGGGCGTCCAGCGCGCCCGTATTCACCACACCACCAGGGGTGTGGTGAATGGGGGCGTCCAGCACGCCCGAAATCACCACACGGATGGGCTTCGCACCCTGACCACGAAACGTGCCTAGACACACGCCTCGTGGTCGGCACCCGCGTGGTGATTGGGGGTGCCGAGTGCGGCCGTAGTCACCACGCCCCCACGGCGGGTGTGGTGATTCGGGGTGCCCAGCGCGGCTGTAGTCACCACGCGGACGGGCTTCGCGTCCTGGCCACGAAACGTGTCTATAGGACGGCGGCCCCCGCGGCGTGACATCGCACCGCACCTTCGCACCGGGCCAGGGCCGCCAGCGCCGCACTCAGCGCGGCGCCCCGCTCCGGCGGCAGCGTCCCGGCGAGGTTGTCCAGTTGCAGGGGGTCGGTGCGCCGGTCGTAGTACTCGCGGGTGCCGTCCACGTACTCGACCCAGGTGATCGCCGTGGTGCGCAGCGCCACGTAGGACGGTGGCGTGTTCTCCGACTGCCGCTGATGGTCCGGGTCGGCGGGGTCGGTGGCCGGATCGCTGTGTTCGATCAGGGCGGCCGTCCGCCATGGCCCCGGGTCGCGTCCGGCGAGCAGCGCGCGGAGGCTGCGGCCGTCCACCTCGGAGGGTGCCGGTGTGCCGGCCAGGTCGGCGAAGGTCGGGCGCAGGTCGATGTTCTCCACGGGGGCGTCGATGACCTGCCCGGCGGCGACGCCCGCACCGGCGACGACCAGCGGCACCACGACGTCGGTGTCGAAAGCGGTCTGCTTGCCGGGGTTCAGGCGGTACTCACCCATGTGGTAGCCGTTGTCCGAACTGAAGATCAGCACGGTCTCCCGCTCGACACCCGCCGCGGCCAGGGTGGTCCGCAGGTCGCCGATCATCCGGTCGATGGCCTGCACGGTCTGCACGCGTTGACGGAATCCGCTGTCCATGTGCTTGATCTGCGCCGCCGTCAGCGGGGAGTGCGGTGCCAGCCAGGCGGGGGCGTTGCGGGGGATTCTTCCGTACGCCTCCGTGCGCGGCGCCGTCAGTCCCGCGAAGGACGACGCGTCGCGCCGTGCCGGAACGTAGGGCAGATGCGGCGTGTAGACCGAGATCTCCGCCGCGAACGGCTCACCGGTGGCCGCGCTCGTGGTGATGAACGCCCGGGCCTTCGCGGACAGCACGTCGGTCAGATAGTCCTGGTCGCGGTCGCCGTAGTGGACGACGGTGCCGTTCTCGTCGAGGTCGTAGTCGAATCCGGCGTACGCGTCCCCGCCGGCCACCCATGTGTCCCAGCCCGGCGGGACGTGCCGCATTCGCGGCTGGTACTCGTTGAGGTACTTCCCGAAGAATCCGGTCCGGTATCCGGCGTGCTGCAGATCCGTGCCGAATGTCGACTTCTCCTCGCCGCGGCTGCGGAAGAGCAGAAACCCGCCGTCCGACCCGTGATTCTTCACAATGCCGGTGTTGTGTGGATAACGACCGGTGAGGATCGACGCCCGTGATGGACAGCACAGCGAGTCGGTGACTGTGTAGTTCGTGAACGTGGTGCCCTGTCTGCCCAGCTCAGCGACGTTCGGCAGGTACGGCACGAGGTTCTGGGACAGATCATCGGCCAGGACGAAGACTATGTTGGGCCGGTTCACTTCTGTCACCACGGGGCTCGTGGCCGGCGCGGTGGCGCTCGCCGACGACGACGGGGCGGGTGCCGGGCGGCCGGGTGTGCCGCATCCGGCGGTGACCGGGAGGAGAACGAGCAGGAGAAGGGTGAGAGGGACGACGAGGGGGCGAGGGGCCATGGGGGTGCGGCTGCTCCGTCTTCGGTGGGATGGGCACGACAGGCTAAGCGGCTTCGGCCACAACGGGGACGGTTTTGAGTTAACGGTGCGGAAACCTCGGCTACTTCCGGCGGACTCATGGCATCCTTAACTTCGTCTCAGCTTGAGTCTCGCGATGCATATCCTCGTATTCGCCTCGCACGCTCTCCGGCTCCATTGACGATTTCCATCTGTCTGGAGGCCGTTTTGTTCGACGTATTCCGCGAGCAAATATCATGAGCGCCGAGGCGATCCGGGTGGACCGGGTCCGGCGCGTCTACCCGGTGGGCGCCCGGGGCTCGCTCGTCGCTCTCGACGACGTCGACCTCACCGTCGCCGCCGGCACCTTCGTCAGCGTGATCGGCCCCAGCGGCTGTGGCAAGTCCACGTTGCTGCGGGTGATCGCGGGGCTGGAGGATCCGGACGCCGGTGCGGTGTCGGTCTGCGGGAACACCCCCGCGCAGGCCGCCGCCGCCAAGATGCTCGGCCTGGTCCCGCAGACCCCGGCGCTGCTGCCGTGGCTGTCGGTCCTCAAGAACGTGTCGCTGCCCGCCAAGGTCAACCGGGCCGCCGGCCGTCGCCGCCGGGAACGGTCCGGCAACGGCGGTCCCGACATGGTGGAGCTGCTGCGCAAGGCCGGTCTGCAGGACGTGATGCACAAACTCCCGTCGCAGATCTCCGGCGGCATGCAGCAGCGGGCCGCGATCGTGCGGGCCTTCGGGCTGCACCCCGACGTGCTGCTGATGGACGAGCCGTTCTCCGCCCTCGACGAGTTCACCCGCGAGGCGCTGCAGGAGCAGCTGCTCGACCTCTGGGACGAGCTGAAGGCCACCGTGCTGTTCGTGACCCACTCGGTCAGCGAGGCGGTCCGCCTCTCCGACAAGGTGGTGGTGATGGCGCCGCGGCCCGGCCGGATCACCGACGTGCTCGACATCGACCTGCCCCGCCCGCGCGGGCCGGAGCTGCTCGCGTCGGCGGAGTTCCACGCGTACGAGGACCTGGTCCGGGACCGGCTCCGGGGCGCCTTCCAGTCGACGGCGGCGTCATGACGCTGCGGGGCCGGTTGTCGTTCCTGCACCCGGCGGTGTGGTTGCCGTTGGTCCTGATGGTGATCGTGCTCGGACTGCTCTGGCAGTGGGGTGCGGACCGGATGCCCTACCTGCTCCCGCCGCTCGGCGACGTCGGCGCGACCCTGGTCGAGGACGCCGACTACTACCTGACGAACGCCCTGGTCACCCTGCAGGAGGCGGTCGGCGGGCTGGTTCTCGGCGGCCTCACCGCGTTCGTGCTGGCGGTGATCGTCAGCGAGTTCACCCTGGCCCGCCGGGCGATCATGCCGGTCGCGGTGGTCCTCAACGTCACCCCGCTGGTGGCGATCGCGCCGGCGCTGGTGGTGGCCTTCGGGTTCGGCGCCGCGCCGAAGCTGATCGTCACCGGGCTGATCTGTTTCTTCCCCATCCTGATCAACACCTCGGTGGGGCTGCGGGCGGTGCCGCTGCCGGTGCTGCAGGTCTACCGGACGGTCCACGCCTCGCGCCTGGAGACCCTCTGGTACCTGCGGGTTCCGATCGCGCTGCCGTACCTGTTCGCGGCGCTGCGGATCGTCTTCCCGCTGTCGGTGGTGGGCGCCGTGGTCGCCGAGCTGTCCGCGGCCGGCTCGTCCGAGGGCCTGGGCACCGCGATCAGCCGGGCGTCGTCGATGAACCAGCTCGCGGCGGTGTACGCCTCGATTGCGATCCTGGCCCTGCTCGGTTCGCTGCTGCTTCTGGCGGTGACCGTTCTGGAACGGCGCCTGTTGCACTGGCACGAGACCCAGACCGCCCGGTAGATAAAGACGGTCGTCTTTTGTTCGCAGGAATTCTGAGGAGCACACCCATGAGGAACCTCGCCCGTATAACCGTCGCTGCCCTCCTGCTCACCGGAGCGGCCGCGTGCTCCTCCGACGAGGGGGAGAAGTCAGCCGACACGGCCACCGCGATCTCCGCCGAGCGCTGCGAGCAGAACAAGGCGGCTGGCAAGATCACCTACCTGTCCGGCTACCAGTACCAGGCGTCCGCCTCGATCCTGGAGTACGTCGCCGCCGACAAGCTGGGTTACTTCGACGCCCTCTGCCTGGACGTCACCATGCAGCCCGGCACCGGCGACACCAGCCAGAACACCAAACTGCTCGCCAGCGGCCAGGTCACCTTCAGCCCGGTCAGCCAGCAGGACGTGCTCTCCGCGAACGCCAACGGCATCAAGGTCGAGGGCATCTCCACGTACTCCAATGTGGGTCTGGAGGTTCTGATGACGATGCCGGACGTCACCGACCTCAAGCAGCTCGACGGCACCACCCTCGGCCAGAAGGGCGCCATGCCGGTCGGCGTGCAGGCCATGCTGGTGCAGGCCGGCGCGAACTACGACTCGATCAAGCAGGTGGTGGTCGGCTACGACCCGTCGATCCTGCCGCGCGGCCAGGTCAAGTCGCTGACCGGGTTCATCTCCAACGAGCCCAACCAGCTCAAGGCGGCCGGTACCCCGGCGACGGTCTGGCGCCCGTACGACTACGAGGTGCCCGGCTCGCTCGGCGCGATGGCGGTCAACCCGGACTTCGCCGCCGAGCACCCGACCGCGGTCGAGGACTTCCTGCGGGCCGGCCTGCACGCCTTCGAGTACTGCGAGGCCAACGGCGCCGAATGTGTGAAGGCCGCGGCCGACCTGACCGGCGCGGGCTACGACGAGGCACAGAACCTGACGATCTGGCAGACCGAGGTCGGGGTGATCCGGGAGAGTCTGAAGGCCGGGACCGCGCTGGGCACGATCGACACCGGCAACGTGACCGCTCTGGTGACCCTGCTCAACACGTACGCCGGAACGAAGATCACGCCCGCCGACGCCACCGCCGCATTCGACGGTGCCTTCGTCGAATCCGTCTATTCCGGCGGAACGCTGGTCTGGCCGGCCCCGTAAACGATTTTCCCGCACTGGAAAGAGTATCGATGAGCGACAAAGAATATGGGGTCTTCCTGCCGATCGGGAACGGCGGCTGGATGCTCTCCGAAACGGCGCCGCACCCGGAGGCGACCTACGCCTACAACCGTAAGGTCGCGGTGGACGCCGAGGCGATCGGGCTCGACTTCATCATGTCGATGGCCAAGTGGAAGGGCTTCGGCGGCAGCACCGACCACTGGGGCAAGACCCTCGAGTCGATGACCATGATGTCCGCGCTGGCCGAGGCGACCTCCACGGTCAAGATCTGGGCCACCATGCACGCCAACATCCACCACCCGGCGATCGCCGCGAAGATGTTCACCACCCTGCAGGACGTCTCCGGCGGCCGGGCCGGCATGAACATCGTGAACGGCTCGTACGCCGACGAGTTCCGTCAGATGGGCCTCTGGGACGAGCAGCTGTCGCACAGCGACCGGTACCGGATGACCGAGGAGTGGACCGAGGCGGTGACCCGCCTCTGGACCGAGGACAGCGTGACCGTCAAGAGCGACTTCTTCACGCTGCAGGACTGCGAGTCGCGACCACATCCGGCGGTCCGACCAACGATCATCAGTGCCGGCCGGTCCGAGCGGGGCCGTGACTTCCAGGCCCGGTACGCCGACGGCGCCTTCCTCAGCGCCGACAACCTGGACCAGATGCGCGACTTCTCCCGGTACGTGCACGACAAGTCCGCCGACCTGGGGCGCAGCTGCAAGACGTACTCGATGCTGACCGTCGTCCTGGACGAGACCGACGCGGCGGCCGAGGCGAAGGCCAAGCGCTACTCGGCCGGGCTGGACAAGCAGGCCCTGATCGGCATGCGTACGTCCTGGGGCATCCCGGCCGACGTGGCCCGTGCCTGGGCCGACGGCGTCACCGGCGCCGAGGCGTTCCAGACCCCGTACGTCACCGGCGGTCCGGAGAAGGTCCTCGAGCACATCCGGCAGATCGTCGACTCCGCCGAACTCGACGGCCTGATGCTGATCTTCCCGGACTACCACGCCGACCTGGCGCCCTTCGGCGAGACCGTCCTGCCGCAGCTGCGGGCGCTGGGATGAGGCAGGCCCAGCTCGCGGCCCTGAGCGGCGCGCCCGCGCTGGTCGTGGTGGACGTCCAGCGCTCGTTCGCCGACCCGGAGTACATCCAGGGGTACGGCGCGGACCTGCCGGCCGTCGCCGCGGCGGTCGACACGATCGCCGGGCTCGTCACCGCGGCCCGTGCCGCCGGCGTCGCGGTGGTCTGGGTCGAACTCGGCAGCGACCCCGACCGCCCCTGGCGGGCCAGCGCCTGGCTGCGCTCCGGCGACCCGGACGCGCCGTTCGGACCGGACGAGCCGTGCGTGCTCGGCACCCCCGGCGCCGACTGGTTCGGCGTCACCCCGCTGCCCGGCGAGATCCGGGTGGTCAAACGCGGATACAGCGGATTCCTCGGAACCGGCCTGCGGGAACTCCTGACCGAGGCGAGGATCGGCTGGCTGGCGGTCTGCGGCCTCACCACCGAGTGCTGTGTCGCCGCCACCGCCACCGACGCCTGCCAGCTGGACTGGCCGGTGCTCGTCCCGCGCGACGCCACCGCCGCCTACGACACCGACCTGCACCAGGCCGCGCTCCACCAGCTCGAACTCAACGTCGGCGTGCTCACCGACGCCGCCGAACTCACCCGACTCTGGAAGGAGGCCGCCGCATGACCGGCATGCACCTCGCCTTCGACCTGTCCTTCACGCACACCGAGGGACGCTGGGCCCGCCGCGGCTCCTGGGTCGGCCGGGACTTCCCCGACCCCCGGATGTACATGGAACTCGCCCAGACCGCCGAACGCGCCGGCATCGGCATGCTGTTCTTCGGCGACGGCACCGGCATTCCGGACACCTGGCGCGGCTCGATCGACGCCGCCGTCGAGTGGGGCGTGCAGTGGCCCCGCCACGACATGAGCCCGATCATCGCGGCCATGTCCACGGTCACCGACCACATCGGGTTCGGCCTGACCTACTCGTCGACGTTCATGCACCCGTTCTACACGGCCCGGCTGCTCAACTCCCTCGACCACGTGACCGGCGGCCGGATCGCCTTCAACGTGGTCGCCTCCACCCGGGGCGCCGACGCCGCCAACTACGGCTTCGACAAGCTGATGGCCCACGACCAGCGCTACGAGCGGATGGAGGAGTTCATCGACGTCTGTCAGGCGCTGTGGCACTCGGTGGCGCCGGACGCGATCGTGCGCGACCGCGCGACCGGGCGCTTCGCGGACCCGGCCAAGGTGGGCCGCATCGATCATCACGGCAAGCATTTCAGCGTACGCGGACCGCTGCCGTGCGTGCCCAGCCCGCAGGTCGCCCCGATGCTGGTGCAGGCGGGCAACTCGCCGCGCGGGATCGCCGCCTCGGCCCGTTTCGCCGACCTGGTCTTCGGGTTCGGCGGCAGCGTCGCCTCCCAGCAGCGGCACCGCAGCCTTCTTGACACGGCCCTCACCGCCGAGGGACGCGATCCCGCCGCGGTGGGCATCCTCTGGGCCACCCAGGTCATCGTCGGCCGCACCGCCGACGAGGCGCGGGCCCGCCGCGACGAGGTGCTCGGCTTCTGGAGCGAGGAGGCGGTCGGCGCGTTCCTGTCGCACAACTCCGGCGTCGACTTCTCCCGGCTGCCCGCCTCGTTCCCCCTCGGCGAACTGCGCAAGCAGGCCGAACAGGCGCAGGCGTCCCCGTCCGGGCTGATCGGCACCCTGCTCGCCGAGCACGGCGAAGACTACGAGATGAGCCGTACCGAGTTCTTCGAGCACGGCTGGACCAGCGCCACCGGCCTGGACCACACCGTGATCGGCGACCCGGCCACGGTGGCCGACCACCTGGAGGAGAACTTCGCGCAGACCGGGCAGCGCGGCGGCTACATGCTGTCCAGCCCGCTCGCCATGCCGTCCGGACTCGCCGACGTCGCCGAACTGCTCGCCCCCGAGCTGCGCCGCCGCGGGGCCCTCGCCCCGCGCTACCCCGGCACCACCCTGCGCGAGAACCTCGCGATCTGATGAAGTTCACCGGCCAGACCGTCCTGATCTGCGCGTTCGTCGGCACCGCCCAGATGACCTGGGGCGTCACCGTCCCGGTCCTGCCGGTCCTGCTGGACGACTACGGGATCGCGATCGGACTGCTCGGCCCGATCGTCACCGCGTTCGCCGTCGGGCGGGTGATCGCCAACGTGCCGGCCGGGCTGGCGCTGCGACGGTTCCCGCCCCGGGCGTACCTGTGGTCGATGATGCTCGGCCTGGCCGCGGTGACCGCACTGACCGGACTGGTCTCGTCGCCCGCCGCGCTGATCGGGCTCCGGCTGGTGGCCGGGGTGTTCGGCGGCGCGGCGGTGACCATCGGGTTCGCGCTGCTGGTCGCCGGGGCGCCGGCCGGCCGGCGCGGTTCGGCGATGGCCACCGCGACGGTGGTGCAGATGAGCGCCGGCGCGGCCGGGGCGCTGCTCGGCGGCTCGGTCGTCGGGCTGGTCGGCCCGGCCTGGACGTTCCCGGTCGCGGCCGTGCCCGCGCTGGTCTGCCTGCTCGTCGACGCGGTTCGCCCGGCCGCGTTGTACTGGTCGGCGCCGGTGGCTCGTCCCGCGGCTGTGCCCGGGCCGCGCCGGTACGGCCGGCCCGGACTGCTCGTCGCGCTCTGCGCCCTGTCGTTCGCGACGTTCCTGGTCCGGTTCGCGGGGGAGCAGAGCCTGGTGCCGGTGCTCGCCTACGACAGCGGCGGCCTGACCCCGTTCACCCTCGGCGTCGCCACCGCGGCCGGCACGGTGGCGAGCCTGGCCGCGATGCCGCTGATCGGACGCTGGGTGGACCGGGGCGCCCGCAACACCCTGCTGATCCCGGCCGGGATTCTCGGGGCGCTCGCCCTGGCGGCCCTGCCGCTGCTGCACGTGCCGGCCGGTTTCACCGCGGCGATCGTCGGCTACTCGCTGGCCACCAGCGTGATCGGGGTGCTTCCGGGAGTGGTCACCGGGGACGCCTACCCGGCGGACGCGGCGGGCGGCGTGATCGGCCTCACTCGGACCGCGGGTGACATCGGAGCCGCTGTCGGGCCGATCATGGTGTTTGCGGTCGCCGACGTGGCCGGCGCCGAGGCGGCCTGTGCCGTGCTCGGCGGACTGTTCCTGGCCGCGGCGGCCGCCCTCGCCGTGGCCCTGATACCCCGACCTGTGACGGTGGAGGCGATATGACGATCAGTGGCGAGATCATCCGGGGTGCCGGACGGGGACGCCCGATGGGGTTCCCCACCGCGAACGTGGACGTCACCGACCCGGCGGCGGTTCCGGCGGACGGCGTCTGGTTCGGCAACTTCACCCTCGGCGACTGGACCGCCCCGGCCCTGGTGTCGGTCGGCACCAACCCGACCTTCGGACCGGGCGCGCGGACCGTCGAGGCGTACGTGCTCGACCGCGACGAGGACATGTACGGACAGATCGCCCAGGTGGAGATCCTCACCCTGATCCGCCTCCAGGTGCGGTTCGACGGCGTACCGGCCCTGATCGAGGCGATGCGCGCCGACGAGCGGATCGCCCGGCGGCTGGCCGACGGCGAGACCGTCCCGGACCTGCCGTGGTCGCCATGATCGAGCTGGCGGAGCGGGGATGGCGGCGCTTCGGGCCGGACAGCATCGAACGCGCGATGCTGCTGGCCCTCACCGACACCTTCGGGGTGACGCTGCGCCCCCGCTCGCTCGACCTGGGCGACGGCACCCGCCTGGAGATCGAGGGCGCCGACGAGGACTTCGGCCTGCTCGTCCAGATGGTCGGCAACCAGGGTGCCTTCCGGTCCCCGCACCGCAACAAGGTGATGGCCGACATGTTCAAACTGACCTGGCTGCGCACCACACGGTTCCCGGAGTCCCGGATCGTGCTGTGCGTCAGCGAAACCGTCGCCCAGGTCTTCACACCGTCCGGGTGGACCACCCGGGCGGCCCGCGACCTGGGCATCGAGGTGTGGATCCACGGTGCCGACGGCAAGCCGGCACCACTGAGCCACCCGTAGCATCACCCCGCAGGACTCCGGTCTCATCCCTGGATGTGCACTGGCGACCATTCCGGACAGCTCCGCGGTAACCGATGTCCCCGCCACCCTGTGAAGGAAGTGCCCCATGGCTGACATCTCGGAGTTCCGTCGCGTACTCGGCGGCTTCGCGTCCGGCGTCACCGTCATCACCGCCGTCCTCGACGGCACCCCGGTCGGCATGACATGCCAGTCGTTCTTCAGCCTGTCGCTGGAGCCGCCGCTGATCGCCTTCTCCCCGGCGCGGACCTCGACGTCGTACCCGCTGATCCGCAAGGCCGGGCGGTTCTGCGTGAACATCCTGGAAGCCGGCCAGGAGGACCTGTGCCGGCAGTTCGCCCGCTCCGGCACCGACAAGTGGCGCGGCGTGGCCTGGCAGCCCGGCGTCACCGGCAGCCCGATCCTGGACGGCGTGCTGGCCAGCATCGAATGCGACCTGGAGCGTGACGTGGAGGCCGGCGACCACTACCTGACGATCGGCCGGGTGGTCGACCTGGCGAGCACCCCGGGGAAGCAGCCGCTGCTGTTCTTCAACGGCACGTTCCAGCGCCTCGAGGACGGCAGCCGGTCCCGTCTCGAAGCGGCCTGACCCCGGCCCGTCCCGCAGCGGCCCGACCCCGGCCGGTCCCGTCCCGCAGCGGCCCGGCCCCGGTGGTCATCAGATGTCTCCGTGGATACTCCGGCCTTCAGGCCGGAGAGGAAACGGACTCCTGCGGAGCAGGTCAGGGGTAGCCGATTCGCCGTCAAGGCGAACTCGGCGTCTACCGGCAGCCTGCCCGCAAGATCGGTTACAAACAAGCGTGCTAACATGTGAGGTATGTCCAAGCGCACGGTGAAGCGGGCTTTCAAGTTCCGCTTCTACCCGACTCCGGAGCAGGCTGACCTGCTGAACCGGACGTTCGGCTGCGTGCGCAAGGTCTACAACCTGGCGTTGCAGGCCCGCACCGAGGGCTGGTATCTCCGGCAGGAGCGGGTCAACTACAACGCCACGTCGGCGATGCTGACCGCGTGGAAGAAGTCCGAAGAACTGGCCTTCCTCAACGAAGTCTCCTCGGTTGCGCTCCAGCAGTGCCTGCGGCACCTCCAGGGCGCGTTCTCCGCGTTCTGGGAGAAGCGGGCCAGGTACCCGCGCTTCAAGTCCAAGCGCAAGTCCCGGGCGTCGGCCGAGTTCACCCCGTCCGCGTTCCGATTCACCGACGGCAAGCTGACCCTGGCGAAGATGGCCGCGCCGCTGGACATCGTGTGGTCCCGGCCGCTGCCCGGGGGACAGTCGCCGTCCACGGTGACGGTGTCCTGGGACAGTGCCGGGCGCTGGTTCGTGTCCTTGCTCTGCGAGGACACCATCGCGCCGGGACCGGTCACCACGGCGGCTGTCGGCATCGACGCCGGA